>CANPTH010000076.1 GCA_947576945.1 uncultured Lachnospiraceae bacterium
GAAAAAAGCCCAATTCTTTTTTCTTAGAATCAGACTTTTTCAGTGCCCTCAGTATAAAGGACTTTTCGGAAGTTTACGGCGTCCCTGACCGCTCCCGCCGCGCCGCGGAGGGCGTGCACCCGTACAGTTCCTTGAAAGCCGCATTGAACAGTTTCTGGTTTGTAAAACCATTTGCCTCCATGACTTCGGAAATGGGGGCATTCGTATTTAACAGGTCTTCGTAGGTATGGGAAAGCCGTACCTCGTTTAAGTAATTTAGGAAGGTCATCCCCATATTTTTCCGGAAAAAGCGGCAGAAGTATTCCTTCCCGAGTCCTAACAGGCCGGCCACGTCGTCCAGTGCGACAGGTTCCCGGAAATGGGATTCCACATAAGTGATCACATCCCGGATGCGCTCCATGGCCAGGTTATCTTCGGCAGGTTCCGGGAGCGGACGCCTGACGGCGAAAAAGCGGATCAGGCGGGACAGGATCTGCAATACCAGGCCGCTTGCCTCCATCCGGTAGGTGAGCGGTTCTTCCATATACAGGCGGGTCAGCGCCTCCAGCAGTTCGCAGGTAGCCCGGTATACCGGGAACTGTTTTTCCGTGGCGTCTTCCGGTGTACAGCGGATCTGCCAGGCGTCTATCTCCGGAAAAAACTGCCGCATATGTTTCCTGGAAAGATGGATACAGACGAACATGGACAGTTCGTCGTAAGAATAGGTGCTGTGAACCTTGCGGGATTCCACCACCAACATATGTTTCTTCAGAAGATTGAATTTCCGGCCTTCTATGATAATGTCGGCGGTGCCGTTCAGCGGATACAGAATTTCCAGTTCCTCATGCCAGTGCAGCGGGAAGTAGCCGCCGGGCGTTGTCGCGTAGGCGATCGTGATACCGGTATATTGTATGCTGGGGATGATCTCGTGTTGGGAAGTTGTTTCCATAGGGGGCTCCTCCTGTTCGTATCATAAGGAATGCTCTTCGAAAAAGTCCTGCCATCCGTGTACTGTCTTGCGCAGTCCTGCTTTGTTTACTTTATCAAAGCTAAGTTGAAAAGTCAATATCGACTTAGAAATAGTCAAAATCCAACCTATCATCCCTTGAATTTTCGTTGTATGATACAACATGTAAAGCAAAAACAACGTTGCTGACGCCAAAGACAGCTTAAGGGAGGCAGAACAGAAGGCGGATGCCCGCGAACCGTAGGCGGAAAGAAAACCGCATATGGCGACTGGGCGGCACGGCAGCGGGAATGAAAGGAGATTTACAGATATGACAACAGTAGCATTAAAAGGAAGAACTTACACAGAAAGCAAGAAGAGAGTATCCTTGAAGGAGAGGATCGCAGAGAGCGTCCGCGCTTATTTTGAGGAGTTCGGCGCAGAGATCGCGTGCGGCCTGCTTGCACTGTCAGGCAGCACAAACGCAGCCTGTGTCTATCAGATGCTGAGGAAATAAGCAGATGGGCGAAGAAGGACAAGAGAAGAACGAAAAGGAATAAGAGAGCCGGTAAGGTGCATGTGGATGCAGGTTATCGGCTCTCTTTTCTTTTGCAAAACAGGGTTTATCTAAGAACTGATGCCGCCGGCCTTCCGATAGCTTCGCGGTGTTGCGCCCGTTATCTTTTTGAAAGAATAGGAAAAATGATCGGCGCTGTTGTATCCGACGGCTTCTGAGATCTCATCGACCTGCATATCCGATGTCAGTAATAATCTTGCGGCTTCCTTTATTTTCAATTCCGTAATGAGCTCGCTGTAATTTTTTCCGGTGAATGCCTTGATCTGTTTGCTGAGATAGGCGCTTTCATAATGGAAATGGGCAGCAAGAAGTTCCAAGGTGACGGATTGATAATTATGGGTTATGTAGTCTAATATTGCAGGCATCAGCATTTTGACCGTGGTTTTTTCATGGTCTGCATAAAAAAGATAAGTGCTGTCCGTGCTGCGGATGATATTAGCATAAAAAATCTGGAGATAATTGTTGAAAAGTATATTGGAATAGGCGTCTTTTTTCATAAACTCGGCAAATAAATGTTGCAGAATGCTTCGTATGTCCAGGGAGGGCGGCAGCATAAAAAAGATACTTTCCTTTGTGTTTTGAAACAGGGCGCGGCGGAAAAAGGCGGAGACAAGATTATCATGGTACAGAAGCCTGTAGAAATTTTCTTTAAAATGCGCTCGGTCAGAGATGATATTGATCACAAGGTCGTCGGGTTCCGTCAGGACGGCACAGGGGGTTTGCGGGGTAAGGATACATAGTTCTCCGGACTGCATGACACGTCTTGTATGTTCGGTCAGCAGCGTACAGGAGCCTTTCAGGACATAGATTACGGAAAAGTGATCGATAGCGATTAAAGTTTCACATGCATAGCAGGATTCCAGGGAAATCTGTACTTTGTTTTTGGTAGAGAGGAAGATCACATTGTCTACGGTATGGCGTCTGACATCCGAAACTTCCGACAAGCGTATCGGAATCCGGCAGACAAGATTTCTGAGATCTCTATCATTTCGCAGATTCCATGACAAAAAGTCTGGAATGTCTGGTACACCATGGCGTTGTGCGCCGCAATCTGTTAATTTTTCTGCTGCATCGTGGAAAAGAAGCCTCTTACCGGTTTCTTTATAATATTTTAGTTTGATATCCTGTATTTGCCCAAATAATATATAGTCGTATTGTGCGGCCATTTGTCATCCTCTCCTTGTGTCTATCATAGCAAATTATCTCGGAAATGCAAACGGATTTTCTCAGATATGATATCTGGTATTTATTATAATAGATGATATAGGAAACGAAATTTCTAATGTCATTGACGATAGAAGCAAAAAAAAGTTTGCGGAGCGAAACAGGATGGCAAGGAGGATGGTTCATGAAAATACTTAATTTTGACAGAGGGTGGGATTTCTCTTATTCTACCGGAAATGCTTTTTTAGACGCAAAAGGGGAGGCCTACAGGGAAATTGTAGATTTGCCGCATGACTTTATGATCAATACGGCAAGAGTACCGGATAGCAGGACAGAAGGAGCTGGCGGGTTCTTCCAGGGCGGTGTGGGGACTTATGAAAAACGATTTTCCATATCCGGAGAGAAAAAGGGAAAAAGGTTTCTGCTTCTTATCGAGGGGTGCTATGGAAACACAGAGGTATGGGTCAACGGGAACCTCGCGAAACTGCATCATTATGGGTACACGGAATTTTATGTGGACCTTACGGAGTGGCTGCTTTATGAGGAAGAGAATAAACTGAAGATCGTGGCGGATAATACGGCTTTGCCGAACAGCCGCTGGTATTCGGGCAGCGGGCTTTACCGGCATGTTTCCCTGCTGGAGGGAGAGGGCATTTATCTGGCGCCCTGGTCTGTCTTTGTCAGGACGCCGGACCTGCGGACGATCCAGGCAGATGTGACTGTTACGAATACAGGAGCGGAAGAGGAACAGGAAATTTCGGTCGTGATCCGGGACGCACAGGGCGCGAAGATTGCGGAAGCTTCGCAGAAGGCAGTGTGCAGGCCGGGGGATTCCGTATGCAGTTTCGCGTTACATTCGGAACAGTTAGAACAGTGGGATCTGGAGAATCCGTATCTGTATACGGCGGAGGTCTGTATGCAGGATCTGGGAGAAGGTAAGACGGTAACTTTCGGCGTACGAACCATTGCGTTTACAAGGGAAGAAGGGTTGCTGTTAAATGGAAGACCGGTGAAACTCCGTGGCGGATGCATCCACCACGATAACGGGGTGGTGGGAAGCCGGGCGTATTCCGCAATGGAGGAGCGTAAGATCCGGCTTTTAAAAGAAAGCGGATATAATGCGGTACGCACCAGCCATAATCCCATGAGTACGGCGCTGCTGAATGCCTGCGACCGTCTGGGGATGCTGGTGATGGACGAGGCGTTTGACCAGTGGCGGGCAAAGAAAAACAGCCAGGATTATCATCTGTATTTTGAAGATCATTGGAAAGAAGATTTAGGTTCCATGGTAATGCGTGACCGTAATCATCCTTCTGTTATCATGTACAGCATCGGCAATGAGATCGGGGAGCGTGACGGCAGTGGAAACGGCGCCAGGATTTCTCACGACCTGTGCGCATGTGTGCGAGATTTGGATCCTACGCGCGCCATTACCAACGGGATATGTGCTATTTTCCTGGATGCCGGGGAATTTGGCGGAATCCTGGCGAATATTTTCGGAAGCGGTGAGGAAATTGATTTTGACGAAATCCCGGAGGATGTGAGGGTGTTTATTCATCAGACAGATTATGTGACGGAACACTGGGGAGAAATCACGGCGGATTTTGTCAAAGATCTGGATGTGGTCGGCTATAATTATCTGGATGACCGATATGAAAAGGATGGCAGGGATTTCCCGGACCGTCTGATCGTTGGGACGGAGAGTTACCCGAAGATGATGAAAAAGGTATGGGAAAGGACGATGAAATATCCTTATGTGCTGGGTGATTTTACATGGACGGCCTTTGACTATCTCGGGGAGAGCGGGATTGGACACGCTTTCTATGATCAGAAGGGTGGTTTGTTCTGCGGTTATCCATGGCATGTCGGATATTGCGGCGATTATGACTTGTGTGGATTTCTCCGTCCCCAGGGGAAATTCAGGCGTCTTCTGTGGAAGAAAGAGACGGCGCCGGTCATCACGGTTCTGCGGCCGGAGCATTTTGGAAAGAAGGAAACTATCTCTGCCTGGGGATGGGCGGATGTGACGGAAAGCTACAGCTGGCCGGGCTGCGAAGGGAAGAAGATAAGGCTGGATCTGTACAGCGATGCAGAGGAAGTGGAGATTGCGGTAAACGGAAAAATGCTTGGACGAAAAACGGTGCCGGAGTCCTGTATTGTACAGATGGATATTGTTTATGAACCGGGAATCCTTGCGGTGACGAATTATACGGAAGGCCGGAAGGGGGAGAGCAGCTTCCTGAAAACGACGGGGGATGCGGCGGCGCTTCGGTTGGCAAAGGCAGAGACGGATGCACAGGATGTGGCGGTTATAACGGTGGAGGCGGTGGACGAAGAAGGAAACCGTGTACCATATTATTGCGGTAAAGTGCAGGTCAGCCTGATGGAAAATGCTAAGGTAATGGGATTTGGCACCGGTGATCCTGTAACAGAGGAGAACTTCGCCTCAGATTATTGTACGCTGTATGAGGGGCGTGCGCTTTTGGTCGCAAGGAAAGAGGATGAAGGTAAAGCAGGAAAAATTATGGTAGCCGGAGAAAACGGGATGAAAGGGGAGTTGGCCATATAGGAAAGGAGTTCGTCGCAGAGATCGCGTGCGGCCTGCTTGCACTGTCAGGCAGCACAAACACAGCCTCTGTCTATCCGGTGTTAAGGAAATAATCTGATGGGAGAAGAGGGACATAGCAGACCTTTACGGGCCAGGAATATACAATATGCCTTCGGTTATCTTTGAAATCTTAAATAACATCGGACAGACGATAAATGTTGTCGTATCAATTCCGGACCGCCTGTATTAAAATAGGATAATAGAGGCGAAAATATCGTCCGGTGGACGGGAGTCAGGACGGACGAAGACAGAGAGGTATGGGTATGGAAAGAATCTGCTTTAACGAAAACTGGAAAGTCTGGAAGGATCTGGATCCCTTTGAACTTGTGTTTCATGTGCCGGAGGATGCGGTGAGCGTCGATCTGCCATATGACGCCATGTTTCATGAGGAGCAGAAGCAGGGGGCTGTAAACGGCGGCTATACGGGCAGCATTGACGCCGGGGAATATAAGTATTATAAGAGGTTTTTCGTGCCGGAGGAGTACCGGGGCGGGCATGTGATCTTGCAGTTCGAGGGGATCTACCGGAACGCCAGCGTGTTCGTGAATCAGTCGAAGGTTGGAGGCAGCGCTTACGGTTACACGGATTTTACGGTAGAGGTTGGGGACTATCTACGCTACGGAGAAGAGAATGAGGTGCTGGTCGCCGTCAAGTGCGGCACCAGGAGCAGCCGCTGGTACAGCGGCGCCGGCATCTACAAAGATGTATGGCTGCTCCACGGCGGGGACGTCTATGTGAAGCCCTCAGACCTGCGGTTTACCACCCTGGAGATTGACGAGGACGGTGCGCTTACCGGTATTCAGGCGAAAATACACAACGACAGCCTGACTGCACGGACGCTGCAGGTGACGGTGGAAATACGGGAGGCGGCAGTGCGCAGCACCTGCCCGGTGCGGATAGGCAGCAGATCCGTTGTGGAACTGCGCAAGAATATCTATATCGATCAGGCGAAACTGTGGGATGATATTACACCCTCTCTCTATACGGTCACGGTGACGATTTCCGAAGGAGAGAAGATGCTGGACAGCGTTACGGTCACTTCCGGCATCCGGAAACTTACCGTGGACAGCCGCCACGGCCTGCGGGTAAACGGCAGGACGGTGAAACTCAGGGGCGCCTGCATTCACCATGACCAGGGGATTCTGGGGGCTGCCACTTACGACGATTATGAGTATCGCCGGGTGAAGCGGCTGAAGGAGGCCGGCTTCAATGCGGTGCGCTCGGCCCACAACCCGGCGTCGCAGGCGCTGCTTCGGGCCTGCGATAAGCTGGGCGTCTACGTGATGGACGAACTGGTGGACGTGTGGAACAAGAGCAAGGTAAGCTATGACTATGCCATAGACTTTACGAGGAGCTGGGAGAGCGATATCGAACATATGGTGGAGGCAGATTACAATCATCCCTGCGTAATTATGTATTCCACGGGCAATGAGATCTTCGAGATCTGCACGGAAAAGGGTTTCGAGACAAGCCGGATGCTGGGCGACAAGTTCCATGAACTGGATCCGACCCGTTTTACAACCAACGGCATCAACGGCGCCTTCGCGGCCGGAGACGGGCTGGCGAAGATCGTGGACGACATCACGGAAGGAGCGGCCGATACGGGTAAGGGGGACGTGAATGTCTTCATGATGGCCATGGAGACGAACATGCCCGGTATCGTAGCCCATCCGATCATCGGCGGTATTCTGGAGAAGCTGGAGACTACCATGGACATCATGGGGTATAACTATATGACTTCCCGCTATCTGATGGATGCGGCGAACTATGCAGACCGGGTAATGGTGGGGACGGAAACGTATCCGAAGCAGATCGCGGAGAACTGGGAAGCAATCACCCATTGTCCGGCGGCAGTCGGAGACTTTACCTGGACGGGTTGGGATTATCTGGGTGAGGTAAGCCCGGCCTGTCCGGATCTGATGAATGTGGGCGGTGATCTGTCCGTAACCGGTAACAGACGTCCTGTCTCCTATTACAGGGAGATCGTGTTCGGCCTGACGAAACAGCCCTGCATCGCGGTGCAGGCTCCGGGCAGCTATGGCATCCCGCGCAACTTCGGCCCCTGGTGCTTTACGGACTGTACCTTCTGCTATTCCTACGAGGGACAGGAGGGCAGGCCTATCATGATTCAGGTGTATGGCGGCGGCGACAGTGTGGAATTGTTTGTGAACGGGAGATCTTTGGGCGTACAGCCCTGCGGCGCAAAGACCCGCTATGAGACACAGTTTAACACGGTCTATGAGCCCGGAGAACTGACGGCCGTCGCATATGAGAACGGACAGGAGATTGGCAGGACCACGCTGCGGACGGCAGGCCGGCCGGAGACGACGGTTCTGACGGCGGAGCAATACGACACGCTGGTATTCGTCAATATTGACGTGGTGGATGGGAATGGCCTGCTTCGGGCGGATGCCGCAGCGCCGCTGTCTCTGCAGGTGGAAGGCGACGCCAGGCTTCTTGCTTTCGGCGGTGTGAAAGCGCTGCATCATAAGGGCTATGAGCTGCCGGATACCACGGCGGGAGAAGGCCATGCGCTGGCGATCCTGAAAAGGACGAAGGAGAATCGAAGCGGAGGAAAAATCAGGGTAACGGTGACGGGCGAGAATCTGAGAACGCAGACGATCGAGATTACGAAAACCAGGTAGACTATTTCAGAACGGAGGTCATTTATGATCATGAAAAGAGATTACGAATCGAGAATACAAAAGCTGCTTTCCAGGATGACGATTGAGGAAAAGATCGGACAGCTGCAGCAGTGCGGTCCGTCCCTTGTGGGCGCTTTTGACGTCAGCTTTGAAGAACTGCTTAATATGATGTTTGACGGCCGTATTTCCCAGGAGGAATTCGGGCGGCTGATGAGCACTGCAGAGCAGGATTATCATGAGGAAGATCTGCGGGCCGGCAGGATCGGTTCCTACAATGGCGTAGGGGATGCGGCCACGGCGAACAGACTGCAGAAGATCGCGGTGGAGGAGACAAGGCTGGGCATCCCGCTGCTGTTCGGTTATGACGTAATTCATGGATTCCGTACGGTGATGCCGATCCCGCTGGCGGAAAGCTGTGCCTGGGAGCCGGAATTGTGGGAGAAGACCGGAAGGATTGCAGCAAAAGAAGCCACGGCAGCAGGGATCCATATGACCTTCGCGCCCATGGTGGATGTGGCCAGGGATGCCCGCTGGGGGCGGATCAGTGAAGGTGCGGGGGAGGACGTGCTCTTAAACGGCGCCTACGGTGCAGCGAAGGTGCGGGGATTCCAGAGTGATGACCTGTCTAGGGAAAATGCCATGGCGGCGTGTGTGAAGCATTTTGCGGCTTATGGTGCGGGAGAAGCGGGCCGGGATTATAATCGCGTGGATATGTCTCTGCAGCGGCTGTGGGAAGAATATCTGCCGCCTTACAAGGCGTGTGTGGATGCGGGCGCCCGGGCGGTGATGCCGGCCTTTAACGATATCAACGGTCTTCCCTGCAGCGTCAACCGCTGGCTCTTGCGGGACATTCTGCGGGAGAAATGGGGCTTTAACGGGATGGTGATCAGCGACGCTAATGCCATCGCGGAGTGCGTCAATCACGGAATTGCGGCGGACAGGAAAGAGGCGGCCAGACAGGCGATCCTGGCGGGTATGGACATGGATATGACCTCCAACTCCTATATAGAATGTCTGCAGGAACTGGTGGAGAGCGGCGAAGTGCCGGAATATGTGCTGGATGAGGCGGCGGGGGATGTGCTGCGGCTCAAATTCGAGCTGGGCTTGTTTGATCATCCTTATCGGACCACGGCAGACAGGGAGCAGAATACACTGCTGCGGCCGGAGTATCGTGCAGTGGCCAGGGAAGCGGCCATAAAGTCGACCGTGCTTTTGAAAAATGATAACAACATACTGCCTCTTAAGCGAGAGACGAGAGTGGCTCTGTTCGGCGCGCTTGCGGCGGACAAAGGGCAGATGACCGGTGCGTGGGCCGTCGGCGCGAAGGCCGAGGATTGTGTCAGCATGGTGGAAGCCTTCGCGGCGCGGGGGCTTTGCTGGAGGTACTGCGGGCCGGATGCAGATGAAGCGGCGCTCCAGGCGGCTGCGGAGACGTCGGATGTCCTGGTGGCTGCGGTGGGAGAAATGAAGGAAGAGAGCGGCGAGGCGGCAAGTCGGGCGGACATTACGGTGAATGCGGAACAGATGACACTCATTCGGAAACTGGCATCTACCGGCAAACCAGTGATCGTGGTCCTCTTTAACGGCAGACCGTTGGCGATACCGGAACTGCATGAATTGGCGGCGGCCGTCGTGGAAGCATGGCATCCAGGTGTGGAGGCAGGCAATGCCATCCTGGATATTCTCTGCGGAGATGTGAATCCCTCGGGGAAGCTGACTGCCACATTTCCGGCGGCCACCGGTCAGTGTCCGATGTATTATGCTCACATTAACACCGGCCGTCCGGGCGGCAAATCCAAGTTTACCTCCAAGTATCTGGATGCACCCATAGAACCGCTGTATCCGTTCGGATACGGTCTTTCTTACACGACTTACGCTTACACAGGCCGGAAAGTCGAGAAGAGGGAAGACGGCATTCATGTATTCGTGTCGGTGACCAACACCGGCGGGCGGGACGGAGAGGAGATCGTGCAATGTTATATACAGCAGATGACCGGCAGGCGGGTGCGTCCTGTGCGGCAGCTGAAAGATTTCACGAAGATCAGTTTAAAAGCCGGGGAAACGAAGATGGTGACGTTCGTGATTCCTTATGCAGGACTAAGCTATTATGACTGGGAGATGAAAGAAGTACCCGGTGAAGGAATTGTTAAAATTTATGTAGGCGGAGATTCGCAGGCAGAACTGGCAGGACAGGCAGCGCTGTAAATTTACCTTCTTCAGGAAGTATGATACCAAAGATTCCAGGAGGATTGGAGATCTTTGCCATTGTGGCTGCTGCATCCGCTCAACAGCAAGATGCAGCAGGTGGCAGGCGTTTTGGAAAATTGTCTGAAATCAAACATTTCCCATAGTATTGCCAAACAGATCCAGAATACTGGTATACGTCAAAGCAGCATTCAGGGAGGAGGCCGGATTCTCCGGCAGAGGTACGCCCGGTGCATTTACCGTACCGGAAGTGAGGAAACTGTGTTGGCGTTGCGAGCTTATATATTGCTGCCTGCTGTATTCCTCCTGTAGAACGGAGCGCTTTGCGATGTCTCTTTTGATATCGCGTTCCACTTGTTCTTTTAACAGCTTTTTCATACGTTTATGGCGCTTGATCCACCAGTCTTCCACATCGTCATCGTCATCATCAGGGCGGCTGCCGTTCAGGGCGGATTTGCTGAAGCCGTCTCCGCGGTGTTCTTCTATGGAAGCGCCGAAACGTTCAAATATGACACATCCTTCGTTGTTACCCCAGCCGAAGAAGGGATTGCGCACGGCTCTGTCTTCTACGAAATACCCCAGGATCCAGGCCTCGTAGTCCGGATCTTTCCGCATTTGTTCCCAGCCTTTATCGGAGATGGTGATGGTGGTCGTGTCGTTAACTCTCGTAGAATCGTAGGGAATGGTATCCAACAGGGCAAAGAACCAGGCCTGATATTCTGCCATGGTCATATTTTCGGTGGAGATGCCGGCAGCGTTTTTTTCGCGTACTGCTCTGCCGGCCTTTACCTGTTGATCCACATGGCTGGCATGATCGGGATGTTTTCTTTTATATTCGTCAACCACACTTTCCTGTACGAGATCCTTAAAGGCGCCGGCAGTGTCGGCAGTTTTTGCAGAGCTTTCCGAGGAAGTTCTGACGGGACTTCTCATCGAGGCCTGGAGATGACTGAGGGCGGCTGTGTAGGTTATGCTCATGATCGTTCCTCCGTTTCTGAAATTGTTCTGTAAACCGGTGTTAATATTGTTCTCGTCAGAAACCGGCGGACAGTACAGCAAAAAGCCACAAAACGAGTGTTCTGTGTCATGAATTGTGTGGGTTGAGCGCTGCGCAGAGGGTTTCAGTGAAAAAATAACGTTATGTAAACCCTTGACAATCTTTTGCATAACCGATAAAATTTTACGGGTAAAGGAAAAGGAGGCTTGTGGTGAGGAGGCCGGAATATCCTGAAGAATATGTGAAGAAAATGCTTCGGTGTGGAGGAAAATATGAGACGAAAGAGAATACTGGCGGCGGCATTGGCCGCAGTGCTGGCGGCGCCGCTTGGCCTGGCGGGATTCGGCAGCAGCGTAAAGGCAGAGAACAGGAATCATGAGCGGTATTATTATGATCAGCTGGATGCCGATGCGAAGGGCATTTACGATGCCATGTATGAGATGTACGAGAAAGAGATTTTCAAGACAGGAACCCAGGAATATGACCTGGTGGCAAATGGTCATATTACCAGTGATCAACTGGCGGTTTACGAAGGGAACCAGACTGCCATTGTGAAGATGTTTGGCGCGGCGCGGGATGCTTTTTGTTCGGATTATCCGGATATTTTTTATGTGGATTTTTCCAGTCTGTCGATCAACGTGTCAGAGAAAACGGTACCGGCAGCCAGCGTATCGGAAAATAATACGGTGGTGTATGGGGCGTCTTTGGGAACCGGCAGAGGAAACAATTATTTTACACAGGGCTTTGCCAGTCAGAGCGCGGTGGAGAGTGCGGTACAAAAGCATGAAAATAAGATTAATACGATCGTGCAGGGTGCGCAGAAGCAGTCCAAATCGGTCAGAGAGCAGGTAATCTATGTAAATAACGCCATCATAGAAGGCACGGTATATACGTCGGCTGACGGCAGCAACGAATATGTCCGTACTTCCTACGGTGCACTTGTTAAAGGAGAGAGTCTGTGCGAAGGGTATGCCAGGGCAGTGAAGACAGTTCTGGATGCACTGGGAATCAGGAGCGTTCTGGTGCAGGGGAGTTACCGGGCGCCGGATGGCAGCGATAATCTTCATATGTGGAATTATGTACAGGTCGATGGAAGCTGGTATGGTCTGGACGCCACTGCCAATGACGGTATGAAGGGCGGTACCGACAGTGAGAAATATCTGCTGGCGGATAATGCAGTGATGGAACAGCATCACATCCCTGACGGCGTCATGTCGGGTTCAGGATTCCGTTTTACCTATCCGAAGCTGGCGGGAGACAATCCGGATGATGCAGGGGATACGGACAGCGGGACGTATAAGACGGTTTTCCAGAAAAGCGGACTTGTTGTTGAGTACCGGGACGGAACGGAAGCTGAAGGGGAGGTAGGCGTTTTTAAGGTAAGCTATAAAGGAATGGGGTATCAGGAAGCCGTCGATCAGGAACAGGTGTATATGTTATCACGGTTCTATCAGTATATGCCGGGTACCGATGAGTATGTGTCCGGAAACTGGGGGTATTCGGATCCGAAGCCTTTTGCAATGCCGCAGCTTAAAGATGCGCTGATTGTTGCCAATGGAAACAGCCGCTACATTGAGTTTGCCATCACAAAGAAGGCGCCGGCAGGGCCTTTGTATGGAGATGATCTGACGGCGGAGGATCTGAAGAAGAACTGGAATTTTCAGGGAACGGAAGCAGATTTTATTGTATCTACCGGTAAGCTGGAGAATCCCAAAGGAAATTTTGTGCCGTCCCCGTTTGCGAAAAAAATAACGCCAGGGAATACCGGATACATAACCTGTGGGAAAACGTACCATGTGAGAGCGGAATTTAATGAGCAGCTGGAAAAATATGACGGGCAGGAAGCCGGCTATAAGCTTACGGTGAAAGACGGCTGGAGCGCAGAGGCTAACAGTAAGATCGAGAACTTTAAATGGGACGGCGACCGTACGATAGAATTTGATTTTACCACCAGTGAGATGCTGGCGGATAATTACGCCGGCTATACCATACAGATCACAGGTCTGCGGGGCAAGGGAAGCCTGAAAGCGCCGGACAGCTTCACCTATTTTGCGAAGAAAAGAATTGCCATCTGCAGTTACTGGCCGGAGGGGATCGATCTGACGCTGGGTGCGAAACCGGTTCTGCTGGAGCCGAAAGATCTTTCCTATGACGGATGGGAGACAGAGGATGGAAAGAAGCTTGTCGATGTAGTGGACAAGATTAAGCTGGTTGCAACTAAGCCTGTAGTGGAGACCGGTCAGCCGGCACAGCAGGCGGAACAGATGATGGATCAGATAGAAGACGCACTGGAGCAGGGAGAAGAGATAACACAGAGCGCCACATTTGACATCAGACTGACACATTGTAATCATAATGTCATACGGACGGGAAACAGTGTAAGACTTTTTGTCGGATTTCCTGAGGGATTCGGTCCTGAACAGGAAGGGGTGGTTTATAAGGCTTACCATTTCAGGAAAGATGAGAACGGGAAGCTTATTGCCGAAGAAATCAGCTGTGTTACAACGAAGTATGGGCTGATCATCACCTGTAATGCGTTCAGTCCGTTTGCCATCGTAGAAATGAAAAATGAGACAGGGGCGCCGCCTGTCAGCCAGAAACTTCTGGTTACAAATTCTGTGGGCGGAGATGTGCAGATTGAAGGAGCAGACGGGGATAAGATATGTGAATTGACGGAACTAAAAGAATCCAGAACGATTTCCATAAAAGCAAAGGATGGCTATCTCATAGACAGGATTTATCTGTCGGACCGCGGTGAACAGAAGGTGACAGATAACAGGTCCATGAAATTTACGGTTAAGTATGAGGATCTGGCCGGCTGTAATAATATTCTGGACGTGACTTTTACGAAGGATAAATCAAAACCGGAGGAGCCGCAGCCTGAAAAGCCGGAGAAACCGTCAAAGCCTTCAAAACCGTCCAATCCCAAACCGTCTGCGGATAAGGAGCAGGGCGGCACGCAGCAGAATAACGGGACATCCCAGGCTGGATCATCGGGCAACTCCGGAAGCGGACAGTCAGATAATTCCGGAAGCAGTTCAGGAACTGCTGCCGGAGGCAGTACTGCAGGAAATGGATCCGGGGATAAGAAGACAGCGGCCAACACAGAAAATACAACGGGCGTGAAGGCTGAGAATCCTGCGAAGGCTGAGAATGTGCAGGAGCAGGCCGGGGCCTCGGTGCAGGAACAGAAGCCGGTGGAGACAAAGAAAGCTGCAGATACGGCATTGACTTTAGCATCTGCGCGTAAGGAAGAGGACAATGATACACAGCAGCCTGCTTCCGGGCAGGAGACTGAGGGGCAGGAAGAAGCCGGTGCGTCTGCAGGGAGCGCTATGGAGGAGGTGCAGGCTGGAGACAATGATACACAGGAGAGTACGGATTCTGATGCAGCCGGCAGGAAAACCGGCAGCAGCAGTCTGCTCTGGACGATCCTGATTTCGGTTGCAGGCGCAACTGTCATAGTCGGAGCAATCGCAGTGTACGCGAGGATCAGGAGGAACTGGTCTGCGTAAACAGAAAATCTGGGTCCACGATTTTGCAGAGTGGAATCATGGAGTTAATGTGCAGGAGTTCACCGGAGTGTCCGGTGGACTCCTTGCTGTCTGTATTGCCAAAGGAACGCTTTACGTGGGAAACCATCCCGGTTTTTCCTGGTTTTCAGTGATAACGCCGCATCCGATCTTATCACCGGCGTTTCCGGAAGGCTGTGTGGTGAAATCGTCGGACGCGCTGTGGATGATCAGGGAGCGGCCGATGATCTCCGGCAGTTCAAATCGATCCGTATAGACGACGCTGTAGGCAAACCCTCTGTTACCGAGAAGCGGGGGCAGGTCGCCGGCGTGTTTCGGATGGGGCAGTCCGCGGGGATTGTAATGTGCTCCGGTTTTGTCAAACGGGAGCGAGCAGTCGCCGGTTTCGTGAATGTGCATGGCGTAGAACTGGCTGTGGGGAGGAATATCTTCGCAGGGCAGTCCATAGACTTCCGTTTCGATTAATACTCCGCCTGACGGAACCGGATAGAAGGCGGCGATTCCGTGCAGGGATGAATGGCCGGCGTTGCCGGTGATCCTGGCGAAAGCGCCGGGATAAGAATATTGTCGCATGTTTCCCTCCATTCTGAAGCCTTTTACTCTTTTCCTGTTTTGAGGCAGCGTTACTACAGGATATGCGAAACGGCGGAAAAAGTGCAGGAGGTATGCGGCTGCGCGCCGGGCGTTATTCCTGGGATCGGCTTCGGAAATGGCTGGGAGATACGCCGTACTGTGCTTTAAAGGAACGGGAAAAATTAAAGGCGTTTTCATATCCCACGAGGGTGGCGATCTGCTGGACCGACAGCGATTTATCTTTCAGAAGTTCCAGAGCATGTTCCATACGCAGCATCAGAAGATATTGTTGGAAAGGCATATGGAAGGATTTTTCATCATGGCGGCGGCCTTTATCCATGGGATATTGAAGGATGGACTGACAACCTGGATTCCTGCCTGTCTGACGGTAAAGTTTGCCATCCGGCCGTCCTTTTCGGTCTTACTTACCATGGCGCTGCCGGTGGTCAGTCTGTGCGGCATTCCGGCTGCGCAGACTGTAAATCGTCGTTTCTTTCAGAATGAGGCTGCAACAGGAGCGCTCTGTTATCTTCTGTCAGTCGGATGTTTTCTGTGTATGCTGGGAGGGGGCGGGAATTCCCTGTATGGCACGGTGGTGATCTTTGCCATTGTGACCAGTATGATGACGGCGGTTAATACATTACTGATCAGTCTTGTGCCGCTGCATTTCGGAAAAGAGGGCAGGGTGGCCACGGTGTCAGGCATACTGAATGCCGTAACCTATCTTGGCAGTGCGGCAGCAAGCGTCCTGTTTGGCTATACGATGGAGTATGCCGGATGGCGGGAAACGCAGTTTATATGGTGTGCCTGCGCGGCTGTCGGAGGGCTTTGCTGTGCCGGGGCGGTCGGAAAATGGAAGCGGAACAGAGAGGACATGGATGGATGACAGCGTTACGGTTTACAAATCCGTGCGCTGGGAGGGAGGCAGGGATATAAATTGAAAACAACATTGGAATATTATGATATTTTCCCCAAGATATTGTGTACCGAGGTTACGACTGTAGTGACGATACAGGCGCTGGGAGAACATGTGGAGCTGGAAGCTGCCGGAGAGTACCGGATCAGGCTGGTTCCCGTGAATAATACACCGGTAAATTTCCAGGGGGATGGACGGCAGATGTATGATGCGGTGTATGAGGATGGCGTGCTGCATTTTTCCTGCCGGCTGTCCGGTGAGCAGCAGTATGCGGCGCTTTTGCAGAAGAAGGAGAAAGAGGCCTGGCATCCGTGCTGTGAGCTGCGGATTTATGCGCTGCGGCCCGACTTTTTCAGGCTGCGTCCGTTTCGAGGGGACATGCACTGCCACACCTGTCGGTCGGATGGGGCGGAGGGACCGTCCATTGTGGCCGCAAACTATCGAAAAGCCGGCTTTGACTTTTTGGCGATTACCGATCATGGGCAGTATGAGCCGTCGCTGGAAGCGATCCGGGCATATGAGGAGATTCCCATGAGCTTTCGGCTGTTTAGTGGAGAAGAAGTGCATCCTCCGAAAAATCACTGCCACACCGTTCATTTCGGAGGAGACTACAGTGTCAATGATATTTTCAGGAAAGATCCGGAGCAATATGAACGGGAAGTTGATCTGATCGAACAGGAACTGCAGATTCCTGTTCAGGCGGATGCCAGGGAATACGCGTCTTTGGTGTGGGTATACCGTAAAATTCGGGAAGCCGGCGGAATGGCGGTCATGGAGCATCCCTGCTGGATTCAGGAGGATGCCTATCATATTTCCAGGACTATGTATCAGCACCTGTTACGGACACGGCCGTTTGACGCGCTGGAACTTACCTGCGGACAATCCATAGAGGAAAATCAACTCCAGGTCAGCCTGTGGCAGCAGATGAGAGAGGAGGGGAATGTAGTGCCGGTTGTTGGCAGCAGTGATTCCCATGGGACGGTGAACGCTCAGTGGTTTGGTCTGTCGAAAATGATCGTTTTGGCGGAGCAGTGTGAGAAGGACGCCATGATTGATGCGGTAAAAGCACGGCGGGCGGTAGTGCTGGAGCAGTATCACAAAGAGGAGTTCCCCAGAGTATACGGAGAAAATCGGGCGGTGGAATTTGTGCTTTTTTTGATTGCAGAATATATGCCTCTGCATGACGAGCTGTGTTACGAGGAGGGACGGCTGATGAAAGCGTACGCCTGTGGAGATAAAGAGGCAGGAGAAATGCTGCGGCAGATTGGAAGGCGTACGGAAACTCTGTTTGAGAAATATTGGGCTTAGATAAAACAGGACATTATATGGGAGCGGCAGGCTTTCCGCTCTGCAGCTTATACAATATCCTTTTTGGCATATCGTTCATCGACTTTCTGCGCAGACCTGTGCATTAGAAAGAAAGTCTGTTATAATAGAAAAGCACAGGGATTCCGGCGAGAGGGGGCATATAAAATTATGAACGAAGTAGATGACGTGATCAGGATGCTGGACAATATGGCGCAGGGCGGCGTGAGCCGCATCAAGGTGGAGACATCGGAGGAAGTGGCGGATGGGGCCGTCAGGAAGACCTATCACCACGGAAGATGCGATGTGGGCAGTCCCTTTGCCACCGGGAAGCTGTTCGACGCGGAGGAGTCGGACTGCGGATAACGGTGATAATGCGCAGACAGACCGGCATTCAGGTCTGTCTGTGCATTTTTGCGTATTCGGTCGGGGAGCGCTGGTAGTATTTCCGGAAGGTTTCTGCGAAATAGCCTGCGCTGTTAAAGCCCACTTCATAACTGATCTCGGTGATCGACATGTCTGTGTGAAGGAGCAGCTCCAGCGCCCTGCTCAAACGGTACTGCGTCAGATAGGTGACAGGAGACCGGGAGAGATATTTCCGGAACAGGGAAGAACAGCTGCTTTTGCAGACATTACCGGCGTCCGCGATCTGGTCAAGAGACAAAGGTTCTTTGTAATGAGCACGGATAAAAGTGACCATCTGCTTTACGGTAGAAAGCTGTCGGTTGGATTTGACCGGCTGTCCTGACTGCTTCGGAAGATTCTGGTAGAGAGGCAGCCACAGAGCAAGGATCAGCGGCTGGATCTGCAGGATAACGTCGTCAGGACCGGTGACGCCGGACGGGGAACCGCCTTGCCGTGCGGCTTTCAGGGCGGCATCATCCAGCAGATAGCCGCAACGGTCACATTGCTGATACAGCCTGCGCAACAGATCCAGTGTCTGTTTCTGCCAGGGAATCTCATTGGATAACAGCTGATATGGATGCTCGGTATTGGAGATGACGGGATGCACATAGGTATCTTCAAAAAATTCGTTGGTGCACAGCAGCAGCGGATGCAGCAGAAAACAGATAAACTCGCATTCCGTGTAGTCCGGGGAATAGCCGTGATGGAACTGGCGGCTGTTGACCATGATGCCGCCTTCCGGCGGAAGTTCCACCGTATTTCCATTGACATGCTGTTTTCATGGGTGGATGCCTCCCTTTTGCTGAGTATGGTTTGTTAAAAGGTTTAATTTGGAAGATTGTTATAGTATTTTATAATATTCTGGTAGAAACAGCAACAAAATTGTCATATTATCATAGTACCCTCAGTGAACAAAGGGTAAACCTCCATTATGCTCAACCTGTCGCTTAGCGGGCCGAATGGCCATCCATGCTGTCTTTTTGGGACTGCCGGCAGTTTACGGGCATTACGAGAATGGCAGAATCGATTCTGCTCACGTCCTTGGCGCAAAGCGCTGCGGAATGGAGAAAAATGTTAAAGCAGACAAAAAGGGAAAAGTAACACGGAAAGGTGGATGATAAGGATGAATCATGTAGAGAGAAGAGATGCCCAGATGGCATATATTTCGGACGAAAATATTTTTGAGGAGCAGGCGGTGTGCAGGAAGAAGCTGCAGAAGTTAAACTTTATGGATCGCTCCGACTTTGACGGCCTTGGAGAAGCGGTGAAGGACCTTCTGGGAAAGTCGGAGGGGGCCTTCATTAATCCGCCTTTTTACTGTGATTACGGAAGCCATATTGAGGTGGGCAAGAACTTTTTTGCAAATTATAACTGTATGATCCTGGATGTGGCGAAGGTTAAGATCGGTGATAACTGCCAGATGGCGCCTAATGTTGCCATCTATACGGCCGGGCATCCGGTGCATCCTGTCACACGTAATTCTGCCTACGAGTACGGCAAGGAAGTGACCATTGGGGATAATGTCTGGCTGGGCGGTAATACGGTAATCTGTCCGGGTGTGCATATCGGCGACAATGTGGTGATCGGCGCCGGCAGTGTGGTGACGAAGGATATCCCGGACTGGTCTGTCGCTGCAGGCAATCCCTGCCGCGTGATACGAAAGATCACAGATGCAGATAAGAGGAAGCTCTTCCGGGATGAGGAGATCGATGACGAGGCCTGGGCGGATATCTGTGGCAGAATGGAATTTTAAATTAAAAAGTGTTGCAAACTGCGCGAAAATATAGTACCTGACTTTGAGAGTTGAACTGTAAAATATAGTGCTAAGCCACAGA
>CANPTH010000077.1 GCA_947576945.1 uncultured Lachnospiraceae bacterium
TTCAGTTGTCAATCTTCGGTTGGAATCTCATTCATTGAGATTCCGAGAAGTTATTGTATTCAGTATCTCAGAAACTCCCCTGAACCTTTCTCTGTGGCTGTTTTCCGCCACTTACTCAAAAATATCTGCTGTAATCCATTGATAATTCTTACCGGATTTTACATGCATTATTATCTTGAGATCACATATTTATAAATCAGGTTACCAAGTGCAGAAAACTTCTCCTCATATTCTGTCATCACATTGCCGGGAAGCATCTTATCATCATGGTGCAGGTCTTCCGTCATCTGCAGAAGCTGCCAGCCAGCAGGCTCCAGCTCTCCTAATGCAAACTGGAACAGATCATAATTATCCGTCTTAAATTCGATTACACCGTCTTTTACCAGTATTTCATCATAGCACTCTAAAAATTCACGTGACGGCAATCTTCTTTTGGCATGTCTGTCTTTCGGCCATGGATCGGAAAAATTCAGATAGATCCTATCCACTTCTTCCCGGCCGAATACATCTGCGATTTCCTCCGCTTCCATACGGATAAAATAAAGATTCGGCAACGGATCCGTCTCCATCTTCTGAATGCCGCGCAGTAATACACTGGAATATTTCTCGATTCCTATATAATTAATTCCCGGATTCATCCTTGCCAGATCCATAATAAATCTGCCCTTGCCCATACCAATTTCAATTCGAAGCGGCTGATCACTGCCAAACAGTTCTTTCCATTTTCCTTTATATTCCTGTGGTTCGTGTACCACGAACCTGCTCTCTGCAATCATTTCTCTTGAGCCGGTAATATTTCGCAGTCTCATGTTTACCTCCGTGCCGGAGCATTTCTGTAAAGTTTTATGAGGAAATATTCTCATAAAACCTGTCTTATGCATAACAAGATTATACACAAATTTCTTCCATACATCAAGATTTTGTATTTTTTGTGAAAGGGCTACTGTTTTTTTCTAAAATAGTGTATCATAGTTAAGCGGGAATCGGTACGTCATATTACTATCGGCAGATCGACAATTTAAGAAACTCATAAATTATGCCATTTTACAAATACTAATCGTTAACAACATAACAAATTGGAATTTGTATTGTTAACCATGGTAACGGTTTTATCATAGAAAGGTCTGACAACCATGTTTTTATCATATATCAAAGCAGGAAGAACAAAAACCGCTTCTTTTCTGTTTACATCTCTTATTTTGTGCTGTGGTGTGTTCACCAGCCAAACCACCGCGCATGCCGCCTCGCTGGAAGAAATAGAGCAGGAGCAGGAAGCACAGAAAGCTATCCCTGTCGAATCAAACGAAATCGATAACTGGCCTGTCGGCCCCGTAACCAGTGCACAATCCGCAATCCTTATGGACGTGGATACCGGCTCTATTCTATATGCTAAAGATATCAACAGAAAATCTTTCCCTGCCAGTACCACCAAGATCCTCACCTGTCTGGTAGCCATGGAACAGGGCAACCTGGACGACTCCGTCTCCTTTTCCAATGAGGCGGTATTCTCCGTACCCGCCGACGGCTCCAACATGGGAATGGATGTAGGGGAGGAAATCACTCTGGAACAATGTCTTTACGGCATTCTGGTAGGTTCTGCCAATGAAGCTGCCAATGCAGTGGGCGAACATATTGCAGGCTCCATAGACGGTTTTGTCGATATGATGAATGAACGCGCCGCTGAACTCGGATGCACAAACAGCCATTTTATGAACACCAACGGCCTGCATGATGAGAATCATTATACATCCGCCCATGATCTGGCGCTGATTGCAGCCGCTTTTTTCAGAAACGATATGCTCTGTAAGATCGGCAATACTGCCCGTTACGAATTCACGGCAACCCCTACACAGCCCGACGATTTTATATTGCTGAACAAACACAAGATGATCACCGGCGAAGCCGCCTATGACGGTGTCTTAGGTGGAAAAACCGGTTACACGGATGACTCCCGTCAAACGCTTGTCACATGTGCGGAAAGAAACGGTATGCGGCTTGTCTGCGTTGTCTTCCGGGAAGAAACACCCAATCAGTTTACGGATACAATGGAACTGTTCGATTACGGATTCAACAATTTTCAAATAATGAATATTGCTGAAAATGAAAAAAAATATCAGATCGAACCATCCGGTTTTCTGCAGACCGGCAATGACATTTTCGGCAGTTCCAAACCAATTCTGTCCATTGATGACAAAAGCCGGGTGATTGTTCCGAATACGATCACTTTTGACGACCTGGAATCCACTATAGACTATCAGGTCTCCGACGGCAACCGGATCGCACAGATCCAATATTCTTACCATGGTATCAACGTAGGAAATGCCTACCTGGAGCTGGCGGCTGACAATTCATCCACATACGAGTTTGACACGAATCCGGACTCTGACAATATAGATGCAGCACAAACAGAAACGCCCGGGCAGAGAAAGGAATCCGCCCAGGCTGATACGATCTTCATCAATGTAAAAACGGTTCTGATCTGTGTCCTCGTCATTGCTGCTGCCCTAATACTGCTCTTTGTTCTGCGCGCCCTTGCTATCAACAACAGGAACGCCCGACGACGCCAGAACCGTGTAAAAAGGAAACAGAGACGCCGCGAACGGATCCGTTCTGAATTAGATGATTTTGATTTTTAATTTTAACTTTTCTTAAATTCCCTGGATTTTTTTTGTTTATCACGGATGGCTTCCACCTCAGCCTCCGTGATAAATTTTTCTGTCTTCACCACATACACCATTTTTTCCTCAGATTTACGCATGCGCACTTTAGACTTCATATAGCCGTGCCGATCACAATAAGACACACAATAATAATGTTTGCCATTGGGTGTAAACCAACGAATTTTCCTTCGCAGATTTCTATGACACAAATAACATCTTGTACTGCTTACCGTCCTATCCGCCATAGCCGCCGCCTTATCAGCAAATCCTCTGGAAATATATTTAGCATACGAATCAAACTGCACATGGATCTCAGACTGCTTATCCCTGGGGATATGAAAGACATCGAAAGAATAGTTCTTAAGCACATCTTTCTCAATTAATGCCAGTACCTTCGCGGTATAATAAGCATCGCTGAAAGCACGATGGAAAGGAATATCCTTCTTAATCTCAAGATGATCTATGGCATGTTCCAGTGTCCTTCTCGACTTCTGATCCTCGAAACCGATACTGAACAACTTCTGTACATCCAGAAACCGAAAAGGTCCATCCGCCAATGATTTCATCCCATAATATCTGAGATTTCTCTGTAGTTCCGTCAGATCCATAGCTCCCCAGGTACAGAAGATATAATCCTCTCCGCACCACTCAAAAAAGCTCTCCGCCGCTTCCACAAAAGGTTTTCCATGCTCCAGCTGATCCATCTGCAGATGAATCAGCTTTCTTGTAATATGATGCATCTCATGATATACCTGCGGTTTTATCAGCTCAGAAAACTCATCTATCATTTCCCGCCTGTTATTTAATTTGATTGCTCCGATCTCAACAATCTCAAAGGGAAGAACTTTTGATTCTTCCTCTTTACCGTCACTGCTCTGATTCCATTCCAAATCCAATATAATATAATTCATATAACATTTCCTGACTCTTTACTTTATTCACTATGTTTCAAACAGATAATGTCTTAACCTTAAACAGAAAGAGCGGCAGTAAGCTCCGCTCTCTTAGTCCGCTGCTATCACTCCTTCTTACTGCCATGAATAATCTCTCCCAGCGTTCGGTACAACTTATCCACTTCCACCGGTTTAGACAGATGTCCGTTCATACCGCACTCCACAGACTTTTTCAGATCATCGTCAAAAGCATTGGCTGACATGGCCACAATCGGGATTGTGCGGCAATCATCCCTCTCCATGCTTCTGATCGTGCGGGTAGCTTCCAGACCGTCCATCACCGGCATCATAATATCCATCAGGATCACATCGTAAGTGCCTGGCTTAGTCGTACGAATACGCTCCACAGCTTCCGAGCCATCATAGACGCAATCCACCGCAAAACCTCTTTCCTCCAACAATGTCAGGGCAATCTCAGCATTCAGCTCATTATCTTCCACCACCAGAATGCGACAGCCTTCAAAGGTAATTTCCGCTTCCTGCACCTGCATCTCCAAATTCTCACCCAGTTCCAGCGGAATGGAGAAACTGAACAGACTGCCTTCCCCCGGCTCACTGTCCAAAGCGATATTACTTCCCATCATCTGAACCAACCGGCTGCTGATGGAAAGACCCAGGCCTGTTCCCTGCTGTTTGGACGGATTCTTGTCAACCGCCTGTTCAAAGGACCGAAACACCCGTTTCTGATCTTCTTTGGCAATACCGATACCTGTATCGCGCACCGCAAAATAAACCATTGCTTCTTCTCCAATGGTCTCCGTTTCCTGCACAGTCAGAGTTACTTTCCCCTTTCTGGGAGTAAATTTTACCGCATTACCCAGCAAATTAATCAATACCTGGCTGATACGCATCTTATCCGCTATAAACCAGTTATGCTCCACTTCAATATTCTGTACGAAATCAATATCTTTGGCTGCCGCCTGCGTCATGATAAGTTCTTTGATTGTACCCAGCATTTCGTAGAGATTAAAGTTAACCGATTCCAGCTTCATCTTACCGCTTTCGATCTTGGACATATCCAGAATATCATTGATCAGACCAAGCAAATAATTGGAAGAAGACTGTATCTTCTGCAGACAATCCATAATCCTGTCCTGACTCTGTTCATGCTGCAGCGCGATGGCAGTCATACCAATAATACCATTCATCGGCGTGCGGATCTCATGGCTCATACGAGACAGGAAGTCTGATTTTGCTTTACTCGCAATATCATGCTTCTGCTGTGTCAGCTGACTCTGGATAACTCTCCCCAACTCTGCCAGATTCTGATACTCCTCGGCATTATTAAGCAATTCCTGCCCAGCCCCAAGAATACAGATATTTCCCATATAATTCCCGTTATCATACATGGGCAGCACAATACCCTGCTTCCCAGGCGATATACTCAAAAACCGACAGATCAGCTCATTGCGGCTGTCTTCCTCCGAGAAGTACCGCAGCTCCTTCTGACCCAGCCATTGAAAGAATATTTCCCGTTCTTCCGGTTTATACTGTCTGACATTCTCCGTGGTTGTTTTGCCATTTCTATGCCACTGATAATCCAGATAATTGGAATTAAAATCATCACGCAATATGGAGATCAACACTGCGTCCGCCTGATAGAATCTGCCGGCCTTGCAGATAATCAACATCATCTGCGCCGGGAAGTCGGCTCCCTTGCCAAACAGATTGAGCGCCAGGGATCCCAGGCTGACATCCTCTCCATAATCCATCGTGCTGATATCCCGTCCCAGTAACGACGGAAGAGTTTCACATTTGCTCTCCGGAATATCCTCATAGAACAAAAACCGCTTCGTCACTCCCGGAACCACAAAATCCTGTGCCAGTTTTGCCATACAAATCAGCTTCTCATTCGTCTGTTCCTTACAGGCACAGACAATACCTGCGCGTACATCCACATTGAACATTTCATTCTCAAAGCTGGCGGAAATTTTATCAAGCAGTTTTTCCACAAAATCTGCTGCTTCCTCTCTCGATCTTTCTTCCATCCAAACCGTAAATTCATCACCGTCAAGACGCATGGCTGCGATCCGCCTGCCATCCTGTTCCTCAAGTTCCCTGCAGCTGCTTTTCGTCAGACTGCCCAGCTCCTCCAGGATCATATCACCAAATACAATGCCATTTTTCTCATTTGTCTCTTTTAACCTGTTTAAAAGCAGATTAATCATGACACCGTCAGGCTGTGATGCCCGGCATTCCTGTATGTATTTAATCCCGGCGCTGAAACAGTAAAGTCCGGTTATCACATCCGTCGAATTCTTTCTAAGCTGTTTCTCCTCCCGCTCCTTCTGCTCCTGTATATCACGGATACTGCTCACAATCTTACGACGCACACCGTCGGTATCATAGACCGCTTTTCCATAGAAGGCTACCCATCTGTACTCTGCATCCCAAGGCGCCTTCATCCGAAATTCCACAAAGAGCTTATCCCTTTTGCTCTGCAGTTCACGAATGACTGCATCGCGATCCATATCATAGATATACCCCGGATCAATAAATCCGCTCTCAAACTCTTCACACTGCCATTGTCCGCTCATCTTCTCATGATTTACAATATCCAACATATGACTCTGAATATCGTAAGAAAAGAACACATCCTTGCTGGACTCAAGCGCTACCCGGTAACGTTCTTTTTCCTCCAGGAGAATATTCTCCGCTTCTTTCTGTCTGTTTGTCAGCTCCTTTACCACATCATAAAGTGCATCCACCTCCAGAATATTTGACGGTTTAAACTCCTGCAATCCTTCATTGCCTCTGCTGATGCACTGCATCAGATTCTGTACCGGCCTGGTCAGATGCTTCACCAGGAAATAGATGCCCACCACACCAAAAATCAAACCGATCAAAACCGCCACCACCATCCACAGGTAAAGCTGACGGCTTATACCAAATAAATCCTCTTCCGTATTCAATCCCAGAAGTACCCACTCCGTATTCTCATAAGGTACATTATTACTGTACAACTTCAGTGGACAGACTACTGCATGAATTTTCTGTTTATTCAGCCTGACTTCGTGCACCTGTGAAAGATTATCATGCCGCGTTTCCTGCAGAACAAAGTTACCCCCCATGGAACGGACAAGATCATAAAGAACACCCTTCCCAACCAGAGGAATGTAACTGTCATCATTATATTTTACCGCCAGCATGTATCCTGACTGCTGGGAAGCATTCAGTTCCGCCACCGGAAAATAGTCTGCGAACCGCTGCTCGGAAATCTCCACCCCCAGCACGCCGTACACTTCTCCTTCATGACGAAGAGGCAGCGAATATGTAATCATCCTATAAGGATCTGTCATCTTTTTTTCCAGGGAAAAGGGCATCGACCAGTAACCTAAATTATCCGTATCCGTGTCCGGATAAGCAGCTCCCGCCTTCCACGGTTCATAAAAAAACCTGTCAGCCTCATTCACCCCTTCGCCATCCATATGGAAGCGTGTTGTCCATGCCGTATCCAGCGGAATGCTCCACTCCCTGGATAAGTGCTTGCTTCCACGCTCTAACAGCAGATCTGTATAATTAGCCGGATTAATATCAGGATCAGAATCTCTGATAAAGAATCCGTCATAATCCGCTTCCGTCTGCATATCTTCCCCTGTCAGGATCACAAAAACACCTGTCGTGGTACTGCCCTGAAGCATATGAAGACATTCTGGAAAAAGCTGCTCCAGCAGTTCGTTCTTTTTCTCATCGGAACGAAGAATCTCACCCAGCTCCGCATTATTATCCTCCAAAAACTGGCCCAGCAGCCTGTTCAGCACTTCTTCCTGTTCGCAGACGGCGGCCCAGCGCTGGATCATGTCGTTCTGCAGAATCACTTTCCTGTTTTCCACAAGACGATTCATCATACCGCCGGAATACTCCTGTAACATCCCCGCAGTTCTCCGAACGATCAGCGTGCCGATTGTAATCATGCTCTGCACCAGCATAATCACAATCAGAGGGATCAGAAAGATCCTGAATATACTTGTTTTTTTCTTTTTATGACTTCTGTCTCCCATGTTACCTCTACCGACAATATCTGCTGAATCTTTAAACTTACACTAAATTACCTGTCTGCTCTTGTCTCAATTTGACTATAATTTCCTATTCTCCAATTGCAGCATTCAATGCATCACAAAAGGCCGCATACCAATTTTCAAAAGCTTCCTCCGAAACATACGGAGCTGACGCCTCCTCTAAACTTTTCCCCTCTTCAAGCGCCGCTTCCACAGATACCCGATCTGCCGCCGCCAGATCTGCAAGATTATACTCCAGAACCTTCCTCGCCGCAGAACCATTCGCAAAACTCTTATTGGTGTAAGGCATCATATTCTCCATATTCTGGAAAACAGTCGTCAAACAATCATAAGTCTTGGATGCTACCTCCAGCTGATGATCTGCAATCACCTGATCAAGCTTCTCCGCGCTGTTTGCTTCCTTCATAACCGGCAGGTAACCGGAAACACAACCAAACTGCAGATTATTCTCCGCCTCTGTAAACCATTTCAGGAATTCTACTGCTGCATACTCATGCTGTTCATTTGATTTGCTGACTACCATACCGGCTCCCTGCTGCACGGCATAATGCTGACCTCCTTCAAAGATCGGCGCTGTTGTCACAATATATTCAATGGCATGACTGCCAGCATCCAATTCTACCTGATCCGGAAAATACATAGCCGATGTAGTGGAACCTGTATAGGCCAGAAGATCTCCCGTCTTCACATCATCCGAGCGGAAGGAACCATAAGCCCCAAAATAGCCCTTAACCATAGGTACATAATAATTCTCCCAAAGACGGTGAAGCTCCTCCTTCGGCGTATTCAAAGTCAGTTCCCCGTTCTCCACCTGAAAGATCTCCACACCCAGCTGCTGCATGCCGATGATAAAATAATTTGCCACCGCATCCCTGCCGTAAAAAGCCATGCCGTCACCAGCCACATCCGGTGTCTGGCTGTCCGTCCACTCATAATACATCTGTGCAGTGGAAACCACGCCTTCAATCGTCTTAAGATCTTCCAAAGCAGCACCTGTAGCCGCGGCAAAAGGTTCCCAGTCAGTCTTGTTGATCATCATAATCTCCGTGGATTTGGCCGTAGGAAAAATACGCAGCGTTCCATCCGCAGCAATACAGCCTTCCGCAATATAGGAATCTATGTACTTCTGGAGTTCCTCCTCATCCAAATATTCCGACAAATCAGCCAATGCACCTGCCTGTTCCACTTCGTAAGCCGTATCTGCATAGGAAGAAAAAATATCCGGCATTTCGTCTGCTCCTACTTTACCGCTGATGGAGTCCCGCACCGCCGTCTCCAGATCCGAAACGGATCCCTGACTATAGCTTTGCACATAAATTCCTTTCTCCCGTCCCACAGAATCATTAAATTCCTCCACCAATGCATCAAACGCCGCCTGCTGTGATCCATTGTAGTAATGCCATACCGTCAAAGACACCGGATTATCCGGATCCAACGGACTTTTACTCCCACACCCAGTCAAAGAAGCGGCAAATATTGCTGTCAGGCATAAAGGCGCTGCCAGTTTATTCATATTTTTCATATATCGTTCATTCCTTCCACATTTATCACAATACTATTGTTCGTTCCATTGTAGCATACGCTCCCCATATTTTCAATAAAACTATCCCTCCTATCGTATACGAAAGCTCCTTCCATATTACAGGTTATACATAACATTAATTCCCACATAATACAAACGGCGTCAGTCCAATGTTCCCTGGTCTGACGCCGTTATAATTCAAAATTATTAATAGTTTTATTTTTCATATAACCGTTTGATATTCTCATCAGCCCAAATCACTCTGTTGCGGCCCATTTTCTTCGCATCGTACAACATTGCATCCGCTATCTTCAGATAGAAGTCATAAGATTTATCGGCTTCAGGAATTATAGTAATGCCGCCAATGCTGACCGTAACCCACTCGGATACCGATGGATTATGCGGTATATGAAGATCTTCTACTGCCTGACGTATTTTCTTAATATAATCAAATACTCTGCCTGAATCGTCGCCAATCAGGATCGCCACGAATTCCTCGCCGCCGTATCTGGCAAAAAAGTCTGTACTGCGGTGCAGATATGAGGCTACTGTTTTCGCCACAGACGCAATAACTTTATCTCCTGCCGGATGCCCAAAAGTATCATTAAATGATTTAAAGTGATCAATATCAAACATACAGATAGAAAACGGAATCTGCAGACGAACCGCCTCCTGCCATTTCTCTGCGCTGTATTCGTCATGCCGCCGTCTGTTGGCAACTCCGGTCATCTGATCTGTTTTGGACTGCCGCTCGACCTGTCTGCGGTAATTATACAGTTTAATATGGGTATCTACCCTTGCCTTGACAATCAACGGACTAAAAGGCTTGCTGATATAATCAACTGCACCCAATGTGAGCCCGCGCTGCTCGTGTTCAATATCCGAAAGCGTAGTGATCATGATAACCGGCACTGTCTTGGTATTATTATCCTCCTGCAGCATTTTCAACATTGTAAAACCGTCCATGCCCGGCAAAACAACATCCAGCAGGATCAAAGAATAATTCCCGACGCGCGCAAGCTCAAATCCATCCTCCGCCGTCTGCTCAATTTCAATATCGTACTCGTCGCACAGAATATCCTTTAGCTGAGCAACCTGCAGCGGGCTGTCGTCGATAATCAATATTTTTTCCATAGTAATACCCATTCCTTTCCTTTAATTATTCCAAGGTAAATCCATTCACAATATCCTCCAGACTGTCCGCCATCTCTCTGTTCTCTTCTGCCTGATTTTGGATCTCCATTGCAATATCTTCCGTACTTTCACTCTTTCTTACAATCTCAGTGATCGCAATGTTGTTCTGCCCGGAGATATTTTTAACATCCATAACATTGTCGAATATCTGCACAATCGATGCCTGAAGATCTCTGACAAACGCACTCAGTTTCTCAATATCCTTCTTGATGGCTTCTACCGAAACGCTGTAATCATTGGACTTCTCCGCAAAGTCGCCGAAGCTGGCCAGCACTTCCCCTTCCATATATTGCAGAATTGCCGACATACATTGATTCACCTCTTCGATACTGTCGTTGGATGCCTCGCACATTTTCTGGATACGCTCCGCAGTAGCTCTGGAAGTTTCTGCCAGTTTGCTGATTTCTGACGCTACCACACCAAAACCTCTTCCCATCTCACCGGATCTGGCTGCTTCTATGGCTGCATTGATGGAAAGCAGATTCGTCTGATTAGAAATATCAAGGATAGCCGAAGCCATGCCATTGATCTGCGACAAACTGTTCAGATTCTCCAAAGCCGCCCGTACAGAATGCTTTGTCGTCACAAGCTGCGTACTGGTATTCTCGAAAGAAATATTAGCGCTCTCCCGCATCTGTACCGCATCTTCCATAATATTGTCACTGAATTTGGAACTGCTGCGCAGACTTTCCGCCACATCACCGATACGGCTGCGCATACTGCCAATTTCGTCATTAATGCTCTCAATGGCGTTATTCACATGCTCCAAGCTGGCGGAAAGCTGTTGTGTCGTAGACATATTATTAACCACACACTCCACCAATTCAGTAGACGTCCCGCGCAGGGACACTGCTTTTTCATTCAGCTTCGTACAACATACTCTGAGCGTTCTCAGAATATGATTCAGAGACTGCATTACCTTGTCAGAGGCAGTGGCCATTTCGCCCAGATCATCATTTCTGTCGGCATACTTGTGCACCTCTCCCCTGTTACTGATATTGCAGTTTGCTATCTGCAGAAGCGTGCTGGTGATCGGAGACAACGGCCTCATGAACCGAGAAATAACAAAATAAGTAAGGATCATTAAGAAGGCCAATCCGCCAATGCAGAGCGTCATCAATTCAAATCTGGCCACATCCGCGCTGGCAAAAATTTCATCCGCCGTATCCGTCAGCAGAAATAACCAGTCTCTATCTGAAAAATAATGATAAGCCGCGATATTTTCCCTGCCATTCTCAGAATACTCTGTGTAACTTGTAGTATGAGGCTGACCATTACTCTGCTTCACATCATTCATAATATTGATGACGAATTCTTCTTCTGCCTCCTGTCCAAGCTTATCTTCGTCATCATTAAAAATATATTCCCCTGTCTTCGTGTTAACCAGACAATAACGCGCATTGTTCAAGCCCGCAGTAGGCAGACTGTTCAACTCTTCTTTCAGGCCCGATATAAAGATACCCGCACCTACCAGTCCGATCGGATTCCCCTGCTCATCCAAACAGGCTCGATACATGGATACGATCTGCTTCCCGCTTGCCGGAGAAAAAATAAATCCTGCATTGTATACGCCGTCCGCCTCCAGCATCGAATCCTGCAATTGTTTCAAAGGATCGCCTTCTCTTGTCGTTATGCCCACTACCGATTCGTTCGTATGTGCAAGCACATGTGTATTCCATTCACTGACATAGATCCCTTCCAGCCTGTCGATATCCTGACTGAATCTCTCCGTATATCCCTGCGCCGCAGCTACCGTTGACGAATCCGTTGGGTGCAGCAGCAGATCCTTAATCTCTCCCGCCCTGCTGTACGCAGTAAGATGGCTCTCTGCTTCACGTACATAGCTTTCTATAATCTGCGATCGATCGTCAACAATCGTCTTCATACTTTCAATTGTATTTTCACGGATATTCCCCGTGATCGTCCTGCTCATAAAAATGTAAAGCACTGCGAATACGATGATTTGGAGTGCCATGATATAGGATGTAATCCTGTAAGCTACTTTTTTCTTCTGCTTCATCCCTTTGATAACCATGCCTTTCTATCGATCTATAAATTTGTCAGTCTAAACATAAACCTTACTTTATATTATAACAAAAAATCTCCTGCGGGATAATTTTCAGGTTCTTTCCCGCCGGCGCCTCAGCACCGCAGCCGATACATTACTTCATTTCCTCCCATTCCAAAATAATCATGTAATAACTTATATTCCTCATAAACCCTATTGTAAATTTCTGTATTCCGGAGAATCGGTTCATATTTTCTCTTCCCTGTCTTCCCCATTGCCCGCACGGCATCCCTGATAGACGCATAACCGCCTGATTGAACATCTGCAGCAGCAGCCGCATATACAGATGCCCCAAACGCCGATCCCTGATCCGTAGAACTGGTAAAAATCGTCTTACCAAGGACATCCGCATAAATCTGCATCATAAAAGGATTCTTACCCACAATCCCGCCGCAGGCATAAAGCTCTTTCGCCATGATGCCGCCCCGTTCAAATTCTTCAAAGATCGCGCGCATTCCGAAAGCCGTCGCTTCCAAAAGAGCCCTGTAAATTTCTTCAGGTTTTGTCCGCAATGTAAGTCCTAAGATCATACCCGTGAGTTTCGCATCCGCCAGGCAGGAACGATTGCCGTTCCACCAATCAAGCGCCACCAGGCCGCTCTCCCCTGGAGAAAACCGCGCCGCTTTTTCACAAAGCAGCGTATGAATCGAAATACCTCTGTCGGCCGCTTCTCTCTCATAACTTCCCGGAACACAGTTTTTCACGAACCAATCAAAAAGATCACCCACCGCACTCTGTCCGGCCTCATATGCATAAAGTCCTGGAAGCACTGCATTTTTGACACAACCGGATATTCCTTTTATGTAAGACAGCTTCTCGGAACAAAGCAGCATACAGCAGGAAGTCCCCAGAATCATCAGCGCCTTATCGGGACCATCAATCCCCACCGACGGAACAGCCACATGGGCATCAATCAAGGATGCCGCCACTACAGTTCCTTCCTTCAACCCCAGCCTGTGAGCCGCTTGCTGTGTCAGCCGGCCGGCACACTCTCCTACCTGTACTTCTCTTCCTTTCAATTTGTCCCGCAGATTCAAAAGAAGCGGGTGAAGCGTCCATAGAAAATCGTCCGACGGATATCCATCCTCATCGTTCCACAGAAGTTTATAACCGGCATGACACATACAGCGTGTTATCTCCCCTGTCAACAGATAAACGAGATAATCGCTCACTTCCATAAAATTATCGGCGGCTTCATATACATCCGGCGCTTTTCCGGCAATTTCCAGAAGCTTCGGCAGCATCCATTCCGCCGCAGCGTAACAGAAAACTTTCCCGGCGCTCTTTCGCAAGTGCGGTAATACGATCCGCCTCCTCCTGCGCGCCATGGTGTTTCCAAAGCTTCAATTGTGCATGAGGATTGTTTCTATATTGTTCTTTCTTACAGAGCGGCTGCCCATTTTCCTGAAGCGGCAAGAAGGTAGAGGAAGTGGCATCAATACCGATCCCGATCACATCTTCCGCATGACAGTCAGATTTCTCAACAACCTCACGAATCGTATGATACATGCCCTCTACATAATCATTAATTTCCTGTAATGCAAAGTCCGCAGGCAATTCTGTATTATAGCCGGATACAGCAATGTTTTCTCCAACAGGCAGACAATTCAGAATCCCGTGCGGGTAAGTATAAACACTCTCAGCTATCACTTTACCATTATTCGTGGAGACAAGGACTGCTCTCGCCGAAAGTGTACCATAATCCAGACCAATCACATATTTATCTGTCTGCATCTTACAGATCTCCATATTCACCTCCATGCCAAAGCATCTTTTCGAAGGCTGCAAACCCAAATTTAATCCTGGCATCTACCCACATACAGATTCCTGGCAATATTTCTCCACAAGAAAATCTGCCTCTTCATCAAGTTTATCGATATCCCACATCAACTGCAAAATGGTATAACGATCACGCAGCTCCTTTCCGTAACGTATGCTGTCAAGTACATATTGACGCGGGATTCCAACATCTGCAGGTATTCTGGCAGCTTTCATCTCCTCAAGCACCTGGTAAATCTCAGCGGCCTTCGGCGCTGTCTTCGCCAATTCCTGAATTTCATCCCATTTTGCTTCAATGACCGAAAGACGTTTTAACAGACCCTCCGGATCATTCTTCTTTGATTTTCTCTCCAAATCAATGATTCCGTCCGCACCATCCCGATAGCAGCGGCGCATCTCCTGCTCCCACGCCTCTACTGTCATTCGGTTACTGATATTCTCACGAATTGCGTCAAAATCCGGCTTTTCCATCTTTGCCAGCGTATTGTAAAGCTCCAACATCAGTACGGTACCGATTCCAACCTTCGTACCATGCAGCACGGCAGGAATCTGGTCAAAGAGAAACTGCATCTCCCAATAATGAGACTGGTGATGTTCCGCACCGGAAGCCGGCCGTGAATTACCGGAAAAATCCATCGCAATACCAGAAAGTACCAAAGCTTCCGTCAGTACCGAAACAGCTTTGTCGTCATGTGACGCCAATCCTTTCGTACTCTCCATTGTCTGATCCACCGCCGTTCGCATGATATCTGCAATGGTATCACAGTAATATTCATTATTTACAATACAGGAAAGTTTCCAATCGAGAAGGCAGTTGTATTTACCAAGAATATCCGCAGCGCCTGCCGCCAACATCTTAAGAGGCGCTGCCGCCATAATCTCCGAATCACAGATTAACGCCAAAGGTTCCTGTGCAGGAAAAGTAATCTTCATATTATGAAAAATCAAAGGTGCGACGCCGCTTACAAGTCCATCCATGGAAGGAGCCGTCGCAACTAACAGAAAAGGCCTGCCGGTAATATAACTGAAATAACGTCCAAGGTCATTGATCGTACCGGTACCAATCGAAATAATAATATCGGCATCCATGTCATTTGCCATAGCTATACTGCCCAGAGCATTCTCATCCGCCGCCACATCACTGTTTTCAGGACTCTTTAACACATGGGACGTAAAACAGATTCCTGCCGTTCGAAGTGCTTCTTCCGTCCGGCAGCCTGCAATCTCATGCGTATGCGTATCTGAGATTAGAAAAGGTCTGTTGTAGCCCAGCTGCTTCAGAAGTCCTGGAAGTTTCCTGATTGCACCTGACTCAAAAATGTAGTGTGCAAACAGGGATTTATGTACTTTCCCACAGCTGCATTCAAAAGAGCAATTTAAATACGATTTGATAGATTTAGATTGACTTGACATGGAAATTCCCCCGATTTCTTTCTTTTGCTTTGTTATGATAAAAAGCATTGAAAAATCAAATGAATTCAATGCTTTTTACTGAAATTATCCCGCTTTGAGGCATATTGCCTTTGCTACCCTCAGTGAACAAAGGTACACACGGTCGGTAAAGAATCAATTTCATCCCCTGCTGCGTTGCTTTCATTCCCGCTCAAAACAGCAGAATCACCATCTGATCTTATGCTGATTCAATCAAATTATCGTCAGATGATTTTATTTTACCACAGCCCACACTGACTGACAACATAATCAAAGAAAAGATCTTTTCGAAAAAAGCCTGTAAATCCAAGAATCCTTGAACTTACAACCTTTTTCAGCGTTCCCTGCGAGAATCAAACTCACAACTATGAACTGCAGAAACGCCACCTTATCTCCTATCTTTTTCTTGACCGTGGGAAAGTGGTCAAATACAAGATCCTTCCACTATGTTCCAAGTATCAGATATCCTTGTTGACAAAGAGGAGGTTGCCATGGTTCTGAAAATCAATCTTTCACTGACGGACGAAACGGATTCACAGGCAGATTCTGTTGTCACAGAGCATGAAATTTGCGTTTCAGAGGAATTATCCAGCGTTTCAAAATCGAACATGGAAACTATCATCATAAAAATGGCGCATGTCCTTGATGCACTGGGCATATCCTGTTTCCGATGTCCGAAATCCATATATAAGATATATCCTTTTATTTAATGAAAACCAAGGACACATCCGGTGACACATCCCAATACTGCACAGGTGACTGCTTCTGAAGCAATCATCTTAAATCATAAAAAGCAAAATTATTATTTCCACAGCCAGCAGAATCAACAGCACAGGCAGCAACACCAGACAGGTAGAGACTGCCCCCGCGAGCAGAAGCATTACCACCGGAACCACATATTTCCGCGGATGGTGCCACAGATCGCTTTCAATCTTCCAGCCCCGGATGGGATAAAACCATTCCAGCAGCACAGACAACACCGAACTCTGCAGGGCAAAGAAAACAGCCCCGGCAATCATATGGACAGTGACGCTGCCATTTTGTATCTGCCAACTACAGAGGAATATCACATCTGCAGCCATATTACAAAGGAAGATAAACAGGCAGTATGGAATGCAAAAGCGCCGTTTCTGTCCGGGCAGGAAACGGACTGCCTGCTCCAGATCACGGTCACAGGACAGCAGGATACAGATAGGCGTATTTAAGGATAGAAGCGCAAAGCCCACCGGAATAACAGACAGACCAGCCATTTCGCTAAAAAAATAGGGCAGTACCAAGGCTACGCACCACATCACAGCGGTATTGAGCAGATAATTCTTATGGCAGCTCAGATACCGCAAAAAATACCGCCAAAGTGTTGCCCTCTTCCTCTGCCGGACCACATGGCTTTTCTTACTTTCCTTCTGATAAAAATCGTATCCGTCTGCTCTCCATAAAATCAAAACATTTTTCTCTCCATTCCGAAGCGTTTTACGCTGAGGACGCGAGCAGAATTTCAAATTCTGCTCTGCGATCAATAGAATTTGTGACGCTTCTGCACAAATTCTTGGTTGAATAAATTGCTCATCAGAGAATTTATTCAACCTTCTCTCCATTTCTGCGCTGCCTTTTGCGCATATCGAGTTTGTGGCAAGCAACGCGCAGACACAAATCTCGCGATTGAAAATTTTAATTTTCAATCTTATTGCCTCCGTATCGTTCAATCTGCATTTCTGTAAGCAAAAAATCAACCTAACCACCCCTGATAAAACGCAACCGCTCCAAAAATTGCGCCTACAGCCATCGCCACCAATGTTACAACAATTATGATAGGATTCTCTTTCATCAGCTTCCCTAATTCTTTTAAATCGTCCATTGAACATTTCCTCCTTTGTCTCACAACAGAAATTTAACAACTACTTTATATCAAAATCTTTAGTTTTCAAATCGCAATAATATCTGCCATTTGTAGCAGTAAATTTTAAAACACAATAATCTGGGTCAGTTACACCTTTTTTGTAAAATATTGTATCGCCCTTTTCCCAAATCATGTTTTTAGTTTCCTGGTCTGTCAACACTTCCATTTTGCCTTTTAACATAACACCAACATATTTTATGAACCCTTTGCGATAAAAGTAAATACTGGCATTTGAATTATTCTTATATTGCTTTACTCTCATAGATGAAGTATTGGTAGAAAAGTAAAACTCTTTTAGTCCTATTCTTTTGCGGGGTTTTAGCATTGCTTTTACATTAGGACAATTTTCATCATCAATAGAGCATATAAAACTAACTTTTTGTTTATCAATAAAATTTTCGATTTTCTTTAAATCCATAAATTTTAACTCACTTTCGATTGATTTCTATGCCAACTTTTAAGGCATTCCCTCCAAACTTCTATCGGTTGTTATTTCCGCTTCTGTTCCTGCAATAATACCTTATTGAGCATTTGTAGTTCGATCCGTATGAATTACCAATACAACTGCAAAGGAAATAATTTGTGCAGCCATAATACGGACAATTTGTAATTCGTCTGCGCCATTTAGCGAAACGACATGCAGCATGTTTGTAGCAACGGTATTATTGAATAAATGGTCGCCAAGCCCTGCCCATAGATTTCCTGTTATGCGGTAAAGAAGCCCCCATTTGATGCCCATAATCCCGGCAAGGATTATATAACCGATACCCAATAGAAGCGTTGCCGTAAACGACATTTCGCCATTTATGTAACTTCTGATGGGCATTACAATGTGCCAAACACCAAACAAAAATGCGGTAATATAATTTGCCTGCATAAATGGCTTTGTTTCGGAAAGTGTTTTTATGAACAGACCGCGAAAAACGCCCTCCTCCATCCATACATTGACGATATTGAATAGTACACATAACAGAAAGAAAACAAAATCCGTATTTTTTATTTGAGAGCCGGTTAAGGAAAAACTGCTGATATAGATTTCCAAATGCGCAGAATTGCCTTGCAGAGCTAAAATCCCTAATTCCAGTCCAAAAGAAACGGCAAAGCAAACACTTCCCAATAACAGCCCTTTCAAAATACCGCTTACAAAACCGTCTCTTTGAAATCCAATATCACTCCATGAAAGATTAACCCTTTTTAATACTAAAGCCAATAGGATAATTCCGACTATTTTATGAAGCACATTTTCGTGCTGCTCCCGGTAAGCTCTCCGGGCTTTCTCGGTTTTCTGCGCCCGCAATCCGTCACGGGCTGGCTTGGTCTTGATGTACGCCAATAGCTGTTTCTGCAAGTCCTTTTTCTCCCGCAAGGTGCTTTCCACGGCTTTCAGTTTCCCGGTGGTTTCATGCAAGCCCGCACTGGCGGCGGCAAGGGCGGCTTCCAGTTCTTCCGGGGAAGAAAAGCCGGATTCCTCGTAAACGCTCACGGTAGCCGCCATTTGCTTCAAGTTGTGCAAGGTCGCCCATTTCTCATAGCCTTTCCCCTTGCCCTCGGCTTTCTTGGCGGCTATGTCTACCATGCGCTGTACGCTGTCCTGTTTCGGGGCGTTTATAGTGGCTTTGCCACGCTGTAAGCGGTCTTTTATGCTGCGGGGGTATTCCTGTTTGGGTGCGGGCGTTTCGGCGGCTCTGGCGGCGTTCTGTGCGTTTATGGTGAGTGCTTCCAGT
>CANPTH010000078.1 GCA_947576945.1 uncultured Lachnospiraceae bacterium
TACCATCTCTGGTATAGAGATCTTTTATCTACCTTCTTAACTTAGTGACATTGCCTGGAAGATCTCTTTTCGTCTTCCACGATAATGATTCTCATATGGCTTCTCCCCTTTCCCGCCCTGGCAGAGGAATTCTGAATGTAAATACCGTTCCCTTTCCGACTGCGGTCCTCATCTTAATATCCAGTTCTTCCCCGTAAAACATGTACATTCTTGCGACCACATTACAGATCCCGATACCGGTGCTCCTCTGACTTTCGAGGGAAATATCCTGCTTTCCGCCAAGAATCTCTTCAATGACCGCCGCCTGTCCGGCCTCCATGCCGCCGCCATTATCTTCGATCACGATCTGCAGCCAGTCGCCGAAACCTTCTCCCGTAATCCGAATCATACCCCCCCCCGATTCAGTTTCGCGCCCCTTAAACCCATGCAGGATCGAGTTCTCAACGAAAGGCTGAAAGATCAGCTTACAGCAGGGCCAGTAGTGATAGGCATCCGGAAAGCTGATCTCATAGTCAAACAACGTCTCGTACCGTTTCTTCTGCAGATACAGATATTGATCCACCCAGGCAATCTCCTGGAACATAAAGACAGTCTGGCTGTGTTGATCGAAAGTGTAACGCAGAATGTTGGAAAGCTTCTTGATCAGAACAGAAACCTGATGATTGCCCGCCTCGATGGCCTCATAGTTGATACACCCCAGCGTGTTGCAGATAAAATGTGCGTTGATCTGAGATTCCAGCGCCTCCATTTCCGCCCGGTGCTGCTGCTTCAGCGACTGCAGCCTTTCCTCATTCTTCCGCCGGATTTCATCGTTTTTCTCTTCGATAGCGTCTGCCATGCGGTTATACTCCTCCGCCAGCTGCCAGATCTCATTCTTTCCCTCTATCCGGATCTTACATTTATAATCTCCCCGCTCTGCAGCCTTTAAGGATTCCGAAATAGCATGGATCGGATTTAACAGCCGCCCCACCACCATAATAATGATAACAACATACACCATAAGCACCGATACATAGAACACAATACCCTTTTGATAGATATCATTCACATGCTCCTGCATCTCACGCTCGTCCATAAGCACATTGGCTGTCCAGCCAAAGTACTCCAGCGGTTTGGCAATCAGCGTCGCCTCCCCATCCTCCTTAAGAAAATCCGCCCCACTTTCATGCTTTCTGTCGTTATAATACAGGACTTCATCCTGCTCGTCCGTTATGTAGCCGTGGATATATTTTACCTTGGGCACTTCCACCGTATTCAGGAAAGTGTCAAAAACCTCCATACTGTATGTGATGACCACCACATATTCCGTGTCCCGAATCCCGGTCACACCGCCTGTAAACGGATATGCCACATGAAATACCTTTCTCGCCGAATCCGGATAGGCGTGCGGATCAAGGTACGCCATATATCTGGGCAGATTCCCGTCTGCAATATTCTGAAAAACCTCAGCCGCCATATTTTCCACATAAGCCTGATTGTCATCATCCCACAACGTGGACATAAGCTGTTTGTAGCGGTCATACTGGCAGATCAGTCCTTCCTTCCCCACGACTGCAATCGCCGAAACAAACCGCAGATGATCATAAGCCACCAGCGAATTGTACAGATTCAGATAGCTCTGTCCGGTCCCAATCTCCTCCCCATAAGCCCTATCCGCCTCCGCAGTCAATTCCAAAAGCTTTTTGTCCGTCACCATCTCACTGCCGGTCGTAATCAGTTCCCGAAGCGATTCATTCAGATTTCGCTGCATGGCTTCCATAACAGCATTTTCCGTCTCATAGCTCTTCTCCCGCAGATAATGCTGATATTCATTTTTCAGATATGTCATAAAAATAAATGCGATGGCAAACACCGCAGCCGAAATATAAAATGCAAAGACTGCCGCGAAATGCGTCGCGAAATACTCCCTTAAGCATCTGATTCCCTTCAAATTTTCACCCCTGACAAATACAGACAAAATCTTTCATGTCTTATTTTATCATTTCCGACCGATATTTCAAAGGAGAAATTCCATAGGCCCGCCGGAAGGCCGCCGCAAAATAATTGGAACTGGAGAACCCTGTCTCTCCGGCAATCTCCTCCATGCTCTTATCCGTCTCCGTTACCAGATATTCCGCTCGCTGCAGTCGAACCCCGTTGACATACTCCATAAAGGACATATGAAAATTATCCCTGAAAAAACGGCAGAAATACCCTTCGCTGAAATGCACCTGCCTGGCCATCTGTCCAACCGTGATCTTTTCCTGATAGTTCTCCTGTACAAAATCATAAATCTCCCGTATCTTCCCGTTGCTCCTCATATGATAAGTTTCCTTCCCCGCGCCGCTCTCATTCTCGTCCGCCAACAGATAGAAACTATAGAACAGTTCAAAGAGCCTTGCTTTGACCAACAGCTCATACCCCTTTCCCCGTTCCTCAAACAAAGAAAAGACAGCTCTCACTGCCTCCGCCGCCTGTCCATGCATCCTGTACCACCCGGGCATATGTATATAGTTTCCGCTTTTCGCCGCAAACAAAGGCTCCAGATACTTTCTGCCAATCCGGTCCTGCCCTATGCCGGCCAGAAATTCATACCGGACCAGAATCGCCCGATACGCTGCCTGCGCCGTCAGCTTGTCGTGTCCGCCATGGAGCGCTCCGGGTTTAACCAACAGCATATCTCCCGCTGTCAACGAAAGCTCCGTTCCCTCAATCAGGAAGGTCGTACTCCCTTCCGTAAAAAACAGGATCTCCAGCTCCTCATGCCAATGAAGATAGACCGGTACCTTCCCCGCATCCATAAACACATCATAGATCGCCACCGGAAACATCTGGTCGCCGTGCTGTTTCTTTTCTTTGAGTCCGGTCGCTCTGGCTGCTTTCTTCATACTTCGCTCTGTTTCCTTTACCTGATCTTACGGCGCATCAGTTCCGATGCTTTACCGCCGCTTTACAAAAAAGCATGGAGTTTTATTCCTCCACGCCCTCACTTTCAAAAAACTGTGTAACTGTCATACATTTAGGATGTTCCATGTTAAGGCTTAAAAAATCTTTATCCCCTGTAAGTATAATATCTACATCAGACACAATTGCCGCATTTAAAATGGGTTGATCCTTTGCATCTCGAATCAACTTTTCCGCATGATCCACTGCCGGAATCAGCTCATAAGACATTTCCGCCAACAAAACTTCCACATCTGACAAATATTTCGGTGCTTTTCGCTCCAAAACGGCCCGTAACTCCATAATATTCCGGTCACATAAAACCATCTCATGATTATCAGCTACCATCAACAGCGCTTTTGCAGGTTTTGATTCAGGAAATACCAACGCAGAAAAAAGTATATTTGTATCAACCAATATCCGCATTTTACAGTTCCTTTCCGTAACGCACTTCATCTATAAGCGCCTGTACATCATCTACACTGACAATCCCCATGGCTTCAGCCGCGCCTTCAAATGCAGTCTGTGCTTTACGGATTGCCCGAGCCGAGGCATTGCTCAAAACGACCTCTCCATCCTGCTTTTGGTGAAACTGAATCTTATCACCGGATTTTAAATTAAGTAGACGCCGAATTTCTATAGGTATCGTAATTTGACCAGTTGCAGATACTTTCACTAAATTCATAAAACCACCTTCTTTATTCTATTATTACAGCAATAAAAAACATAAGATTTACTTTTATTATACCCTGTCAAGATAAAATGTAAAGCAATTCCAGCCGGCTTCTTAAATAAAACCCTATGAAAAAGAGACCGCCCGGCTTCACACCGCAGCGGTCTCCCCAAACATTCTCTCTTATAAATACTGCTCCGCGATCTCCTGCATCTTATCCCACTTATCCTCCATGTCCTTGACCATGGCGAACTGGGTTCTGCAGCGGTCCAGATTATGCTCCGGACGATGGATCTTAAAGTAATGATCTCCTTCCAGATAATCCGTAAGGAATCTCATGCCGCATTCCAGCGTCATCAGCTTCGCTCCCATAGGCAGCAGCCGGATCTCCTTCTCCGTCAGCGATCCGCCGCATCCCTCGATAAATCCTTTCGTGTATAATGCAAAAAGCTCCAGGTCACAGGAAATCTTCGACAGATCCTTCTCATCCTCCGCCCCCGTGTTGGCGCCGAAGCGGATGGAATCACCGTAGTCATACAGTGCGGAACCAGGCATCACCGTATCCAGATCGATCACGCAGATTCCCTTCCGCGTCTCATGATCCAGCATGATATTGTTGAGCTTGGTATCGTTGTGCGTAACCCGCAGCGGGATGTCCCCCGACGCCAGCAGGTCACAGAGCACATGGCAGTCCGCCTCACGATCCTGCACGAATTTGATCTCTTCCGCCACTTCGCCGGCACGCTTCATAACATCCGCTTCCAGCGCCTTCTTGAAATTCTTCAGACGGTCAACCGTATTGTGGAAGTTGGGAATCGTCTCATGCAGGCTCTCCGCCGGATACTCTTCAAGCAGCTTCTGAAAATGTCCAAACGCCACAGCGCTCTCATAGAAGTCCTCCGGCCGCTCCACGATATCGAAGCTGTCCGCACCTTCTACAAACTCATACATCCGCCAGAATGTACCGTCCTCTTCCTGCCAGTAAGAGCCGCCATCCCTGAGTGGGATCACATTCATGGTCTCTCTCGCCGGATCACCGCCATTCTCCACGATCTTCTTTCGCAGGAATGCCGTCACACCCGTGACATTCTCCATCAGCCCCTTCGGGTCCTTGAACACCTCATGGTTCATCCGCTGCAGAATATATCTGCGGGTGGCCTCCGTTTCCAGACGACACGTCAGAAGATAGGTATCGTTGATATGTCCATTTCCATGGGATTCGACATTCTCCGCCTTCCCGTCTATCGCAAACTGATCTGAAATCCGTAATAAATCTGACTTTTCTCTGCTCATTCAGGCACCTCCTAGCCTTTCACACCACCGCCCGTTACACCGGCAATGATCTTCTCCGACAGGAACACATACAGAATGAAAGTAGGCAGGAATACGATGACCACCGCCGCGAACATACCGGCATAATCGCCTGTGTATCTCATGGAATTGATCATTCCGTACAACCCGATGGCTACGGATTTTACCTTGTCAGAGTTTGCAAATATCAGGGACATAAAATATTCGTTCCATACATTGATAAAGTTAAAAATCGTCACGGTGATGATACCCGGCTGCGCCATCGGCAGCATGATCTTCCAGAAAGTCTTCATGGGAGGACAACCGTCGATCGCGGCCGCTTCCTCAAACGCCTTGGAAAGATTGCTGAAAAAAGTCAGCAGGAAAATTGTCGTATACGGCACATTGATTCCCACATACAGGAAGATCAATACCGCCCGGTTGGCCAGCGACACATTCAGAATGTTCCAGCCTGCCACCAGTCCGAATAACGGCAGCACGATCATAGTTGCCGGAACACCCATAGCCGCTACGAAACCGTTCTGGATCAGCTTGTTGCCCAGGAAAGTAAAACGGGACAGTACGTAAGCCGCCGGTGCACAGATCACAATCAGCAGTGCACAGGATATGGTCGCATATACGAGTGAATTCATGAAGAATACGGAGACATTAGATGTGTTCCACGCCTTCGCGTAATTCTCCAGATGAATGCCGCTCTCAAACTTGAATACTCCACCGGAGAAGATCTCCTTGGATGTGGAAAAGCTGGCGCCTACTACCCACCCTAACAGGACGAAGGTAAACAGCACCCACAAAGACAATATGATATAACCGGGAGCCAGACGAAATTCTCTGTGCCAGTTCACACGGTCGCGCACTTCCTTTTCTTTTGCCATTCTTACTCCCTCCTTTAAAATTCAATATCGTCGTCTTTGAAGATCTTATCGCAGACAATAAAGATCAATACCACGCAGACACTCAGAAGTACACCCACTGCCGCACCGATTCCTGCATTTCTCTCTGTCATACTGTTGCCGGCGCCGAAGATATTCTGATACATATACACCACCGGCGTAATGGTCTGTGTATTGGAAACCACCATGGAGAACAGCTGTGACCAGAGGAAGAATCCGGCGGAACTGATACTCCACATGGTAATATTCGTCTTGGTAACACCCTTGAGCAACGGAAGCGTGATATAGCGGAACTGCTGTATCCTGCTGGCGCCGTCCAGTGTAGCCGCTTCATAGTACTCAGTGCCGATCCGCTCAATACCGCTGGCAAAGATCAGCATATGATATCCCACCATACCGAAGCAGTACGCTACAAGGAGCGCCGTAAACAGATGGGACGGATCCAGCCACTGGAACTTGGCGAGCCATTCCCAGTGAAGCAGTTCGCCGATGGTCTTGAAGAGACCGAACTTGGGGCTGAATACATACTGCAGCCACATGGTAGCCAGCGCTACCGCACTCACTACGTTGGGCATGTAGATGATGGCCCGGAATACATTCTTAAAGCGGATGCCGCTGGTCAGGATCGCCGCAAAAAGAATCGCCAGTCCCATCACGATTATCCCGCCGAAAAGCCAGATACGGAAGATATTCCACATGGATATCCGGAAAAGTTCCGTACTGAAAAGTTTGGTGTAGTTGGCCAGTCCTGAAAACTCCCACTTCGATACTGCATCCGTCACACCCTCGATCTTAAAGAAACTCATGAGAATGGTTCTAACGATCGGATACAGGAAGATGATGCAGAACATGAGGACCGCAGGTGTTAGAAACACTACGATCATGGTCTTATTCTTTTTCAATCCAGTAACCCCCTCTCATTGAAAAAACGAACAAGTCGAAACATTGAATCAACTGCTGTTATTTGGAACATTTGATATGTAATAAGGCGGCACCGTCAAAACACGATGCCGCCATACTCATCTCATGCCTATCCGTGCAACTTTCTATCTATTTATGATAGGTCTTAATCATTACTGTGAAAGTCTTCGACTTTCACAGCATGGATGGCCATGCGGCCCGCCCGACGGCAGGCTGAGCATGATGTAAGTTTACTATCAAAACAGCTTACAATCTGTTTAGTTACCTGCTGCCTTAAGAGCGTCTACAAATCCCTGTGCATCCAGAGAACCGCCGCAAAGTTTGGTGAAGTTCTCGATGATGATCGGAGTCATATCAGCATTGGCTTCTGCGCCTGCGCCCCAGGGATAACGTGTTGACAGGCTGTCCATAACCGGCTTAACGTTGCTCAGAAGTGCCGGCCACTCTGCATTTGCGGAATCTGCCGGGATACCAACGGACATCTCGGACAGGAGTGCGTCTGCCTCACCCTTTGTCAGGTAAGTGATCAGCTGGAATGCCTCCTCAGGCATGGTGGACTTCGCATTGATCGCGAATACCTGTGCACCGTAGTTGGAAGCCTCTGTTCCGTCTACTCCGCCTTCTACTGCAGGATAGCTGAAGCATCCCCACTGGAAGTCTTCGCCGGCGATATCCTTAACTTCGTTCGGAAGCCAGGAACCGTTCAGGTACATTGCTGCCGTACCCATAGCCAGCTCTGTGTTCTGTCCTGCCGGCCACTGGTTACTCTCGATGGTCTCGGAGAAATAACCCTTGCTTGCCAGCTCTTCATAAGCCTGTGCTGTCTTCAACACTGCTTCGTTGTCCCAGTCACCGTTCTTAACCACTTCTTCTGTAGCCGGCTCACCGATCAGACGGCTCATGTGATATCCAAACATGCTGCTGATGTAAGCGTTGTCATTGGTGATCGGTGTATAACCTGCATCTTTGATCTTCTGGCAGGTATCCAGGAACTCATCCCATGTTGTAGGAACTGCGGTAACGCCTGCTTCTTCAAAGATTGCAACGTTGTAGAAGTAAGCAAATACATTGGGCTGGTAAGGAATGGACTTCAATGTGCCGCCGCCAACTTCACGACATGCTGCCATCAAACCTGCGTTTGCAGTGGACTCGTAATCATTCGCCTTCGCCAGCTCTTCCAGATCCAGAAGGTAGCTGCCCCATGTCGAGTTCACACGGTCGATATCCTCATCAAACAGATCGATATTGGTTCCTGCATCCAGTGCCGGCTGTAAACCTTCACGAATACCGGTACGTCCCTTAAACTGTACGTCTACAGCGATACCAGTCTCAGCGGTGAACGCTTCGATCGACTGCTTGATCGCCTGTGCCTGCGGTTCAGCTGCGTCCCACATGGACCAGTAAACCAGTGTGCCGTCGGATGCCGCCGGTGCCTCTTCTGCTGCAGCGTCCTCAGCCGGTGCCTCTTCTTCAGCGGGAGCTTCCTCAGCCGGCGCTTCCTCTGCGGGAGCTGCCGTGCCGTCCGATGCCGGTGTGGAATCGCCGGAACCGCCGCAGCCTGTCAGTGTCGCTGCCATCATGGCTACGCACAGAAGAGAACTTAACAATTTCTTTTTCATACTTTTACCTCCTATTTGTTCAAAATTTACAGGAATGCGGGAATTCTTGTCCCGCAGCCCTGCGCTGTTTGTAGTTTTCATTATAATGACCATTTCCCCGAAAGTCTTTGTCTTATCTAACCACCTTTTTGCACTATAAGCCCTGTTTTTGTATATTTTATACAATTTTTCTCCGTTTTCTCTGCCGTACAGGTTATTTTTACACATTTTTCAAAAAATACGGCTCGGAATTATGAACAATTTTCCTGCGCTCTCTTTCCCTATTTTAATGTTTTGACCAAATCCGCCTCCGAATACGCCTATTTCTTCTTTGCCTTTTTTGCACTTTTGTATTATAATGTTTTCAAATAGGACGATAAATTTGCACAATCGGTCTGTTTTGCGAAGGGAGAGGGGAATTATGAGTTACAAAAGTGTCCATCTGCAGGACGTTCTGTCCATTCACGAGATCTATTCCATTCATTATTTTGAATATATGTGTGATTTCTCTTTTCCGGGAGAATCCCATGATTTCTGGGAATTTCTGTGCGTTGACAAGGGTGAAGTGAATGTGCTGGCCGGTGAGAAGTTCCATGCTCTGAAGAAGGGGGATATCATCTTCCACAGGCCCAACGAATTTCATGACGTGAATTCCAACGGACTGATCGCACCGAATCTGGTGGTCATGTCCTTCTCCTGCGACTCCCCCGTGATGTCCTTTTTCGAGGAAAAGGTGCTGCAGATCAGCGAACCGGAACGGCTGCTGCTGGCGCAGATCATCCAGGAAGCGAAGTATGTCTTCGACGGACGGATGGACGATCCCTATCAGGAAGAACTGCTCCTGACCGAAAGCCCCCGTTTCGCCGGAGAACAGCTGATCCGTCTCTATCTGGAACAGCTGCTGATCCAGCTGATCCGCCGCTACATGGTGCGGACATCGCCGCCCGCCCATCCGCCCATCGTCAAATCCATCAAACAGAAGGCAGACGGCGAACTTTTCTCTCAGGTACTGGAATATATGGAGGCCCATGTCTATGAGTCCCTGACCATCGAACAGCTGTGCCGGAGCAATTCCGTAGGCCGCTCCCAGCTCCAGAAGCTGTTCCGGAGCAGAAGCGGCTACGGCGCCATTGAATATTTCTCCAGGATGAAGGTGGACCTGGCCAAGCAGATGATCCGTGAAAACCATTATAATTTCACCCAGATCGCAGACACGCTCGGCTTCTCCTCCATCCACTACTTCTCCCGGCAATTCAAGCGGATCACCGGCATGACCCCCTCCGAATATGCCTCCTCCATCAAGGCGCTGTCAGACCATCCGGTATGACAGCTGCTACTCCCACAGCTTCTGCGGATACAGGCCCTGATCTTTCAGCGACTGGATGGCTGCTACCACCACCGGCTTATCCTCCCTGTAGGTGACGCCGTACCAGCGGTCTTTAGACTTTAAGACAGTTACCTCCGCCTTGTCCTCCCGAATCAGCTCATCTACCACAAAAGGCAGGAAATACTCGCACTTTTGCGGATTCTTCGACAGGTTTTCCGACAGGAAAGCCGCGAAGCGATCCCGGATCTCGGGCAGCATGCTGTTCGTAAAGCCCCACATATTCATGGACACTACCGTGTCGCCGGCAAGCGGCGTCCAGGTTGCCCCGTCGTCCTCCGTATAAGCCGGACCGTCCGCGCGCTTCTCGATGCGCACCCGCTCCGTGATCTCCGTCAGCTTCCCGTCGGCATTGGTCTCGCAGACGCCGCGCGCCACATGACCGTTCTCCGTCAGCGTATTCTCCAGCAGATATCCTACCATGGTATACTGATACTTGTCCGTATCCTCATGGGATGCCAGATAATCATAGATCATCTGGAAAGCCTGCTGTCCATAATAATCATCCGCATTGATAACGGCAAAGGGGCCGTCTACAACAGACAGACAGGACAGAACCGCATGGGCCGTTCCCCATGGCTTCACCCTTCCCTCCGGCACCGTAAAGCCGTCCGGCAGAGCACCGATATCCTGGAATACATATTCCACCTCGATCCGCTGTGCCATCCTGTCGCCGATGGTCTCTCTGAAATCCTGCTCGTTCTCTTTCTTGATGATAAAAATGACTTTCTCAAATCCAGCCTTCACCGCATCATAGATTGAAAAATCCATAATGATATGTCCGTCCTGATCAACCGGATCGATCTGTTTCAATCCGCCGTAACGACTCCCCATTCCTGCCGCCATGATAATAAGTACCGGTTTCTTCATACCCACTTTCTCCTCCTCTTCATGATCTTCATGTTTGTTCAGGTTTTACGCTTCCTGCACCCTGCCTGCATTAACAGTTTCATTGCTCTGTTATAAGTATATACAGCTTTTCGATGCCCGGCAATAGCACGATAGGCACTTTTTTTTATCAAAAAAGACGGTTTTCCTGTTTGTTCTTGTATTTTTTTGGTCATTTTGCTACAATCACAGCAACCGTAAAGGGCAGTATCTGCTGCCCGACACCAATATTTCAGGAGGATTTTTCATGACCATTACAACCTATGATACATACACACTCAGCACCGAAGAAGAACTTGCCCGCTGTCTGGTCTTTCACGTGGATCAATTTAACTGGGGCGGCAGCTATCGTCCCCTGACCACCGGGCGGCTGGGCTTTCTGCCGGGAACCGGTTTTCTGCTGGAAATGGAATGCCAGGAGACGGACCCCTGCCGTACCTACACGCAGGATAATGACCCGGTCTATCTGGATTCCGCCATGGAGGCCTTCTTCTGCTTCGCACCACAGGATGCTGAGCCGCTCTACCTGAATTTCGAGATGAACGCCAACGGCGCCATGCTGGCCTGTCACGGGAGAAGCCGCGGGAACCGCAGCCCCTTTGCGGAAGAACTGCGGGCAGGACTTCTCTGCCAGGCCAAAGTACTGGCAGACCGGTGGAACATCCGCCTCACCCTGCCCCTGACTCTGGTACAGGCTCTTTACCCGGACTTCGCACCGGAAACCGGAAGCCGCTTCACGTGCAATTTCTACAAAATAAAAGAGAGCGAAGGACTGACTCATTTCGCCAGCTTCGCTCCCATTACGGCTCCGGAACCCGATTTCCACCTGCCGGAATATTTTGCGCATGCACAGATCCACGAACTGCCTCCTGCGTAAAACTTTATATCTCATCCTGGTACATTTCCATCAGGCTCTCAAACCTGGGCTTCACTTCCGTAAATGCCTTCAACAGCTTGGGCGAGAACACGCCGCTGTGCCCGTTCAGAATCATCTGGAATGCCTTATCCGGCTCATAGGCCCTCTTATAAACACGCTTTGACGTAAGGGCATCGTACACATCCACAAGAGACACGATCTGCGCCGCTATGCTGATCTCGTCCCCTTTAAGCCCGTCGGGATAACCATTGCCGTCATATTTCTCATGATGGTGTCTGGCAATGTCATAAGCATAATCGAAAATCGCCCTGTCGTTTAACCGTACCCTCTGCTGGATGATCTCCGCTCCCTTGGTGGTATGGGATTTGATCAGTTCAAACTCATCCTGCGTCAGCTTGGCCGGCTTTAAAATAATACTGTCCGGAATCGCGATCTTCCCGATATCATGCATGGAAGAAGCCCATCCGATCTGCACCAGTTTCTCCGGCGTCAGCTCATATTCCGGATACAGTTTCATGATGCTCTTTCCAAGGCACAGGGCATATTCCCTGATCCTCTTGATATGCTGCTTGGACTCCATATTCCTGAATTCCACAATGTTGCTCAGGGAATCGATCAGGATCTCATTCACGTGGTTCAGCTTCTTGGTCTGCTGCCGCAGAACACTGTTCTGCTTCTGGATATTGATATTCTGCTTCTTGACCATCAGCTCCAGCTGCATTTTGTATTGGAACCAGCCGATCGCATTCTGTACTACCTGCCTTACGACCTCCGGCTGATACGGCTTCTTCACATAACTCACGATCCCGTACTCGTAACCCCTTTTTTCCAGTTGCGGCGAGCTGTCCCCGGTGATCATGATAAAAGGTATCTTATTTACGATATTCCTTTCTTTTAAATATTCCAACACTGCAAAGCCGTCCATCACAGGCATGACATTGTCAAGCAGGACGATCGCCACAGAAGCCAGATTGTTTTTCAGAAGTTCTATGCCTACTTTGCCGTTCTCTGCCTCCAGAATCTTATACTCAGACCGGAATAACTCGACCAGAATAGAACGATCGATGGCATTGTCTTCAAAGATTATAATTGTATCGCGTTTCATGTTTACCTCCATGCCGAAGCGCTTTGCGCTGAGGACGCGAGCAGAATTCAGGAGTTTTCCGAAGGAATACTCCGATTCTGCTCTGCGATCAACAGAATTTGTGACGCTTCGGCACAAATTCTAACTGAACTTGTTCAGTTTGTTGAACTAAATTGCTCATCAGAGAATTTATTCAACCTTTTACCATACTTTCTACATTTTGTTAAACAAATTGTTTACACAGCAACATTATAAGGCTACCATTACTACCTGCTTGTTCCGAAGTTTGAAAACGACTCTGCGCACTTCTCCCTTCAATGTATACTTAATACCGTTAATCGTGATCAGACTGCCTTCATGTGCCCTTCCCCTGACACAGACAGGTTCTTTCGTGGTCTGCTCCGTCTGGTTGACCAGCTTGGAAGCCTCGCCGTCCATCTCCGCCAGTTCCTGCATCTTAACATCGATCGCCCCATAGATCCTGCGCCGCATTTCTTCCGACACATCCACGCCCGCAGCGGACATCACGACCATCTTGCTGCGTTCCTGTTCCAGAGACTGCAGATCGTTCAGAAGCTGTTCACGCTTCTCCTCATATTCTTCCTGCTCTTTCTCATAAACGCCGTTCCGTCCGATATCCAGAACCGTCTTAATATGCAGCCTGTTTCCGAGATTGAAAGTATCCACGCCTTTTACCGCGCTGATGATGCCTCCCAGCAAAACTCCCTTGCTGCCCGAAACGATCACTCTGCCCATCGTGTTAATCGTGCTGTTCATAATATAATTGGCTTTCACATTGCCCCCGGCATTGATGTTGGCAGCCTCGAAGAAGCTTCCTGACACTTCGCCGCCTGCATCTATAAAGCAGTCGTTCTTGGAGCAGCTGCCCTTCTTGATCATGACATTGCCGCCGGCGATCAACCGTCCCGTCTCCACGTTGTGCTCGATGATGATATCTCCTGTGGCCTTGATATAGCCGCCTGAATAGATGCTTCCGATCACATATACGGAACCGTCCACCTCCAGCTTACCGGTAACCGCAGTCACATCTTCCCGCACGATGAGCATGTTGGAGATGTTAATGCGTCCGCCCACGAATTCAAACTTACCGTTCATCTTCGACCTGTAGGTGACACCGTCCGGCTCAAGCGTAAATCCCACACCCCGCAGCGGCTTCAACTCAACACCGCCTTCAGCATGAATCGATTCGCCGTAGACATTCGTTCCGGTAGTACCTTCCTCAGCCTGATGATAGAGCGCAATCCGCTCTCCTTCATCCACCATCTCAAAAGCCTCTATATTGACATAGTCAACGCCGCCGTCCGGAAGCGGTGCCGGAATACGCGGAAGATCCAGCCGCACGAACCATTCAAACCAGCCATCTTTTCCCTTATGTGCCGGAATGCCTTCTGCGATCAGCACTTTCTCGTTCATCCGCCTGCGATCGATCAGATCGTCAATGGCCTCCTTCTTGATTCCAAACACAATTCCGCGCTTTTCAAGATCATAATAAATATCATAACGGAAAATTCTTTCTTCTCATAAGGATTCTGAGGAGATGGCCTGCGCCGTCCGCCGGACTTGTCCGCATTATTTTCCGGTTCTGAAACGCCTGCTCTCTTCCGACTGATGACAGCTTTACGCTTCTCCTTCATATCTGTAGCGGAGTAGACCAGACTGCAATAACCGGACACGTCTAAGCCAGATTCAAGCCCCAGACGGATCTCTCTCATCTGTGCATGGTTGAACAGATGCTTGGCGTAGATGGCGACATCCAGTTTTTTCTCCAGACCAAGGCGAATCTCCTGCATCTGCATCCAGTTATACCGGATGTCGGCATAAAGCGACACGTCAATATCTTCACAGAGCCCGACCCTGATCTCATGAATCTGCGGCGCACACATATTATCCTGCAGCCATGTGTCAATAGGCAGACGATTCATGATCGCCAGACGGATCTCCTCCAGATCATCATCCGCAAATCCTCTCCTGAGGTAAGGAACAAGATCAATACCCGCATAAAGTGAAATCCTCATCTGCCGCATCGTCTCGTAATTGTTGGACGGATCCGCATAGATGGAAGCATCCACTTTATCCTTAAGTCCCATACGGATCTGTTCCATCTGCAGCCAGTTGAACTGCGGATTGGCATACAGGGAGACATCCAGCCCTTCTTCTTTTCCAAGCTTTATCTCCTGATTCTGCGCTTTCTGATATTCGTCATTTTCCATCATGGGAAAACGTAATTCGTGCTGATTCGTATTGGAATCTAAATTATTCATATTCACACTCCCGCATATCACAGTTCCGACTGCAATGCCAACTCAAATAAATTCGGAAATCATACCTTTAGACTTACGTAAAAATGAATCAATAGAAATACAGGTGATCCTCTTACACAAAGAATTTAGATATACTTTATCAGTATACCAGATTTGATTCAAAAAAGCTACTATATTTAAATTGAATAAAACTTACCTCCTGCCTGTCTTAATACAGAAGTATCCCGAAGGTTCCATTGATCGCAGCCTCCTGGATACATTATATGGCTTTTGTTGATTTATATCCTGAAATATCAGGTGTAAGACAGGCTGGCCTTTGCATATCCAAGGACTGCTTCAACCGGATCCGTTCCGCTTGACGTTGCAGAAAATACCAGCATCAGCTTTGTGTTCTTCTCTGCCGGTCTGTTGGTCCTGACCTCTCCTCTCAGCATAGTCCCGTTGGGCGTTGCATCATTAATGGAGGGCGTCAGGGTAACCAGCGTTTCTTCAATAGGTGAATATATATTGGTCATCTCCCCGGCCTCGTAAAGTTGGGCTCTTATTGTGATAACAGAAGAACTCGGCACGTGCGATGGTTGAGTGAAGAAAAACGCAACCAGGCTATTGATCTCAACTGCAGAAGGAACTGTAAAGTAATAAGTGGAGACATATTGAGTTAAATTTTCCACGTCTATCGTAGCGGCTAACGGCGAGTATCCCTGTCCACACGTAGTAAAACCGACCAAAGCCGGTATCTCTGGAAGACCATCCTGATTCGTTGACATCAAAATTGCTCCGATTGGGCCTTCACATCCGGGATCACCTTTCGGTCCCATTTCTCCGCGAACCCCCTGAATACCCTGAATTCCCTGTGGGCCTGCGTAACCTCTCGGTCCGACGCAGCCTCTCGGTCCTGTATTGCCGGCAGGCCCTACCGGACCCGTATTTCCTCTGGGCCCCTTGCGTCGGGAACGCCTGGAATACCCTGTGGACCAATCGGCCCCGGTTCCCTTCTGTCGCTCTTAGAACCTGGACAACCGCTATCCCCTTTGATTCCTTGAGAACCTGCAGATCCCTGGTCGCCTTTGGGTCCCATAGGATCGCGAAGGCAATCCAACGGCTGGTCTTGATTCAGACAGCAATCACATGAATTATTTTGATCCATATAAACACTTCCTTTTTGAAAAATATACTGAAAAATACCTTTTTTATTAAATATAGTATGCATTGCCCGAAAATTTGTCACATTTTGTCAAATGGTAGAAAACTATAGCATATTGAATACCAAAAGGGGAAGCCCATCATGTCATATTTAGACGATATTGATGTGGAATTTGTGGAAGTTCCAATGATGTGTCTGCTTTCTGTCCGCAAGATGGTTCAGGCGGACCAGTTTTCCCATGAATACGGCATTTGTTTTGGAAATCTGTCAGGCAGGATAAGAAAAGAAAATTTAACCATAGCAAATCCCCCAATGGTCTTATTCCACAGCAATGAATTCAGTCCGTTTGGTTTAGATACGGAATTTGCTGTCCCCATTGAGGAATTTGTAACCGGAACAAGAGATTTCAGGGCCGGGTTATGTCTGAAAACTGTCGTAAAAGGAAGTTATTCGATTTTGCCTTCTGTATATGCAAAACAGACAAAATGGGCAGAGCAGAACAGGTACGAATGTACCGGTGCATTGTTTGAAATGTATGTAACAGACCCCTCTCAAGTTACCGCGGAGGAAGAATTGATTACAGAAGTCTATTATCCAATTAGAAAGAGATGAAACGGAGGTCAGGTAAATAGCATGAAACAGAAACAAACAGCGGCTTTAGAAAATAAAATAGAAAAAGAGTACGATAACATAGCCGGAATCATTGTACTGAAAGATGATAATGCTGTTTACGAAAATTACTTTAATCAGTGTTCAGAAAGTGACCCTGTTCATATTAATTGATTTTTTCAAGATTATCAAATCAGGAAAAATGAAAAAACAATACAGCATATTACAATCCGCAATCTGCTTACAATGACCGCCCCTTATAAGTACAAATTTAACCCTTATCCAAAATATTTTTCCAGTGAGGATTGGGTAAGATCCTCCCTTGACTTTTTGGGTGGAAACGGAAAGATTGGGAAATTCAAATATGCTCCCATAATCGGAATTGATATTTTATCCGGCATACTTATTAAAGCTACGGGGAAATCTGTTTTAAAATTTGCACAGGACAATCTTTTTTCCCCGTTGGAAATCTCTGTGGATAAAAGTATATATTTTCAAAGCAAAGAAGAACAACTGGATTTTTATAAAGCAAAAGGCGCAAACGGCTGGGTTGCCGACCCAAACGGAACAAATACGGCTGGTTGGGGATTATCCCTTACAACTATGGATATGACAAAATTAGGGCAGTTATATTTGAATGAGGGATATTGGAACGGCAGACAGATTATTTCCGGAAAATGGATTGCCGAGAGTACACAGGTACAGAGTTTTTGGAAAGCACGCCATCTCAAGTACGGGTATCTGTAGTGGATTATAGATGAGGCAGAGCATTCGTATGCAGCTCTGGGGGACGGTGGAAATGCGATATATGTTAATCCTGAAGACAGAATTGTGGTCGCTGTTTCCTCTCTGTTTGTTCCAGGAGTCAAAGACAGGATAGATTTCATAAAGGGAGAGCTTGAACCCCTGTTTAAGTAAAATTAAATATATGACAGCCAGACAGCCGCAGGCGGGAAATAAAAAAAGCGTTGTTGACGACAGGAATACCTGCAACGCTTTTCCCGGTTCCCGCCTGCGTAAAGCTAATGATGCCATCGCACCATGATAACAGCGAAGCCTTTTATGACAACCTCTTCGTATAATACACAAACTCATCATTTCTCTTATACTCGGTATAACCCAGCTTTTGATAAAAAGTATTTGTGCGAATGTTCCAAACAGGAGTGTCAAGATAAAATTCTTTTACAGCAGGAAACATTCCTTCGATCTCCTGCATCATATAAATGCCATACCCTTTTCTGTGGTGTTCTGGGCTGATAAAAATTCTCCCTATGTTCAGCTTTTCTCCATCTATAAAAAGAATAGCGCCGCCTATAATAAGCCCATCAACCATCAATTTGTATAAATGATTTGATCTCGCCATCTTCGTGTGAAACTGTATAGACATATACCCGGGAGGACCTCCTTTAGAAGGTGCGCCTACCTCTACATCGCTGTCGAATGAACGTTTGGAGATACCATTTATCACCAAAGCATCCGACGTGCCGGCCTTTACCAATTCAATCATTATGTCAGTCTCCTTTCGCGAAAAACAGGGTGCAGGTAAAGCAGAGAATACATCACACTATCAGTGATCAATTCTCTGCTTCGTTCGTAAAATAGCAACATTTATTTTGAGAAAATCCAGGCTTACACCTGTTTTCACATCGGGCAACCCTATCTTTATTATAGCAAGATTTACGAAATTAACAACTCTTTTTTATATTGTTACGTAATAAAACACAGTTTTTGAAAGCAGAGATATAAAACCCTTTCCTTGTCATTTCAACGCCCGCAAAGCCGCATAAATCAAGGAAAAACTAACCCTACCGCGTAACAATTCCCATAATAAATTGATAGCAACAAAAATATTAAACAGGTTGCCCCCTGTTTTATTCAGTCGATCATGACAAATCAAGAACTTAAAAAAACATATTTTTAATTTGATAAAAATATACCTATAAACCATGCACCGCCCTATGTGATAGGCTCTCGGAAAGGTCAATAGATTCCTCAATATTCCCCTCCTGCTGGATCTGTGCAATCTCCTTCATCACGGAACTTAGAAGGCGCCCTTTTTCAACTTCCTCCCAATACGGCTCTAGATAAATTGCAGGAGCAATATGGCTTCCATCTTTCAAAATAGTCAGCCCGGTCAGTACCCGGTCATTATGTTTTACAACCTCTTCGACTGGTACTTCCGCATCCTGATTCTCTGGAGGCAGAAACTCTTTGATATGATTCTTGATATATTCCACCGCGTTCTGGTTCATTTACATTCCCTCCATATCCACATGCTTTGCCCTCCCCACTTGCAGAAGACACATGAGCACCACTCCTGCTGCCGTGCCTGCCAAAAAACAAAGGGCGCATATCATCAGGTTACACATTCAAAATCCTCCTTTCAGGTAAAAGAAAGCGCCCACCGGAAAGTGAGCGCGTTCAGCTTGTTATGTACTTATATAAAAATTACTATTCAGAATATATATTTTTCCCAAACTCATATGCCGTCCTTTTTCTATATCTGTGAATACCTGGGTATCACACCGCAGGAATTTTTTGATGAAGGAAACGCCAACCCGGAGGGCTTAAACGAATTTATCGCACAGGCAAGGCAGTTGGATTCCCGGTCGTTTGAAT
>CANPTH010000079.1 GCA_947576945.1 uncultured Lachnospiraceae bacterium
GAGACAGAGGTCTGAAAGCCCCATGAAATAAGGGCTGAAGATTCCGAGAAGTTATAAGATTACCGCGGAGGACGGTTATGGATACAGAAAGAGAAGGAGCAGGGATTGAGATGGCACAGCAGACAGCGGCTGAGAAGAATACGGCGGAAAACAGAGAAGATTCCATACGCAGGGAATATGGTTTTGCGCCGGACGTGAAGTTGAAAGCGTGCAGATTTTGTTGTGTGATGATACCGAAGAAGGCCAAAGTCTGTCCGAACTGCAGAATGAGCCTGAAACGGCACTGGTTCCGTAACCTGACGGCGGCGGTCTTTGCTGTGGCGGTGATCGGCGGGGGCGGGTATTACCTGTCGGAACACTGGGGTATTATGAAGGATGCGATAGTGTCGGTATGGAGAGCACAGGACGGGGCGGCCGTGCCGGTAATGTCGGTGACGACGGTGGACACTACAAGGATGGCGGCCGGCGCGGCTGCTGTGGAGCCTGCCGAGGTTACAAGTCTGTCGGAAGCTGAACCGATTCAGATGATGGATGCGGCTCAGGCAGCGGAAAGCGCCGGAAATCAGGCTGGCGATGAGGCAAATACGGTAAATTCGGTAAATGCAGAAAACCAGTCAGAAGCATTGGCAGGTAAAACAGAGGAAGCAGCGGATACAGAGGGTAAGGAAGAGTCTGAAGCCGGAAAAGATACAGGGAATGCAGGTCGTGCAGATGTTCAGAAGGATGTAGAAGACGAGACAGATAAATCTGCAGATGAAGAGATAGCAGCAGAAAACGAAGTAGTAAGCAGTGCGGCGCAAAAGGCTGAGAAAAAGGATGCAGAAGGAGAGTCAGCAGAAATCGAGAATCAGGAGGCGGCCGCATCCGCAAAGAATATGGATCGGCAGGAACAGGAGTATCGTGAGGAATGCGTCACAGTGAGTTACAAAGCGATGCTCAGAGATACAGAGAGCTATCTGGATACGGCGCTTACTATGGAGGTGCAGGTAGTCTGTCAGGTAAATGGCGGATTGTTCGATGATAATATTTACTATTTATGTAAAACAGAAGATGGGAATAATATCATGCGTTATTATATTGTCAGGGATGACAGGGAAGCGGACGATACGCTTATTCTGGAAGGGGACATGCTTACCGTGTTCGGACAATTGTTCGGAACCTGTAAGATCCCGGCGGATCTGATCGAAACGAGACCTGTTGTGCCGGCCGTTTCCATGTTGTATTACGATTTGACAGGCGAATAACACAAAAAGATTTCCTGTGGTTTCCACGGAATACGCTCCGGTCAGAAAAGAAAGAATTGAACGTGTGAAACTCCTGTGCTATAATGAAGCGATTATGCGAAGAATAGTAAGATTTTAGATATCGTTTGAGAGGAAACAGGTGACAGGATGAAAGCTTTCTTGATTTTGGAAGACGGGACTCTTTTTGAGGGAATCCATATCGGCGCTGAGAGGGAGATTATCAGTGAGATCGTGTTCAACACGTCGATGGCAGGGTATCTGGAAGTGCTGACGGATCCCTCTTATGCCGGACAGGCTGTCTGCATGACGTATCCGTTGATCGGTAATTACGGCATCTGTAAGGAGGACATGGAGTCGGGCAGGCCCTGGCCGGACGGGTTTATCGTCCGGGAATTGAGCCGTATTCCCAGCAATTTTCGGTGTGACATGACAATTCAGCAGTTTCTTGAGGAAAACGGTATTCCCGGTATTGCGGGGATCGACACGAGAGCGCTTACCAGGATCCTTCGGGAAAAAGGCACAATGAACGGTATGATCACCACCAACGAGAAATATGATCTGGAAGATATCCTTCCGAAACTAAAGGCGTATACAACCGGCAAGGTAGTTGATCTTGTGACCTGCCGGGAGAAATATACGTTGTCTGCCGCACAGGATTTATCAGATAATGGTCCGGTCTCCGGAAGTTCCCAATTCAAAAAAGAAGCATATGAGAGTGGTATACGGGAGAAGAAGCCCAGCATGGTTCGTGAACTGACGGGCAGGGGGTTGAAAGTCGCGCTGTTAGACCTGGGTGCGAAGGATAATATCGCCAGGTCTTTGGCGGCCAGAGGGTGTGAGGTGACGGTCTATCCGGCTTTTACGACGGCCGAGGAGATCATCGACGCGAAGCCGGACGGCATTATGTTGAGCAATGGCCCGGGTGACCCGAAGGAGTGCACGGAGGTGATTGAACAGATCAAGAAGCTGTATGATACGGATATCACGATCTTTGCGATCTGCCTCGGGCATCAGCTGATGGCGCTGGCTGCCGGAGCGGATACTTATAAGATGAAATACGGCCACAGAGGCGGCAATCATCCGGTGAAGGATTTGGAGACAGGCAGAGTCTATATCTCCTCTCAGAATCACGGTTATGTGGTGGATACAAAGAAGCTGGATCCCAGGGTGGCGGTGCCAGCGTTTGTGAATGTCAATGACGGAACCAACGAAGGGCTATCCTACACCGGCAAGCATATCTTTACGGTGCAGTTTCACCCGGAAGCATGTCCGGGACCCCAGGATTCCGGGGAGTTGTTTGAACGGTTTATCAAAATGATGTGGAGGGGGAAGAATGCCTAAGAATCCGAATGTAAAAAGAGTACTCGTGATCGGCTCGGGTCCTATAGTGATCGGGCAGGCGGCGGAATTTGACTATGCAGGGACGCAGGCGTGCCGCTCTCTGAAAGAGGAGGGCATGGAAGTCATCCTGGTAAACTCCAATCCGGCCACCATCATGACAGACGGTGACATTGCAGATAAGGTATATATCGAACCGCTGACAGTAAGGGTGCTGGAGGAGATCATTCGCAAGGAGAAGCCGGACAGCCTGCTGCCGAATATGGGTGGACAGGCAGGCCTGAATCTGGGCATGGAGCTTGATGAATCGGGCTTTCTGGCCGCGCATGGCGTTACGCTGCTCGGCACCACGGCGAAGACGATCCGCAAGGCGGAGGACCGTCTGGAATTTAAGGAGACGATGGAGAAGATCGGGGAACCGTGCGCGCCTTCCCTGGTGGTGGAGAATATAGAGGACGGCGTGGCGTTTGCGCATAAGATCGGATATCCGGTGGTGCTTCGTCCGGCCTATACGCTGGGCGGCTCCGGCGGCGGTATCGCCCATAACCAGATCGAGCTGGAGGAGATTCTGGCTAATGGCCTGCGTCTCTCCCGGGTGGGACAGGTTCTGGTGGAACGCTGCATAGCAGGTTGGAAAGAGATTGAGTATGAGGTGATGCGGGACGGCGCCGGCAACTGCATCACCGTATGTAATATGGAAAATATCGATCCGGTGGGCGTACATACCGGTGACAGCATCGTGGTGGCGCCGTCCCAGACGTTGGGGGATAAAGAATATCAGATGTTACGCAGTTCCGCACTCAACATCATCAACGAGCTGGGCATCACCGGCGGGTGTAATGTGCAGTTTGCCCTGCATCCCACCAGTTTCGAGTACTGTGTGATCGAGGTCAATCCCCGTGTAAGCCGTTCGTCCGCGCTGGCAAGTAAGGCAACGGGCTATCCGATTGCCAAGGTGGCGGCCAAGATCGCGCTGGGCTATACGCTGGATGAGATCAAGAACGCCATCACCGGCAAGACTTACGCCAGCTTTGAGCCAACGCTTGATTATTGCGTGGTTAAGATCCCAAGACTGCCTTTTGATAAGTTCATCACGGCGAAGCGCACGCTGACGACCCAGATGAAGGCTACGGGCGAAGTGATGAGCATCGGTAATAACTTTGAGGGTGCGCTGATGAAGGCGATCCGGTCTCTGGAACAGCATGTAGACTGCCTGCGCAGTTATGACTTTTCCGCGCTTTCCGCAGAGGAACTGAAAGAGCGGATGAAGGTGGTGGATGACCAGCGGATCTACATCATCGCGGAAGCAATCCGCAAGGGCATTGACTATGACACGATCCATGAGATCACCATGGTGGATCACTGGTTTATTGATAAGATCGCAATCCTCACGGAGATGGAGGCGCGTCTGGAGCAGGAGCCGTTGACGGTAGAACTGTTAAAAGAAGCCAAACGACTGGAATTTCCGGATACGGTGATCGCCAGATTGACGGGCAGAACCGAAGAAACAATAAAGAACATGCGTTACGAAAACGGCATTGTGGCGGCTTTCAAGATGGTGGATACCTGCGCGGCGGAGTTTGCGGCCAGCACGCCTTACTATTATTCCGTGTTTGGGTCGGAGACGGAAGTGGAGGAGACCCATCCGAAGAAAAAGGTGCTGGTATTGGGTTCCGGTCCGATCCGCATCGGGCAGGGCATCGAGTTCGATTACTGCTGCGTCCATGCCACCTGGGCTTTTGCCAGAGAGGGGTATGAGACGATCATCATAAACAACAACCCGGAGACGGTCAGCACCGACTTCGATATCGCGGATAAGCTCTATTTCGAGCCGCTGACGCCGGAGGATGTGGAGAATATTGTCAGGGTAGAGAAGCCGGACGGCGCGGTGGTGCAGTTTGGCGGACAGACGGCGATCAAGCTGACGGAAAGCCTGATGAAGATGGGCGTGCCCATTTTGGGAACGAAGGCGGAAGATGTGGACGCTGCCGAGGACCGGGAACTTTTTGACAGGATTCTGGAAGAGACGGAGATCCCGAGAGCGGCAGGCGGCACGGTCTATACGGCCGAGCAGGCCAAGGAAGTGGCAGGCAGGCTGGGCTATCCGGTGCTGGTACGGCCTTCCTATGTGCTGGGCGGTCAGGGGATGCAGATCGCGCTCTCAGATCAGGAGATCGAGGAATTTATGGCGGTCATCAACCGCTATGAGCAGGAGCATCCGATCCTGGTGGACAAATACCTGCAGGGCAAAGAGCTGGAGGTGGATGCGGTATGCGACGGCACCGATATCCTGATTCCGGGCATTATGGAGCATATCGAGCGCACCGGCGTCCATTCCGGGGACAGTATCTCGGTCTACCCGGCGCCCACGGTCAGCGAGAAGGTGAAGGAGACCATCGCGGAGTATTCCAGACGGCTGGCGAAAGCGCTGCATGTGATCGGTCTGATCAACATCCAGTTTATCGCCATGGAAGACGAGGTGTATGTGATCGAGGTGAATCCGCGCTCTTCCCGTACCGTACCCTATATCAGCAAGGTGACGGGAATCCCGATCGTGGATCTTGCCACGGAAGTGATCATCGGGAAAAAGATCCGGGATCTGGGTTATGAGCCGGGGCTGCAGCCGGCTGCGGATTACTATGCCGTGAAAATGCCGGTCTTCTCCTTCGAGAAGATCCGCGGCGCGGAGATCAGCTTAGGGCCGGAGATGAAATCCACGGGAGAATGCCTGGGGATAGCCAGAACCTTTAATGAGGCGCTATATAAGGCATTTCTGGGAGCGGGCGTGAATCTGCCCAAACATAAACAGATGATCATAACCGTGAAAGACGCGGATAAAGGCGAAGCCATCGGGCTGGCCCGCCGCTTCGAGAAGCTGGGTTATATCATCTATGCCACAAGAAGCACGGCGGCGGCGCTGCGGGAAGCCGGCGTGAAGGCGAGAAAAGTGAATAAGATCAGACAGGAATCCCCCACCGTCATGGATTTAATCCTCGGGCACAGGATCGATCTGGTCATCGATACACCCACCCAGGGACGGGATAAGAGCAGGGACGGCTTCCTGATCCGCAGGACGGCCATCGAGACCGGTGTAAACTGCATTACGGCATTGGATACGGCGGCGGCGCTTGTATCCAGCCTGGAGAATGCGGCTGTGCAGGGAGAGATGACCTTGATTGATATTGCCACGATTGCAAGACTAGGGAAGGCATAGGCCGGGTACGTCTGCGGAAGATGGACAAAATAAATTTTCTGATGAGCAGTTTAGTTCAACAAAATGAACATGTTCAGTTAGAATTTGTGACGCTTCGGAATGAAGGTAAAAATCTATGAATGCAGGCAGGAATTATCAGAAAGAACTGGATAAAATAACAGAAGATATCAAAAATAACAGACAGGGAACCGGTGAGATCAGCGACAGAGTGCCGACGCTTTTCCTGCACAGCTGCTGCGCGCCGTGCAGCAGTTATGTACTGGAATATCTACGGCAGTTTTTTCGGATTACTGTTTTCTATTACAATCCCAATATTACCGAAGCGCAGGAATATTGCAAACGGGTGGCTGAGCAGAAGCGGTTGATTGCCGCTTATAATGAGTACGGAAGTGGAGGAGACCCATCTGAAGAAAACAGCAGAGAAGCAAAGCAGGCGAAAACAGGCGCAGAGCAGGAGCAAAACAGAGGATACCTGATCGACATCGTAGAAGGCGGCTATGAACCGTCATGTTTCTATGAGATCGCAGACGGACTGGAGCAGTGTCCGGAGGGCGGGGAGCGTTGCTTTGCCTGTTATGCGCTCAGGCTGCGGGAGACGGCGAAGCGTGCCCGGGCGGGCGGATATGATTATTTTACAACGACATTGACCATCAGCCCTCTGAAAAATGCCGCGAAGCTGAATGAGATCGGAGAGCAGTTTGCGAAAGAGTACGGGACTGCCTGGCTGCCTTCTGACTTTAAGAAGAAAAACGGGTATAAGCGGTCTGTGGAGCTGTCGAAAGAGTATGATTTGTACCGGCAGGATTATTGTGGCTGCGTGTACTCCCGTGTGCAGCGGGAGACGGAACGTGAGAAGGAAAATGGCGCCGGCTCCACAGCAGAATCATAACAGAAATACCGTATAAAAAGAGCGTGCAGGGAGGAGTGGAAAATGCCACATGTAGATATTAAATGTTATGCCGGACGGACTTATGCACAGAAGAAGATACTTGCAGCTAAAATAACGAGAGATATTGCTGAAATATTCGAGACAAGTGAGGACAGTGTTTCTATTGCGATCCATGATATCCCTCCGGAAAACTGGAAGACGCAGGTGTGGGACAAGGAGATCGAGCCAAATCGAGGGAAGCTGTGCAAAGAACCGGGATATGATTATGATGACTGATTTTTTGTAAATGAGTATTGACACAGGAACTGTTTTTCTGGTTTAGTAGTAGGAAAGACAGAACAAAAGATAGGAAAATAGGAAAACAGGAAGACAGGAAGACAGGGAAAGAAGCACAAAGATATAAGAAAGGCTTGGAAGAAGATGCAGAAAATATTGGATTTGATTTCGGATGAGATGATGAAAGCGTTTGCGTCGGCAGGGTACGATGCGGCATTGGGGAAAGTGACGACGTCAAACAGACCCGATCTGTGCGAGTATCAGTGCAACGGCGCCATGGCAGGTGCGAAGAAATATCATAAGGCGCCGCTTATGATCGCTCAGGACGTGGCCGGACAGCTGCAGGAGAGCAGTGTTTTTACGGAGGTGTCGGCTGTGGCGCCGGGCTTCTTGAATCTGAAGGTGTCGGAGACGTTTGTGCGGGATTATCTGCGCGGGATGAGGGACAGCGAGAAGTTCGGCCTGCAGATGCCGGAGAAGGCAAAGAAGATTATTATTGATTATGGCGGGCCTAATGTGGCGAAACCGCTTCATGTTGGACACCTGCGTTCCGGTGTGATCGGGGAGAGCATCAAGCGGATCTGCCGTTATGCGGGTCATGATGTGATCGGGGATATCCATCTGGGTGACTGGGGTCTGCAGATGGGGCTGATCATTACGGAACTGCAGAAGCGCAATCCGGGATTGGTTTATTTTGATGATTCCTTTGAGGGAGAGTATCCACAGGAAGCGCCATTTACCATCTCCGAGCTGGAAGAGATCTATCCGACAGCCAGTGCAAAATCCAAGGAGGACGAGGCTTATAAGGCGGACGCCATGGAAGCAACCTATAAGCTGCAGAATGGCGTGCGCGGATACAGGGCATTGTGGGATCATATCATCCGTGTATCCGTGGCAGATTTGAAGAAGAATTATGTAAACCTGAATGTAGAGTTTGATCTCTGGAAGGGAGAGTCGGACGTTCACGATATCATTCCCGGTATGGTGGAAGAAATGAAGAAGGGCGGTTACGCCTATGAGAGCGACGGCGCTCTGGTAGTGGATGTGAAGGAAGAGACGGACACGAGAGAAGTGCCGCCGTGTATGATATTGAAATCGGACGGAGCGTCTCTTTACAATACTACGGATCTGGCCACAATTCTGGATCGTATGACACAGTATCATCCGGACAAGCTGATCTATCTGACAGATAAGAGACAGGAGCTGTATTTTGAGCAGGTGTTCCGCTGTGCAAGAAAGACCAGATTGGTCAATGCAGATACGGAACTGGTGCATATCGGCTTTGGCACCATGAACGGCAAGGACGGGAAGCCTTTTAAAACGAGAGAAGGCGGTGTCATGCGTCTGGAAAATCTGATCAGGGAGATTGATGAGGAGATGATCCGCAAGATCCGGGAGAATGCCGGGACGAAGGGTTATGAAATTGATGAAAAAGAGGCAGAGCAGACCGCGAAGGTAGTCGGACTGGCGGCCATCAAGTACGGTGATCTTTCCAACCAGGCGTCAAAGGATTATATTTTTGATCTGGATCGGTTTACCTCTTTTGAAGGGGATACGGGGCCGTATATTCTCTATACGATCGTGCGGATCAAGTCAATTCTGGGTAAATATGTGGAACAGGGCGGAAGTTTGACTGATATAGTTATCGAAGAGGCAGTCAACGATTCCGAGAAGAGTCTGGTGCTGGAGCTGGCAAAATTTAATACTGTGATGGCGGCGGCTTACGATGAGATCGCGCCGCATAGAATCTGTGCATATATTTATGATATAGCCAATGCCTTTAATCGTTTTTATCATGAAACGAAGATCCTGACGGAAGAGGATGCGAGGAAGAAGGCAGGCTGGATCGCATTACTTATGTTGACCAGAGATGTGCTGGAAACCTGTATTGACCTGCTTGGTTTCTCTGCGCCGGAGAGAATGTAAGAACGGTTTATCGGCAGAAGGTCTTTTATGATATGGAGAATGCCCGGAAACGGGTATTCTCGATTTGGGATTCGGTGAAGAAGAATCATGGTGGGGTTATAATGGTAAGATAAGCAGGCGGGAGGTGGCGCGTATGGCGTTTGGAATGATGTTTACAATGGTGTTTGGTTTGATCGTGGTGGTAATGATCGTGGTCATGGTGGTGATTCTGTTGTCAACTGCACGGGGAATCAGCACCTGGAAAAAGAACAATCATTCTCCCAAATTGACTGTATCAGCCCTGCTCATTTCCAGGAGGACGAAAATGTCACGACATGTGCATGCACATGCAGGAGATGTTGGCAGTGCGCATGGGTATTCAACATTGTATTATGTCACTTTTCAATTTGAAAGCGGTGACAGGATGGAGTTTCCGGTTAACGGTACGGAATATGGAATGCTGGCAGAGGGCGATGAGGGTGCATTGACTTTTCAGGGAACCAGGTATCTGGGGTTTGAGAGGAAAAGGCCGTAGAACGCGGAATGAGAGGATATTTTCAGAAGTTGACAATGTATGAGAAGGGTAACAGGGTAATAAAAGGTGTAATCATAAATAAGAGCAGAAGCTGTCGCAGATGCGAATAGTAACAGATATTGTAAAATTTTTGAATTTTTTTTGGAAAAGCACTTGACAATTAGTAGTAAAAAATTGTATACTAGCAAAGCGGGTTGCGGAAGTGACTCGTCCATATGGGGTCTTAGCTCAGCTGGGAGAGCATCTGCCTTACAAGCAGAGGGTCATAGGTTCGAGCCCTATAGGCCCCATTGGAACTGAATATGGCGAGATAGCTCAGCTGGCTAGAGCATACGGTTCATACCCGTAGTGTCGAGGGTTCAAGTCCCCCTCTCGCTACTCAAAGACATCGCAGAAATGCGGTGTTTTATTTTTGCGGTGCTGCATTTTGTGTTGCATAGTTTGGAAAAATGTGTGTTCGCATGATCAGTCCTCTCCTTCGTCTGTCGCTCATGGTGTACCGGTATACGGATTTCAGCACGACGTCAGTATCCCAGCCGCTTTTCTGCATAATATAGGCATCCGGGATTCCCGGAGCGTGACGGATGGATGCTGAATAGTGCCTGAGTCATGAAACTTACTTTTGAATTTATATTGCATTATTTCTTTGATTTTGAAATAATTTTAGCAAATCGCACTTCACTTATTTCAATATTAACGATATACTGAAAATAGATTTTTGATTGAGGTATATGAGATGATCCCCTATACTGGAGACTACATTGAACATCTTGATGACAACACAGATAATTTTAAATATTACACATTTACCCCACGTCCTCTGATGAATGGGGATATGTACAAAATGGATGATGAACTGTCCGCCTTATTAATTGAAGCTCACCGAAATATTGGATTTTTGGAGGGACTTTTTAAGTATGCCCAAAATAAAGAAGCGTTTGCTGAATTGATGCTATTAAAAGAATGCACATATTCTCGAATGATTGATTATGATACTCCCACTTTTCAAGATATACTTATTAGTCGTGGGAGTGGTAAAAGTGATATTTCATTAATCACTAATCTCGAACTGGCATACAAGGAAGCAATGAATAAGACCATTTCAGCTCCATTTCTAAGTGAACTTTGCAGAATTGCATTATACGGTGATGTAGTTAGTAAGCCAGTTAATATTAGGAACAAGCAGACTTTTTTATTGGGTGTCAGGACAAACCTTCTATCTTACAACCCTACAGCCCCTGACGCAGTTTTACCAGCGCTGGCCGATATTTCCGCTTATCTATATAATGACAAAGATACTGATCCGTTGATTAAGGCTGCATTAGCACATTATCAGTTTGAGATGATACATCCGTTTGAGAGATATAATGGGATTGTAGGACGAATCATTGTTTCAATGATATTCTTCAATAACGTTAGAGAATCAAAGCCGATAATATGTCTGTCTGAGTATTTGTATCACAATAAGAATGAATACTTCGACTTGCTTCAATCCACTCAATACAGTGGTGGTTATATTCGGTGGATAAAATTTTATGTAAATGCTATAAGTGAAATTGCAAAACGGTCAGCCCAGTTGCTAATACGGTATGAAGATATTGTAGCAAAAGATATAAAACAATTAGAAAATATACAATTGCTACCTAAAAGTGTTTGGCTTGTATATGATTATCTTAGACTCTTTCCTGTAACTAGCATTTCTTGTGCCGCCGCCCAGTTAGGAAGTTCCTTCAATTCGATCGCAAATGCCCTGCACTTGTTGAGAGAGAATGGCATCATCACTCAGAAAAACGAAAACAGGAGGAATCGTATTTGGGAGTATACTTCACTTGTAAATCTTTTGGTACAAGAGTAATATTCATTTTAAGAAAATACTTTGTTCGGAGGAAGTTATGTATATAAATAAAATTCATATTCAAAATTATAGGAATTTTTCTGATTTCACAATGGAATTTCATAAAGGTTTAAACGTTATTATAGGAGAAAATAATTCTGGAAAGACAGGGCTTCTTTATGCCATTAATCTTTTAAATTCTCCTTCTGATATTTCAGTTGATGATTTTAATAAGAATAATCTTTTGAAATATTCCAAATTGTACTTGGAAACTGCGCCAAGTATTACGATCGAATACAGTATTTGTCACAGGATTCGTGAAGACGATACTGATGACGAGAGCATTATAAAATTGCTGCCATTTTTAGGAATAAAGGAGTTTGCTGAGAACAGACAGGAACATGACGGAGTTGTCGAATATAATATTGCTGCACGTATAAGAGCTGTTTACTCTCTGGATACCAAATTTTTAGAAGAATATAAAAAAGCTGTTGCAAATGAAGTGAATAACTTTGAGGATTATTTATTAGTGCTAAAACGCTTTGTAGAAAAACATTATTCATGGAATTACACAAATGGAATCAGTGATACAAAGGCTGAACAGAAAGCTGTAACAGACATTTTTGACATTCGGTTTATTGGGGCAGAACGTACAAGTGAAGAGGTAAGAAAAGAGACAAAGCGAGAAATTATTTCTTTTACGAAGGATGCGGATAATGCATCTGACTTTGACAAATTTAAGCGCGATATATCTGAAGACATAGAAAAATTATTGTCTCCATCTATTACCAAACTGGCCACTTTATTTGAGAATGAAAAAAATGCAATTGGCCTTGCAAAAGGCAATGTATCAATTGCATCAACGGTTCATGCAAATTTTTCCTTAGCCGATACATATACCACAAAAATAAAAGATACAAAAAGCGGATATACGCTGCCTCTGCAAAATAATGGCCTTGGTTATAATAATTTGATTAATATTTACATGCTTATCAAATTAACGGAAATACGACCCGGGAAAGACTTTCGCATCCTTTGTTTGGAGGAACCCGAAGCACATCTCCATCCAGCGATGCAGTATAAGCTATTTAAGTATCTAAGAGATTTAGATAATATTAACGGCTTAAATCAACAAATTTTTGTTACAACACATTCAAGTAATATTTCTGCCGTTGCAGGTATAGATAACATGTTTATGCTTGCTTATAACCGTGAAGGAGATGGCTCGGATTGTACTCAGCAAAGTTTGATGGAACAGTTTGCGGATAAAGATGGGACAACAATTAAAGCTGAGGCAAAAGCTCATCTCACAAAATTTCTTGATGTCACACGGTCAGATGTGCTATTTTCTGATAAAGTCATTCTGGTAGAGGGCATTGCGGAGAAACTTTTAGTGCCATTGTTTATGGAGATATGCGGTTGTTCCTATGAAGACGAACATATTTCAATTGTTGAAATTGGCGGAAAACACTTCAAATACTTTGTAGAGCTTTTTAATAGTAATGCAGTTAAAAAAAAGTACTATGCATTACCGACAAAGATTTCAAATGGATAGACTTTGATGGAGATGGTAAGCTGAGAAGCTATTCTGAATACGAAAGCGATGAACCAATACATATTACCGACTTAAAACAGAGATTCTCTATTGAAAATTTTCACATCTGTACACAGTCTATAGGTGGAAGAACATTTGAGGACGAATTTTTCCTCACAAATATGGCGGATAAAAATGTCGCTACAGCAGTATTTAAGAGGGCAATTAGCAACACAATAAATGATTTTTTTGATAAGTATAGTTTCGATCTAACCGCTTGGGAGGCACATATTGATGAGGTAGATGGACGCTCACATAAAACCGTCAAGAAATTCCTTGATGCATATAAATCCAGAGTAGACGATTCTCCGGAACGGACTTCTGATTATGAAAAATTGATATTTGCAGAAATATTTCTACATTATGCAAAGGATAAGAAAGGTGACGTGGCCTTGGGAATATTAACGGACAAGGCACTTATGAACCAGGATGGTTCATCAAAGTTAATAGTTCCACACTATATTCAGGAGGGGTTGACATGGCTATTGAAATGACATCTGGAGACATTTTCACGCCTGAACAATTGGAAAAACATGTTAAAGTATATGCGGGTCCAGGTGCAGGTAAAACGCATTTTCTAGTTGAGAATGTAAAAAATATTATTACAACGAATGCTTTGATAACACGAAGCCAAATGCGAAAAATTCTATGTGTTACCTATACAAACGCAGCAGTTGATGAAATTAAACGACGCCTCGATAAGTTTACGGAGCACGTTGAAGTGCATACTATCCATGGCTTCATTATTGAACATATAATTCAGCCATTTCAGCAAGATCTTAGAGACATCATGGAATCTGATTTTGGGATAGGGGTAGGCAGCAAAGGGAAAATATCATCTCAGGTTGAAGGGTTAGGAATTCTACATGGTATTGATAAAAATGAAATTTATGAGTTCATTCGTAAAATGAACCCTTTAGAATTTTCAGATGATGAGTTTGAATATAGTAAAAAAGCAATGGGGGAAGTAGAAGTTGATAATGATGCGTTTGTTTCTTCAATTATAGAGAGAAAACCTCCTTGTATGGGACTTAAATCACCTTCAAAAATTGACGAGCGACATGTTATACCAATTAAAAAATATATATGGTCAATTGTAAGAAAGTTGACACATAACGAGATTCTCTATTTTGGATATAGAATTCTTGAAAGTAACCCTACAGCATTATATGCTATACGAGTAAAATTCCCTTTTATATTTGTTGATGAGTTTCAAGATACAAATCCGCTCCAGACTTTACTTATAAAATTGATTGGTCAAAAATCTACTATTGTTGGAGTGGTAGGAGATATTGCACAGTCAATCTATAGTTTTCAGGGAGCACAGCCAACTGATTTCAAAAATTTTACTATTAATGACAGTCGAGAATTAAAAGAGTATGTCATAAATGGAAACAGACGTTCTGCTGAAAATATTGTAAACTTCTGTAATTATTTGAGGCAATCAGATAGCGATGTTGTACAAGTTAGTATTCGCCCATATGATACAGAAGCAGATAGAGAGAACACGGAATCAAAGAAAATTCATTTTCTTATGGGAAATTCAGCGGCAATTTATAATACTATCAAAAATATCCTTAACAATGACGGTGTAGTGCTTACACGAACATGGGCTGCAGCTTTCGACTACATACAAGGAGTAGATGGGACACAGGCTAAACTATTGAAAAGTATTTATAATTCTTATTATAATTCCCCAATTCAACTTAGAGATGAAATTGCGGAACATAATAATGTTACATGGGTTAGGGCGTTTCGTTTTATTTTTAACTTATGGGAGAGTTACCTTAATGGATCATTTATAGATCTTATTCAAGCGTTAAAACTGTACGCAACAATTGATGTACGAAAGATTACGCCAAAGTCAATATTTCAAATTAGAAGAATTTCAGGTAATGTTTTTAGCGAAGTTAATGATTATAGTTATACTTGTGAAATCATCAAAAAATTCAATACAGAAGTTGTGAAACCAGAATTTACTGTTTTAAGAGAAACGCTTCTTAAATGTGATTTTACTATACCATTATTTGATGAGCTTGACAGTGAGAAGCTAACAATTGCTGTAGCTGGTCTTTCTTGGGGTACATCTTATAAATTATTTACAGAAGTTTTTTCTGAAAACAGTAAGTATATGACTGTTCATCAGGCAAAGGGACTTGAGTGGGATAAAGTTATAATAAGCGTTACACCGAATAAATTTGATAAGATTAAACTATCGGATCTTTATTCCAAACCACAATTAATGAAAGAGATTCCTGCAGATGAATTTACAAGGATGTATTATGTCGCATGCAGCCGGGCTAAAGAAGATTTGTATATTCATATATCAGATGAGTATTTAATTCCTGAAATTCAAGCATCGATAAATGCTTATATAGAAAAAAGCAAAACAACCATTGCTTATGAATTCATACAATAAATTTCTAATATTTGGAGGGCACAATGGCACAATCAAATATTATCATGTACACTACAGAAGATGGAGTCACAAAAATAGAAGTAACATTTGATCATGATACGGTTTGGCTCTCCATAGATCAAATGGCTGAATTATTTCAACGGGATAAAAGCGTAATTGGAAAGCATGTGAGAAATATTTTTAAAGAGGGAGAATTGGTAAAAGAGGAAGTTTGGGCAAAATTTGCCTACACTGCCTCTGACGGCAAGACTTATCAGGTAGATTTTTATAATTTAGATGTTATTATTTCTGTCGGTTATCGGGTAAAATCTCTTAGGGGAACACAGTTTAGAATATGGGCTACTTCTATTTTAAAAGAATACATGAAAAAAGGGTTTGCATTAGATGATGATCGTCTTAAGAATCTTGGTGGAGGAAACTATTTTGACGAATTATTGGCTCGTATCCGTGATATTCGTTCTTCTGAAAAAGTATTTTGGAGAAAAGTATTGGAAATATATGCAACCAGCATTGATTACGATCCGAATGCAGAGAGTTCAATTATTTTTTTTAAACAGGTACAAAATAAAATGCATTGGGCGGCTCATAAGCACACAGCGGCAGAAGTAATCTATCAACGAGCAGATGCGGATAAAGACAATATGGGATTAACATCATGGGCTGGAAGAGAGATTAAACGTTCTGATGTAGAGATCGCAAAAAATTATTTAAACGAAAAGGAAATTGATGCGTTAAATAAAATTGTTACGGCATATTTAGATATTGCGGAAGTTCATGCCCTGAATCAAGAACCGATGTATATGAAAGACTGGCTGGAAACAATTGATGATTATCTGAAAATGACAAGAAGGGATATTTTAACTACAAAAGGAAGGATTACCCATAAGCAGGCTGTTGAAAAGGCACATGGAGAATACGAGAAATATCGGAAAAAGCAGGAGAATATCCTTTCTCCGGTGGAATGCCATTTTCTTGAAAGTATAGAGGAATTACAGGAGTTGGAAGGTAAAAAATAATTTTTTTGTCGTGGGCTTGACATACGGGTGTCTGAGGTCATGGAAACGGAAATGCTCTATATTTGCCTGTGTGAGCACTCTTTGAAACATGATGGGTAATAGGGGGGAAGTTGAGGATAGTAATATACCCAAGTTCACGGATCCTGTCCGTCACAAACGTGGGTGCCGCTGATATATCTGTTGGAACTGCCTGTCTTTGGGGCTTTCAAGTGCCATTCTTTGTCTGTGCCAAGGACAAGGGAGTGATGGACATGTATTACATCACTTTGGATATCATCCAGCGTGAGAGCGAAAATCTCGTCACCTGAGATTTTCAGTGGTATGGAAGTCTTGAGGGCTAAATCTGAGCCGATTACGGACGCTATGAGCCCATGATAATTGCGGACGGTCTTAGGGGATTTGGAGAGGCTAAGATAATTTATTACCCTTTGCACATCATCCTGTGAGGTTTTTCGGATTTCTATGCTGCAGAATGAGGTATAGTCGCGTAGAAGCATTTTCTGGATGTTGCGATAGCTCTATGATCGTGGCAGGAGACAGAACGGGTTCTTTGGATATGATATAGCTTTCCATACGGTCGGAGAATATACTGGTATCTTGGACTGTGTTTCATTTGTTCTTTGTCCGTAGCATAGTCTGTCGCCATTTCTCCGCCGTCCGTTTTCCTTTTGTGCTCTGATCGGTAGAAGTAAAGGATTTATAGTGACGCTTCCCGTTTTCATCCGTGTAAGTGTAGACTTGGCACCTCCATGATCCAGATGTGAGTTTCTTTGCTGTAGCCATGGTATCTTCGTTAAAGATGGGTATAAAAATAGCAGCCGGCGCATTTTCGCGCTTGCAGGCTACTCCCGAAGATGATACATTATATACATGATTGGATCGTGTATCTTCTGGTGCGTGTATTTAAAGCCGTTCCTGTTTGCGCAGGGGCGGTTTTATTTTCGGATAAAATATGTAATAGTATTTATGAACCACTAAAAATGTGAATACGTCGTAAGTGGTATTTAAATGTAAATAGAAATAGAACAAATGTTTGTTGACATAGAAATATATTTAGCGTATTATAATATTACAGAGGAAGAACGTCGCCGGATAACACGAGGGTGAAATCACCAGCATGCTTGACATGTGGTAGTCGTGCCGGGGGTTCTTTTTCTTTTGTTTTATTTTCTGCAAAGCATTTTATCAGCAAAGTATTGTTCGCTCGGTTTCATTGAATCTGCATAATACTTAACCCCATATTTTTCTATATGACCATTGTGTTGATAAAGTTTTTCTTTAAGTCTAAAACTATAGCATGGAGTTATAAAGCCATATTGATTTGGTTCAAACCTGTAAAACATAGAGGTGGCACAAACATCCGCAAGCTGGAGCATGTCCCATGAACTAGCCTGTTTGCTCTGTATACTGGTGAATTTATTTACTATTTCATTGTTCTGGAAGCTTAAAAGTTTATTATTAATATAATCAATTAATTCTCTATCCCGATTAGTTCCCCTGCTTGAAAGCACAATTTTTCCAGTTCTTTCGGTATCTCTAAGGAGCCAAGAGACGCGTTCTATCAATAATCTACAGGCAAAATTATAAGTAACAATGCTTGGATTATCAGAAGGATTATTACAACGGATATTCAGTTGGGAAGTGTCGATGATTACATTTGCTAACTCAAATTTCCCATTTGCCAGTTCATTAACTACATATGATTTTTGATCAAAGTTTCTAAGATTTCGAAAATGTATGTCGTGGATATTAAGGCGCTGCTTAATGGAAGTAATTATATTACGCATTTCTGGTTCATCGTCAGCATTTATTATTACAGCGCTCAACACAAACCATTGTGTACCTCTTCTGATGCCTAAATCTCCAGCTTCATCAATATATACAGAACAATTGGTGGACATGTAATGCCTCCTTATGTAAAAATAAGT
>CANPTH010000080.1 GCA_947576945.1 uncultured Lachnospiraceae bacterium
CCTGGCTGCCGAACCGTTTCCACGGCAAAGCAGTGCAGGAGGGACAGCGCAAGTTCCTGGGTACGCTGTGGAACACCTACGCCTTTTTCGTGCTGTATGCGAATATCGATCATTTCGACGCTACGAAGTACAGCCTGGAGTATGACAAACTGCCGGTTATGGATAAATGGCTGTTATCGAAGCTTAACACGGTGATCAAAGCGGTGGACGACGATCTGGAGCATTACAGGATCCCGGAGGCGGCCCGCGTTCTGGACGAGTTCGTGGACGAGATGAGCAACTGGTATGTGAGAAGGAGCCGGGAGCGTTTCTGGGCTAAGGGCATGGAGCAGGATAAGATCAATGCCTACATGACGCTGTATACTGCGCTTGTGACGATCAGTAAATGTGCGGCGCCCATGATTCCTTTCATGACAGAGGAGATCTATCTGAATCTGGTGAAGAGCATCGACGCAGGCGCGCCGGAAAGCATTCACCTGTGTGACTTCCCGACGGCGGATGATACGATGATCGACAGGAAGCTGGAAGAGGATATGGAAGAAGTGCTGAAGATTGTGGTGATGGGACGGGCGGCCCGCAATGCGGCCAATATCAAGAACCGTCAGCCCATCGGCGCCATGTTCGTCAAGGCTGCACATACGCTTGGCAGCTTCTATCAGGAGATCATCGAGGATGAGCTGAATGTGAAGAAGATCGAGTTTTGCGACGACGTATCTTCTTTTACGAGCTACAGCTTCAAGCCCCAGCTTAAGACGGTAGGTCCGAAATACGGCAAACAGCTGGGCGGCATCAGAGAGTATCTGAGCGCTGTGGACGGCACGAAGGCCATGGAAGAACTGAAATCTGCCGGTGCGTTGAAATTTGAGGCTGGCGGTGTTGAGATCGCGCTGGCGGAAGAAGACCTGCTGATCGAGACGGCCCAGAAGGACGGTTATGTGACGGAAGGCGACAACAGCGTGACCGTGGTATTGGATACGAACCTGACGGAGGAACTGATCGAGGAAGGGTTTGTGTACGAAGTCATCAGTAAGATCCAGACCATGCGGAAAGAAGCGGATTTCGAGGTGATGGATCACATCAGAGTCTCTGTGAGCGGTAATGATAAAGTGGCCGGGATCGTACAGAAGAACAGCGGGGAGATCTCTGCGAAGGTGCTCGCCGATGCCATCGTGACGGAGGAGACGATGGCGGTGTCCAGGGAGTGGAATGTCAACGGGGAGAAAGTTACTATTGGCGTGGAGAAGACAGTGTAAGCTAAGCTTCGGGCGATGGAGAGTTCTGTCCGGGCTGTGTATGTATTGGTTACTATTTACGGTGCCCTGCACCCTGCTGCAAGGGCATTGAGTACGTAGTACTCGCCGATAACTTTACGGTTTCATGTATTGAGAAATAGTGGTAATTTTAAGCACATTGCTTATGGTCAAAAGCACAAATACAATATATAATAGAAAAGAATGTAGTTTAAAGAGATTGATCTACAACAATAACAGCAGATGAGGAGGCGCATAATGGCAAAGAAAACTGCAACACCAACTTTTGATACGGAACTTTTCAAGAGAAGTGTCCTGTACAATGTGAAGACGCTTTACAGGAAGAGTCTTGAGGAGGCTACAGACCAGCAGATCTTCCAGGCGGTATCCTATGCGATCAAGGATGCGGTCGTGGATAACTGGATGAAGAGCCAGAAGGAGTATGGCAAACAGGATCCGAAGATGGTCTACTATCTGTCCATGGAATTCCTGATGGGCCGTGCTCTGGGCAATAACATCATCAATCTGCAGGCATATAAGGAAGTGCAGGAAGCTTTGGAAGAGCTGGGATTGGATCTGAATGTGATCGAGGATCAGGAGCCGGATCCGGCTCTTGGTAACGGCGGCCTGGGACGTCTGGCGGCATGTTTCCTGGATTCCCTGGCAACCCTTGGATACGCTGCCTACGGCTGCGGTATCCGTTACCGCTACGGTATGTTCAAGCAGGAGATCAGAGACGGATTTCAGATCGAAGTGCCGGATAACTGGCTGCAGGACGGCAATCCTTTTGAGCTGCGCAGACCGGAATATGCCAAAGAGATCCGGTTCGGCGGTTATGTGAATGTATACATGGATGAGAACGGCAGACAGAATTTTAAGCAGGAAGGCTATCAGGCAGTACGTGCCGTTCCTTACGATCTTCCCATCGTTGGTTATGGTAACGGTATTGTCAATACACTGCGCATCTGGGATGCAGAGCCGGTGAACTGCTTCCAGCTGGATTCCTTTGATAAGGGCGATTATCAGAAGGCGGTGGAGCAGGAGAATCTGGCAAGGAATATCGTGGAGGTGCTGTATCCTAACGATAACCATTATGCCGGTAAGGAGCTGCGCCTGAAACAGCAGTATTTCTTCATCTCCGCATCCGTGCAGGCGGCGGTCGCGAAATATATGCGTAAGCACGATGATATCAGAAAGTTCCATGAGAAGGTAACCTTCCAGCTTAACGATACCCATCCGACGGTAGCGATCGCGGAATTAATGCGTATTCTGATGGATGAACATTATCTGACCTGGGAAGAGGCGTGGGCAGTGACAACCAGGACCTGTGCCTACACCAATCACACGATCATGTCGGAGGCGTTGGAGAAATGGCCGATCGAGCTTTTCTCAAGATTACTGCCTCGTATCTACCAGATCGTGGAGGAGATCAACCGCAGATTCATCATCGAGATCGAGCGCAAGTATCCGGGCAACCAGGAGAAGATCCGCAAGATGGCGATCGTTTATGACGGGCAGGTGAAGATGGCCCATCTGGCCATTGCGGCAGGTTATTCTGTCAACGGTGTGGCAAGACTGCATACGGAGATCCTGAAACACCAGGAACTGAAGGATTTCTACGAGATGATGCCGGAGAAGTTCAACAACAAGACCAACGGCATTACACAGAGACGTTTCTTGTTGCATGCAAACCCGCTGCTGGCTGACTGGGTGACGGCGCATGTGGGCAATGACTGGATCACGGATCTGCCGCAGATAGGCAGGTTGAAAATCTATGCGGACGATGAGAAGGCGCAGCAGGAGTTCATGAACATCAAGTATCAGAACAAGGTTCGTCTGGCTAAATATATCAGAGAGCACAACGGGATTGAAGTGAATCCCCGCTCCATTTTCGACGTACAGGTAAAGAGACTGCATGAGTACAAGCGTCAGCTGTTGAATATCCTGCACGTAATGTATCTGTATAATGAGCTGAAGGATCATCCGGATATGGAATTCTATCCGCGGACCTTTATCTTCGGCGCCAAGGCAGCGGCAGGCTATCGGAATGCGAAGCTGACGATCAAGCTGATCAACGCCGTGGCTGACGTGGTGAACAACGATCCTGCTATCAATGGCAAGATCAAGGTAGTGTTTATCGAGAATTACCGTGTATCTAACGCTGAGATCATCTTTGCTGCGGCGGATGTCTCGGAGCAGATCTCTACGGCAAGTAAAGAAGCATCCGGCACGGGTAATATGAAGTTCATGCTGAACGGCGCGATCACGCTGGGCACGATGGACGGCGCAAATGTGGAGATCGTGGAAGAAGTGGGTGAGGAGAATGCCTTTATCTTCGGTCTGAGTTCCGATGAAGTCATTCGCTATGAGAATTATGGCGGCTATGATCCGAATGAGATCTTCAACAACGATCCCGATGTGCGCAGAGTGCTGATGCAGCTGATCAACGGCACTTACTCACCGCATGATCCGGAGCTGTTCAGAACGCTCTACAACTCGCTGCTGAATACGCTGAGCACAAGCAAAGCGGATATGTATTTCATCCTGAAGGACTTCAAGGCTTATGCGGAAGCACAGCGGAAGGTGGAGGCAGCCTACAGAAACGAGAGCGCCTGGGCGAAAAGTGCGATTCTCAACGTGGCCTGTGCAGGCAAGTTCACATCCGACAGAACCATCAAAGAGTATGTGGATGAGATCTGGAAGCTGGATAAAGTGGTACTTCCGAAGGAGACCGTAGAGCCTCAGAAGAAGTCACTGCTGAAATAATATAGAATAGATAAGCTTTAAGTTCATAAAGGACCGGAAGCATACCGGCACGGCGTTTTGAAATGCACCTGTGGATCTGCCTGTTTTCAGGCAGCACGGGGATTTCAAGACTGCCGTGCCGGTTTTGTTGCTTAAAAAGATACTTGTATGAAAGAAATTGATACGTTATAATTATATAAAAGCACAAATCAAGGGAGCGAGTACGAGTATGGCCACTATTTTAGATGTTGCAAAGGAAGCCGGAGTTTCTCAGGGGACGGTGTCCAATGTTTTGAACAAAAAAGGCAATGTAAGTGCAGAAAAGATACAGGCAGTAGAAGAGGCGGCCAGGAGACTGGGGTTTACGATCAACGAACGCGCTAAAATGCTGAGAAAAGGGAGTACCGATCTTCTTAGCGTCATTTTGCCTGATTTGGAGTGCAGCCAATACCGTGAGTTTTATAATAGTTTTAAGTTAAATGCCAAGAAACAGAATTATTCTACCGAGATATTGATCTCAAATGATAATCCGAGAACAGAGCTGGAATTGATCCAGAAAGCGAAATCGGGCATGGCCCATGGGGTTGTCTCCGTTTCCTGCCTTTGGAAGGATGATAATCCATATCAGAAAGCAGGTATAGAGAATGTGGTGTTTGTGGAGCGATGCCCCAGATTTGAGGCAGAATATTTTGGGTTTGACTATAAAAAGGCAGGGAAGGATCTGGCGGAGCAGATTTTGTCAAAAGGGATAATGAATGTTGCGTTGGTGACGGCCTCCGAGAAATTCTCGAACGAGCGGGAATTTGCTGAGGCATTTAAAACCAGATTGGATCAGAATGCGGACTGCCAGGTGGCTCATGTTGTTACGGACTCCTTTCGGATCGCTCACACGATCTTAAACATTTTTACCTCTGCCGGCAAAATAGATGCGATCGTGACAACGAACATGGGATTTGCAGTGAAGATAAGCGAGATACAAAAGTCCATGTTCAGTAGAGAAAAGTTTGATATATTTACATTGTCGCCGGTATATTCATTACCTGAGACAGAGTTTATCAAATATGAACTGAATTATAGCCTGCTTGGTAAAGAGACAGCGAATCGGATCATACAGAAAAAATGTGCTGAACATACATATCATTGTTTTGAAAATGATGGAATTCGTGTATGGAACAATTTTATGATACGGGAAAAGTCGGCAAAAAGATTAAATCTCCTGACACTCGAGGGGCCGGAAGCGTTGGCGATGAAGGGGCTTGCCAGTTTGTATACGGAAAAAACGGGAACAGACGTGAAGATTGCGGTTTTTTCTTACGATGAGGTATATGAACAGCTGAAAAGTGCAAATGATCTGCAGCTCTTTGACATTTTTCGCATTGATGTTACGTGGCTTTCCTGGTTTTCGGATAAGATTCTGTATCCTTTGGATGAGATCGATCCTGATATTGGAGAAATCTTCCAGGAATATATACCGGGACTGGACAGAAAATACGCGGTGATCAATGGGAAAATATATGCGCTGCCGACTTCTCCCAGTGCACAGATGCTGTTCTATAGAAAAGATCTTTTTGAAGAACCTGCAATACAGAGTTTATACAAAAAGAGGTTTGGCCAGAAACTGGATGTGCCGAAGGATTTCAAGGAATTCAATCAGATTGCAAAATTTTTTACAGGATTCCAGGCGGGAACGCTGGAACAGTCGATAAAATATGGAACCACATTGACGTGGGGAAATACAGGAGTTGCGGCGACGGAGTTTCTCTGTAGATATTTCAGCCACAAGCATCATCTGTATGACAGTAATGGAAAAATTGTGCTGAATGACGAGGTGGGGAAGATCACATTGAGGGAATTAATGGATGTGATCGACTGCACGGATCGGTCCCAGACCAGCTGGTGGACTACTTCTGCCAAGATGTTCGCAAATGGTGAGACTGCCATGTCCATCATGTTTACGAATTATGCATCTGAAATTTTGGGCAGCGGCTCTAAGATCATTGATAAAATAGGTTTCAGCATGGTTCCGGGTGGAAATCCTCTTCTGGGAGGAGGAACCCTGACAGTGGCAAAGACAACAAAATATCCGGAGGATGCGTTGGAATTTATAAAGTGGATAACAAGAGAGCCGGCGGCATCAGCAATCGCCGCATTGGGCGGAGTGTCCCCATGCGTCAAAACATATGAGAAGTACAATATTATAAATACATTCCCATGGCTCGAATTATCCAGGGAATGCTTTGCCGTGTCCAAGACAAAACGGCCGCCGGAGGGAATGGACAAGCCGTTTGAAGAGAGACGGTTCCTGAAGATACTGGGAACTGCAGTAAAAAGTGCGGCGCAGGGATTGATCACGGAAGAACAGGCTCTTTGGCAGGCGCAAGCGGCAATAGAGCGAGAAATGATGTAAAACGTTATAATAAATATAAGGCGATTGAAACAACGACAGACATAAATGATCATAGTGTTAAAGGCCGGCTGGAGGACTGACATAAGAAATCCACCGGTCTTTATTTGTGCATTATTTACAAAAAATAGGGCCAAAAAGACCTGAAAAATGCAAGAAAATGTTGCAAAAAGTATATTTTCTCGGCGGACTGGTAAAAATGGCAAAAGTGTATTGACACGTTATAATAACAAATATATAATACTACCATAAGGTCGATCAATTAAGATCATAATCAAAAGTAATGAAACGATACAAAACAAAGGAGAGGGAAAGAATGAAGAAAGCGATAACAGCAATGGCGGCAACAATGATGGCGATAGCACTGGCAGGATGCGGGGGATCCAAAGAAGAGACCGCGCCTGTAAAGGCAGATGGCGGCGAAGAGACGGCGGACGTATCTGCATCTGAAAGCAGCGGTTCAAAAAGCAATGGTTCGGATGAGACGATCTGTATTTATACGAATAATGCATCAGACGGACGAGCTGAGTGGTTCTCTGAAAAGGCGGCAGAAGCCGGTTATGATGTTCTTATCGTGGATGTAGGCGCATCCGATGCGACGAACCGGGTTATGGCAGAAAGAAACAATCCGTTGTGTGATGTGTTATTCGGATTGAATAATATCGAGTATGAGAAATTAAAGGCGGCCGACTGCCTGGAGCAGTGGAAGCCGGATTGGACAGAAACGGTCGATCAGAATCTGATTGACAAGGACGGATATTATTATCCGGTGTCGACAACCCCATTGCTGCTGATCGGGAATGCTGACTATGAGAATATGCCGTCAGACTGGACGGATCTGGTTCAGGAGAAGTATAAAGGGCAGTATCAGCTGCACGGATTGGGCGGCGGAACAGGTAAGACAGTATATGCAAGTATTGTGAGCCGTTATAAGGATCCGGAAGGAGAACTGGGAATTTCCGAAGAAGGCTGGGAAATGGCCAAAGGTTTTATCGGAAATGCACATGATATTGCAGAGGGCGCGGATTCTATCGGTGATGTCATTGACGGAACGTATCCGATGGATGAGCATTGGGCTTCGGGTGTTCTGACGGAGCAGAAGAATCGAGATTATAAGTTCCAGATCATGACTCCGGAAGTGGGAGAACCATTTGTTGTTGAGTCTCTGGCTATTGTCAAGGGTACAGATAAATATGATCTTTGTGTAGAATTCTGTAATTGGCTTGGCGGCTCCGAGATGCAGCTTGAATGGTCGAATAATTTCGGGACGATTCCCTGTCAGCAGGAAGCACTTGAGAATGTAAGCGACGATATTAGAGAATTGGTTGCCGTTTTGAAGCCGCAGGATCTGGATTGGGCATTTATTGCAGAAAATGTTGACGCGTGGGTGGAGAAAGCAGAACTGGAGTTTATGCAGTGATGTGAGACTGCAAATAATCCGGAATATGTATTGAGAAGGATTATGACCCCGCAGGAAAAGCGTATGAGCTGCGGGGTATATTCTTAGAATAAGGTGGGAAAAGCAGATGATAAAGTATGAGCAGGTAGAAATTAAATACGGTAATTTTGTGGCGATCGAGAATCTTAACCTGGAAGTAAGAGAAGGAGAATTTTTCACCTTTCTGGGACCGAGTGGTTGTGGAAAAACGACTTCGCTGCGAGCTTTGGTGGGGTTTCTGACACCGTCTAAGGGAAAGATCATTGTTGGCGGTGACGATGTTACAAATCTTCCGGTGGAGAAGCGAAACATAGGAATGGTCTTTCAAAGCTATGCGCTCTTTCCGACAATGTCGGTATATGAAAATATTGCCTTTGGATTAAAGGTAAAGAAGCTGCCAAAAGCAGAGATTAATCAGAAGGTTCGGGCTGTAGCGGCGAAGATTCAGATCAATGATGAACAGCTGCGCAAAAATGTCTCAGAGCTGTCCGGCGGACAGCAGCAGAGAGTTGCCCTGGCTCGTGCTATTGTTCTGGAGCCGAAGATTCTATGCCTGGATGAGCCATTGTCGAACCTTGATGCCAAGCTGAGGATTGAACTGCGCAGAGAGTTGAAGCGGCTTCAGAAAGATTTGGGGATCACGACTCTGTATGTGACGCACGATCAGGAAGAGGCCCTCACACTGTCTGACAGGATCGCTGTCTTTAATAATGGTTTTATCGAACAGGTCGGTACGCCCCATGAGATCTATAATCATTCCAGCAGTGAATTTGTATGTGATTTTATCGGAGACATCAATCGTTTGGAGACAGGTATCTTAAAGAAGATAAATGAGCAGGAGCAGGCTGGACTTGATATCCACAAGACTGGCTTTGTCAGAATCGAGCGCTGCATTGACACAGAAAAACCGGGATATGTATCGATCGAGGGTGTAGTCATTGATAAAGAATTTGACGGTGTGATGACAAAATATACAGTGAAATGCGGCGATGAGATCATAAAATACCTTGAGAAGAACGATGGTTTTCAATTTTATGATGAGGGCGATGAGATCTCGGTATTTATCAATCCAAAGGATATCATGCAGTTTTAAAGGAGGATACTGATGAATAAACTTACAGCAAAATTCAGAGAAAGTAATATCAGTATACCTTCTCTGGCCTTAAAAATATTTTTGATATGGTTTATCGTTACGTTCCTGATCTTTCCGAATGTGAACCTTCTGCTGAATGTATTTATAAAAGACGGACAATTTTCAACAGATGCCATTACAAAGGTCATGAAATCGACTCGTGCGATCAAAAGTTTAAAGAACAGTTTTATTCTTGCCGTAGCATCGATCGTGACGGTAAATATTTCCGGAATACTGGTTGTTCTATTTACGGAGTATTTTGACATCAAAGGTTCAAAGCTTCTTAGTCTTGGTTTTATGACGACTTTGATCTACGGGGGTGTTGTGCTGGTGACCGGTTATAAATTTGTGTACGGCGAAACAGGAATCGTAACAACGATTCTTTGCAATCTATATCCGGGTATGGACAGGCAATGGTTCGTAGGTTTCTGGGCAGTTCTGTTTATTATGACGTTTTCGGGAACATCCAATCACATGATGTTTCTGACAAATGCAATCCGGGGACTGGATTACCATACTATAGAGGCAGCCAGGAATATGGGAGCATCCCAGATGACGATCCTGTTCAAGATCGTGCTTCCTACAATGAGTCCTACTATTTTTGCAATCACTATCTTAACGTTTTTGGCGGCACTCAGTACCATGTCAGGACCGTTGATCGTCGGTGGACCGGATTTCCAGACGATCAATCCTATGATTAAAGTTTTTGCGGGCATGCAGGGGTCAAGAGAGATTGCGGCGCTGCTGGCTATCATACTTGGACTGGCAACATCCATTCTTTTGCTTATCATGCAGAGAGTGGAAAAGCGGGGGAATTATATATCCGTATCCAAAACAAAAGCAAGGCTTGTAAAACAGAAAATTGAGAATCCGATCATGAATGTGGCAGCTCATATCGTTGCATATACGATGTTTGTTATTTATATGCTGCCGATCATAAATGTACTGGTATTTTCGTTTACGGACGGGTTGACGATCAAGACCGGAATGATTACCGCGGATTCCTTTACGTTGGAGAATTATGCGAAATTATTCCGATCGGCTACGGCATATAAGCCGTATCTTGTCAGTGTCGTATACTCATTGCTGGCAGCAACAGCGGTCGCTGTTATTGGCGTGGCGGTAGCAAGGATTGTTACGAAAGGAAAGAAGAAGCTGGATAAGCTGTTCGAGCCGGCGATTTTGATACCGTGGCTTTTGCCGTCTACGATGATCGCTCTCGGCCTGATGATGACGTATGATGTGCCAAGGCTGCTTCTGGGGACGAAAGTGTTGATCGCAACTCCGGTGATCATGCTGCTTGCCTACATTATCATCAAGATTCCGTTTTCTTACAGAATGATCAGGGCGGCGTTTATCGGGTTGGATGCCAACATGGAAGAGGCGGCGAAGGTAATGGGAGCAAAGCCGTTTTATACGATAAGGAAAGTGATCCTTCCTATCATCATGCCGGTAGTGCTTTCGGTAGTGGTGCTTAATTTTAACAGTTTACTGGCGGAGTATGATCTGTCTGTATTCTTATACCATCCGTCGTTTCAGCCGCTGGGTATTGTGATAAAGTCGGCAACCGATGAGACGGCAACCGTTGACGCGCAGGCAATGTCATTTGTATACACGGTCGTGTTGATGGTGATATCGACTATAGCTTTATGGCTTGGACGGTACGGCGGCATTAAGCAGATTAAAAATATGATTATGAAAAGTAAAAAAGGAGTGAATGGCAGATGAGAACATTAAGTGAGACACATAAGGAAAATGGTATTCTGGTAGCAGCGCACAGAGGGACTTTTGGAGGAAATATTCCGTGCAACACGATGGCGGCATTTGATATTGCCATCAAGGAGGGGGCTGACATCATAGAGATGGATTTGTTTAAAAATGTGGATGGTGATGTATTTATTTTTCATACAGGAAAAGAGCCGGGCCATATTGACAGACATATTCATATTGAGACGCTGACGACCAAAGAGATTCTGGCGCTGAAGAGATGCAATGCGGATCTGACAGAGACGGAAATGGGACTCGAGAAATTCGATGATGTTCTGGAGCATTTGAAGGGGAGAGCAATCCTGAATCTGGATCGCTGCGTTGATATTCTGGATACGGTAACGGCGATCGTAGAACGCCACGGAATGAGAGAACAGGTTCTGCTGAAGAGTGACCCTTCGGATGCATCTTTGAAGATGGTAGAGACATATGCGTCCAAATATGATTATATGCCTATTTTTAAGCAGGTGGACAATGCGACAGAGAAGATTGAGAAAATGAATATCAACTACATGGGAGCAGAGTTGGTGTTTGAGAAGGAAGAGTCTCCTCTTGCGCAGGATGAATATATCGACAAGATGCACAAAAAAGGGAAGATACTATGGGTCAATTCATTGATCTATTCGTATAAGGTTCCGTTAGCGGCAGGACATAGCGACGATATTTCTCTTATTGAGGATCCGGATAAAGGTTGGGGATGGCTTGCCGATAAAGGATTTGACATCATCCAGACAGACTGGCCATATCATTGCGTGGACTATTTGAGAAAACACGGAAAACGGAAAGACTAAAGAATTTTCCATGTGTATAAGCTGACAGGATGGTATAAGGAGGTGGGCAAATGCTGATGGAACAATTGCGTGACATTACCCTTTTGTCGATCGTGGGAAGAATAGGCTTGTCAATACTGGTCGGTGGGGCCATTGGACTGGAAAGAGGGCTTAAGAATCAGCCGGCCGGTGCAAGAACCTATATGGTCGTGTGCCTTGGCGCCTGCGTTGTGATGATGACAAATCAGTACATATATTATGTATTTCAGAGTGGTGATCCGACAAGGCTTGGTGCCCAGGTGGTCAGCGGAATCGGATTTCTGGGAGCGGGAACCATTCTGGTGACGAAGGATTCCAGGATATGTGGGCTTACGTCAGCAGCGGGATTATGGGCTTCAGCATGCATTGGCCTGGCCATTGGAATCGGGTTTTATGAAGGCGCGATCGTAGCAGGAATTGCCATTTTACTGATAATGGCCGTGCTCCGTAAGTTTGATAGCGTTGTAAAGAAATATTCAAAATATATGCGGTTGTATATAAATTTTGACTCCTCCGATGCTATGAATTCTTTCATGGATGAATGCAGGAGAGATGAAATTACAGTAAGGGATGCTCAGGTCACCAAAATAAAAGGTGAGTCAAAAAAGGAAGTCATTGCGCTATTGTCTATAAAATATGCGATAAAAGCCGGCCATACGGAGATGATAGCCAGAATGGCGAAGTTGGATGGTATTAAGTATATTGAGGAAATATAGTGAGGTATGAGTCGCTCATTCCCGACTGATTTAACGCGAGAGATTTTTGGCGGGTGGAGCAAAATATTTCTACCTGTGTGGTTGGATGCTCCAAAGAGCATCCAACCTGACTTTCGCATTCGTAAACATTTTTCCCTCCATGCTGAAGCGCTTTGCGCTGAAGACGCGAGCAACGAGCCAAGTGGCTGTCTGCAGATATTTGGCGACTGCCGCAAAGGTTTTTGATTAATAAGAGCAGACAGATTCTAAAGGAAGACATAACGATAAAACGTTCTAAAATATGTGCAACACATATTGCATACAGGACGATGGTGTGTTATACTCTCTGTAATAAAGCAAATCTTGATTCTTAAATGTGCACCGCGGGCAGGGACGGACTATAATAGACGGTTACTGTTTTTGCCATTTCCTGTGGATTGCAAGTACATTTCGTGCACTGTCAGGCAGTTCTGCCGAAGACTCACATTTGTTTGGCAGGATTGTTATGTTAAGAAATCCCGAATTTTATTGTGACTTTCCTGTATGAAAATGATAAAGGAGGGTTTCAATGGAAGAGAAGAGTGTTTTGGATACTTATGAACAGAAACGGCAGTGGGTACGGCAATTCAATCTGGCCAGCGATCTGTTTGCGGGGAAAGTATTTGAGGATCTGGCGGCCAGCCAGGAGTTATGCAGAATCCTGATGCAGCAGCCAGGGTTGCGGCTTAAAAGCGTCAGGACGCAGTATGTGATCAGAAATCTGGAGAGCCATTCCGTGCAGCTGGATATCCTGGCGGAGGAAGACAGCGGAAATATGATCTGCATTGAATTGCAGATGTACAGTGAGGATGCGCCATTTAGAAGAACCCGGTATTACACGTCGTGTATTGACATGAACATTCTGGAAAAAGGCAAGGAGTACTATGAATTACCGGACGTGACGGTGCTCTATATTACGAAGGGAGATTTTATTGGATGTAAAACAGGAGTTTATCAGGTTGACAGGAAGATACGAGATAACAGCCTGGCAATCGATGCGGCTAACGGAGTGCACGAGAAATATTTTAATCTGAAGTATTCGTCTAAAGACGCAGAAATTGACGAATTGCTGCATTATCTGAAGGACTCAGATCCGTTTTATCAGACAAAATTATTCCCACGGATCGTGGAGCGAGTCAACTTATATAAGATGCAGAAGGAGGGAGTAGACGTTATGTGTGAGATAGCAGACAGAATCAGGCGGGAAGGAAAAAACGAAGGAAAAATAGAAGATATCATGGAATTGCTGGAGGAACTGGGAAAGATTCCGACAAAGATCGCGCAGCGTATCGGACAGGAGACGAATTTGAATGTTCTGGTCGGATGGCACAGATGCGCGGCAAGGGCATCCAGCATATCTGAGTTTGAGGCGTGGATGTCGGAACCTGAACGCTTTATCTTAAAATGATTCCGGAACATGGTGAAAAATCGAATGCCGTGGTGTGCTTGACTGCAAAACAGGTCTTAGTTGTTATCTTGTTTCGGAGAGCGGCCGAAATACTTCACATATGCTCTGTAAAAAACCGAGTAATCATCAAAGCCGCATTCTTCGCAGGCTTTGGTAATGTGCGTGCCGCTGCTTATTTTTTCTTTTGCGGCGGTCAGCCTTTTAAGCGTTATGTATTCCCAGGGAGAACTGCCGGTTGCGTTTCTGAATATTCTGTTGAATGGCGATATGCTTATATAAAAATGCTCCGCAGGCATTGACACGGATATCTTTTCATACAAATGTTCGTTTATATATTTCAGTATGTGCATTTCGCAGGTACTGTCGTCAGGTTTGCGGTCAATCGCGTGTCTTACATGAATGTTATTAAATGTAAATTCCTGTAAATAATCTTCCATAAACGTGTAATCCTTTACTCCAAAGAGTATCCAACGCCCGTCTGCATTGTCATAAATGGTATGCAGACTTATATTTTGATTGTACGGCAATATACGTGGATTTGCAATATAGTATGACAAAAATTGCAATTACATTATAAATCAATTCTTGATACCCTCAGTGAATGAAAGACATGAGTTTTCTTTGTTCACCGAAGGCATAACATAAATCAGACGTCAGTGTCTTAAGGGAGGGCTGTTATGGAAAAATAAGACTTGGTATAATACGAATCCAATGTACGCAAAGGCCCGGGAGATTGTCCGCAGCGGTCAGCTCGGACAACTTAAGTGCATGGTATGGATAGTCGCCAACTGGTACCGTACACAGGCATATTACGATTCGGGAAGCTGGCGCGCCACATGGAACGGCGAAGGCGGCGGCGTACTTTTAAATCAGGCTCCTCATAATCTCGACTTGTGGCAATGGATATTTGGTATGCCCAAAAGAGTACGGGCTTTCTGCACCGTAGGAAAATACCACGATATAGGAGTTGAGGATGACGTTACCATATACGGCGAATATGAAAACGGATCGACCGCGGTATTTATTTCCACAACGGGGGAAGCGCCGGGCACGAATCGTCTTGAAATATCGGGTGATCTTGGGAAATTAGTTATCGAATGTGGAAAGTTGAAATGGTGGAGACTTAAAGTTTCCGAACGGGAGTTCTGCTTAACGTCGAAGGAGGGATTTGTTTCGCCGGAAACCGAATATGAGAAATTTTCTGCTCCTGAATCCGAGGGACATTCGAAGGTGATCGAGGCCTTTGCGCAGTCCATACTAAACGGCACGGAAATGATCGCTGACGGTGCGGAGGGGCTGAATTCTCTTTCGATTTTTAATACCGCTTATCTTTCTTCATGAACGGACGATTGGGCGGAAATTCCGACGGACGAGGCATTATTTGAAAAATATCTTATAGATCTTTGCAGAAAAGAAAAGTATCAAAGCAAGCCGGAACAGGGTGAAAGCACAGAAAATATCAAATATATCAAGCGGAATGAATTATGCACCAAAGGGTAAGCCGGCACATGTTGTAAAAGCAGTGGAATTTAGCATAGCGGCGGTGTCGTTAGAGCACGGCCATATTTACGGTATGTGCGGCGGACTTAAAGAGGCTGGAGCAACGATAAAATGGGTATACGACCCCGGTCCTCAAAAGGTTGCGGAGTTTCAAAAAAGTTTCCGGAGGCTGCGGCTGCACGCTGTGAGGAGGAAGCGCTTTCCGATCCAGAGGTAAGGCTTATATGTTCCGCCGCAATAACAAGCGAAAGGTGTCCGCTGGGACTGCGTGTCATGGCGGCGGGAAAAGACTGCTTTACGGATAAAGCGCCCCTCACAACTCTTGAACAGTTGGCAGCGGCAAGGGAGGCTGTACGCAGTACGGGCCGTAAGTACATGGTGTATTACAGCGAACGGCTGCACGTTGAGTCCACAGTTTTTGCAGGACAGCTTATTGAGCAGAAAGCGATAGGCCGGCCTATACATATTGATGGTTTTGGGCCGCATCGTATCGGCAACCCGAAGTACAGACCTGAATGGTTTTTTCAAAAGGAAAAATACGGCGGAATACTCTGTGACATAGGAAGCCATCGGACAGAGCAGTTCTTGTACTACTGCGGCGTAAAGGATGCAGAGGTCAAATACAGTCGGGTTGGAAATTATGCTCACCCCGATTATCCGGAACTGGAGGACTTTGGCGATGCTGTACTTGTGGGAGACAACGGTGCGACCCAGCATTTCCGTGTGGATTGGTTTACGCCCAACGGACTTTCCACATGGGGCGATGGCAGGACTTTTATCCTTGGTACGGAGGGTTATATCGAGCTGCGAAAATATGTAAGCGTAGGTATGAACGATGGCAGTTTGGACCATGTTTTTATGGTGAACAAAGAGGGCGAACATCATTTTCATGTTGCGGGAAAAGTTGGGTTCCCATATTTCGGGCAATTGATATTGGACTGTATAGATCGTACGGAAAACGCCATGACGCAGGAACACGCTTTCAAGGCGGCGGAGTTGTGCGTAAAGGCGCAGATGAAGTCGGTGAAGGTACATTAAGGAGAGTAAATATTTGTCATATGGAACAAAATAATAAAGTTGACAGCGTAATTATCTGAGGAAAATAGAAGGATTTAAATTACTATTCACGGACAATGTCAGTAAGTTAAGCTATCAAGTCAGATTCTGACACAGGGTCTAATCAAAATTTTATAAAAAGCTTCTCTAAAGGGGTTGACAAAGAATCGAAAATGTGTGGCCGCTTTCGCTGAGAATAATCAGCGAAAGCGGCCCTTGAATTGTAAGCATTATCATTTCAATCCAAGGAGGCGCACACTATGACTAACCCTGAAAAGATCAAACAAACCCTGCTGTCTGAAATTGAAAAGATGGATCAGCGCCATGAGGATTTCTGCAGGCACCCTGGAATTGATTTTACCCGTGACAGGAAGATCGCCTTCGATGCCGGGACACCGTCACTTTCTGCTTTTTGCCAGCAGCGCGCCAAACTTTCCGATGATGTTTTCCAAAAACTTTTTTACAACTTCAACAACTGCTTCAAGCCAAAATCCCTGTTAAAAGGCAGATACCAGCTCCTTGCATGTGACGGTTCCGGTTTTACCTTTACCAGAAACCCAAAGGACACGGAAAGCTATTATGACCCCAGAGGGCGCTCACAAAAAGGCTATAACCAGATATACCTCGTCCCTTTGTATGACCTGCTCAATAAGGTTTATACCGATGCAATCATCCAGCCCATGCGCAAAAGAAATGAATTCGCCGCATTATATGAACTGATCGACAGGCACCCCCCCTGCAATGGCACGGTTCCTATATTCATTGCCGACAGAGGGTTCCATGCCTGCAATGTCTTTGCACACGCCATTGAAAACAGAGCCTTTTTTGTCATCCGGGCAACTGATGCAAAAATGAAGCGGCTCCTTGGAACCGACCTCCCAAAAGAGGAGACATTTGACATCCGGATGACCAGGTATCTTACGAGAAGCCTCTCAAAAAAGAAATACCTGCATCACGATTTGGCTGGCCACTACCGGTATATCTGCAAAAAGGTGGCTTTTGACTATTTCCCGGCTGAAGGGTATGGGGAATACGAAATATCCCTGCGCGTCCTGTGTTTCCCCATTGGGAACGGCGCCTGTGAGAACATCATAACAAACCTTCCTGAAAATGAATTTCATGCGGAGGAGATCAAAGAGATATACCACCTCAGATGGGGAATTGAAACTTCTTTCTGCACACTCAAACACACGATAGCCGCCGTGAATTTCCATGCAAAAAGCAGGCAGATGATCACCCATGAGATATGGGCGAGGCTCATCCTTTTTAATTTCTGCTCTTACATAACAAGGCAGGTCACATTTGAAAAGTGGAAACGCAAGCATATCCATCAGGTTGATTTTTCGATCGCATTCAAGATCTGCCGTCATTTCCTGCGGCTGTATTGCGGCGAAGAACCACCTGATGTAGAAGGCCTGATCAGAAAGCACACGCTTCCTATCAGGCCCTCCAGGAACTTTGCCCGCCAGCAAAGATTCAAGGTACCGGTCAGCTTTACATACCGGTTCTAACTGACAAGACTATTATACCACAAGGCGGGCGTTTTTAATATCTGCTTATTTGTTATGCAAAAAATGCTGCCTGGCAAATGGCATGATCCACTCCGCTGGTTCTATAATTCATTCCCGAATGACACTTTATTCCTGATATTCAGACCATCCGTCCAATTTTCAAAGTTCTTAACTAACTGACATTGGACGTGAATAGTAACGGAGTTGAGAAAGAGATTAAAATAAAATTGTAAAAATAGTTGTAATGTGTAAGGCGATATGGTATAAT
>CANPTH010000081.1 GCA_947576945.1 uncultured Lachnospiraceae bacterium
TATATGTTGAAAAGAAAAAGCTCCCGCAAAAAAGTGGGAGTTTTTCAGTACCCTCATCTGTAATGGCTTTCTGTACCTTCTCCATCTTTTTCATGTCATCCACGCGCACATAAGCACTGTTATTATAAATTTCCTTATACGTTTTTCCGTTTTTCTTTGTTGGTTGTCCTGGTATTGCTTTGTTCCTGAAAGCTTTCCTAAGATGCGTCCGCAGCGCATCGATATCTGCCAGCGCTATATAACTGTGATTGGAATATTCTTCTGCGCTACCAGCCAGCACGCCGCATACCGAGAGAAGATATTTTTTAGGCGAGTTGGGCGGGGTAAGACTTTCTCCTTCGCCAGAAGAAACAACAGGATTTTTGAACGCGTAATAAGCTTCCGATTTTTCTTATCACCATTTCCTGCAATATCTGACATACCTTCATTGGGATAGACCTGTATCGTTGTCAGCCCGCCAGACTGTTCAATCTGTTTCATGGATGTTCTTTTTAATCCAAGTCCTAGAGAAAGCATTACCACAATGGACGCCGTCCCGATGACAACGCCCAGAATGGTAAGCAGTGTACGCACTTTTCTGCGCAAAAGATTATTGCCGCTCATCTGTAACAAATCAAAAATTGCCATATCATTCCCTGTCCTGTCGCTTTTGCTGATATTTTATGTAACAGTCTCTGTTGATCTCTAATATATCGCCATCCCGTGAAATCGCCTGGTAATTTTTAGTGAATGCCTTCCCTGTCTGATTCTGACGCTTTGCGTTCTCCTCATTCTCCCTTATGATTCTGGTCATCTCCCTGACAAGTTTGTTCTCTGAATACGTTCCACGATAATTTAGATTCATTTCCATATTGTTTCCCTCCTATCTGCCGCTGCTGGAAATTCTCCTATACGCACCAGTAGTCAACTGCTATTATTCAATTGCTTTTGAGGAACTCTGAAGCATTTTCCACACTACAGCCGCCAAAACGCCTCCGGCAAGCGGAGCCAGAATGAACACCCAAAGACCGCTCAACGCATCTCCCCTCGCAAAAACTGCGGGTCCAAGCGCCCTTGCCGGATTAACGCTTGTTCCGGTAAAATGAATACCAAATATGTGAACGAGCGTCAGAGCCACCCCAACTACAAAACAAGTATCATAGTTCCCAAAAATTCTGCAATATATTTTTTTATGCTTCTTTCCATTCCCGTATGATCTTTCATACGCCCTTTCTTTTTCCTGCTCAATCTGTGCCTTTACTGCGCCTGTCGACAATCTTCCTTTTCATTATGCGGTCATACTGCTGTTTTGTTATTTCTCTATTAGCATATAACTGTTTCAATTTTGTTTCTGAATATCCTGTCAGGATATTATCTGATATCTTTTTCCCGGAGCCAGAAATTACCTTTTCCCCGGAAATAGACGGCTGATCCATATCCGTATGTTCTCTTCGTCTTTTTCCTTCTTCACTTAATTCTAATGTGTCTCCGTTCCTGGATACGGCATTCCACCGGCTCTCTCCTGACCCCTGCTCCTCTTAAAACAGAATCCAATGCTTTACTTTCCATGATTATGTCTTCCTTCCTCAGATGATTTATTTTCAAGTTCTTAATAAATATTGTTCCTTCCAACATTATTCTGGTAATTACTTCATTTCAGATTAGCTACCCACCTTCTTTCTCCGCCCTTGCCACAAACTCTCCCATACGTACCATCGCAGGGACTGATCAATTCTTTTACTCAAACATCGTTCACCTTTTCTTCAATCTGCTATCTTTAAATTACACTATAAACAAAACTTCTTAATCAGCCCTTAACCTGTTTCTTAAAATTTCTTAACAGCAGACACCGGCACACTATGCATATCTTTCACTAAAAAAGACAGGCATCCTTTTCAGTCCTTTCCAATACATTTTCTAAAATTTTATATTTTTCCCTCCATTCCGAAGCGGCACAAATTCTTGGTTGAATAAATTGCTCATCAGAGAATTTATTCAACCTTTCAGCCTTTCTATACCAGAACCTGAGACATATTCGGAATTGTTCCCGGTACCGACATCCGATAGAGAAATCATAAATTTCTTTCATACAAATGGCACGGAGCAGTTATCTGTCCGTGCCAAAGTTATTTCATGCATTCTCCATATCAAATTTTTAATGAAAATTTCCGAATTAAGTCCGGCTCTCAGACCGTTCTACTGCTCCATCTGCCTCCCCAGAAACCCTGCTGCCGACTGGATCAGCTTCTGTTCCACCTCACCCATCTTGGACTTATGGTCAGTCTCCAGCAGAACCACCGAGCCGATCACATCCCCTTCACAGATGATCGGGCTGATCGCCTCGTGATGTACATCTTCCAGATCATTACCCACCTCGATGAAATTCCGGTCGCCTTTGGCCGCTACCACACTCTCCCTGTGGTCAATCTTTTCCTCCAGTTCCCTGCTGATAGACTTGCCCAGCATATTCTTCATTCCGCCTGCCACCGCAATAAATTGGTCTCTGTCTGAGATCATCGCTATATGCCCGGACACCTGTGCCATACTCTCCGCATACTGCTTGGCGAAGGTTCCCATCTCACCAATCGGTGAATATTTCTTCAGGATGATCTCACCTTCCCTGTCCGTAAAGATCTCCAATGGATCCGCCTCTCTGATCCGCAATGTCCTGCGGATCTCCTTGGGAATCACAATTCTACCCAGATCATCTATTCGTCTCACAATACCTGTTGCTTTCATTCATTTATCCCTCCAAATTTACAAATTATAGTTATTTTGTAACAGTTCTTCCCTTTTACTACAGATATGTCACTGTGTAAAGGCCGAAAACATCCGAACAAACACGAAACCATTCAGGCCGGATGCCATACCTGTACAAGTATCAGAACCGTTACATATTTGGTCATATCATCCAGATCAAGTATTCTGTTTACCATTTCCGTCTGTTGGCATTTTTACAGCCAACGACGTTTTTACTATTATTTGTAAAGAAGGAAATTATATGCACCCAAGTTTGGAAATTTAAATGCTTTGCTAATATAGCTTCAACAGTTCCACAACTTTCCGTCCAATTTTGTAAAGAGGGCCTTCCAGCTGCTTACGGGCACTATTTAGTTCCCTGCGTATTTCAATATGTTGGGGACAATGCTGTTCACATTTTCCGCATTTTATGCAATTGGAAGCTGCAGATGAGGTTTTTCGCATTGCAGTACACATGAAATACTCCATGAATGCAGCATTTCTGCCTTCGGAAAACCGTCGGTTATACGCCGCAAAAGTTCCCGGAATATCCACATTTTTGGGGCAGGGCATGCAGTAGGCGCAGCCGGTACAGCCAACCTTCATTTTGGCATTAATGGCCTGTACGACATTTTGCAGCATTGCCTCCTCTCCGGAATCAAGTTCTCCCACGGAAACAGTGGATGCAGTCTCCATATTATCCTTCACCATTTCTTCGGAATTCATACCAGACAGCACACAGGTAACCTCCTGCTGGTTCCAGAGCCAGCGTAACGCCCACTGTGCCGGTGTGCGTTTTATCGGATAACCGGCAAACAATTTCATCGCCTCTTCCGGCAGATTGTTGACCAGTTTCCCGCCACGCAGCGGTTCCATAATGATGACCGGCAACCCCTTTCTATTGGCATAGTGAAGCCCTCTGCGCCCTGCCTGGGAATTTTCATCCATATAATTATATTGAATCTGACAAAAATCCCAGTCATAAGCATCCACAAGCCGACAAAACATGTCCGAATTACCGTGGTAAGAGAATCCTGTCTGGCGAATGGCGCCGCTTTTCTTTTTCTCCTCCAGCCATTCCAGAATACCAAGCGCTTTCAAACGTTCCCATGTCTGCACATCCGTCAGCATATGCATCAGATAATAATCCACATAATCTGTCCGCAGGCGTTTAAGCTGTTCCGCAAAATACTTATCCATGCTGTCCGCCGTCTTGATCAGATAGTGCGGCAGCTTTGTAGCGACATATACCTGCTCCCGAATGTGATTGCGCTCCAGAATCTCACCCAGCGCGGCTTCGCTTCCCGCATAGACATACGCCGTATCATAATAATTGACACCGCCTCGGAACGCCGTCATGATTTCTCTTTCCGTTTTTTCCATATCGATTCTGCCTGCCGTTTTGGAAAATCTCATGCAGCCATATCCGAGTATGGAAATCTCATTTCCATACTTGTCTTTTCTATAATTCATTCCAGATAATATCCTCTCTTATCCTCCTACTGTCAGACATCCCCATTTGTACCATATCCTCTTTAAGATGCCGCCCTACTTCTTAATCCCTTTCGCCCCAGTCAGATTCGCGCTTTGCAGGATATTACTTTCAAAAGAGGTCATCACATTCTTCTCCTCCCGCTCTCTCTTGAGCGCCAGACCGACCATATCATCCAACAGCTCAGCATAAGGCTTATCAAGCGCTTCCCACAGATAGAAAGCCAGCGAACCCGGAATTGGGTTAATCTCGTTGACATACACCTGATCCGTATCCCGATCGATCATGAAATCAATTCTCGATACCCCGTTACAGTTTAACACCTGAAAGGTTTTCACCGCCATCTGCCTGATCTCTTCCCGCTTCTCCGGTGTCAGGTCCGCCGGCAGTTCCCTTCTCGCGGTCCGCATCCCTTCCGAACCGCCCTTGCCGCCTGCCACATATTTATCCTCATAACTTAAAATCTCATCGCTGGAGATCGGCTCTTCACACTCGGATGCCCACGCTTCTTCGTAATCGCCCAAGACCGCACAGTTGATCTCCCGCAGATTCATAACAGCACGCTCGATCAGCACCCGCGGGCTGAAGGTGAAGGCGTACTCCAGTGCATCCTGCAGTTCCTCCCGATTCCTCGCCACCTTAATTCCCACGCTGGAACCCAGGTTGACCGGTTTCACAATAACAGGATATCCGATTCGCTCTTCTACTCTGTGCCAGGATGCCTCTTCTTCCCGCTCATATTCCTTCACGTTCAGCGTCACACAGTCCAGCACCGGGACGTCATTGTCTTTCAGCACAGTTTTCATCACATATTTATCCATCGTCACCGCGGAAGCCGCCACATCACACCCTACAAAAGGAATATTATAGTGACGTAAGAATCCCTGCAGTGAACCGTCCTCTACATTGGCGCCGTGCACCACCGGGAAAGCCACGTCGATCTGTGCCACCACAGAATTGCCCATCTTCTTCACCGGATAGCGGATCAGCTGCACTTGTCCCTGCTCACACATCATAAAAATCCGGATACTCTTCTGCAGCAATGCAGGAATGTTCCTGTAGTTCGCAATATCAGCGATCGCCTCGCCCGTATAAAGTTCATTATCCTTTGTGATATAAATTGGAATCGGTTCATACTTATCTCTGTTAAAGGAATTATACGCCTGCAGGCCGGAGATGACCGACACCTCATGCTCCACACTCTTACCGCCAAAAAATACGCCTACTCGAATCTTCATGTTATCGAACCATGCCTTTCTGATATTTTAAAACTATTGTAAACCGGTTTGTACCGATCAATTACAACTGTCCCGCCGGGCCCATACGCCTTCTCACGCATAATTATCCGGCAGATCATTCTCGATCAATACCACCTTCTGTTTCTCGTCCGGAATCGCATTCACCATCTGGAACGCCTCCTGCAGACTGTCCACCGCGATCATTCTGCTTCTCGCAAATCCGGCCTCCAGCAGACCGTCCTGAATGGGCTTCGTCTGCTCTCTGCCCACCAGTACCGCATAGTCACATTTATCTGCGGCATATACGCCCACTTCCTTATTCTCGCTGTACTGCTTCTCTCCCAGTTCCACCATGCCCGGCGTCATCAAGATCCGCAGCTCTTTGAACATTCCCAGCGTATCCAGCGCCGCCATAAATCCGTTCTTATTGGAATTGTAGCTGTCATCCAGCAGGATCCGTCCTCCCTGTCTGCTAAGCTGCAGTCTGTGCGGCACACTCTCCAGCTGCTTCACCGGATAGCGCAGCTTATCCATGGGAATACCCAGCGTATGCGCCACGGCAATGGCGCCCGCAATATTCTGCACATTGTGGTTGCCCACCAGCCTCGTATGAAATTCATACTCTCCACCCTGTTCATCCCGCATCTTAAAGGTGGAACCATTGGGCGATACCGCTATATCATAGGCCCTGTAAGCAATATCACTGCCCATCGTCCCATAGCTTACCACATTCTTATCAATCTTATGTCCGCGAATATAACCGTTGTCGTAATTCAGGAATACCCTGCCCTCTGCCGGCACTGCATCCGCCAGCTCAAACTTGGTGCCAATGATGTTATCTATCGTGTGAAAACTCTGCAGATGCTGCGGCCCGATGGAAGTGATGATCCCGTGATCCGGATGCACAAGATCGCAGATCTCCTTGATATCCCCCACTTCTCTGGCGCCCATCTCGCAGATAAAGATCTCATGAAAGGGCTTCATCTGCTCTCTGATCGTCCTCACCACACCCAGCGTCGTATTGTAGTTGCCCGGTGTCTGCAGCACATTAAATCTGCTGGACAGCAGTGTATTCAGGAAATATTTCACACTGGTCTTGCCGTAACTGCCCGTCACGCCGATCACCGTCAGATTCGGCATCTCCCGCAGGATACGGGCCGCATCCGTCACATAATGTCTGTCGATGGCCTGCTCTAACGGCCTGTTGATCCGGTTTACCAACAGGATCAGAAAGGGCTGCGCAAGAAACAGCGCCAGCAGGATCCCGCCGCACACCCGCTCCCGATACGCGCCTGCCGCCAGTGACAAAAGTATCCCCACTACATACAGCACCGCCGTCGTAACAAGCATACGCCGCACACGCATCGTATATACAAGCGGTTTCTTTGCCTGCCGCGGTTTATTGACCAATATAGTCATTGCATTCATCACACAGGCAGCGATCAAACATCCTGTATTCCCGACAATCACTAACGGAAGCGATATCACCGCATACAGGCTCTTTCCCAGCAGCCTGCCCACGTTGCTGTGCACCTGCATCCACTCCCGATACTCTCTCGGCTTATATGAATTCTGTTGAAACATATGCACAATGTAAATCTCATATAAAACGGCCCCCACCGCATAGGTGACGAACCAGATAAGCATCCATATCCAATCCATAACGATTCCTGCCCGATCTTATTTCTATTTCCAGTATTACGCTATTGCGTTATTAAAGTGCAAACCGGCTGACAGCACGTTCTTCCTCTTTCATCAGAATATTATGACCACGTTCCTGCGTGACAGCCAGCACTCCGTACTGCTCATTTACACAAATGATGGAGGTTTACTAAGAAACCTGGAAAAATGCTTCCAGCGCACTATGCACTTTCGGCGCCTGCTCCGCAAAGGAAAAATGTCCTGCACCTTCACACACCACCAGCCCTGCATCAGGAATCAGTTCTTCCATCCGCTTCGCATCCGACAGCGGCGTGGCCGTGTCCCGGTCGCCCCAGATCAGGAGCGCAGGGCATTTCACCAGATGCATCAGCGGTTCCAGGTCCTCATTTACCACCTTTACAAGCGTCGCCCGCATGGTCGGTGTGGCATTGTTGTAATCCGCCGAACCACGCTTACGCCTCATATCCTCCACCGCGTCAGGATACAGAAAATGCAGCGCCTTCGTACTCATGACCGCCCGCCCGATCTTGTAACACCGCAGGCTCACTTTCTGCCGGAAGCTCTTCTTCGGCAATATGCCTGCACTGTCGATCAGAACTACCTTCTCGATCGCAAAGGGCAGCCGTTCTCTGGCATTCATCTTAAAAAATACCCGGCCGCCGAAAGAATGCACCACAATACTGATTTTCGACGCCCTGAATGATGCCATAAACCGCACCACAAAATTCACATAGTCATCCACGCACCACGGTTCCGGCGGCTCCGGCGTCTTCCCAAACCCCGGCATATCCAGCGCGATCACCCGATGATGCCGTGCCAAAACACCGATCATACCTGCATACAGAGTAATGTTGGCCCCCCACCCGTGCAGCAGCAGAATGATATCACCTTCCCCTTCATCTATATAATTTACCGCTATCGAATCAATCTTCTTAACCAAGTCTTTCTCCAAACATCTCGTATATTATGGACTGTCGCCGCAGGGCACAGGGAATAGAACCGGGCCGCCGCGATCCATATACTTCTATTTAGTCTATGCACTCCGCCGGCCTGCCGCAACATATGCCTGAATTATATTTTACCCAACACACTATGATTTATCATATACCCCCGCCCATTATTTGGCAATCATGTTTTGTCCCATATTATTAAAATCGTAGAAAATATAGCAAAACATCGGGACAATCCCTGCTTATCTTCCTTTTTGATAAATGAAAAAGGTGTAAAGCCCTCGACAATTCAATAGACCTTGCACCCTCCGGTTGACTGTTTACGTAATTGTTATTCTTTTATTTCATCAATATCTGTCATATTAACGCCCAGACTGTTGAGCAATGCTTTCAGGGAAGTATATTTCCTTTTCAATTTTGCATAAGTCTTCGTGGCGTTTTCTTCCTTTGCGGTTGCCATATATTCCTGCACTTCTCTAAAATCATCCATGGCTCTCTGCATTATTTCAGCATTATTCATTTCCTGTAATACCTCCATGTTTCACCGCCTTTTTAGACAACTATAGTTATCGACATTGAAATTTCGTTTTCAGCCTTGCAGAAGCCAGCGCATATGGCTCCTGTAAGCGCCGGAAACAGAAATTTGTTATATTGTTTACCATATCTACATGTTGATTTTATTATAGCGGATTGGTAAAAAAGTGTAAAGCCTATTCAATTATCAAAGTACTCAAGGGGATACTACACGATTACAGTTCACGTCCCAGCCGGCCGTAAACTGTAACACCCCATACATCCTCGCCAGAACCGTCCTTAATTCTCCACGTAATCCACATAATCCGTCTCGCTGGCAAACAACATATACTCCCCGTTAACATATCCAATATAACCGCTTTCCACTGTATAACCCTTCATGATCCTTACCTCTTCCTTTCTCTTTATTCCCGCGGGCAGCGAGCCGAGTGGCTGCCACAGGGCATCTCTCTTCCAGTCCTGTTCTTCTGGCAATCGAACTTCTGTTCTTCTCTGAAATAAGGATACAAAAAATAGAGTCCGTTAATCCGGACTCTATAAATAAAATTTCAATATTATCAACTAATTGCTCAAATACTCCGAACCTCATCAGGTACATGAATCATCTATCTTACCATCATTCCTCTGACCCGCGCCACAATCCGCGCCAGCTCCTCCACTACGGTATCCAGCTCTTCCCGCGTATTTTCCTCACTGAGCGTGAGCCGCAGCGATCCCCGCGCCCGTTCTTTGGACAATCCCATCGCCAGCAGCACATGTGAAGGATCCACGGCGCCTGAGGTACACGCCGACCCTGTCGATGCACAGATCTGCGCCATATCCAGCATGATCAGCATGGTCTCTCCCTCCATGCCTGCAAAACTGAAATTCACGTTATTCGGCAGACGTCTTATCCGATGGCCGTTCAGCGCCACATCCGGGATCTCCGCCTCTATCCGCCCGATCAGATAATCCCGCAGCATCCGTTCCTTCTGCTCCCGTTCTTCCATATGCTCATGCGCCCGTCTGGCTGCAGCGGCCATCCCTACGATCCCCGGCACATTCTCCGTACCGGCACGCCGGCCTCTCTCCTGCCGCCCGCCGTGGATAAAGGAACGGATTCCCGCCCTTTTCCCCACATAAAGAAAACCCGCGCCCTTCGGCCCGTTAAATTTGTGCGCACTGGCCGAAAGCAGATCGACATGACATTCCTGCACCGCCAACGGCAGATGCCCATACGCCTGCACCGCATCAGTGTGGAACAAAATACCATGCGCCGCCGCGATCTCCCCGATCTCCTTCACCGGCTGGATCGTCCCCACCTCGTTGTTGGCCGTCATCACGGAGATCAGGATCGTATCCGGCCGGATCGCCCGCTCAAGCTGTCCGGGATCCACCAGCCCTTCAGAATTCACATCCAGATAAGTGACCCTGGCTCCCATTTTTTCCAGATATTCACACGTGTGCAGCACCGCATGATGCTCGATCCGCGAGGTGATAATATGCCTGCCCTTATCCTGCCACGCCTCAAACACCGCCTTCAGCGCCCAGTTATCCGACTCCGATCCGCCCGCCGTAAAATAGATCTCATTCGCCTCGGCCCCCAGCGTCCCGGCGATCGTCTCTCTGGCCCGCAGAAGCGCCTTCCTGCTCTCACCCGCAAGGCCGTATATGCTGCCCGCATTCCCATAATATTCCGTAAAATAAGGCAGCATAGCCTCCACCACCTCAGGCGCCGTCCTGGTGGTGGCCGCATTATCCAAATAAATCATCTGTCCTCTGTCCTTTCTTCCCCCCTGCTACAGCAGCAGCTCCTCCATATCCCGAAGCACCGCCTCCGTCAGCCCCAGCAGCAGCGCCTCATCCTTCTCGATCACGCCGCACTTCTTATACCGCATCCGAAACATCGGCACACCCTTCGGCTCGAACGTGAGCCTGCCTTCGTAAGCCTGCAGCAGGCGGGGAATATTCTCCACCCGGATGCGGGCGTCCGGCCGCAGCTGGAAGCGGATCGTCTCGTCCTTGCCCTTCACCTCCGGCATGTACAGCTTATGGGCATGGGAACGGATCAGCGCGATGCGCAGCAGATTTTCCGCCGACTTGGGTATCTCCCCGAAACGGTCCAGCAGCTCTTCCCGCATGTCGTCGCATTCCTTTTCATTCTCGATCCCCGCGATCCGCTTATAGATGTCCAGCTTCTGTACCTCATTGACAATGTACGTGGCCGGGATATAGGCGTCCGCCTCCAGATCGATACTCGTATTGAAATCTTCGATCGTGGAAATCCCCTTGAGATTCTTCACCGCCTCATTCAGCATCTTGCAGTACAAGTCATACCCTACCGCCTGCATATGGCCGTGCTGCTTTGCGCCAAGCAGATTTCCCGCTCCCCGGATCTCCAGATCGCGCATGGCAATCTTAAAGCCGCTGCCAAGCTCCGTAAACTCCTTGATCGCCCCCAGTCTTTTCTCCGCGATCTCCTTGAGCATCTTGTTTCTTTTATACATTAAAAACGCATACGCCGTCCGGTTGGAACGCCCCACCCGGCCGCGCAGCTGATACAGCTGGGAAAGCCCCATCTGATCGGAATCGTGGATGATCATCGTATTCACATTGGAGATGTCAAGCCCCGTCTCGATGATCGTCGTGGACACAAGCACGTCAATCTCCCCGTCGATAAAGTCATACATGATGCGCTCCAGTTCATTCTCCTTCATCCTGCCGTGCGCAAAACTCACGTTGGCCTCCGGCACCAGCTTCTGGATCATGGCCGCCACATCCGCGATGTTGTTGACCCTGTTATAAACATAGTAGACCTGTCCTTCTCTGGAAAGCTCCCTGACGATCGCCTCCCGCACCAGTTCCTCATTGTATTCGCAGACAAAAGTCTGGATGGGCTGCCTGTCCCCCGGCGCCTCCTCCAGCACACTCATATCCCGGATCCCGATCAGGCTCATATGCAGCGTCCGCGGGATCGGCGTGGCCGTTAACGTCAGCACGTCCACATTTTCCTTTAACTTCTTGATCTTTTCCTTGTGGGCTACCCCGAAGCGCTGCTCCTCGTCGATGATCAAAAGCCCCAGATCTTTGTACTCCACATCTGCGGATAACACCCGGTGCGTACCGATGACGATATCCACCATGCCCTTCTTCAAATCCGTGATCGTCTTCTTCTGCTCTGCCGCCGTGCGAAACCGGGAGAGCAGATCGATCCGCACCGGAAAATCCTTCATCCGCTGCACAAACGTATTATAATGCTGCTGCGCCAGAATGGTCGTGGGCACCAGATAGACTACCTGCTTGTTCTCCTGCACCGCCTTGAAGGCCGCCCGGATGGCGATCTCCGTCTTGCCGTACCCCACATCGCCGCAGATCAGGCGGTCCATGATCCTGCTGCTCTCCATATCTTCCTTGGTGGCCATGATCGCGCTGATCTGATCCTCCGTCTCCTCGAAGGGGAACATCTCTTCAAATTCCCGCTGCCAGACCGTATCCTTGCCGTACTGGAAGCCCTCGCTCTGCTGTCTTGTCGCATACAGCTCCACCAGATCCTGCGCGATCTCGTCCACCGCACTGCGCACCTTCGACTTGGTCTTGTTCCACTCCTGGGTGCCCAGCTTATTTAACTTCGGCTTCGTTCCCGCCTCCGCGGAAGCATATTTCTGGATCACGTCAAGCCCCGTGGCCAGCACATAGAGGATGCCGCCGTCCCGGTAGGATATCTTCATATAATCCTTGACGATCTTATCGACCTCCACCTTCTCTATCCCCTTATAGACGCCGAGGCCGTGGCTCTCATGCACCACGTAATCCCCCACCCGCAGCTCATTGAAATCATTGATCTTCTGACCCTGGTAGACTTTTTTCTTCTTCTTTTTCTTCTTCTCCGCGCCGAAGATATCGCTCTCCGAGATCACGATGAATTTCAGCAGCGGATACTCGAATCCTTTCAGCACCCGGCCGTAGTAAGTCATCACTTCCCCGGGCTGCACCTCCCGCATGGGATCCTCCGTATAAAAGGCGCTGATCTCCTGCTCCTGCAAATCCTCCGCCAGCCGCTTCGCCCGGGTTCTGGAACCGGAAAGCAACAGGATGCGGTAACCCTTTTTCTTATAACCGGCCAGGTCTCTCACCAATGCTTCAAAACTGTTATTATAGGAAGACAGACTTCTTGTCTGGATATCAAATTTCCGGTCCGCCTTGAACAGCGGGTTTTTCCCGTCCATCATGGAAAGCGTCACCACCCGGCCTCTGGCGATCCTGGCCGCCGTCTCCTCCGCGCTGTACAGGATGTGCATCTGTCCGGGCAGAATATAGCCCTTTTCCAGACGATGCATCATGCTCTCCCGAAACTCCAGCTCCACCGCCGCAGCATGTTCCTTTACCCGCAGCGGTTCCTCCACAAACACACAGCTGCCGCCCCGCCCCGCCGTTCCTGCGGAAAAATTGTCGATACAGTCCAGGAAATCAGACAGCGCCGGATAAAAATAGTGCACATAGCTTTCCAGATTCACCGCGCCCCGGGACAATCCCAGCTCTAACAGCTGTTCCTCCAGCTCCCTGATCTGCGTCTCGATCCGGTGGGCCTCCTCCGTCTTCATCTCTTTTCTAAGGCGGGCGGCATGAGCCTTGCATTCCAATTCTATCTTTTTCAGGCCGCTTCGCAGTTCCTCATCCGTCAGGATCAGCTCCGTGGCCGGATAGATCGTGACCGATTCCAGCTTCTCGATGGAACGCTGGCTTAAGATATCAAAGCTGCGGATCGACTCCACATCCTCGCCCCACAATTCGATCCGATAAGGATTCTCCTCCGTCAGGTCGAAGATATCAACGATACCGCCCCGAATACTGAACTGGCCCGGCGCCTCCACCTGATAATTCTTCTCATAGCCAAGCTCCACAAGCTGCGTTGCCAGTGTTTCTTCCGTCAGAACACTCTGTCTGTCGATACGGATCACATGCCGCCGCCAGGATTCCATCGGGATCTGCGGCGCCATCAGCGCATCATAGGTGGTGATCACCGTCGTCGGCCGGCCCTCCATCAGCCTGCGCAGACAGCGGATCCGCTCCATTGTCAGCTGGTTGCCGTGGATATCCGCCTGGAAAAAGATCAGGTCCTTGGCCGGATACAACATCACATTCCTGTCATAGAATTTATAGTCCTCGTACAGCTCTTTTGCCCGCAAATCATTAAAAGTAACGATGATCTTATTCCGAAAACCATCGCCAATCCCATAAACCATATGCAGCTTCTGAGAATCCACACACCCGCTGAGCGCCACGCAGGCCTGCTTACTCACAAGCATTTTCTTAATCTCTTCATATTCTCCCAGTTCTTCCAGGGGAGCCAGTAAAGCCCTCACATCTTACCTCCGCTTAATCAATATCCTTCTTTCTGATTGCCGTCAACGATTCTTCTTATTAAACTGATTCATGGCCGCATCCGGTCCTTCCGCGATCATCATTTCCACAGCCTCCGCTGCCCTCGTGATGCTCTCATCCATAATCTCCCGCTCTTTGTCCGAAAAATGCCCCAGCACATAGTCCGCCAGATCATATCCGTCAGGTTTCTCGCCCACACCCATTTTCACCCGACAGAACTCATCATGCCCCAGGTGCAGAATGATATTCTTAAGTCCGTTGTGACCGCCAGCACTCCCTTTCTTGCGAATGCGGATCTGTCCCGGCTCCAGACTGACGTCGTCCGCGATCACGATCAGCTCGCTCTTCTCATCCACCTTATAAAAGTCTATGACCTGTCTTATGCTTTCACCACTCAAATTCATATAAGTCTGAGGTTTGACCAGCACAACTTTCCGGCCGCCCACATACCCCTTGCCGATGATGGCCTTATGCTTGCGCTCACCTACCGTGATCTGATTCTTCCCGGCGATCGCATCTATCACTTCAAATCCGATATTGTGCCTCGTATTCTGATATTTCCTGTCCGGATTCCCCAAGCCTGCGATAATATACATACTGCCCTCCTGCGTTTCTGTATTTTTATGAAATAATACTCTCATCCTGTCAAACAAAATGCCGCTGCCTCCCTGTTCAATATTTCCAGTAACCCGCTTTAGTCGATCCAACCCGCACAATGATTCCATGGTCTTTTAACTTCTTTGTCGCACGGGCTACAGTACTCTTCCCATCCTGATAACAATATACCACAACTTACTGTGAAAGTCCTCGACTTTCACAGCATGGATGGCCATGCGGCCTGCTAAGCGGCAGGTTGAGCATGATGTAAGTTTACTGAAAGTCCTCGACTTTCACAGCATGGATGGCCATGCGGCCTGCTAAGCGGCAGGTTGAGCATGATGTAAGTTTACTATAAAAAGTGCGCTGTTTTTTATGAGCAAAAATAACACCAGGAACCTGTTTTCTGATTCCTGGCTCATGAATGCTGCCTTGCGGGGTTTCATTCTACTTTCAGCTGCGTCTTCACCCCCGTCCCTCGTCCTGCACCGAACTACGGGACAAGGTTGCCTCAAATCGATAGTCACCCTCCCACAAAGCAGACAGATTTATCTTTCAATTTCTCTATATGATTTCACTTCCGTCCGGCAGAATGATCTGACCGTCATCACTGCTTACATCAAAGAACCCAACCCCATGCTTTTGTGCCAATGTCTGCACAAGTTCATATGCCTCATCTACTACCGACCAGGAAAATCCCGCATATATTACTTCGCACCCTATGCTGTAATCTGTCACATGGTTTTCTAAATCTTCATCTTCATCAAGTAACTCTACATCCGGAGCATATTCACCGTTCATCGGCGGAAATGTATCTTTCATTTCCATAAACCAGTTCTGCAATGCCGGAGACGATACGCCAATCGACTGATAATCATGTCCTTCATTCCATTCAGTTTGTTTTTCAAACCACGTCATAAATTCCTTTTTGGTGCTGGGAGCCTTGGTTTTCTCGAAGACCATTAAATCATAACTCATACATATTCTTCCTTTCCTGACATTATTCGGCATCTCCTATTTTGTTTTATCTTCCCACAAGGAAAAGGAAATCCCGGCTTAACGTTCTGCTTTTTCATTCCTTCCATATACGTATTCTTCTGCCTCTTCTTCGGAAAGAACATATCTTTGCATAATTGCATTTTTTATTTCTAAATCTCCATGCCCAAATGCTCTCAAGGTATCCACTGCGCCATTTATGCCTTCTTTGATACCTTCTTTGATACCTTCTTTGATACCCTCTTTCATTCCTGCTTTTTCCCTAAGCTGCAAGTGCGGCTCCATGATTTCCATTAATGCCTGACACATTCTCTCATCTCCCAGCAATTCTTCTATAACCTGTTTATTTGCTCCAATGCTTACTTCCAAAACCGAATCTGCAAACTCTCTTTCCGCTTTTCCTGTCAATTTCTCAGCACATTCTATCAATCTGATCATTTTCTCCTTCTCCATCCTCTCCGATAGAGAACCGAGCCAGATATGGGATACCGCATCCAATTCTTTGGTGACAATGATCTGCGTCGGAAATAACACTTTTCCTTCAATATAGTATATCCCGCGATATGGATTTGATGTGATGTAACCATGTTCTCTAAAATATGCAAACAAGCCATCCGGCCTTGCTTCCCGCACCAGTGATACTGTCACATCATCTGCACTGACCGCATCCACTCTTTCCCCGTAAGACTTATACAGACTGGCATATGCCCCTGCCTTATAAAAGGCATCGATATCCAACGCATCTTCCGGAGATTTATACTCCATGATATTATGTCCTCTGAACATGACACCTATCTCATTCCCGATCCTGACGGATGTATCCTTCTTGATCACCAGAAGATCGATCTCCAACGGCTTCGTATTCAGATTATATTCTTTTTCAAAGATCAGTCCCTGTCTGTCCTTTGAAAACTCCAGATTCATCGCCGCTACAAAACCGGGATGCCATTGTATCTTAGTTGCCTTCATATCTTCTCCTTTGTATGACCAAATTATATCACACAGCCGCAGTTTATTACAATGAACTCTCACAAAGAATTTCAATCAGCACTTCAGAAACATTATTCCGCTCCGCAATAATGCTGATATAAACTGTATATTTTCTGCTGCATCAGCTTTATTAGCTCCACAGGTTCTAACACGGTGGCATCACTCCCAAATGGCAGTATATAATCGGCAACCCATTCTAAAGCAGCATGGTTTATGTCCATGTCGATCATCCCGCCGCCCGTTGAAAATCTTTGTAATCCACCTGCAAGCAGACATTCACTTTCACAGCGTTTAACGCCTATATCTGTCAGTTGGATTTTCATATGATAATCGTTTATAACATCTGTATTTTCAAGATATTCCTGAATCGACGCAGGGATAGGGTATTTCTCTTTTGGATAAGGCTTTTCCTCTATGATCTCTCTGATACGATCAACCCGGAACACTCTGATCTGCTCTGCTGTTGTACAATAGGCCGGGCAGTACCAAAGCCCATTCATGGCATATAAACCAACAGGTATGATCGTGCGCGTACTTTCAGAATAGGTTGACGAATACCGTATTGTTGCGGCATGGCGTTTTATGACGACAAGAAACATTGCTTTAAGTAAAGGCGAATCGCAATGTCTGTCCGGAATCCAAAATACAACCTTATTTTGAATCTGAGTGATACTGGTTTGTACATCTAATGGCAGACAATTCAAGAATTTCTTCAAGACCGATATGGTCTCCTGTTCAAACGGCAGGTCACGGTAGTATTGCAGGGCTTGACAGGCAAAGAAAACAGCCATTGCCTCGCTTTCAGAAAAGGCAATAGGCGGCAAAATGCGTTCTTTCAAAATGTGATATCCACCCGCCGCCCCAACTTCAGAGTAAAGAGGAAAACCTGCCTGCTCCAATTCCTGTAAGTCACGCAGTATGGTTCTTTTTGATACGGAAAACTCCTTTGCTAATTCGCCTGCTGTAAAATCTTTCTTTGCATTTATTGTTATCATCATTTCGATAAGTCGTTCCGCCTTTGACATTTTTACCTCCATTCCGAAGCGTTTTACGCTGAGGACGCGAGCAGAATTTCAG
>CANPTH010000082.1 GCA_947576945.1 uncultured Lachnospiraceae bacterium
ACCGTAGGACTTTCACCCACCGAATTCCAAGCCCTTAGCTGGGCGCACCCTATACTAAAAAATGCCAGGAAACTTCTTTCCCTGACATTTTTATATTCATTCCTTTCACCGTCTCTTCCCATATATAATATCCAGGACAACCTGCTGCACACGCTTCCTGCCGTAACGCGTTACTCAAACGCCCCTTCAAACTGGGCCTGCTGCATCTGGAAATACTCGCCGCGCTTCCTCATCAGTTCCTCGTGGCTGCCCTGCTCGGCAATACGGCCATCCTTTACCACCAGAATCAAATCCGCATGACGAATCGTAGAAAGCCGGTGAGCAATCACGAAGCAGGTCTTATCCGCCATCAGGCTGCGCATGGCCTTCTGGATCTGCATCTCCGTCCTGGTGTCCACATTGGAGGTGGCTTCATCCAGAATCAGCATCCGGGCATCGGAAAGCATGGCCCGTGCGATGGTCAGAAGCTGCCTCTGGCCCTTGGAAATATGTACCCCGTTGTCGGAAAGCTGTGTCTGAAACCCTTCCGGCAGCTTTTTGATATAGGAATAGATCATAGCCGCTCTGGCCGCCTTTTCCACCTCTTCCATAGTAATATTCTCCCTGCCGTAGACAAGATTTTCATAGATCGTCCCGTGGAAAAGCCAGGCATCCTGCAGTACCATAGTGTAGGCGCCGCGCAGACTGTCCCTCTTGATGTCATAAGCGTCCTGTCCGTCCAGCAGGATACAGCCTCTGCTGATGTCATAGAAGCGCATCAAAAGATTGATGACCGTCGTTTTTCCTGCACCGGTAGGACCCACTATGGCAATCTGCTGTCCGGCTTTCGCATGCAGGTTAAATTCCTTCAGGATCTGCTGCTCCGGCTGATAACCGAAAGAAACATCCCGCAGGATCACATCCCCGTAAACCTCCTCCAGCGCCCGCGCCTTCTCCCCGTCCGGCCTCTCCGGCAGCGCATCCATCAGCCGGAACACCCGCTCCGCCGCCGCAAAAGCAGACTGGAATTCCCCGATAATATTGGCCGCTTCATTGACCGGCCCGGAGAACTTCCGGGAATACTGTACGAAGGAAGAAATATCGCCGATCCCGATGCCGCCCCGCAGATACAGCAGAGAACCGAATACGCTGATCAGCGCCAGCGACGTGTTGTTCATAAAGTTCACGGACGGGCCGGCCAGCGTTCCGTAATACTCCGCCCTGGTATTGGCCTCCACCGCCTCCTCATTCTTCCTATCAAAAACTTCGATCACCTGCTCCTCCCTGCCGTAGGCCTTGATGGTCTTCTGCCCGTTAATCATCTCCTCCACCATGCCGTTCAGCTCTCCGAGCTTCTTCGACCGAAGCCGGAAAAGCGGACGGGAATGGCTGACGATAAACTTCGTCAGCATCATGGATACCGGAATCGTCACCACGAAGATCAGCACCATCATCGGCGCGATGGACAACATCATCACCAGTGAAAAGAGCACCGTGATCACGCTCTGTAAAATCTGCAGAAAATCGTTTGAAAGAGACTGGTTTACCGTATCGATATCGTAGGTGACGACACTGATGATATCGCCCGTGGAATATTCGTCAAAAAAGGACACCGGCAGTTTCGACAGGTTCTCGAACACATCCCTGCGCATCTGGTAAATGATCTTTCTCGTCAGATGGATCGTCAAAAGGGACAGCAGATAAGACAGCCCGGCCGAGAGCACATAAAAGACCGCCATCCAGCCCGTATAGTAAAACACCTTATCGAAATCCACCCCGCCTGCCCGGATACCGATGGCGTCGATGGCCCGGCCGGACAGCCTGGGGCCAAGAAGCGCCAGTATATTGGACAGTAACATCAGTATCATGCCCGCCACAATCAGGAAATGGTACCGGCTCAGATAACGCCATAACCGCAGCAGAAGGTATTTCCTGCCTGCCCTGCTGCCTTTACCGTCCTGCGGCGCAGATGATCCCGCAGAGACTTCCCGCTCCTGATATGCCTTTTTCTTATCCCTCTTGTCTTTCATGATCCCCATGATCCAGTGAAATCTCCTTCTTAATCATGCTTTATGCAGCTGCCGGCGCTGCAGCCTTCTTATTGCCCTGCCGCCGCCGAGGCTCTTGCTTTCTCATTGCATTGTTGCCGCCGGCGCTGCAGCGCTCTCATTATCCTGCTGCCGCCGGGGTCGTATCATTGCCGAACTCCTTCTGCCCCATCTGCAGCTCATAAATCAGCCGATATTCAGAACATTGCTCCAGAAGTTCCGTGTGAGTCCCGCAGCCGATACAGCCGCCGTCTTCCAGCACAAGAATGTGGTCTGCACCCTGAATAGAGCTGACCCTCTGCGCAATGTTGATCGTGGTCGTATTCCGGAAATGAGCTCCCAGTTCCTTTCTCAGCTTCGCATCCGTCTTATAATCCAGGGCCGAAGAAGCATCATCCAGAATCAGGATCTGTGGCTTTGCCGCCAACGCCCGTGCAATCATAATCCTCTGCTTCTGGCCGCCGCTTAAGTTATTGCCGCGCACCGCAATCCGGGCATCCATCTCCCCTTCTTTTTCCCGGATAAATGCTTCCGCCTGGGCGTACTGTGCCGCTTCCCTGACCTGCGCACTGTCGAGTCCCCGGAAAAAATCTATATTCTCCTCCACGGACGATGCCATCAGATAATCGTTCTGAAACACCACCCCAAACATGGCCCGAAGCTCCGGATAAGGTATGGTATCAATCCGTCTGCCGCCAATCCAAATGCTTCCGGTATCCACATCGTAAAACCGCAGAAGCAGATTAACAATGGTGCTCTTGCCGCTGCCGGTGGCGCCGATGATCCCCAGGCTTTCCCCCTTTTTCAGTGTAAAACTGATATGGGACAGATGATCTCCCTTCCCATTATAAGAAAAACTCACGTCGCGAAACTCCACCAGGGGAATGCTTTCCTCCGTTACCCCTGCAATGGCCTTGTCCGATTCTTCTGATCTGATCTGCACCTGCATCTCTTCCGGCGCCTCCAGCACCTCACTGATCCGGCCCAGCGAGGCCATCCCCTTAGAGCACATAACAAAGATCCTGGTAATGCCCAGCATGGCATTCAGGATCAGAATAAAATAACTCAGAAAGGCGATAATCGCTCCCGGTCCCGTCTCCCCTTTCTGCACCAGATATGCTCCGGTTATAATCACCGCCGTCAGTCCCAGATTCAGCACAAGCGTGGTCGCCGGGCCGCTGGCAGAAGATATCCTGCCGGCCTTCTGCTCGATCCTGGCCAGTTCTTCATTGACGCCGTCATACCGCTCCCGCTCGTAGTCTGTCCGTGAAAGCGCCCTGATCACCCGCACGCCGGTGATGTTCTCCTGCAGAACCCTCACCAGCCCGTCCAGCACCCTCTGCTGTCCGGTATATACGGGAATGCTCAGCTTCGTGACGATCCACACGATCACAATGATAAAAGGCAGCGAGGCTATCAGTACCGACGCCAGCTTCGGCTCCATCGTCACCGTGATCAGAATACCGCCGGTCAGCAGGATCGGCCCCCGCACTCCCAGCCGCTGCATCCTCGCCATCATCCGGTTCACATTGTAGGTATCGGAAGTCAGTCTGGAGACCGCCGAGGACACCGTAAACCCGTTCATCTGTCTGGCGCTCAGATATGTGATCTTCTCAAAAAGATCGTGCCGAAGCTGTCTCGTCATCCCGCCTGCCGAAATCTCCGCCATACGGTTTGCCCGCACATTGGTGGTCACGGAAATGACCGCACACAAGATCATCACCCCTCCCCACCAGAAGATCAGACGCACCTCCCCGAGCGGCACGATATCGTCTATGATCTTTGCCAGCAGAGAAGGGATCAAAAGATCCATCATGGACGCACCGAATTTCAAAAGCAGCGTAAACAGTATATATGTATTGTACGGTTTCATGTATTTTAAAATCGTTTTCATGCTATGGTATCCTCATTTCCAGCGCTCCGGATCGGCACTGCAGTCTGCCTGAATCGTTTGACTCAATAACCAGTATACAAAAAAATCCGCATTTTAACAATGCGGATTTTTATCCTGCCACTCCTGTCTTCTTCTGCCGCATCCACCGTTTTATTCCCCGGACACCTGTGTCCCGTCCGCTTTCATATGGTACTTATCCCTGTAGATTAATTGTGAGATCGGCACCAGTTCATACCCTTTATCCTGCAGCCCCGTGATCACGGCTTCCAGCGCGTCAGCCGTGTACTTGGCTCCGTTATGCATCAGGATGATTGAACCATTTTTCAATTTATCGGATTCCACCACGCGCCTGACAATATCGTCAGCCCCGTAGTCTTTCCAGTCCAGAGAATCAATAGACCACTGGATCGGATAGTAGCTGCATTTATGGGCATTAGTTATGACATGGTTGTCATAATCTCCATAGGGAGGCCGGAAAAGGAACATCTCGTACCCTGTCAGTTCCTGCACCCTGGTATGTACTTTCATCAGTTCTTCCTGACACTGTTCGTCGGAGAGCTGTGACATGTTTTTATGATTCTCGCTGTGGTTGCCCAGATCATGACCTGCTGCCAGAATCGCCTTCACATCTTCGGGATAGCTTTCCACCCACACAAATGGGCATATATGAAAATGATTTTTTGTTATTTTTATCACAATTTACAGACAAGTAATCCACACTCTTTAAGAAGTCTAAATACACATCCAATCTTTTTTCATATACCTTAATCTGCTCTATATGAGCGCACATCAGCGGAATTTCTATTCCTTTCTCTGTTCCATTTTCAAATAATGTTCTCACGCTATTTAGACGATTAAATAATTCACCATTTTCTTCTTTCTTTTCCTGTAGTCTGATTTCCTTCTCATTTAGAGCCGCAATTTGCTTTGTAATATCATTCATTTTGATGGAATAATCCGTTTTCGCAATTGTTCCGTCAAGCAACAAATCCATAAGGGTATCTTTTCTTCTATTCAGCTTCTCTTTCTGCGTCTGGATATCTTCTAAGTTTTCCCCACTACCAACATTAGATAGTCCCTCATAAATCTTTCTGATTGCATTACTCAATACTTCTTCCGTCTTTTCCTTTGCAATCAACTGTCTGCCTAGATGCTCAATCAAAGACAATACTTCATCTTCTTTCAGATTCAGCGAAACACACTTCATTCCTGTCTTTTCTCTGACTTTTCCAGAACGTGCGCCCTCACTGCAATACCAGTAAACGCCCTGCGCCCTTTTATTTCTCCAATACTTAGAATCACATTCCCCACAAATAATTTTAGATGATAGAAGCGTATTCCCTTTATTAATGCCGACATTATGTGTCCTGTCTACGGTCTTCCGACTGTTAATCTGTGCATTTGCCCTTTCCCATAAATCATCATCTACAATCTGCGGTACAATCCCTTCTCTGTAAATCCACTCACTTTCAGGATTCTTGATGATCTTCTTCGCTTCAAAGTCAAAATGTTCTTTATTCATGACCGCAACGCCTTTATACAGCGGATTCTTCACAATATCACGGATTGTATTTTCCGATAGTGTCTTACCATTCCGATTCCTGATACCTTCATCCCTTAATGTTCTGGCAACCACACGCCCACCAAAACCATCGGCAAACATTTTATAAATGCGTGTTACAAGTTTCGCTTCTTCTTCATCTATCAGGATTTCACCATTGACATTCTTCAATCCCCATGTACGGTTTGTGATAATCGGCTTGCCCTTTTCCTGTCTTCTCTTCTTAGCGGCATTGCCTTTCTTACTCAAATCACGACTGTACTCTTCTGCCATCATAGCTTTAATACCAAATATAAACTTATCCTTAGAATCAAAAAATGTATTCTCTAAATATAGGTATAGTTTCTTTCGGTTCTGCACAATCTCATTAAGGAATATGTACCAATCCATCGTGTTACGCTGTAAACGCGACTGATCTTTTACTACGATAATATCAAACTTATCCTTACTGATATCATCAAGCATCCTCATATATTCGTTTCTTTTCTTTGTCTGTGTGCCTGTTATTCCTTTATCTATATATTCATCAACCAGAATCCAGCCTTTTGTGCTGATAATATCCCGATTTTCTTCAATCTGTTTTTCGATTGCGTTTAACTGTTCTTCTTCCTCTGTGCTTACTCTTGCATAGAATACGGCTCTCAATTTCTTCTCTTCCATATCTCCGCACCCCTCAATTATATTTATATAAAACTGCCTGATATTCTTCCTCTGTAATTATATCATGCGTTCTCATAATATCCAATAAATACTTGATAACTACTGCTTCATCTTCCTGTGTAACTTTTGATAGTTCTTCTTTCACACACGTTTCCTCGTTTGGAGAAGAATCACTACTAATATATTCAGATAAAAATGATTTATCAATCATAAAGGAAAGATTATAATTTCGTTTTTTAATTGGCATAACTGTATTAATAATATCAGTTCCTTTCCAATAAAATTTATTCAAAAAGGTACTGCCTCCAACCACAACAGTACCCTGAAATCATCATATCTATATTCAATTTTCTCATTTTCATCATCCATTTATATATGGAACCTGACAGAACAAATTATTCCATCAGGCTCATATCGACTTAGTTAATAGTTACTATATTATTCCCACACCCATATTTCAGGATATGGTCTTGTTTCATCCAAGGAACCTTATCGGTCTTCCACCTGATAATTTAACATCGTATCTCATTTTGTTTATTATATAGTCATAGCTCTGCTGTAGCTGTTGTGGAAGTAATTTCGCGACTTTTTCATCTACATTGCCTTCCACATTGATCATATTATCATAGTGGATATTTACTACCGGCTGGTTCACTACCTGCTGTTGCTTCAAAAATTCAGTAGGGAACATCTTCTCCACATCATAGTTAAGCTTTGGCATAGTATTCCAATCCGGCATCTCATAAGTCTTACCGTCCATGCCATAGATCACATTATCAGGGACAAGAGTCCATTCACCGTCAGCTATAAGCTTATCGATGTCCAAAACGGCTTCCGTGGTCTCGTTTACTGCTTCGACTATATCATTCTTAGTCTCTGCCGTAGCAGCACCATTTGTCCCTGCGTCAACCGTTATCACGTCAGTTCCAAGACTTCCCCTGCCATTCAGCGTGAGATCGATCCCATCAATGGACATGCCCATGCTCTTGTAGAAAGCAGCGATCTTATCCATGGTCTCATTGACACTGTCTATGGATGTCTGGCACATATCTTTTGTAGCTTCGACTGTCTCTTTCTGGTCTTTCAGGATCTCTTCGACAGACTTTGTGGAATCATCCAGTGCATCCGTGAGGGTGTCTGCCAGTTCATCCAGCGCGTCTATCTGCAGGCTGTAAGTATGTTCATCCTTTGTTTCTTTTAAAGCTTCTTCCTTTTCTTCCAGGTCAGCTTTTAACTGTGCCAGCTTTGCCTTGGTAGCAGCATCGGTAGCATCGGAAAGGTTCTCCAATGCATCGATCTGGGCTTTGATACTGTCGATCTCTTTCTGGGAGTCTGACACTTTCTTACTGTAATCATAGTACTCTTTCTTCTTCTGTAGGGCATTTTTACGGGCTTCAATGATATCCTTGATACTGGATAATTCCTGTTCCTCAGCTTTCTTCATGAGATCCATGATGCTCTCTTCGAGGGAAGCTGCATCATTAATGGAAGCGTAGTAGTTCTTTATCGCTTCGTTCAGAGCTTCTTTATAGGCCTTTTCAGAAGCATAGGTATCTTTATTATCGATGATCTTATTGTATAATTCCAGATACTGTTCAGCCGCCGTCTGGGCATTTTCGAGTTGGGATACTAGCAGTGCAGCTTTCGCACGTCCGTATTCCGTGATGCCGTCCTTATCGTACAGCCATTTCTCCTGTATCAGCCCTTCCATGGAAGACAGGATCTCATTGGCCTTGGTCAGTTCTTCCAGTGCATCCGTGATGTCAGAGAACCTTATCTCACGCAGCGCATCATTGACTTCCTGTATGGCACCGGCTGTACCGATCAGTTCCGCTTTGCCGTCTGCGAGAGCCTGTTCCCATTCATTCAGCCAGAGGTCAGCATATTCCTCCCAATTGTCAGCATCGACAGCGCGTTCATTGAGCACGTCGAGGACGGCTTTTAGTTTTTCAGCCATCTCGGTATTGCCAGCGGCATTATAATCATCCATCGCTTTCTGGAACAAGTCCATGGAGCCTTGGAAATCATTTGTGTCGACTGCATCTATCAGCTGCCTGTATTCGTTGATCTGGGAGAGGGTAGCATCATATTTCTTTTCCAATGTCTTCAGATATTTCTCATAGATCTCCGTCTGTCCAGTCGTGACATCCTCATCAAGGTCAGTCAAGAGCTTGGATAGCTTATCACCAGAAAAACTGTCATACAGTGATACCAGTTCCTTATAGTAACTGATATAGGCATCAAGGTAAGAGAGCTGTTCTCCTAATGCAGTGATATTGTATTCCGCTATCTTTTTCGCAAGTCCATAGATATTAGAGTAGTAGCTGTTGATCTCTGATTCTGCTTCTGCGATGTTCTCCGCATTGGTCTCACGGAGTTTTTCAAGGTCGTCATTCATCAAGTCTATGAGGTCGCTGATCTGGGTCTGCTTCTCTTTCTCCCATGCATCTAGCTGCGCTTTATAGGCATCGTAGTCGGCCGCTTCTTTTGCGGAGAGCTTCTTTCCGCTGTCGAGCTTCTTCTGCAGTGCATACCATTTCTCCCATGTCTGGATATAGGAGGAGATGTTGTCACCAGTGGCACCGTTTTCCAATGCTTCTAATTCCGCCTTATACTTCTGTAACTGTGCCTCCTGCTTTGCGGTCAGCCCCTTCGTGTCCCGGATGTCCTCCAGGTTCTGTGTCTTTGCCAACAGGTCTTTGTACTGCTGGGAATCGGTCATGGACTTCTTGATGTCGTCGATCTGTCTCTGGTAACTTTCATAGATGCCTTCTGCGGCTTCTTCGTATTCCCGTTCGATGACCGCTATCTTATCACCGGGGTTCAATGCCTTTTCCAGCTGGTCGTACAGATCCTTTTCGGCAGAGGCGCGTTCCTCGGCGAACTGCTCCAGCTGTGCTCCATACTCATTGTACGCCTTCCATTCTTTTGTGGATAGCACCTTGCCAGCGTCGATCTTATCCTGGAGTTTCTTCCATGCATCGTAGATCTTGGCGTACTGGCCGATCGTCTCAGCAGTAGCATTATCCTCTAGCTGATTCTGTTTCTCATAATAGGCTTCCAATTGGGCTTCCCATTTATCCAGCTGTCTCTGCTGGGCATTGGTCGCTTCGTCGTGGGTCTCCCAGAACCTGTCTATCTTTGCCTGTACCGCCTCTATGTCCTTTTCAAGGTTCTTATAGGTGGCGGAGTCCTTTACGCCGGAACCGATGCCAGATAACTGTTCTCTTATCTTTTCTGCTTCCGTATCGTCAGCTACGGTGCCGTTCAGTCTCCCGATCTGTTCTTCCAACTCTTTGATGGCGTTCCGTCTATAGTCATCCATCTCCAGCATCTGGCCGAACAGAGCTTCCATCTTGTCCTGATCCTTCTGGGATAGTTCCTTGCCTTTTTCCTCTAACGACAGCTGCTTATTGTAGAGCTTCATATAAGCATCATAAACTTTTGCATACTCCACCACGTTATCTGCAGTGGCATTGGCAAGGAGTTCATCTTTCTTATTGACAAGGTCGCTCAGCTTATCGCTGAGTTTATTCAGTTTCTTCTGTGCCGCATCCCATTTCTTACCATCCGGGTCTTTCTCAGGGTCGATGGCCCATAACTTCTCATACTGTTTATCATAGGCGGCTTCTGCTTTTTCGATCTCTTTGAGCAGCTTCTTATAAGTGCCTGTATCCTGTACGGATGTGAGTGCATCTTTCTGCCTGTTCAGTTCATCGATGGATCCCTGTTTATCTCTTTCCTTTGCTTCCGCTACTTTCTTAGAGCTGTCAAAGCGTGTATCTTCTTTTTCTATCTGGATATTCTCAGATCTGGACTGGAAGTGCGACAGCTGTTCATTGGCAGCGGCAAACTGCTCCAGCAGGTCGGTGAGGGAACTGCGTTTGCCCATGTCATCCATCAGGGAGATGAAACTGTCCATCTTAGAGACGATGGAAGACATGTAGTTGTCGAGGCTGTCATAATGATCTAATACGTTGTCGAGTTTCTGTTTGATCAGGTCGCGTTCCTGGTCGTAGAGAGCGGATACTGCGTCCTGGCATTCTGTCATCTTGTCATACCACTCCTGGTACTTCTCGATCTTATCGGACAGTGCTTCGTTCTGCATGTCCTCCATGGTAAGGGTGCCGTTCTGTATCTTGCTGATATATCCATTTGGCAGCTTTACTTTACGCGCCTGTTCTGCATAATAAGCGTAGGCGTTGGTCTGTCCTTTGATCTCCCTGTCGGTCGCTTTGACAGCACGGTTGATCATGGCGTTCTTCTTTGACCATGAGATGAACTTCTCCGCCTTGTCGATGAGGGCAGACGTTTTCTTAGCCAGTGCGTTCAGGAAGACCTCTATCCAGTTGTAAGTCTCCTTGATGGATTCAAGGTAGGCGTGGTAAGATTCCTCCACATCCCATATCTGGTCTTTATGTTCTTCGTCACCGTCGAAATATTTATAGACGAGTGACATGAGCCTGTCATAATACTCCTGCTTGCTGATCTGATCCATGGCGAGAAGATGTTCCAACAGTTTCTTTTCGTTATTATATGCGTCAAGGAGTTCGTCGGTCTTGTCTTCCTTAGCCGCCTTTTCCGTCTCATTCGGGTCAAAAGTGAAGTCCACCTTGGAAGCGAGCATCTTGGAAGCTTCATATCCCTGCACGATCTGGTCAGCGGCGAGTCCCTGCTGTTCCCCTCTCAGATGTGCGGCCGCCTGTGCCTGGTAGAGCAGTGCTTCAGTAGCGGAGAGTGCGGCATCACGCAGGTTCTCATTTGCATAGGTCAGGTATTCAGTAGCTTCTACTTCTGACTGCAATCCATTGATGGTGTCGATCGCATTGCGTGCCATCTGGATCTGCATTTCCTGTAGCTTAGCATGGGACAGCCTCTCAAATGCACTGGCGTTAAGCCCTAATTCACCGTTCTCATCTACAAGGTTAGCAAGGAAGTTGAAGCCCATGTCGGTGAGCTGCTGGTACTGGTCTACGGTGATCTTACCATATTTATTATAGGTGTCGCGGATGTCACATAAGGATTCATAGGCGGATTGTAGCTTATCCATCTCGGAGTTGAGTTCCGCCATGACATCTACTTCTTTTTCTGTCTCTTTTGCGGCAGATTTGGCGGAATTACCAATACCGGAAAAATCTACCTTTATATCTTCAAGATTTAAATCGCTTACTACATTATCAGAAAATTCGGCAATTGCACGGTTTAACTCAGATACAGCACGGGCATCTCCACTAGCATGTGCAGAATCCCTTTTTGTGATCAAGTTCATCAAGGTATTGAGCCGTTCTAAATGTTCAACGCCAATGTCAGCGGCTTTTGCCAATGCAAGTATGTTAGAACAATCGCCAGCTGTTGTAATAGTTGTTTGATTGATCAGGGCTTTTTTAAGATAGAAGAGTGCTAACTCCTGTGAACATGTACCTGCGGCAACCTGTTCCGCGCCAAATTGTGCTATTTCTGATGCTGTTGCATTTGCAAGTTCCTCAGATGTCTGTGCCAGGTACTGTTTAGTAGCAACTAATTCTGATTCTTTTTGTGCAAGAGCATTGGTTACAATTTCTTCTGCATTAGTAATGCCCATGGATTCCAGCTGTGTTTGGTAATAAGCCCGATTCTGTTCAGTTAATTGTGAGAGAAAATTACCGCTATTCATCCATTCAATTGCCAGATTTTTTGCAGCATCCTCGCACTGTTGATATGAAGAAGTGGTGCTCCCAAGTATAGATTGGAATTCATCCCATGATTCCATGCTCTTTATTTCTACATCAAATCCCGATAAGACATCTGCACTTGCAAATCCATTTTCTGCCTTAGCCGCAAGTGCTTCGGACATTTGGGATACTGCTTTAGACATAGAGGACAATTGATCAGACTCATCAACCATTTTATTAATCTTATCCACTGCTTCATCAGCAGATATACCAAGATTCTTGAAATAGCTACCAGCATTAGAATCCGCCAGTTCAAATGCTTCAGTTGTAAGTCGGCCTTTTTCTGCAAGCCCTATAAGATTGTCACCTAATTCTTTTACGGCATCATTCTCTGAGGTGAATGAGTCTGCCCATGCATCTTCGAAAGTTTTAACTTCTGTTTCATTTAAGTCTACGATATCACCCTTCGTCTCTGCTATCTTCTGCTGTAATTCTTCAAAACCAATAACATTATCCGGATCAAATGAAAGTGCAATACGTTTATCATCCTCTGAAAGAGACATAAGATCATCACGGGAAATATTACTGAACCGTTCTTCTAACAAGTCATCTGTATTATCATATCTACCGCCCATCTTCTGGATATTCGTCACAATGCCTAAAGAATCCTGATAGAGGTTATCCCAATACTCAACCATAGATTCAGCTTTTTCCAAATCACTGCCCGTTAAAAGTCCACTATCAACTGCTTCCTGCGCTATCTGTTGGTTCTTCAGATATTCACCCATGTTAACGGTCAACTGATCTTCTATTGTTTGTTGCTTTTCTAAAAGATCATTTCTCTTTTCTGTCAGTTCAGTAATTCTTCCTTCAGTCACGAATCTGTTATAACTAATCAGATCCTCACTATTAAGTTTCTCCTGCAAAGAATCTATCTCTGCATCAATATCATTCAGTGATGATTCATATGTCCTAGCCCATCTGGAAAGATTTGAATATCTATCTTGATTATTACGATCATTTTCTGCTTGTTGTTTGCTAATAAGACTGTCTGCGTCAAAGTAATCAGAAAACCTTGTTCCAATCTGATTCTGATATAGGCGTTTCTGCTCTACTTCCAGAATCTTTTCCTGTAATTCTAACTCTCTTTCAAGCTGTGAGATCTTCTGTTTGTCAAATTCAGACTTATACTCAAGACCATTTAATTCTTCAAGCTGTGATTTTAAGTCTGAAATCTTTAAATTGATATCGCCTACTTTCTCTTTTGATTTTTCAACTGTCTCATTGAATTTATCAAATGCGTTGGCAATACCTGTTATGACTGCCTGTACAGCAATGCTGCCTAGCATAGTCAATGCCGCATTTAATAAGATAGTCTTCAACCGTAAATCTTCCGTTGCCTGACCTGTCTGCTGAAGGTAGGTTTTATAGCCGTTTAAGGAAGCCGGTGCATCTTTAGAAGTTGTCTGTAAGTATGCTTTAAGGGATGCATTATTTTGAATACAAGCACTTTCAAATATATCTAAGTCAGTTTTCCCCTTTGCTAATTCACAATTCCAATCCGAAATTGCTATAGCTGCATCTTCAAAATGCTTCTTCTGATTCTTGATTGCTGTAAAATCTATACCGAATATATTACCTTGTATATCAAGTTTCTGGTTTTCTTTATCCCATATCTTAGTAATTCCATAATCTTTCTTCATGGCAGCCATAGAAGAATTGATAGCAGTAAGCATAATCGGAATTACACCAAATTTATCAATTAATCCTTCTAAGCCCTGTATCAGTTTGTCACCGAAAGAAAGACCGTTCAATACAGCATTTTTATTCGTAATAGATGCAACTAGCGAATCCCAGGAATTCTGTAACTGGTTGAGTTTACCACTCAAATTGTTGGCAGATTTCATAGCTTCTTCCATTGCTGATCCAGCACCATCGGAATAATCCACAAGCATCTTGTCAAAAAGTTCCATGTTCTGAAGCAAAGCAGCTAATTTCGCCGCCTGATGCTTACCGCCGATATTAGTAAGTATCTCAGCCCTTAAAGCATCGTCTTCATCTAACTGGTTGAATGTTACTGCCAAATCCCTCAAAATAGAAATCGGATCACGCAATTTCTCTGTACCGTTAACAAATTCAGTCATAGAAGCATTGGCAGCATCTAAAGTATCTTTTATCTTTGAAGATGTAATATTCTGCAAATTGATCAGGATTGCCTTGATACCATTACCAATCTCGCTACCATCTAACTTAGTTACAGATTCCATTGTACCAATCATAGCGGACAGATCCTCTATTGATACACGATAACTTGATGCAACTGTACCTGCTTTGCTCATCGCAGTAGCCATGTCTTCCATCGAAACGGAATTTCGATTAGTTATAGAGTTTTGGCCGTCTAATACAGCATTAAGTTTAGATACCTCTCCATTATACTTATACGCCGCATTAGTTGCTAAAATGTACTTATTTGCCACATCTGCGCTAAGATCGCCCGCCGCCTGTGCAAGCAAAGACTGTTCTGCCATTGCGGTTCCTTTTTCACCATAGAATCCAGAACGTGACATTTCCTGAATACCTGTCAGATAATCACTGGCAGTCTTGCCATATTTACTTGCTGACTTAAAGGATGTATTTCCTAGCTTTTCTAATTCCTGCGCCGTCAGGTCAGAGGTTTTGCTGATTTCTGTCAAAATATCATCAATATTTTTTAATGTCCCTAACGACTTGGTAAAATTATTGACAGCAAACGATGTGACACTGAATAGACTGCCTAATTTTGTGATATGGCCAAACATGTCCTTGATCTTATCCGTAGTGCTTTTAGTATTGAAGCCTACACTAGCCACAGAACTTTTATATAATTGGAATGCATCTGTAGCTTCCCTTAAACTCTTTTTATCATTAATCGCACCAATAAGAGTCCGTACATTTTCTGCTTCCTTTAATAACGTAGCGGATTCTTCAATTTTAGTATTCCGGTTCAGATAAGTTGTCAGGTCGTTATCTAATTTATTACGCCTATTCTCATAATTTATCCCAACTGAAATAGGATTTTTTTCTACAAATTCCTTGGTATCAGCGATCACTTTCCGCAATTTCAGCTTTGTTTTACTTCCATCAATCTTTAATGCATCTATATCCTTAAAGGAAACTTTATTCAATGCACTGTCGATCCCACGTTTTAAATTCTTATCATCAATCTTTGCATTCAACTTCACATAATTTAGTTGTGATTGCAATGATTTTATGTATGCATTTAATTCCTTTTTCGTATTTCCACGTGCAAATGTGCCCGTGATACGTAACATATTGATCGTCTTCTCTAATTGCTTGATGTCTTCATTAATCTGTTTCTGGCTCTTAGCTTGGTCTAATGCGCCTAAAAGATCTAAAATAAAGTTATTTTCTTCCAATCTTGGTAGTTCTCCTGTTCTTTTTTATTTTTGGCATAATAAAAGAGAGACTACAAAATAATCTCCCTTCAATCTGTTGTTCAATATTTAATTTTTGCATTGTCAAAATCTCTTCTGGCATCTGACACAAACACGGTCAATCCTGTTTGTTGCAAATCCTGTCAGAAGGCTAAATTTTCTTGGAACCATCTGAATCTGTGTACTGTTACATCGTGGGCACCGGACTATATCGGGTGAATTATTATTTATAAGTGAGCTGCTAGGTAAAACTTCTTTTAGCTGCCTCTTTGCATCCTCAACATCCACGGCATCAAAAGTGTATAATGGTGAACGATTATATAATGTATCTGTTAATGTTCCTCCACCTTCCTTATAATAATACCACTTAGTTGTTTCCTTTGGGGAGTCAAGAGAAGCATCATCATCTTCAAGTAAAGATTCTCCACATACAGGACATACATTCGGATCAGTTTTACTTGCCAAAACACTCTCATTAAATGTACTTTTACACTTTTTGCATAAGATTGTTCTTCCCATATCCACCCCTCAACTTTCCTGCTTCCTACCCCCTAATTATACCACCACAATTCCATCTCCACAATAGAATCATAGCGCAATCAGAAAATATGTTCGGTTGTTTTCTCTGTTTCTGTTCTTATCGTTACTTGTATTTTCTTCGTAAATAATTCCTCCACTTTTTAATTCTCTATTCAGTTTTTCTACATTATTCAGTTGTCTTGTTTTAATTTGATTTTTGCGGCTTAGATTGTTATGCCACTTTGAATGATATTAGATTTTAATTGAATTTTAAATTATGTGTGTGATTGGTTGATGGTTACTTATTGTTTAGAAGATATGCTTCTAATCTGTTGAACAAGTCTGGATACAGATCAAACTTACCATGTTTGAATTTTGATAAAATACTTGGATCAATTTTTACAATTTTTGAAATATACGACTGTTTTTCTTTTTCCAGCCGTTGTTTATAAATTTCTCTTAATTCTTCTTGTGTCATTTTTACCCTTCTTTCTTGAAATTTCTATATTTATTGATAAATAAAATATTTACTTTTCATACTTCGCCGCATGATGCTTGTGGAACACCATGCGGCTTGTACATGAGTTGCTATTGTGGTACATCCAGATTGTGGAAGTGTTCTGGATGAAAGAGCTGATATGCTTTTGACGGCATACCAGCCTTGCCAAAAAGAGTAAGTAATACATGGAAGAATTTATGTCAACTACTTTATGTAGTTATAAGCGTATGGCACAAAAGTTTTATGCAATATTCTTCTCCACAAGTTTATTGTCCTCTTGTGCCTGATATCCACAACATTTAACAGTTTATAATAGCCTTTACAGGATATTATCGATAATAGCTATGCGAATCTTGCTTGTTTTTCCTTAAGGAAATTCTGTACAGTATCAAGCTCTGCTTCATTTAAGTTTACTCTTCCAGAAAACCATGAAGATAAAATACTGCTACTCAATCCAGTCTGTTTCGCTACAATACCTTTCTTCATACCATTTTCTTCAAGGAATTTCAACATTTCCTGTCTTAGTTCTTCTGATTTCATTACAAAATCCTCCCTTCATTACCATAACTAAGGGCAAGTCCCGAAAGCCTTGATTTATGAGGGCACTGAAAAAGTCTGATTCTAAGAAAAAAGAATTGGGCT
>CANPTH010000083.1 GCA_947576945.1 uncultured Lachnospiraceae bacterium
GCAGGTGTTGAAGTCCATTATAAGTGCAACGATTGCATTTGTAGTGGTCTTTGGCGTGTACATTTATTATGATTTCGAAGCATTTATGACAGACATCTACAAGATGGATCTGATAGAATTTGCGAGGCATGTCCTGTCCATGTATCTTTGGACGACAGGCATCTATGCTGTGACCGCCTACGTGGTTTATACGATACGGTATATGAAAGCTATGAAGAGCCTTAAACTGTATTATATGAATCTGCGTAAACTGGCAGGCATGTATAAACAATAGACAGGGGGCTGCAGTTCCCGGGATAAATGTACGAAAGTTGAAAGCCTGGCGGGTAAGCTTCCAGGCATAAATTAAAGCATCCTGCGGGCAGGTTCTGCAAGATGTATGAAAAGGTAAGGATAAAAGATGACCGGCTTACTTGTTGCAAAGCAGATCTTAATGACTCTGTATAGTAAATATGAAGTATATATCACGCCGCTGCTGAAATTTCTTCTGGCGCTGGCGGCGTTGCTCCTCATCAATTCCAGAATCGGTTATATGGACAGTATCGATAAGACCACTGTGGTGTTGATCGTGGCTTTGGTATGCTCTTTTATGCCCACGAATTTCATTCTGCTTATGGCGGCTCTTTTTATCATGCTGCATCTGTACACGTTTAATCTGGAATGCGCTATTGTGCTGGGAGCAGGATTTCTGCTCATGTTTTTGGTGTATCTGCGTTTTTCGCCCCGGGATACGCTGGTGGTTCTGTTGATGCCGATCTGTTTTCTGCTCAGGATCCCCTACGTGATTCCATTGGCAATGGGACTGGTCGGAACGCCTGTTTCGGCAATATCCATTGCATGCGGCGTTATTATATATTATATGCTGCATTTTGTGACGCAGAACATGTCTGCGATATTAGCGATGGCAGATGAAGAGAGAACTGTCAGATTTAAATTCATTGTGGATGGTCTCCTGCACAATCGGGATATGGTCATCACGATCGCAGCATTTGCTGTCACTGTAATTCTGGTGTATTTTATCAGGAGGCTGAGCATAGATTATGCATGGACGATCGCTATGGTGGCAGGCGCCGTGGTGAACATCACAGTACTCCTGGTGGGCGATCTGATGTTTGATACGAATGTGGCTCTGCTGGAAGTAGTCCTGGGTAATGTATTGTCGCTTCTTCTGGGGGTGGTACTGCAGTTTTTTGTATTTAATCTGGATTACAGCAGAACAGAGAAAGTACAATTTGAAGATGATGAATATTATTATTACGTCAAGGCTGTTCCGAAGATTGTAGTGGCCAGGCCGGAGAAGAAAGTGAAGCAGATCAACAGTCAGAAAACCAAAGCAGCGTCCAAAACAAAGATTACGCATTGACAATGCCGAAATAAAGCATGGGCAGGTATCCGGAAAATGCAAGGCGATTGGGATGGAACTTGTACAGGCAGCAGAGAAACAGAAAGCTGAACCGTTGGGATGTTTAGAACGTAAAGGTGGTGTTAGAATATGCAACAACTGAATAAGCTGATCGATACCTACTTGACGAAACTGCATATGCCCACTATTCATAAGACTGATATCGTTGAGATCATCATCTTGACCGTTATTTCTTATTATATTCTGGCATGGATCAAGAATACGAAAGCATGGTCGCTTCTCAAAGGCGTCATTATGATCGCAATTTTTATATTGGTGGCGGCTTTCTTTCATATGAACACGATCCTTTGGATCGTAACAAATGTATTCAGCATTGCGGCGATAGCGATGGTGGTAGTATTGCAGCCGGAGCTGCGCAAGGCATTGGAGGAACTGGGACAGAAGAATATCTTCTCGTCCCTTGCATCATTTGATTCCGGCAAATATGAGGGCGGGCTTTTTTCCGACCGGACGATCAACGAGATTACGAAAGCGTGTGTCGAGATGGGGAAAGTGAAGACAGGCGCCCTGATTGTGATCGAGCAGCACCAGTCGTTGAAGGAGTATGAGAGAACCGGAATTGATGTGGACGGAATTGTGTCCAGTCAATTACTGATCAATATTTTTGAACACAATACACCGCTGCATGACGGAGCGATAATTGTGCGGGGGAATCGGATCATTTCCGCGACCTGCTATCTGCCCCTGTCAGATAATATGGCGCTCAGTAAAGATCTTGGAACGAGACACAGGGCCGGCGTCGGTATCTCTGAAGTTACGGACTCTCTGACAGTGATTGTGTCCGAAGAGACAGGCAAGATCAGCGTCGCTTATAACGGAAGGCTGGAGCGTGCACTGGATGCAGAAAGATTAAAGAGCAGGCTGGCGGAAATCCAGGATAAGCCGGTAGAGGAGAAGAAGCGGAAGCTGTGGAAAGGAAGGACCAGGAATGAAGCATAGGATCACCAAGAACTGGGGACTGAAACTGGTATCTTTTCTGTTTGCGGTCATGCTTTGGATCATCGTAACGAACATCAATGACCCGTCCTCTCCCCTGAAAGTGAACAATATACCGGTGATTATCAAGAATGAGAATCTGATTACGGACAGAGGGCAGGTTTTCGAGGTGCTGGACGGTACCGATATGATTGATTCGGTTACCATATGGGCGCCCCGTTCTATCATAGATACGCTGCAGGCCTCCAATGTAGTCGCTGAGGCGGATATGAATGACCTGACAAGTCTGAATACCATCAGCATCAAACTGTATACCAATAAATATAATGATAAGCTGGACAGTATTAAAGGCAGTATAGAAAGTGTTAAGCTGAATATTGAAGATAAGCAGGCCAGATCATTCCCGATTCGTCCGAATGTGACTGGGGATATTCAGGAAGGATACATGGTTGGCAATGTAAGCACGGAGCAGAATCTGATCAGGGTTTCCGGGCCGCAGTCGGTGGTCTCTCAGATCGCCAAAGCGCAGGCGGAGGTGGACGTGTCCGGATTTACGAGTAACATCGGAACAGATTCGGATATACGGCTGTATAATGAAGAAGGCGTGGAGATCAGGTCTGAGAGTATCGAGAAGAATATCACGAAGGTGCGTGTCAATGTTGAGATACTTGAGAAGAAGACCGTTCCTATCGTATACAAGGTCAGCGGTGTGCCGGCAGACGGTTTCAAGGCTAACGGAGAGATCACGAGCAGCCGGAACAGTATCATGATTGCCGGAAAGTCCAAACTGATGCGGGAGACGAATTCTATTGAGATCCCGGAAGAGGTACTCGATGTAAGCGGCGCACGGGAAACTGTACAGACGACAATCGACATCAACAATTATCTGCCGGAGGGCGCAATTCTGGCGGAGGAAGATTTCAATGGTCAGATCACGATAGCCGCAGGGGTGGAGCCGGTACAGAGACAGAATATTTCAGTGCCGGTAGAGAGTGTGAATATCACCGGTGTTCCGATAGGGTTTCATGCGGCGATAACGGAACCGGAAGAGAATTATGATATTGTGCTGATTGGGTTGAGTTCTGAGCTGGAGCAGATCGATACGGCTGCAATAGAGGCCTATGTGGATATGGCGGCATGGATGGCTGCCGAGGAGCGCACCGAGGTGGAGGACGGGTATTACAGGATGCCATTGTCGGTAAGGCTGCCGGAGGATTCGACAGTTACACTGGAAGAAAACTGGATAAACGTACATGTTACAGAACAGGATGGAACATGAGTCATAGCAGAATAAGCGAAGGAAAGGAAGTATCTAAAGTATGAGCAGATTATTTGGTACAGATGGTGTCAGGGGCATTGCAAATGAGGAATTGACGCCGCAGCTGGCGATGCAGCTTGGTCAGGCGGGAGCCTATGTGCTCTCGAAAGAGAACGCGCATAAACCAACGATCATGGTGGGATGTGATACGAGAATTTCCGGAGATATGCTGGCAAATGCACTTATGGCAGGAGCGTGTTCTGTCGGTGCGAATGCGGTGTATGTGGGAGTGCTGCCTACACCGGCAGTGGCCTATCTCACAAGAAAGTATAAAGTAGATGCCGGGGTGGTGATCTCTGCATCTCATAATTCGGTGGAATTCAACGGAATAAAGTTTTTCGACGGTAACGGATATAAACTGCCGGATGCGTTGGAAGATGAGATAGAAGAACTGATCAGAAACGGGATGCAGGGCGTTAAGTTCCCGATCGGAGCGGGAGTTGGAAAGATTAAATACCGCACGGATGCCCGGGAAGAATACATCAACCATGCAATGAAAGCAGTAAATGTCGATCTGCACGGTATGAAGATCGTATTGGATTGTGCGGAGGGAGCGGCTTTCTACACTTCTGTGGAGACGATGAAGGAATTGGGAGCCGATGTGGTTGCGATCCATAACAATCCGGACGGCACGAATATTAATGCTAACTGCGGTTCCACGCATATGGAAGAGCTGCAGGCGAGAGTGGTATATGAGAAAGCGAACCTCGGCCTGGCTTTTGACGGTGATGCAGACAGACTCCTGGCAGTAGATGAGACGGGCGATATTGTTGACGGTGACCAGATTATGGCAGTGGTGGGCCTGCATATGAAGCAGGGCGGCAAGCTGAATAAGAATACGATTGTTGCCACGGTAATGAGTAATCTGGGATTCTTCCTGATGGGAGAGAGGAACGATATTCATATAGAACAGACGAAGGTGGGTGACAGGTATGTCCTGGAAAGAATGAAGGAGATCGGGGCGAGTCTTGGCGGAGAACAGTCGGGCCATATTATCTTCCTGGATGAAAATACCACCGGAGACGGCCTCCTGAGCGCACTGCATCTGCTGCAGGTGATCGTGGAGACAGGGCAGCCGCTTTCAGAATTGACGAAGGTTATGGAAGTGATGCCGCAGGCGCTGGTTAATGCGAAGGTACCGAATCATAAGAAAGAAAAGTATATGGATTATTCCGAGATTGCAGATGCGATCACCGAGCTTAACAGGAAGTTTGCAGGTGAGGGAAGAGTGCTGATCAGGCCCTCCGGAACGGAGCCGCTTGTAAGGGTGATGATCGAAGGCAAGGATCAGAAGATGATCGACACTGAGGCAAAGAAACTGGCAGAACTTATACAGAATATTATGCTGTAACACTTGTTATTTCTGGTAAAAAATGCTATAGTAAAAATAGGTTGCGGTTAGCAGTGTATTGTGTTAATTATGAAGGAAGTTAATGGAATGCAGTGCAGAGGGGGAGGCTTCAACCGGAATTGAATTTGGAGGATAAGGGTATGGTAAGCCAAAAGGTAGTCATCAAAAACCCGACAGGGCTGCATCTAAGACCGGCAGGCATCCTATGTAAGGAAGCGATGCAATTTAAATCTTTAATAACTTTTACATTTCGGGACAATACAGCGAATGCCAAAAGTGTATTGAGTGTGCTCGGTGCATGTGTTAAATGCGGTGATGAGGTCGAGTTTGTTTGTGATGGTGAAGACGAAGAAGAAGCATTGAAGACATTGATCAATGCGATTGAAAGTGGACTCGGTGAATAATACTGTCTGTTTAGCCCGTTGTATACAACGGGCTTTTCTTTGTTTCAAAAGAAAATGCATTGCTGTTGTTTCATGAATTAAATATTTAGCGCAAATGGGAGGAAGGAAAGTGTTAAATTACAAACATTATCGTAAAAATCCGGTGGTAAGCTACCCGGAAAGAAAATGGCCGGGGAAGGAGATCGAGAAAGCGCCCATCTGGTGCAGCGTAGATCTGCGTGATGGAAACCAGGCTCTGATCGATCCCATGGTGGTGTCTGAGAAGATAGAATTCTTCAATTATCTGATCAAGCTGGGCTTTAAGGAGATTGAGGTCGGTTTTCCGGCTGCCAGTCAGATAGAATTTGATTTTCTGCGTCAGCTGGTTGACCGTAAACTGATTCCGGATGACGTAGTCGTACAGGTATTGACTCAGTGCAGAGAAGAATTGGTGGAGAGGACTTTCGAGGCTATTGAGGGATGTAAGCAGGCCATCGTGCATATTTACAATTCGACATCCACGCTGCAGCGGGACGTGGTGTTCCATATGGATAAGGAGGAGATCACCAGGATTGCAGTAGAAGGCACGAAGATGGTGAAGCGGTATGCCGCAAAATTCCCTGGTAAGATCATACTGGAATATTCGCCGGAGAGCTTTACCGGAACAGAACTGGATTATGCACTGGAGATCTGTACTGCGGTGCAGGAGGAGTGGGGGCCGACGAAAGAGGAGCCAATGATCATCAATCTGCCGTCCACGGTGGAGACGAACACCCCGAATGTATATGCAGATCAGATCGAGTGGATGAATACGCATTTTAAGAACAGGGAGAGTATCATCCTCAGCGTTCATCCGCATAATGACAGAGGCACGGGAGTGGCCAGTGCGGAGCTGGCGCTGTTAGCTGGCGCAGAGCGTGTGGAAGGCACACTGTTCGGCAATGGTGAGCGGACCGGCAATGTGGATATCATGAATATCGCTTATAATATGTTTTCACAGGGAATCAATCCCGATCTGGCCATCGAGCATGTCAATGAGAGCATAGAGATCTACGAGAGATGCTGTAAGATGCAGATACATCCGAGACATCCTTATGCCGGTAAACTGGTATTTACGGCTTTCTCCGGCTCCCATCAGGATGCGATCAACAAAGGCGTGCAGGCTTTGAAGGAGCGTGGAAGCGAGATCTGGCAGGTGCCCTATCTGCCCATAGATCCTTCGGATATCGGCAGAGAATATGAGCCGATTGTGCGTATCAACTCCCAGTCCGGAAAGGGCGGCGTGGCTTTCATTATGGATACGTATTTCGGATTCAAGCTGCCTAAGGGGATGCATAAGGAATTTGCGGGAGTCATCCAGAAGATATCCGAGAAGCAGGGGGAAGTGTCGCCTGATCAGATTATGGACAATTTCCGGGAGCAGTATCTTGACCAGAAGGAGCCGATTCATTTCCGCAGGCTGCGTGTGGATGACTTAAGTGAAGAGACGACATCGGAATTTGATACAAGAGTGGTCGTGATATATACGGATGCCGGTGTGGAGAAGCGGTTTGAGGCGGTGGGCAATGGCCCGATTGACGCTGTAAAACGCGGATTGCAGGAGGAGCTGGAACTTGATATCAAGATTCTGGATTACGAGGAGCATGCTCTGCAGAGCGGATCTAACTCGCAGGCGGCGGCTTATATTCATCTGCTTGACGTGGAGAGCGGACGCGTTACGTACGGCGTGGGTGTAAGCTCAAACATTACAAGGGCGTCGGTGAGAGCCATCTTCTCGGCGATCAACAGATTAGGGCTGGGAGAACGTTAACGTCCGGAGAGGAGAAGGTATATGACGCAGATAGAACAACTGAGGGAATGGGTACGGGAGAGTGATAATATTGTCTTCTTCGGTGGAGCGGGGGTATCCACGGAGAGCGGCATTCCGGATTTCAGGAGTGTGGACGGGCTGTATCACCAGCAATATGATTATCCGCCGGAGACGATCCTGAGCCATACATTTTACAGGCAGAAGACGGAAGAGTTCTACCGGTTCTACCGGGCCAGGATGCTGTGCCTGGATGCGAAGCCGAATGCGGCGCACAGGAAACTGGCGCAGTGGGAGCAGGAAGGAAAGCTGAAAGCGGTGGTGACGCAGAATATTGACGGACTGCATCAGGCTGCGGGCAGTAAGGTTGTATTGGAGCTGCATGGTTCGGTGCTGCGTAATTACTGTGAACGCTGCGGCAGGTTTTATGGCGTGGAGCATATTTCCACTTCTGAGGGGGTACCTGTATGTGAATGCGGTGGAAGCATTAAGCCCGACGTGGTGTTATATGAGGAAGGGCTGGATCAGAAGACGCTTACGGACGCGGTACGTTATATCAGTGAAGCGGAGGTTCTGATTGTAGGCGGTACGTCTCTGGCGGTGTATCCGGCTGCCGGCCTTCTGGATTACTACAGGGGAGATAAGCTTGTTCTGGTGAATAAGACGCCTACGCCGCGTGATTCCGTTGCCAGTCTGGTGGTGCAGGGAAGTATCGGAGAGATCTTTTCACAGCTTGATTGATTTACAGGTTTCTGCAGACATTCATGGAGTACGGGATGTGATGTCGTAATTTACTCATTCTGTTCCGGACAACGACAGATGTGGGGAGGTGTAGTGTTAATGGATATTCAGGTGGGAGACATCCTGAAATTGAAGAAGCAGCATCCCTGCGGTTCCAGGGAGTGGGAGGTGCTGCGGATCGGCGCGGATTTCCGTTTGAAATGCAGAGGCTGCGGGCATCAGATCATGATTGCGCGCAGGCAGGCTGAGAAGAATGTGAAGGATATCATACAGGGTGCCGGGCGAGATCAGGAGATTCTGTAAAATCCGCTTGCGCAATCCCCTTTCTTGTGGTATCATTAGTACTCGTGATATACTAATTTGACTTTAAGTCATCATCCTTGCTCCTTTCTGTTAGAAGGGGCCAGAGACCAAAAGGAGGAAACGAAGCATGAACAAATACGAATTAGCCGTTGTTGTCAGTGCGAAGATCGAAGACGAAGAGAGAGCCGCTACTTTAGAGAAAGCGAAGGCTCTGGTAGAAAGATTCGGCGGACAGATTACCAATGTTGACGACTGGGGTAAGAAGAGATTAGCCTATGAAGTGCAGAAAATGAAAGAGGCTTTTTATTATTTCATCCAGTTCGATGCAGAGAGCAATGTTCCGGCTGAGATTGAGAGCCGTATCCGTATCATGGATAACGTCATCAGATATCTGTGCGTAAGACAGGACGAGAAATAGAAAGAGGAATCTATGAACAAAGTTATACTAATGGGGCGTTTGACAAGAGATCCTGAGGTGAGATATTCCCAGGGAGATAACGCTATGGCAGTTGCGAGATATACATTGGCCGTGGACCGCAGATTTAATCGTAATAATGATGATCAGACTGCAGATTTTATCAGCTGTGTTGCTTTTGGCAGATCAGGTGAATTCGCCGAGAAGTATCTCCACAAAGGAACTAAGATTGCGATTACGGGACGCATCCAGACAGGCAGCTATACCAATAAGGATGGCGTTAAAGTGTATACAACAGACGTTGTAGTAGAGGATCAGGAATTTGCTGAGAGCAAGAACAGCGCCGGAAGCGTCGGCGACAGTGGATTTGCTCCTGCAGGAAGACCTGCACCGGCAGCGGCCGGAGATGGTTTCATGAATATTCCCGACGGAATCGACGAGGAACTGCCGTTCAACTGATCATATGATTTGGTGACAGAGAAGTGACCTTATCTGTTACTGATTTTAGAAGGAGGCAAAACCATGGCATTTAATAAAACAGACAGGCCGGATTATCCTGCAAAGAAAAAAGGCGGAATGCGCAGAAGAAAGAAAGTATGCGTATTCTGTGGAAAAGATAATGTAATTGATTACAAGGATACCAACAAGCTGAGAAGATATGTATCCGAGAGAGGTAAGATCCTTCCCAGAAGGATTACCGGTAACTGCGCTAAGCATCAGCGCGCATTGACAGTAGCGATCAAGCGTGCAAGACACGTGGCGCTTATGCCTTACGTTCAGGATTAATGATCAAGAAGAGGTTTTCGCATGAAATCGATGCGAAGCCTCTTTTTTACTATGAAAGTCTTCGACTTTCACAGCATGGATGGCCATGCGGCCCGCCAAGCGGCTCGGAGTGATCGACTTTCATAGTATGGAAGGGCAGAGGTTCCGACGGCAGGCTGAGCAGGCTGGGGGCTTACCATATAACCGGTGCTGCGCTGTTCGTGAACGCGCCTGTCATTTTATAGAGAAAAAAGTCTATATATTGGAGTAGCGGGAATCTTCAAAAAATGCTATACTTATGATAATGTGTATAGTAAACGAAATTTCTAATGTCGTTTACTATAAATGGATACATATTTTTTCGAAATGGATGAAAATGGATGAAGAACAGCATTAAATTAAAGGGAAGAATGAAGAACTACCTCCAGTCTTCTTTATACCTGGGATTCTTGTTGATCGCAGTGGATGTTCTGATCTACTTTATTGATTACAGGGCAGGAATAGTACTGAGTGGTTTTATTGTATTTTATATTGCCATCATTCTATATATGATGCTCTATAATAAGCCGGTGATCATGAATGAGCTGGTCAGTTTTGCCACGCAGTACGGACAGATACAGAAGAGGCTTCTGCGGGATCTGGAACTGCCCCATGCACTTTTGGATGAAGCGGGTAAAGTGATTTGGACGAACATTGCGTTTGAGAGGATGGTACATCAGGATAAGGGATATCGCAAGTCGATCACATCTCTGTTCCCCTGCATTACGAAAGAGAAGCTTCCGGGTGAGAATGAGGAAGACGAAGTAGAATTTGATGTGGAATACGAGTCGGGAAACTACATTGCGAAGCTGAAGAAGATCTCACTGCGCGAGATGGCGGAGAACAGTGATATCATAGAAGCGCAGGGGTATGACGGTTACCTGATTGCCCTTTACATGTTTGATGAGACAGCGTTGAAGATTGCGCTTCGTGAAGTGGACAACCAGTCGCTGGCCGTAGGTCTGATCTATCTGGATAATTATGACGAAGCGTTGGAGAGCGTGGAAGAAGTGAGGCGCTCCCTGTTGATCGCCCTGATCGATCGTAAGGTGAATAAGTATATTGCTGCACTTGACGGAATCTGCAGGAAGCTGGAGAAGGACAAGTATTTTGTGATCATGCGCAAGGAAGCAGCCATGCAGCTGCAGGAAAGCCGCTTTGATCTGTTGGAAGATGTTAAGACAGTCAATATCGGTAATGAGATGGCTGTGACGATCAGCATCGGTATGGGACTGAACGGACTCAGCTATTCGCAGAATTATGAGTTTGCCCGGAATGCGATTGATATTGCGCTGGGACGCGGCGGCGACCAGGCGGTGGTGAAGATACCGGAGAATGTTACCTATTATGGCGGCAAGAGCCAGCAGATGGAGAAGAGTACGCGCGTTAAGGCCAGGGTGAAGGCACACGCATTTAAGGAGATCGTATCGGTTAAAGATGAAGTATATGTTATGGGACACCGGATGGGGGATGCCGACAGCTTCGGCGCCTCGGTAGGAATCTACAGGATTGCCAGGACACTGGATAAGCCGGCCCATATTGTGCTGAACGATATCGGGGCGTCTATGCAGCCTATGATCGATATGTTTCGGAACAGCGACGGCTATGAAGAAGATATGATCGTGAATAATGCGCAGGCACTGGAGATGGTGGGGAACAATGCGGTATTGGTAGTGGTGGACGTGAGCAAGCCCAGTATTACGGAATGTCCGGAGCTGCTGAAACGCTGTAAGTCAGTGGTGGTGCTGGATCATCACAGGCAGGGAGCGGAAATCATTGAGAATGCGACGCTGTCTTATATTGAATCGTACGCCTCGTCGGCCTGCGAGATGGTATCGGAGATTCTGCAGTATACCAGTGATACTCTGCGGCTTCGCCCGGAGGAGGCAGATTGCATGTACTCCGGAATTATGATAGATACCAATAATTTCATGACCAAGACAGGAGTCAGAACTTTTGAGGCAGCGGCATTCCTGAGAAGAAACGGCGCTGACGTGACTCGTGTGAGGAAACTTTTCCGGGATGATGCGGCGGAATATAAGGCGAAGGCGTATGCTGTCAGTCATGCGGAGATCTACAGAAACTGCTATGCCATCTCGATCTTTCACGGGGATGATCTGGCCAGCCCTACGGTGATCGGTGCACAGGCTGCCAATGAGCTGCTGAACGTGAAGGGAATTAAAGCAAGCTTTATATTGACACCATATAATGGAATGATTTATATCAGCGCACGTTCTATTGATGAGGTGAACGTGCAGGTTATTATGGAGAGAATGGGCGGCGGCGGACATTTGAATATCGCCGGCGCACAGATGGAGAACGGTACGGTCGAAGAAGGAATTGTTTCGATCAAGAGGACGCTTGATGCGATGATCGCGGAAGGTGAATTAGACGGATAAGTGAGGAAATGCATATGAAGGTTATTTTACTGCAGGATGTAAAGTCACTCGGGAAAAAGGGTGAGATCGTCAATGTGAGTGACGGTTATGCAAGAAATTTTGTACTGCCCAAGAAGCTGGGGGTGGAGGCTAATTCTTCGAACATGAATGATCTGAAGCTGCAGAGGGCAAATGCTGATAAGGTTGCGCAGGAGCAGCTGGAGGCGGCGAAAGAGCTTGCGGCTTTAATGGAGACAAAGGAAGTTGTGCTGCAAATGAAGTCCGGAGAAGGCGGCAGAGCTTTTGGCTCCATATCCTCCAAGGAGATTGCAGCGGCTGCGAAGACACAGTGCGGGCTGGAGCTGGATAAGAAGAAGATTCAGCTTCCGGAGGCGATCAAAGCGCTTGGTGTATATGAGGTGAGTGTCAAGCTTCACACGAAAGTGACCGGAAAGCTTAAAGTTAAGGTTGTGGAAGAGAATTAAGCGTAACACTCGCAGAATATCTTCGAAAATTTACACAGGAACTTCAGGTACGGAATACCAGAATATAAGATGGCAGGTGGCAGACGTTGGAAGAAACATTACTGAAGAGAATATTACCGCACAGTATGGAGGCAGAGCAGTCAGTCATCGGCTCTATGATTATGGACAGAGAGGCGATCATTGTCGCTTCCGAGATCGTTCTGGGAGAAGATTTTTATAATAAGCAGTATGGGGTACTCTTTGATACCATGGTAGAATTAAATGACGAAGGCAGGCCGGTGGATCTGGTCACGCTGCAGGACAGGCTGCGGGAGAAAGATGTGCCGCCGGAGGTGAGCAGCCTGGAATTTATCCGGGATCTGATCACGGCAGTGCCTACGTCGGCTAATATCAAGCATTATGCCAATATCGTGGCGGAGAAATCTACTTTACGGAGACTGATCAGGATCAATGAGGAGATTGCCAATACCTGTTATGTAGGCAAGGATAGTCTGGAAGATATTCTGGCCGATACGGAGAAGCGGGTTTTTGATCTGGTGCAGCGAAGAAATACAGGAGAGTTTGTATCGATCAGGCAGATTGTTATGAATGCCATGGACAATATCGAGAAGGCATCTCATAATAAGGGAAATGTGACGGGTGTTGCGACAGGATTTCTGGATCTGGACTACAGAACAGCCGGTATGCAGCCCTCAGACCTTATTCTGGTGGCGGCAAGACCTTCTATGGGTAAAACTGCCTTTGTCCTGAATATAGCCCAATACGTGGCTTTTAAACAGGCAAAAACAGTAGCTATTTTCAGTCTGGAGATGTCTAAGGAGCAGCTGGTGAACCGTTTGTTCTCCATGGAGTCTAAAGTAGACTCTCAACATCTGCGTACCGGCAACCTGTCGGATGTGGAGTGGGAGAAACTGATCGAGAGTGCGGGTGTTATCGGTAAGTCGAATCTGATTATTGATGACACGCCAGGTATCAGTATTTCGGAGTTACGATCCAAATGCCGTAAGTACAAGTTGGAACATAATCTGGAGATGATCATTATCGACTATCTGCAGCTGATGTCAGGCAGCGGCCGGTCTACGGATTCCAGGCAGCAGGAGATATCGGATATCTCCCGGTCCCTCAAGGCGCTGGCCAGAGAGCTGCACGTTCCGGTGATCGCGCTTTCTCAGTTAAGCCGTGCAGTGGAGCAGAGGCCGGATCACAGACCGATGCTCTCGGATCTGCGGGAATCGGGAGCCATCGAGCAGGATGCCGATGTGGTCATGTTTATATACCGGGACGATTATTACAACAAAGATACCGAGAAGAAGGGGATCGCGGAGATTATTATTGCAAAGCAGAGAAACGGTCCGATCGGTACGGTAGAACTGGTATGGCTGCCTGATTTTACAAAATTTGCGAATCTCCAGAGATAAAAACGCTCCCCTTGTGAAGCGTAAGAATGAACGACTGCAAGAGAAAGGTTGAAAAATCAAACTGATGCGCTGATTTTTCAACTGTAAGTTTGTACCGGAGCCACAAACTCCAAATTGCAGAGCCAAATTTGAAATCTGGCTCGCAGCCTCCGCAAAAAAACTGCTTCGGAATGGAGGTAAAAATGCAGATAAGATACGAAAGAGACAAACCGTAAGGGGGAGTCTCTTTTTTGGTGTCGGAACTTCGGGAAAGAGAAAGACAGTAAAGGTACAATAGAAGGGAACAGACAGGGAAAGAGGTACATTGGAAAGGAGCAACAGTATGGAGCAAAAAACAGTATACTACATATCGGAAGCGGCTAAGAAAGTGCAGGTGGAGAGCCATGTGCTGCGTTATTGGGAGGAAGAACTGGAGCTGCCGATCATGCGCAATGAAATGGGCCATCGCTGCTATACGGAACAGAATATCAGACAGTTGAAAGAGATTAAAGAACTGAAGGAACAGGGGCTTCAGCTTAAGGCCATCAGAACGATTCTGCTTCGGCTGCCGGGACAGGCAGGCAGCAACGCGGAGGATATTCTGCTGAGACAGGCGGATCGGATCGTGGATAAAGAGGCGGAATCGTCACAGGCGGAGGCAGCGGAGAGAAACGAGGAAATGACGGGAGAAAGAGAGATGGCAGAGAGTATCATGGCAAGTATAGCGGAACAGGAAGCGGAAGCAGGACAGATTGAGAAGACGCAGGCAGAGAAGAAGCCGGAAAACGGGACGGAGAAAAAGGAGGAAATGGGAGAGACGGAAATGGATATCACACACCCGCAGCGGTTTGTGGTGGCTTTGTCGAAGGAGAAAGAAGAGGCGGCAGAAACAGAACAGGAATTTGTTGATGCCGAGAAGAGCAGAAAGGCCGCAAGACTGCAGTACCTGCTGCAGCACATGATCACTGAAGCAGTAAGATCGGCCAATAGAGAGCTGTGTACGGATGTTAAGGAAAGCATATTGAAGGAACTCGATTATCAATTCCGGATGCAGGAGGAGCGGGATGAAGAACGATGGAAGAAGGAGGAAGAGCATTACCGAAGAATAGATGAGATGATCAGAGAACGTCACAGGCCGAAAGAAAGACTTGGCAGAGGAAAAAAGAAATCCCTCATCACGGACGATGCGGTCAAATCATGACCGTGTCGCCTGCGGTGAGGGACGTGAGCCGTTCCGGACTCGTGTTTTAATTAACCCTGTTCGATAGAACCTGTAGGGCAAGCGCCTGCGCAGGAACCGCAGTCAATGCATTTAGCCGGATCGATCTCGAATTTACCGTCGCCCATGCTGATCGCGCCTACCGGGCACTGCGCTTCACAAGCGCCGCAAGATACACAACCGTCATTAATTACGAATGCCATATTGATATCCTCCTTATGTTATAAAACTATGTGAGATTGATATAAATTTATCAACTTCTATTTTAATATAAATGGACACAATATACAAGTGGCAATTATTGAAAAACGCAGGGAGCAGTCCAACGTTTATTGCGTCTGTGAATTTACCTGCTCAGATTTAATTCCTCGCGGCGTTTGCGGATCCCGTCCAGGATCACCTGTTTCTTCTCGATCAGTTTGTTCTTGTCCATAGGTTCAATACCTTCCAGTTTATAGGCCATACCCAGTTTCTCATATTTCGGCTTGCCCATCGTGTGATAGGGAAGGGCATCCAGGGCTTTGAGGTTGGTGAAGGCACCGATAAAATAGCCCAGCTGGTACAGATATTTGTCATCGTCAGTGATGCCGGGCACGATAACATGACGGATCCACATGTCCACATGCTTTTCGTTCAGATATTCTGCGAAAGCGAGAATGCCGTCGTTGGGCTGTGAGGTCAGCTCTTTATGTTTCTCAGGATCGATATGCTTGATATCCAGCATCACCAGGTCGGTCATTGTCATCAGCTCATCCAGCTTTGCAAGCCATTCCGGATTGGCATTTTTCTTGTAGGCGATACCGGAGGAATCGATACAGGTATGGATATTCTTCTGCTTCGCGAGGCGGAACAGATCCAGCAGGAAATCGACCTGCATCAGAGGCTCTCCGCCGGTTACGGTGATGCCGCCGCCCTTATAGAAGCTGATATTGCGCTCGTACTGTTCGATGATGGATGCCGGTTCCATCATTGTGCCGCCGTTCATTTCCCAGGTATCGGGATTGTGACAGTAAGCGCAGCGCATGGGGCAGCCCTGCACGAATACGACAAATCTGACGCCCGGTCCGTCTACAGTACCGAAACTTTCTAAGGAGTGTATTCTTCCCTGCATTAGTATAAACCTTCTTTCTCTTCAAGATTAGGCGCTGTATCTGCAGCGGTAAATGAGAACTGCACAGCACGTTTGATAGATATAGTATAACCCGTATCCATTAAAAAAACCAGACTTAATTAGGGCGTATAAGAAGTAATATGATTTCCTGTACTATAAGAAAACCAGGGAAATTACTCCCTGGTTTTCATTATATGCAATATGCACATTCTTTATAGAATGATTTCGTTATCTGCCGATACTATGCGCCGGATTAAACTGACTCATGGAAAGTACGGGAAATAACGTCTGCCTGCTGTTCCGGTGTTAACTTGATGAAGTTAACTGCATAACCGGATACGCGGATCGTCAACTGAGGATAGTTCTCGGGATGCTTCTGAGCGTCCAGTAAGGTATCTCTGTTGAGTACGTTAACGTTAAGGTGATGGCCGCCTTTTGTTGCATAACCATCTAATAATGATACTAAGTTATCTACCTGAGCATTTGCTGC
>CANPTH010000084.1 GCA_947576945.1 uncultured Lachnospiraceae bacterium
ATTTTTTCTCTTGAATTTTCAGGGTTGCATTACTGTTTATTTGTCAAGGTTCTGTGTCTTGTGCTCTGTGTTGTTGAACACGCAACGTTGATATACTATCATATCTCCCGCCGGCCGTCAATACCTTTTTTTGAAATTTTTTACAATTTTTTTAATCGGCTTTTTTGCCCTGATCTATGCACCGTCTGGCGCAGATCATTTTTCGCGGTAGGTTTATATGATAGCACTGACTTCCGTCGTTTGTCAACATGTTTTTCTAAAATTTTTACGAACCTGCCGACTGGTAATGGCGCATACCGATTCTCCACGCTATATAGCACACCAGCACGGTACCTGCAACGCCAAACGGATACAAGCCGTAATACCATCTGTCCGTGCGCCCTAACAGATATTGCAGCGGGTAATACTGTATCAGCGTATAAGGAATAATATAGGTACAGACTTTCAGCATCTTTTTCCCATAAATGTCAACCGGATACTTCCCGTGTTCCTTCGCCCCATAAGTGAGGATGTTAAATGCTTCTATCCCTTCTAACGTAAAAAATGTAAAAGCCGCCCGCAGCCAGAAGAAACTTATAAAAAGGACAGTCCCTCCAGCCAGCATAAGGAACACCGTCATCGCTCTGCCCATCGTCCAGTCAACAGGACTGACTGCAATACCATATAAGAACATGGCAAGCGCCTGCAGGATCAACCCGATTCTGTCAATACGGAATTTGCTGCCCAGCACCTGCAGAACCGCGCTGTGCGGCCGCAGCAGGATACGATCGAACTCTCCCTGCCGCACAATACCGGAAAACATAGCAAACCCGCCGCCGATGCATTCTGCCAGGGCAAAATCCATCTGAATGATAGAAAAGCAAAGCAGCACCTCTCCGAAAGTATATCCTTTCACATGCCCGAACCGCGACAGCATGAAGTATACGCCCAGTATTCCGTTGAAGGAGACGAGAAACCGCCCTGTCACCATCAGAATAAAGGAGACCTTATACTGCATCGTACTGCGCAGCGCAATCGCAATATAATGAAAATACAATCTTACAGCATCTTTTAATTTAGTATACATGCCGCTCCTCTCCACAGTCTGCCCTGAAAATATATCCCGCACCGGTGGAAACTTTTTCTTTCTGTACAGAGTTTACCGCTCATCCTCCCTGCACCACGACCTTCCGCTCGGCTGCGCGGCACAATGCTTTTCCCAACGCAAGCAGCGTTACGAACCAGAAACACTGTAAACCGATCCCCCGCAGCATCTCTGCCCCCGACAGGTCGCCACTGTAAATACGAAGCGGCACATTAAACATGCCTGCAAAAGGAAGCAGCTCCAGAAACATCCTGACACCTCCCGGCATGAACGGCAGAGGAATGATCGCACCGGAAAGAAATTCTACCATAGAAGTAAACATCATCCGCAAACCCTGAGGCGATATTGTAAAAAAGGCCAGAATATAGGTAAACATACAAAACGCCACCGTCACGCCCAGCCCCAGAAAGAGGGTGATAACAAACAGAACAAAATACTGCGGTCCGGCCGGCAATGTCATGCGAAAAGGTCCAGGCAGTAGAAATGCCACCATTAACAGCGGAATAGAACGCAGCGCTGCCATCGAGATCCGGCTGGCCACCGTCCTGGCGAACCACATGTTATAGATAGAAACCGGACGGCACAGTTCATAAGCGATACCGCCGTCCATAATGCTGTCAAAGACTTCTCCGTCTGTCTGCCAGGTGCTGAACGCAGAGAAGAATGCCTCCCGCAGCCATATATAAGAGACTGTTGCGGAAAAGGCCATCGGATAGGCCGACGGATCCGCCTGCTGAAAAGCCCGAAATGTCAGGCATTCTATAAGTCCCCACAGAATCTGGGTGACCACGCCGCTTAATGCCGCCGCACGATACTGCAGTCCCATGTTGAATCGCAGTCGAAAAAAGGAAAAGTACTTTCCATATTCTCTCATAGTCTCTCCCTCCTACACGATATCCAGTTTGTGATAAAGAGCCGCAACGATTCGCTCAAGGCTTTCATTGCTCCGGCCCGGTTCACAGCCTGCAGACGCGATCTGTCCATTCCGCCCGGCCGGCAGGTCATGAATTACCGTCTGTTCGGCCTGTCCGGAATATCCAGCGTCTGCCGTCCCATGTTCCGCCGCCAGCTCCCGCATGTCCTCCAGCGTGCCGTCCAGCAGTACCCGCCCTCTGCCGATCAGGATAATGCGTCTCGTCAGCGCCTCGATGTCCTGCATGTCATGCGTGGTCAGAATAACCGTTGTTTTATGCGTCTGATTTAAACGAAGAATAAATTCCCGTACCGCCAGTTTGGACACTGCATCCAACCCGATCGTCGGTTCATCCAGAAAAAGGATCCTGGGCGAATGCAGAAGTGAGGCCGCGATCTCACAGCGCATCCTCTGTCCGAGAGACAATTGGCGCACAGGCATTTTCAACAGCTCCTGCAGATGCAGAAGCTGCGTTAATTCTTCCATATTATTCCGATATTCCTGGGGAGAGATCGAATAGATATCCTTTAAGAGTGCAAAGGAATCGATCACCGGAACATCCCACCAGAGCTGTGAGCGCTGACCGAATACCACTCCGATCCGCCGCACATGCTCCTTCCGATGCTTCCACGGTATCCGTCCATCCACAAGACAGCTGCCGCTTTCCGGCGTTAAGATTCCGCTCAGAATTTTGATCGTAGAACTTTTGCCTGCCCCGTTAGGCCCGATGTAACCCACCATCTCTCCGTCTTCGATGGTAAAACTCACATCCGACAACGCATGGATAGTCTCCACCTCCCGCCGGAACAGCGCTTTACAGGCCTCTTTCATGCCTGCATTTCTTTTTGCGACTTTGTACGATTTACATACATGCTCCATCGTAATCATTGTGCTTCCTCCTGGTAGTAATATTTGCCCTCATGTTCCATGAAAATATCTTGCCAAGTAGGTCTTCCGTCTATCCCATATACGCCAGCCACAGCCACGAAACCGGGAAGATCAGCGCCAGCGCAGGCACCAGATCCAGCACCGGCGGGTTCTTTAACTTCGTCATCCGCAGCGCGTTGACGATCAGGATCATCCCGCCGCAGGACGAGAAATCACCGATCATCTCCGGCGTCACATAAGGCATCAGTATCTTCGATAAAAAGTAAAATCCGAACAGCACGATCCCCAGCGGAACAGCGATCAAAAGCTGCATCCATCCCGCGCCCGCCGCCGCAAAGAATACCGCCGCCAGAAGATCCATCACCGCCTTGATCATCAACAGAGTAGTATCCCCCGACAGTCCCAGATCCATGGCTCCCAGAATACCCGATGTGCTGACGCAGTACAAGGTAAATCCGGTCATCAGCGTTCCCGCATCGAACCCGGACTTACCGCCCGCCAGCTTCTGCGGCAGAGCAGCCACACGCTCGTCCAGCCGCAGGAAATGCCCGATCGTTCCGCCGATCAGGAAGGCGATGACCACCGCCGAGAAACTGGTTGTCCGCTCGATCAGCCGGATACCCAGCACCAATGTGACGATCGCAAAATAGATCATGGAATTTTCCTGTAACTTCTCCGGCACATATTTCTTCAACAGACAGCCGATCACCGTGCCCAGAATCAGCGCACTCATATTCACTAATAATATATGCATAACTTCTTACACCCTTCCTTTCCTTCTCAATTTTTACCTGTATTTTCGCCATTACCAGGTCACATCCATTACAAAACCCGCTATGTCCTGCAGGCACAGCGGGTCTTATTCTTTAGGTCAAACATGTAAAACATATTCTATTGAGTCAATACTCATCAAAAATCCCGCGCCGAACGCCGGCAGAAAATAACAACCTCAACTGATTACTATTCACAGTTCCCAACTGCTCATAGCAACAGCATCCTCAGATAAAACCTCAGCTTACATAATTATCGAAATATCCCTGGATCAGAATGACAGGCGTACCCTTGTCACCGGAACCGCTGGTAAGGTCACACAGAGAACCGATCAGGTCGGTCAGCTTTCTCGGTGTCGTACCCTGAGACACCATATCTCCTACCAGATTGTCCTTCTTCTCACGGATGCGGTTGGAGATCGCTTCCTTAAGCGCTTCGCCGGACAGATCTTTGAAATCGTTGTCCGCCAGATATTTCAGCTTCAGCTCATTGGGCGTACCCTCCAGGCCGGGTGTGCTGGCCGGTGATACACAAGGGTCTGCAAGTTCCCAGATCTTGCCTACAGGATCCTTGAAAGCGCCGTCGCCGTACACCATTACTTCCACATGCCTGCCGGTTCTGTCCAGAATCTCCTTCTGGATATTCAGTACCAGATCCGTACACTCCCTCGGGAACAGCTTGATCGTGTCCTCCGTGGACTTATTGGAACCAAGCAGGCCATACTTCTCATTACAGCCGCTGCCGTTCACCGGGCTTGTCAGAATATCATCCATGCCCATGACACGCTCTGCACCTGCTGCCAGCAGCAGCCTCTTGGTGCGTGCTCTCGTATGAATATCGCAGTTAAGCACATTCTTCGTATAAGCCAGAATACTGCGGCAGTCATTGGCAAAGATGATCTCCGCTTCCGCTCCCGCTTCTCTGATCACGTCGCCGTAATAGGACACATAATCCACTCCCGTAAAGGGATGTTTATTCTCTCCGAAAAGTTCTCTGTACTTCTCCAGCGTCAGCACATCGCTGTAGGGGTTGATCCCCGCCGCGTCCAGCTGATCGAAGGAGACCAGTTCGTTACCCACTTCATCGCTGGGATAGCTGAGCATCAGCACTACCTTCTTCGCGCCCTTCGCAATACCGCGCAGGCAGATCGCAAAACGGTTCCTGGACAGGATCGGGAAGATAACGCCGATAGTCTCTCCGCCCAGCTTCTCCCTCACATCCTGCGCGATGGCCTCTATGGAAGCATAGTTACCCTGTGCCCTTGCCACCACGGACTCGGTCACCGCAATCACATCCCTGTCGCGGATGGCAAAGCCCTCTGCCTCAGCCGCCTCTAAAACACTGCCTGTAACAATTTTGACAAGATCGTCTCCCTCTCTGATGATCGGACAACGAATGCCTCTTGATACAGTTCCTACTTTTCTTTCCATCTGTTACCCCTTCTCTCTTAAGTTTTATATCCTGAATATCCATGCCATTACAAGATGGCGCCGCTTTCCACCGGTACTTACAGCGCACCCTATTCCATTTTGCCAGAAAATGTATAAAATAGCAACAATATTTATAATCTCTCCCTGTTTTCGCCATATTTACCTCCATGCCGAAGCAGTTTACGCTGAGGACGCGAGCAGAATTTAGGAGTTTTCCGAAGGAATACTCCGATTTTGCTCTGCGATCAATAGAATTTGTGACGCTTCTGCACAAATTCCTGGTTGAATAAATTGCTCATCAGAGAATTTATTCAACCTTTTATACAAATCGTAAACTGCAACAGCACCAGGCATCATATCACATTTCCACTACCCGCGTCGCGATCTTCTCCCGGAAGCGCACGTCGTGTTCTACGATCAGCATGGTCGGTTGAAAGGTCAGAATCAGTTTCTCGATCTGCATCCTGGAAAAAACGTCGATATAATTGAGCGGTTCATCCCAGATATACAGATGCGCCGGTTTCAACAGGCTTGCCGCGATCAGCGCCTTTTTCTTCTGGCCCTCGGAATATTCCTCCATATTCTTGACAAACTGCACCCGCTCTAAGTCAAGCTGCCGCAGGATAGCGCAGAAAAGACTCTCATCCAGACCATTATCCCGGCAAAACTCTTTGAGATTTCCATGCAGGCCGGAAGTATCCTGATTAATATAGGAAATAATCAAACCGGAAGCACATGTCAAAATACCCGTTTCCTGCAGACGCATTTCCCTGATTCCCTGCCGGTTTTCCGTTTCCGTCCCCTTTGCAGTTCCCGCGGCCACAGTATGCCATTCCTCATTGCGGCACAGAACCGCCTTGATCAGACTGGACTTGCCGCAGCCGTTCTCACCGTGAAGAAATACCCGCTCCCCGCGCCGCAGTTCGAAAGCCAGGCCGCGGAATATTTCATTGTCACCGTAAGCGATCCCGTAATCCCTGGCGTTGATCAGCACTTCCTTATGATGCTGCATCGGCATCAGTTTTAAATCCACCGGATCCTCGATATCCTGCAGCAGGCCTTCCTTCTGCTCGATCTCATCTGCGATCCGCTTCTCCACCTGCATCCTGCGGCTCTGCATCTTCTTCGTCTTCGCGCCGATATAGGCCCGCCTGCCGCCGTGTCCGGGATCCTTGATCGGATCGAATCCGATCTTACTGCTTTCATTCTTATCCGCCCAGTCACGGGTGCGCTCGGCCGCCTGCTTCAACCTGCCGATCTCTTTCCTGTGCTTCTCGTTCTCCGCCAGATGAAAAGCGTCCATGCGGTTCTTATTCTCCCACCATGTGGAAAAATTCCCGCTCTGCACCTCAATACTGCTGCGGTTGAGCACCAGCACATGGTCAATGCAGGCATCCAGCAGATCCCTGTCATGGGAGACGAGGATGAAGCCCTTTTTCTTCCCCAGATATGCCTTGACAGTCTCTCTCGACTCCCGATCCAGATGGTTGGTCGGCTCGTCGATGAGCAGAAAATCATTTTCCCCGGAAAAGAGCACTGCCAGCATCACTTTCGTCCGCTCTCCATGGCTCAGCGTACCAAAAGGTCTGTAGAGGATCTCCGCATCAAGATTAAGCTTTTCCAGCTCGCAGATGACCCGCCACTGCTCACAGCCCTGTTTCAGCTGTTCCAGAAATTCCACGGCGCACTGCGCTTTCTGCGCCTCCGTGACCTGATAAGGGAAATAATCGAATACGGCAGACGCGCTGATATGCCCCTCAAATTCATATTTTCCCAGAAGAAGATTCAGGAAAGTAGTCTTGCCCTTGCCGTTCCTCCCGATAAATCCCAGTTTCCAATCCGTATCGATCTGAAACGATACCTTTTCAAATATATTGTCAAAACTGCCCTCATAGCAGAAGGTCATGTTCGACACACTGATCTGTGACATGATGTACCACCTCCGTTTCGAAAAAATAAAAAAGGAACCATCTGTCGCCAAATGATCCCGAATCGTCTCTGTAGCTCTTATTTCTCCGTTACGGTGTTGTGTGCACTGTCATGTACAATAAGGCGCATCGTCGTGCTACGCAGGCCATACATGGCCGCATCCCCTGTCTCTGGCAAAGCGCCCAAAAGATCCCGACAGTACATAAGCCGTACAACAACGCATCGCTATACACACAAAAAAGAGGCTGTGAGAAACATAATCTACCTTTGGCAACATGATGAAACAGCCGTGCCGAACTACGCGGACAGTACTGCTCCTTTGATCAATTCATGTTTCAAAAGTCGATTACTTCGTCATCTTTCCACCTCTTCCTTTCAAAGATATCTTATTATAGGAATACCGCTTTACGTTTGTCAAGCCCTTCCGAAGAATTTCTCCCAATTCGCAGAATCTCCATTTCACAATGTCACGATATTGGTTGAGAAGCAGTTTTCCCTCTATGATACAGCTCTTGTGTCATTCCTTAAATGCAAGAGCTGTATCGTGATTTTATCATTTACTGAAAATACAGGTTTCTGCCCGCCATAAATTACACGAACACAAAAACTTAAAAATAGAGCATCCCAATTTCTGATAGTTTATTACAATATATACCCTCAGTTCGGCAAAAAGGTGACCACATTTACCGAATGATGTAAAAACACGGCCGTATAAGAATTATTCTCGCAGCGCTCCTCTCTTACTGCCGTTTTCACTTCATCAGGATTGTCCGTATTGCATGCATCAAGCCGTTCATGCCAAAGTGTTGAAACGACCACTTTCCCGTAAAGCTTGTCGCACTCCGCCAGAACAAGCGTTGTTTCGATGTCCTGATCATAACTTCTGTTTGTCACAAAAACAGTAATCTTATCTTGTCCTGCCGTAGCGGCAATATCCAGAAGCGAAACCTCTCTGGTTTTCCGGCACGGTCTTCCATATTTAGGCCACCGCCTGTCCACAGGCATGTCTATGCACACTTTTTCGGCATCATCTCTCGTTTCCAAAAGAAATTGCCCCATATGATCCGCATACAGTTTCATCAGATAGAACTCCGGCTGTATGATCATTCCTTTCTCCGTTACCTGTACAGGCCCGTTTCCGCCGACAAAAAAAGTATAATTGGCCATCTCCACATATTTGGAATCCCGGATAAACGAATTCATGATCGTGGAAGACCACAGCGCCATCTCCAAAGTAAATTCGCTTCCATCCCGTTCTCCCATGGGGTTCCATTCGTCCCATACAATTTTAATGCCGCTCTCGGAATCATCCGTGGCATTCTCAATTGCATTCCGCATCAGCATCGTACGCTCATGGAAAAACTCCCCCAGCGTCATGCGGGTACGGTAATCCGCATCGGCGTAGGCAGACTCGTTGCCGATCGGATAGTAATGAGCCGACAGATAGTCAATATAATTTCCGGCCAGTTTTGCATAAGGAACCGGCAGCACGCTCAATTTCTCCACGACTTCATAATTCCATGCCGGATCTGTTTCCAGGCCTACCGCCGTCAGCCTGATCGTCGGATCGGCCCGCCGCATGGCATAAGCGAAATGAATCGCCTTTTTGGCATATTCCTGTGCATTCAGGGCGCCAAACTGCCACTGTGCATACATTTCATTCCCAAGGCACCAATATTTCACGTTAAACGGATCGGCATACCCATGACTCCGGCGCAGATTTGCATAATAGGTGTCCTCCGTTCCGTTGCAGTACTCCACCCAGTTCATCGCCTCTTCCGGCGTACCGCTGCCCATATTGACACCGATCACCGGCTCTGCTCCCACCTTTTTACAAAGCTTAATAAACTCTGCCGTTCCATGCCCGTTATCTTCCACATCTTCCCAGGCAAAACTGATTTTTTTGGGCCGTCCCGCTCTTTCACCAATCCCATCTTCCCAGTGATAGGCGGAGCTGAAATTACCGGCCCATCTGATCTGGGTAACGCCGGCTTCCCGCATTTTTTCCAGCACATCCGTCCGCATGCCGTCTTCATCCGAAAGCGCATTGCCCGGCATATAAATGCCATCCGGTATGTTCCCCCTGAATTGTTCTACAAAATGTCCCAGCAAAAACGGACTGATTTCATTCAGTATATGATTTGCATAAATTGTAATCCTTGCCATTATTCCTCTCATTCTGCCGTAATCACCGGCCTGCTCCCTGAAATCCTTAATCGCCGATCCCTACGGACTTCAGAGCTTCCTTAATTTCGGTTTCCATATTCTCAAGCGCCTCTTCTGCGGAAATGCTTCCTTTATACATGGCCTGGGTATAAGTGTCAACTATGGAGCTTCCCTGAGAGCCAAGATAGGGAAGACAAATATCGCCCCAGCAGTTCTGTTCACAGGCAAAACTGTCTGTGATCGCCGTATAATATCCTGCGTCTTCTCCGGCATCCATAAGGCGCTTAATATTCTCGTCCCTGGCAGGCGCAACGCCGTTATCTACCCGCGTCATTTCTCCATCCTTAGAAGTGCAGAATTCTATAAATTTCCATGCCAGCTCCTGCTTTTCTGAAAGAGAATTGATCCCAAGGCTCCAGCCTGAGATGACAGGACTGTTCCCAGGCGTTACACAGCATCCGATCTTACCGGCCATCTCCCCGGCATTGATAGAGGGATAGGCGCTGCTCCATGTTTCACAAAAGAACGCTTCCCCGGATGCCATCAGTGCATTGACTTCATCAAAACCATATTCGTTCCAGTTCGCGGGACTATAAGACATCAGTTTTTTATTATAATTCATGGCATCCATACCAGCCTGGCTGTTAAATGCAGGCTCCCACCCATCGTGAAACATCGAACCGCCGAAGCTGCCCAGCCTTGACATCCATGACCACATGGATGCATTTGTGGTACCTTGCGTAAGATAGCCGTAAGCAGTGGGGGAATCCGGATTTTCACTCTTTGTAAAGAACTGCGCAATCTGCTCCAGCTCCTCTGTCGTCGACGGTACCGTCAGATCTTTTCCTGTCTTCTCCTTATATGCCGCCTGTATATCCGGATCTTCCAAAAGATCCTTTCTGTAAAATCCCATCATTTCACATACCTGATAGGGAACTGCAAATACGCCGCTTTCGTCACTGGTCCGCTCGATCAAAGCATCGGAAAATCCATTCCAGTCGTAATCTGCGGCTCCATATTGTCCGGAAAGCTCCGTCAGGTCAGCCAGCTGCCCCACACTGTTAAACGTATCCATATAAGCGCTTACAAAGCATGTAACATCCATTTCTTCATCCCCGGCAAGCGCAAGGGAAATTTTGGAATTTAACTCGTCAAAACTGTAAATATACAAGTTAACCGCAGCGCCGCTCAATTTCTGAAAAAGATCGATCGATTCCTGAAGCGGTTCTGAAAACTCTCCCGTACAGCAAAACACGGTAAGCGTCTGTCCTTCGTATTGCCCGTTCAGCGTATTGGACGGATCCAGATTCAGCTGATACCCAAAAGCCTCCGCCTCCCTGGCGCTGCCGCTCCCGCCTTCCTGATCCGCGTTTACCGCTTCTGTTTCAGCATTTCCTGCATCCTGCAGCACATCGGCCTGTTCCTGCGCCTCCTGTTGTTCCGCATCCGCCGCCGTCTGTCCGCCTGATCCGCCGCATCCTGTCACCAGGCCTGCTGTCATAACCGCCGCCATAAATGTTGCACACAACTGTTTTTTTCTCATTTTTACCTCCATGCCGAAGCAGTTTTTTTGCGGAGGCTGCGAGCCAAATTTCAAATTTGGCTCTGCAATTTCGAGTTTGTGGCTCCGGCACAAACTCGCAGTTGAAAAATCAGCACATCAGTGTGATTTTTCAACCTTTCCTCCATTCCGAAGCGTTTTACGCTGAGGCCGCGAGCAGAATTTAGGAGTTTTCCGAAGGAATACTCCGATTTTGCTCTGCGATCAATAGAATTTGTGACGCTTCTGCACAAATTCTAACTGAACTTGTTCAGTTTGTTGAACTAAATTGCTCATCAGAGAATTTATTCAACCTTACCCCTTTCTGCGCAATGCGCATTGTTTTTGTTTTTATCCTTTGACCGCACCGCTCACAAACCCTTTCACCAGATAATTCTGGGCAAAAATCGTTATGATAACAGTTGGGACAATGCATATCATGCCTGCGGCAGCCATTCTGGCATAGGGCGTCTCCAAAGTATTTGCCGCCCAGTATTTAATGCCGACTGCCATGGTACGATTCTCATCTTTATTGATCAGCACCATTGCCAGCGTCAGCTCATTCCATGCAAAGAAGAATGTCTGAAGAACAATCACCACAATGCTGTTGGCAATCAGCGGAAGTCCGACTTTCCAGAAAAGCTGGAATTCACTGGCCCCGTCCACCACGGCCGCCTCATAAATGCTGTCGGGAATATTGCCGTAAAATCCCATGCATAACCAGATTGCAAGCGGCAGCGAAATTGCCGTATAACACAGTGTCAGGGCAGGCAGTGAATTGATCCATCCTAATTTCTTAAAAAGAAGATAGAACGGAATGGTCATCACCATAACCGGTATCATTCGCAGCATCAGGATCATTCCGGAAAGACGTTCACTGCTTCTGCCGGAAAGCCTCTGTAATCCATAAGCACAGGTTGTAGAAAATATAATGACTAAAACCGTTGTGCAGACGGAAACGAAAAAGCTGTTTTTAAAAAACGTAAATGCTCCGCTGGTTCCGAAAACCTCCTGGAAATTCTTCAGGGTCCACGTGCTTGGAAATAAGGGCGGGACTGATGTAAAAATATCCGTCCGCTCCTTGAATGACATCGTCAGCGTCCAGAAAATCGGGAAAACAAAGATGACTGCCAACACCAACAGCAATAATCTGAAAATCGCATTGTATATTTTTTCTTTCATAGTTCATCTCCTCTCTCCTCATTCTGTCGGTGCGATCTTTCTCGTAATCTTCATAAATAAAAAGGTTAACACGATGATCAGCGCAAACAACAGGAACGAAGCCGCTGATGCCTCTCCTACTTTCAGATATTTAAACCCGGTCTCATAGATAAAGTAGGCGACTGTCTGTGTACTCTTGGAGGGTCCTCCTTCCGTCAGCGCATAAGATATATCAAACATCCGCAGGGCGTCCATCAGTCGTATGGAGACTACAAGAATGACAAAGCCGGAGATACAGGGCAGCGTCACCAGGAAAAATGTCTTCACTCTGCCCGCGCCCTCCAGACATGCCGATTCCAGAAGCTCCGGCGGAACCGTCGTAAGCGCCGCCAGCAGAATAATCATCACGTAGGGCGTTCCCCACCAGAACTCCACCACCATGATCGCCAGTCTGGCAAAAAAAGTATCTCCGAAAAAGCTGATTGTGGAAGCGCCGATTCTGGCAAGCGTAGAATTAACCAGTCCATAGTTGGGCGCAAAAATGATATACCAGATATTTGACACAATAAGCGGACACAGCATCATGGGCAGGATAAAGATTGTTTTGGTTATCCTGCCGATAACTCCCCTGATTCTGCGGGAATTCAGCGCAAGCGCCAACAGCATGGCAAGCAGCACCGTACCGCTTACGGCAACCAGAACAAATTCCAATGTCCAGAAAAAGGAATTTCTGAAATCCGAATGATTCAAAACACTCTTATAGTTATCAAGCCCGCAGAATGTTCTGGTTGAAGCCGGCATTGCAATATTGTAGTTCATAAAACTGATCCGGAATCCATACAGAATCGGCACGACGATAAACAGCAGAAGAAGTAATGCTGCCGGCAGTATAAAAAGAAACGCCGCAAATTTCCTTTTCCTTTGAAAACTTTTTTTACTGCTCCCCTTTTCCTTCATGAAAAACCCTCCCTTTTGGCAAATTTTGGTTGCGTACACGTGACCGCTCCTAAATAAAAATACAATGGCTTTTAAGTTACAATGTTTTTCCGTCAATAATCTGATACGGAACATAAACAGTCCGCTTCCTACCGCCATGATCTATCATGTTCAGCAGCTGATTAATCGCCTCCTGCCCGATCTGTTCCACATTATTTTCAACAGACGCCAGCGACACCGGCAGCATCTGCATTAACTCCAGCCTGTCAAACCCCATAATTCCAAAATCCACTCCGGGAAAGAATCCTCTTTTCTGTAAATTGAGGATGATATAGCCGGCATAAATATCACCGGAACATAAGAACGCCGGTTTTATCTCTTTTCCTTTTGCCTGCTCCACAATTATGGCTGCCCGCTCGATATAATCCGTATCGCCAAGTACAGAAAATGCTATGCCGAGAGCTTCACATACGGCTTTCGCTCCTCCCAGACGTGCCCAATGCCCGCCGAAGAAGTCTGTCTCCTCTCCCTCAAATCCCGGGAAAACAAAATACAGAGACTTATAACCTTTGCTTACAATAAACTTTGCCGCGCTTGCCGCCGCCTCTGTCTCATTATTCCCTACAAAGGACCAGTCTTTCAATCTGTTGCCGCCTATTATGACTGTTGGAAACAGCATCTTTTTCAGATAGTCATAGTTCGCCTCCTCACGGCTGGCCGGATGCAGAATAAGTCCGTCAATCCGATGTCCTGCAAGCTGTGTGATGATATTTTCTTCAATTGCTTTACGATTATCATGCAGTGTAATATTCAATAAATAACCATTCTCTCTGGCGATACGCTCCATGGCATCTATAATACATGGAAAGAACATGCTTTTCAGGTCGCTTAAGACAACTCCAATGGTCATGGACCGGCCTTTCACAAGACTGCGGGCCAAAAGATCCGGCTTATAGTCCAATTCCTTCGCAATACTCAGAATTTTATTCTTGGTCTCCTCACTGATCCGTCCGTTTCCGGACAATGCCCTGGTTACCGTCGTCCGCGATACACCGCAGATTCGGGCAAGGTCTTTCGTCGTTACAGTCATTGTTATATTCCTGCTTTCTAACACTTGTCATGGCAGAACAGATTTGCATCCTTTATGGTTTCTGCCGCTTTGCGTACACGTGTACATTAACATTGTATATTACTTGAAATATTCTGTCAATCCTTAAATTCACTATTCGTTGATTTCATTACAACATTCAGACTCCATCGATTGACAGCCAGTACAGTATTACCTGAATAACGGTGAAAAACAGCGCCTGCTCTTCAACTGCCATTAGCCGTATACATGCTAAGATAGAAGCTGAAGGCGGCGCCCGCAGTAAGACGATTTATGATACAGACTGTCAAAAGACGCTGCAGTAATATGCGCCCTGAACACAGAATTTTCTCATTTTGGACATAATTTCGACTCATTTCTGCCATAAAATGACACTATGCCCGACAGGCCGATACCATCACCTTCATATGTGCTTCCCCTCAAACGATAAATTACACATTAACGGTTTCGCCTGTCGGGCATTCTTTCCTCCAAAACCGCATCGCCGATACGAGCGCTGTGGGAGATAACATTATTCCGTGGGCTTTTGGTAAAAACGCCCGGACAGTTCCTCGGTACGCAATGCATTGACAAATGCGGCCGGATCCGCTTCCTTCACGGCACGGATCACCCGCTTGCTCTCCTCCTTGGAGACCACAGAATATACCACCTGCCGCTTCTGATGTTCATAGGATCCTTCTCCGCTTAAGACCGTAGCTCCATGCATGCTCGCCAGATTGATCGCCTGGCAGACCTCATTGGGTTTGTTGGTCACGATAAAGAGCGTCTGCTTCTGATAGCGCTTATACAGCATATGCAGGATCTGCGTTGACGCATATTGATAGATGATGGAATAAAGCGCCTTATCCATACCAAACAGCACACCGGCCACACCGATGATCACAATGTTGAAAGCCAGAATAAAGTTCCAGGAATCCACACCCTTTTTCTCGGAGAGATAGATAGAGATAAAATCCGTACCGCCCGTAGTCGCGTTCATAAGCAGACAGATGCTGATCACAAATCCATTGATAATACCGCCGAAGATACTGATCAGCAGAATATCATAAGTGATCGCCGCCTGCGGAATGATGTCTGTCAGCACACTCGTCAGTACGATCATCAGGCAGGAGTACAGCGTAAACTTCTTGCCGATAAACCGGAAGCCTATGTAGATCGGCACCAGATTCAGCAGCAGGTTTACCAGTGAATAGGGAATTTCCATGTTCAGAAACCGCTCAAAAATGCTCTGGATCAGAACTGTCAATCCCGTGGCGCCGCCCGGATACAATCCGCCCGCCTTGACAAATGTTTTGATATTGACTGCCATAACAACCGACGCCAGGCAGACAACGATGATCCTCTTACCGTCCTTTTTCAGATCAAAGGTCATATCGCTTTTCCTCCGTAGTTACCTTGATAGCTTTCCTTATTATAGGCTTGCCGATTTGATCCTGCAATATGAAAAATAACGAAAAACACGCCCGCTATTCTGCGGTTATTTTCTAAATTTTCAGACGGCAAACGCCTTTCCCGATCTTCTCTGTCACCTGCCTCTGCGTCAGTGATCTCAACAACCTGTGCAGCCATACAGCAGAAGCTCCACGCAGTGTACCATCTTCATGGTTTCCACCGGAAACGGCAGGTGCGGGCTGCATCGGATCACCTGGGAAAAATTATGGCCTGAAAAAAATACATCTTATGTCCTTTTTGCACGATCTGTGTTATCATGTTATATACCAAGTTATTCTACTTCGCAAAAGAACTGCTTCGTCACAAATTCTGTTGATCGCAGAGCAAAATCGGAGTATTCCTTCGGAAAACTCCTAAATTCTGCTCGCGTCCTCAGCGTAAAACGCTTCGGAATGGAGGGAAAGATGAAAGTATTAATGATCAACGGAAGTCCCCGTATTAACGGAAACACTTCCCTTGCACTGAAAGAAATGGAACAGATTTTCGTACAAAACGGCATTGAGTCTGAGATCGTACAGATTGGCAACAAACCGATCCGGGGCTGTATCGCCTGCGGTTCCTGTGCGGGGAGAGGCCGCTGCGTATTTGACGACGAAGTAAACCAGCTCGCGCCCAAATTCGAGGCGGCCGACGGCCTGGTGATCGCCAGCCCGGTCTACTATGCTTCCGCCAACGCCACCCTGATCGCCTGTCTGGACCGGTTGTTCTACAGCACTTCCTTCGACAAGACAATGAAAGTCGGCGCAAGCGTGGCTGTGGCAAGACGCGGCGGCTGTTCCGCCACCTTCGACGAGTTGAACAAGTATTTTACTATCTGCGGTATGCCGGTAGCTTCCAGCCAGTACTGGAACAGTGTACACGGACGCGCCGCCGGTGAAGCGGTACAGGATGATGAAGGGCTGCAGACAATGCGTGTACTGGCGAGGAACATGGCTTTTCTTATGAAGAGCATCGCGCTTGGGAAGGAGCAGTTCGGACTGCCTGAGACGGAAGAACGGGTGTATACGCATTACATACACTGAATGTCCTGCTGCAGGACATGAAGCGCCACATCGGCATACCTGTTAGTGAAACGGACTCATTTCCGGAAAAGAAACTGTAAAAGGGGCTTCTGCGGCAATGTCACTAAGTTAAGAAGGTAGATAAAAGATCTCTATACCAGAGATGGTA
>CANPTH010000085.1 GCA_947576945.1 uncultured Lachnospiraceae bacterium
TTCTCAACCTTCTTTCTTGGAATTCCCTATACTTGAATTATACAGGAAGCTCCATTCATATAGTTTATTTCCAATCCCCTTCATACCCATATACCAGGCAGGCATTACTTACGCGTATGCCCCCGCATACAGGATCACGCTGATCAGCGCCAGGGCCAGCACATTCAAGAAGATTCCCACGTAAGTGAACAGATAGAATTTGTCCCGTTCCATCTTAGAGACCAGTCCCAGTCCGATTCCTACAAACGCATAGATCATAACCAGCATCGCCGCCGCCCCGTACTGTACGGGAATCTTTCCTACGCTGCAATAACTTACGAAAACAGCATACCCCAGCGTTGCCAGCGATATCACGCCCAGGATCGTGGACATAATGCCTTTCTGTGTATGCTCCTTATTGGTAAACATATAGCTGTTCTTTTTCACTGCCATAACTCCCTGTCCATCCACAATTTCGAAATGGGTATCTTCGTCACCCCCGAAAACACCCATTTGTCACTTACGCAGCATGCCTGAGCGGCATCCGCGCTCAGAATAAAATTTTACTTCTCCCGGTCAGCAGCTTGGCGCCGCTGATCAGCAAAAGTACGCCGCTCGCTACGCCCACCACCAGCGCCACCACACCGACTGCAATATTGAGCGCGCCGGAACCGCCCATCACCTTATAGGTTCTCTCCTCCATCTTTTCCTCCATTCCGAAGCGCTTTGCGCTGAGGACGCGAGCAGAATTTAGGAGTTTTCCGAAGGAACACTCCGATTCTGCTCTGCGATCAACAGAATTTGTGACGCTCCGGCACAAATTCCTGGTTGAATAAATTGCTCATCAGAGAATTTATTCAACCTTTCCTCCATTCCGAATATGCAACCCTCTTTCCCTCCAGGCTCATGTTCCGCCAGAGAAGAATCACATACGCCGATTACTTCGCCCCATACTGCTCATAGTATGCGTCAATCGCACGCTTTAATGTATCGTCGATATAGATCGTACCTTTATATGGCTGACCGTGAAGACAGTTCACCACATCTTCCATCGTTACAATGGCATTTGCCTCAAATCCGTATTTTTCCCTGATCTCATGCAGGGCGCTTTTCTCGCTGTGAAGCCCCCGCTCCATGCGGTTCAAAGATACCATCAGGCCCTTAATCTCCACATCAGCCTGCTGCCTTAAGATCGGGAACGTCTCCTCGATCGACTTGCCGGAGGTGGTCACATCCTCAATGATCACCACCTTGTCACCGTCCTTTAATTTACTGCCCAGAAGTATCCCCGTGTCGCCGTGATCCTTCACTTCTTTCCGATTCGAACAGTACCTGATTTCCCTGCCGTACAGCTCACTGATCGCCATGGTCGTGGCCACTGCCAGCGGAATCCCCTTGTAAGCCGGCCCAAACAGGACATCGAACTCCAGGCCATAATGATCGTGAATCGCCCTGGCATAATATTCTCCCAGCTTCCGCAGCTGCGCCCCTGTCACATAGGCGCCGGCATTCATGAAAAAGGGTGACTTCCTGCCGCTCTTCAAAGTAAAATCGCCGAATTTCAACACCTGACTGTCCACCATAAACTCGATAAATTCCCGTTTGTATGCTTCCATCTCAATCCCCATTCTCATTCTTCCCTCTGTCTTCTTATACTGAATCAGCAGCCATCTTTCCTCTGTCACCCTCTGGCTGCCAGCGCCTGTGCAATATCCTCCCGCATATCTATCACAGCCGCCCTCGATGCGTCCGCAAAATTCTCTGTGCCATAGCCGGCATACCGTTCCTGCTGCCAGGCAGCTATGATGCCTCTGGAAGAATTAACGATCGCACCCAGTCCATCTTCATTGAAGAAATGCACCAGATCCGCTCCTCTGCCGCCCTGCGCACCATATCCCGGTACCAGAATGTATGCTTTCGGCATGATCTTTCGCAGGATCTTCCCCTGCTCCGGATATGTGGCTCCCACCACGGCGCCCACATAACTGTAAGAATCACCCATGCACTCTTCACCCCAGGCAGCCACCTGTTCTCCCACGATTTCGTACAGCGGCCTGTCCGCACTTTCCTGACCGTCCTTTGACGCGCCTTTCACCAGTCTGTCCTGAAACTCCCCGCTGCTGGGGTTTGATGTCTTCACCAGAACAAAGATTCCTTTCTTCTCCTCCTGACATACCTTGATAAAAGGCTTCACCCCGTCAGACCCAAGATAAGGGTTTACCGTCACAAAGTCTTCGTCAAACCCACGACACAGGCTGCTGCCCACCTGCACCTGTCCCAGGTGTCCCACCGCATAGGCTTCCGATGTTGAACCGATGTCGCCGCGCTTGATATCACCGATGACGATCAGGCCTTTCTCCTTACAGTATTCCACCGTTCTCTGAAAAGCGATCAAGCCTTCCACGCCAAACTGTTCATACATGGCAATCTGCGGCTTTACCGCCGGAATCAGATCATAGACAGCGTCCACAATCGCCTTGTTATACAGCCAGACAGCTTCCGCCGCGCCTTTCATTGTCTCTCCATATTCCGCAAATGTCTTCTGCCTGATATGCTCCGGCACAAACTTTAACGTCGGGTCCAGTCCTACCACAATGGGTGCACCCGTCCTTCTGATCTTCTCTACCAATCCGTTAATCACAGCGCTCTGCCCTCCAAATCCTGCAACACATAAATATTATCGATATACTTCGGGAACTCCTCCCTGGTAATCCATTTCCACTCGCCGTAATCTTCCGGCAGCACGATGTTCGCCTCATCCGCCTGCCTGATAGAACACAGATAGGCAATCCCTACGCAGTGGGTATCCCCTAACAGATTTGACCAGGTATACTCAATCCTCTCAATAATTCCCTCCACCGACAGCAGTTCCCCGATGGCGCGCAGCACCGTATCGTCCGGCGCCTCACCGTGCTGCACTTCGGCATCGATGAATTCCCACACATAAGGAGTCGGAATATGGTCGTCCACCCATCGCCTGATCACCAGATACTCATCGCCTTTTTTGATAATACCTTTTACCCGTACATAAGTATTCTTCATTCCCGCACCATACCTTCCCTGTTATTATTTAAAATAGTACCATCGGCTATTTTACTTGTCAATCCACAACACGCTCCCTCTCAGCGTGTCCGCAGGAATTCATACTCCCGCTTCGCCGCAGCGTCGTCCGGATAGGACTGCAGATAACTGTTCATCAGCGCCGATGCCGTCTTGAAATCTCCCATATACTCGTAGGCCACGATCTCATTGAACTTAAGGCTCTGCATCATCCCGTTGTCTTCGATATTCATTGCCGCCTGAAAGGCTTCCAGCGCCGCACTGTACTCCTTCATCTGCATTCTGCACAGCCCCAGCTGGTTGTAAATCTCCGCCCTGGTCTGGTCATTCTCCGTGAAAGCGGCATAGATACTGGAAGCATAATTATAATCACCCAATGCCTCATAGGTCCTGCCCAGATACAGCGCCGCCCCGTAATCCTTCGCTGAATCCATTCTCGAAAGATATTCTCTCGCCTGCTCATAATCGCCCATGTAGTAGCACATGCGTCCCATATCGTAATCAGTGATGGATTTCTCGTTCTCTGCCATCACCTTCTGCAGATAAACCATACCCGCTTCTTTATAACCGTATTCCTCCAGTGCCATATAGATACGGATCATCTGGTCATAATCTTTATTGTCCAGCGCTACGGCCGCATCGAAATCTTTCTGTGCCTGCTCAAACTCTCCCCTGGATAACTTTACATAGCCCCGCAGATAGAAGGCATTCTTCTCCTTTGGCCGCAGCGCCAGAATTGCGTCGTAAGCCCGCACCGCATCCTCAGCCCGGCCGCTCTTATAATAGGCCGTGGCAAGATAATAATTAATGTCGAAGTCCAGATCCTCCACACGGCCGCCGCTCTCATGCAGAGCTGCCTCCAGATAAAGGATCGCATCTTCATAGCGGGTCATCCCCATAAAGGCCAGTCCCATGCCCCGGTAAATCATCCGCCTGTCCTCTTCCTGTTCCAACCCGGTCTCAAAATATCCCAGAGCCGCCTCGTACTCCAGCTCCTCCACCGCATTCATACCCTGTTTCGTATAACTTAACTTCTCCTGTGCGCCACAGCCTGTAACCAGCGCTGCCGCCATCAAAAGCGCCGCTGTGCACCGCTGTGTACACCGGATCCGGCCTCTTCGGCCATTCCTCCTGGTATCTCTGTTTTTCAATTTATCTATCGTCGCTTTCTTGAACCCGTTTTCTGTTCTCAGTTTTCTCACATACCGCCTTGAATGTCCCCTTCTGCCATTCGTATCCCTGCAGCCTGCGTCTTCCCGTGCAAAATGTTTCGGCAGCCCGGCGCAGCGGGATATCTCATTCCTGTTCCTCCTGGCAGCTCTCTTCGCCGCTACATTATCATACCATACCCCGATCGTAAATCCAATCGAACGGAAAAATTTTTTAGAAAAAATTCCCGAATGCAAAATCCTTCAGGATACCAAAAAACTCCCGCACCATATTGTTCAGCTGGAAATATACGTTGGAGCGCGCCGCAATGCCGCACACCTCCTGAAATCCTGCCGCTTTCGCCAGGTGGATGCCCCGGAACACATGAAAGTTATTGGTGACGATCCCCACACTGATGTCCATGCGTCCGATCAGTTCCGCACTGTAAGCGATATTCTCCGAAGTATCTGTGGACCGGTCTTCCTTAAGGATCCTTTCCGCCGGAATTCCCTTCTTTGTAAGATACTCATACATCCCTTCCGCTTCGCTGCAGGGTTCATTCCTGCCCTGTCCGCCGGATACAATACAGATCGTACCCTCATTGCTCAGCAGATATTCATACGCCGCATCCAGCCGAAACTGCAGCACCGCGCTGGGACCTTTCTCCTTCATCTGCGCTCCCAGAACAATAATATAGTCCAGATTCTCCCTTCCCCTGTCCCGGTAGTGGCTGATAATACATCCTTCCACGATCACAAACAGCACGACACCCACAGTGGCAAGCAGGCAGAAGCTCCTCCGAAGCAGAAGCGGCGCCCTGTCCCATAATCCAAAGTGCAGCAGGCAGAATAGCCCCGCCAGACAGATTCCTCCTGCTGCCCACACAAGATAAAACCTGCTGCCGGATCTGATCATGAACACCACCGCACAGTAGGCAAAACAAAACAACGCCGCCAAAATACACAATAAACTTACCATCTTCTTCCTCATCCTATCCCGTCGTCCTTTCTCTTCACGCATGCACAGCTTTCGTCCGTTATTCATCGAACAAAACGAGCAGCGCTCGTTTGCGAGATTCGCTTTGCGAACTCGTATCAGCGGAGAAATTTCCTATACCAGAACAAAAAGCAGGCCCAGCGGACCTGCTCTCCATAAATGCCAATGCACACCTACCTATAAAGACAGGATCACTTCACGCGTCTCCTCATACATTCTCGTCACCTGTCCCATGTATTCCGCGATCTTCTCCTCATCGTAAGGCTCTGACCGCACTTCATCCGTCAGCGGAACCGCATATTCCAGAATGCCGTCCAGGCCAAGATTGCCGCATAAGCCTTTCACTGTATGAGCATACGTAAAGGCATCTGCCCAGCGTTTCTCTTCTACTGATGCTTTCAACCCTTCATAATTCCTGTCATCCAGAAATTTCTTCAGCATTCTTAAATAAAAGTCTTCTTTTCCCATGAAGCGTTTCAGCACCTCATCATACTTCACACCGACCGTCTGTAATTTTTCTTTCATTGCCTTGTCCCCTTATCCTGTCTTTTCTTTATATTCTAAAAAAACTTCTTCTACGCACTGCCTGGACCTTCCTCCTACGGAATACACCCTTTGTGAATAGAAACTTTCATATCTTCTAGATTACGTTGTTTTTGCACAAATGGCAAGTGTTTTCTGAAAGATTATTTTCTCAACTTTCTCCATTGAGAAATCTCCGGCGTCATGTTAAAATCATGGTGTTGCCGTATATATTGTTTTGACATAACAGTCTGCTTCCCCGTTATGTCCCGGCAACCTTTTTACAGTATATTATAAAATCAATAAGGAGATAAGGAGAATGGAACCCATGGCAGAAATCAAGTGGAATGATCGTTTCAATCTTGGTGTGGATGAAATCGACAAAGCCCACCAGAAGCTTTTTTCAATCGTGAACAAACTGATTGCCTTCACCGAGAATCCGGAGAAACAGCAGCATGCCTGCAAGGAAGGGATCAAATATTTCAAAAGCTACACCATCAAACATTTTGCTGAAGAAGAGGAATATATGAAATCCATCGCTTACGCCGGCCTGCCCATGCACAAGAGTCTGCATGACAATCTTCGTGACAAAACACTGCCGGCCCTGGAAACAGAACTGGAAGACCAGGATTATTCCATTGAATCCGTTCAGCATTTTATCGGTATCTGCGTCGGCTGGCTTACCGGCCATATCATGGTCGAAGACCGCGCCATCACCGGCAGAAACGCCAACAAATGGGTTCATCAATCTTCCGATGCCAAGATGGAATCCATCATAAAAGCAGCCGCCCAGGGATTAAAGACCATGAGCCGCGCCCCGGTGCAGCTTATAAGCCAGCATTACGGCGGAGAAGGCTTTAAAGTCGGCAAACCGCTCTGTTACCGTTTGACCTACAGCCACAAATCTCAACAGAAACAGCAGGTATATATTGTCTGCGAGGAATCTGTGGCAATCTTCACCCTGAATAACATCCTGGATATGGATATCAAACGGATTGACCGAACCGTAATCGACGCCATGAAGATGCTCTCCATACAGCTTGTCGATTATATCAACAAGTTTTTCCCGGTTGACGTGAAATATCAGCTGGACAAAACGGATCTGCTGACCTTCGACCAGTTTGCCAAGATCTTCTACAAACAGGCGCCGGCCTGCAGCCTGCTGTTCAACATAGACAACCGGGGCTATGTGGCTATATGTTCTGATTTCATCCAACCGTAGCATGCCGGACCGATACATAATCACCGAAACAAAACAGGGAACCTGCCGTCTCACCCGACGTCCGGTTCCCTTTCTTCTGTTCTGGTCTCTGTATTCTTCTCTCTACAGTTCGCGCCGGTTCACAATTTCTATCATCAATGATCCTCTCAGCCGCACTTCTCTCTGGTCAGAACCTTATTCAATGTTGTGAACAGCAGCTCTATATTGATCGGCTTCGCGATATGGCCGTCCATACCGTTGCGCAGCGCTTCCTGCTTATCTTCCTCGAACGCATTGGCCGTCATGGCGATTACCGGAATGCCCGCCAGCCTCTGGTTCTCCAGCTGCCGTATCTCCCTGACTGCCTCATAACCGCTCATCACAGGCATCTGCACATCCATCAGCACCAGCTGGTAATACCCGGGATCTGATCTCTGCAGCATCTCCACGGCAATCTTTCCATTCTCTGCAACTTCCGTCGTAAAGCCGGCGCCGCCAAGAATCTCCACCGCGATCTCCTGATTCAGCTCATTATCCTCTGCCAGCAGAATACGTCCCGCCTTAAACTGTACAGCCCCGCCTTCCTTCTCTTCCTCCATCTGCTCCTCCGCACCGATGACCGTGCGCAGGCATTTACGCAGTTCCGACATGAACAGCGGCTTACTGCAGAAAGCCGTAACCCCTGCTTCCTTGGCCTCTTCCTCAATCTCCGACCAGTCGTATGCCGTCAGGACAATGACCGGTACATTATCCCCCATCACCTGTCTTACTCTTCTGGTCACCTCGATACCGTTCATATCCGGCAGCAGCCAGTCAATGATATAGACAAGATAACCGTCCTTTCTCATACTGGCCTGTTTGGTACGCAGTACCGCCTCCTTGCCGGACAGTGTCCACTCCGCCCGCAGGCCGATCTGCCCCAGCATATAGGAAACACTGTCGCAGGTGTTGAAATCATCGTCCACCACCAGCGCCCTGCAGTTCTTCAGTTCCGGTATCGCCTGCTCTTCCTTCTCCTCCTTCCGGGTCCGGAAGACGAAAGAAACCGTAAAGGTAGAACCAACGCCCAGTTCGCTTTCCACTTCAATGGTACCGTTCATCATGTCCACGATGTTCTTGGTGATGGCCATACCCAGCCCGGTACCCTGGATCCCACTGGTCGTGGAATTCTTCTCCCGCTCAAAAGGTTCGAAGATATGCTCCACGAATTCGTCGCTCATGCCCACGCCGTTATCCTTAATGGAAAACTCGTACTGGGCAAACCCATCCGGCGCACCGGCCTTCTCCGTGATCCGCATGTTAATCGCACCGCCCGCACCGGTATATTTGACCGCATTGCCGAGCAGATTAAGCAGTACCTGGTTCAGACGCAGCTTATCACAGTAAATATCCTCGTTCCGTATATCCAATGTATCGATATGTAACTCCAGCTGCTTCGCATGTACATCCGCCTGCACAATATTGCAGATGCTGTGCAGGATCTCCGGCAGGCTGCACGCCTTCTCATCAAGCCGGATCTTACCGCTCTCGATGCGGCTCATATCCAGAACGTCATTGATCAGGCTCAGCAGATGATTCCCCGACGTCATGATCTTCTTGAGATATTCTTCCATCCGCTCCCTGTTATCGATATGCTTCATCGCCAGCGATGTAAAGCCTACGATCGCATTCATCGGCGTCCGGATGTCGTGAGACATATTGGAGAGGAATACACTCTTGGCCTTGCTGGCTCTGTTGGCCTGCATCAGCGCATCCTTTAAGAGGCCTCTCTGTTCCATCTCACTGCGGATCTCCTTATCCACGCTGCGGATACCAAGGACGATGCTGCCGCGCCCGCTGCGGATCCCGGCCCGCACGATCTTCATCTGATAGTACTCCGGCTCACCTCTTCTTATTGTGCGGAAATTCACATGGTACTGTTTGCCCTCGGACAACCCTTTCTCTATCTCTTCCCTGGAAGTTGCCTGCCGCACCATCTCACGGTCTTCCTCACATACATACTTCTCTATATAGAAATCCATACTCTCTTCGAAAGAAAGTTCTTTTGCAAAAGACTCCCTGAACTGCCGGCTTACTTCCTCCACACGCAGCGGCTTCCCGATCCCTGTCTCCAGATCAAAAAAGCAGACTACCTTATAATCTATGCTCAGCGCCTGCACAAGCTCCATCTGCTGCCGCTCATTCTCTTCCTCCTGCAGCTTTCTGTCCGTACAGTCCAAAACAAACCGCTGATACCGCAGCTCGTCATTCTCCCGCATCAGCTTCACATTCCCCATCACATACCGGATCGCACCGTCCTTACGGCGCACGCGGTATTCTACGCTGACGCTGTCTCCTTCTTCCTGCAGTCTCCGGATGTTCTCCAGCAGTTCTTCCCTGTCTTCCTCCATAACGGAAGAGGCGATCATGTCAAATCCATTCTCCGCCATCTCATCCAGGGAATCATATCCAAGAATATCCAGCGCCGCCTGATTCACGCTGATGATCTTGGATCCGTCCACACTGTGGTACATAACACCGCATTCGATATTGTTAAAGATCGTTTCCAGTGTGCGGTTCTTCTGTATGATCTCCTGCTCATATGCCCGTTCCTGTGTCACGTCGATGGCCACACCCACAGTGCCCATTACACTTCCGTCGATATCATACAGTGGGGACTTGTAAGTCGTAAGCAGCCTGATACTGTCCCCGGCCTTCACGCGCTCTTCGGAGACAAAAGTCTGTTCCTTCTCCATGACCTGACGTTCCGACTCGATACAGGCCGGATCGTCCTCCTCCACATCCCAGATATAGGCGTGCCGCTGGCCCTCCACCTTCTGTTTCGTCTTGCCTACCGTCTTGCAGAAGCTGTCGTTTACTTTCTCATGCACACCGTCTTTGTCCTTGTACCAGATGAGGTTCGGAACATTATTGATCGTAGCCTCCAGAAAATGACTGGTCTGCCAGTAATCTTTACTCGTCTTGTAAGCCTGCTGCCATCTCAGGAAATGAAACCGGATCTCCTCCTCAGACATCGGCAATGTCCAGATATCCTTCACTCCGTCCAGCATCCTGGTTAAAAGCGGAATCTGCTCTCTCTCAGCAAGCAGAATGAGCTCTGTATCCTCCCCCCTGTCTGCAGTCAGCGCACACACTGTCTCCCGCACATCCATGTCCCGCAGGTCCGCCAGGATCACATCCGCTCCGCCTGTCGATGCATCCCCGGCCCCTTCACTCTTCGTAAATTCATGCGTAAAACATGGCAGTGGAGACATCTCTTCGATGACCGCAAATACATCCTGTCGAATGCCCACTAAGTGAAAATGAACATGACAATGGTACATTTCTCTTTCCTCCTTAACGATTCCGGTATCAACACACAAATTATGGTTTTTCACTCATTCTAATATCATACTGTATTTTGCGGTGTATGGCAATTATTTTTATGCATTTTTAGAGGGCATTTTCGGTGTTTATCCCTGCATATTTTCAGGATTTTCTATAACAACCTGAAAATAACTCTGACATCTTTTTTCTTAATTGGATATTTTGCCATACAGACAGATGGATACCCCGCCTGATTTCAGACGGGGTATCCAATTTTATCCTGTATTTTTGTACATATTTCCGAAAAAATACCGGTTGCTTAATGCTGAACGTCCTTCATCCTCTTCGCCATATTCCTGGCAATGATCGGACCCATCACTTTGGCAAGCATCGGAACAAGCTCGTGATCGAAGTTCACCTTCACAGCGGACTCCTTATCGATCACCAGCGTCGCCTCTTCCTCCGGCGTGCAGGCAGGCCAGTCTGGCATCTCCGGATTCTCCGGGCTGCCGTTCTTAGCGAATGCCATTACAGAGTCAAAGATCAGTTTCTCTACACGCTCCGTAACGCCCTCTTCCTGGGTATAAGGCGTAAACGCCGTATTGTGGAAGAAATATGGGATATCGGCACAGTGCCAGGGTGTCCGGCTGCCGTCAAAGTTCATGTCCAGATTGAACAGATAAGACCATGTCTTATCGTTGCACTTGCTTCTCTCCCTGATATAGTCGATCTCCGGTGCGCGGAAGAAGAAATCTGCGGTCATGATATCCACCGGGTTACGCTCCGGATATGCTTTCTGGAAACTTGCGATCAGTTCTGTCACATCCTCATCGCCGGCTTCATTCTTCACATACGCAATACCTTCTTCTGTCGTTATGGTACGGCGGTCATAAGGCGTAGGCGCAAAGGAGCCGAACTCGCCGAACACACTGCCTACCATCAGCGGAACATGCGCCGTCTCCTTACGGAAACCGTTGGAGATCGGCTCTCCCTTATAGAAATCGTTGACAAAAGGCGCTCCGCCCACATACTCTCCAGCCTTCTCCAGCTCGGGTTTTACCTTATTATAAGCAGCCCCCAGCTCGGCAAACGGAACCGTCTCCAGCGCTTTCACGTCCTCGATCTTCAATTCCTTCATCATAGCCCGTACCAGCTTCTCGCCGCTTCCCTTGCAGTCCGCCATCGCGCCGCCCAGGACACCGCTCATGTTGATACCCTTAGCGATCAGGCCGTCCGCCGCCGGTGTCTGCAGCAGTGTAGTCACCTTCGCGCCGCCGCCGGACTGTCCGAATACAATCACGTTCTCCGGATCGCCGCCGAACTTCTCCACATTATTATGAAGCCAGCGCAGCGCCGCCACCAGATCATCGGTTCCGGCATTGCCGGAGTTCGCATACTCCTCACCGAAAGCTGACAGATCACAGTAACCAAGCACATTCAGTCTGTGGTTCACGGAAACCACTACCACCTGTCCCAGCTTACACATGTTCTCCCCTTCATAGGCAATCTGCTCGATGGAGGAACCGGCAAAGAATCCGCCGCCGTGCAGCCATACCATGACAGGACGTTTCTCCCCGTCCAGACCCGGCGTCCAGATGTTCAGATTCAGGCAGTTCTCACTCATGGGCCAGTAGCGGTGCGGCACCATCATCTCACCAATGCCGGGCTGCGGCTCATCCAGAAGCGGACATACATGTCCGTAATTGATCGTGGTCATCACATCCTCCCAGGCATCTGCCGGTTCGGGTGCATGGAATCTCTTCGCCTTTGCGTAGGGGATTCCCTTGAAGATGTACATGTCGTCGTAGAAATACCCACGCACCTTTCCTTTCTCAGTCTCCACAATGGCTGTCTTGTCATCGAAAATAAATTTCTTTTCCATTCTTACTGCCTCCTTGTTCATTTCGATCTCACTTAACGCATTGCAGGTCGCTTACTTAATTACGCTTTTTCGTTAAGTTTATCGTTTTAGTTCTTAATTATTTATCATACATTTTCCAGGACTGTTTGTCAATTATCCTGCTTAACCTGGATACTGTCAGAAAATATCTCTTTATACCTCTTTTTGATTATGATATCCATTTCATACCTTGACCCTTTATGCATTTCATTGTAGCATTATTTTATAAAGTAATGCAGCCGCCCTCCTGCCATATCACACCGGCAGGAGGCCCGGGAATTTCAGGAGTATCCTTATGGTCACAATCAAAGAAATCGCACGGGAGGCAAATGTCTCACCGACTACCGTCTCCCTGATCCTCAACAGAAAATCCAAAGAAAGGAAGATCTCTCCCAAGACCGAGAAGCGGGTACTGGAGATTGCCAGACGCATGGGCTATCTGCCAAACCTCCAGGCCGTCGGTTTGAAGAAAGCCGGCAGTCAGTTCGCCCACCGGATCCTGATCTTCTGGGTTTCGGATTCCCGTACCCAGACGATGATCCATTTCTTCCGCGGCATCGAGGACAACATCGCAACCAATCACCTGCCTTTCGAGGTGCTGCTGCAGTCGTACCGGGCCGGACAGCTTAGTCATGCCATGAGAAATGAGCTGCTTCTCTCCTGTCACGGCATCATCGTCTGCAACGCCTCCGAGAGCGATATGGAATATCTGGACAGCAACAGTTTCCCGCGCCCGGTCATTCTGTATAACCGTTATTCTGATAAGTATTCCAGCGTCGTCATGGATGACCATACCATCGGCTCAATCCCGGCCAGAATTTTTGCCTCCCACGGCAGGAAACATCCGGCTGTGATCTCCAGCCCGCCCACCTTCAACGGCATGCACATACGTCAGAATCTTTTCGCTTACACCTGTCAGTCACTGGGTATGGAAGAAGCCCTGATCTGCCGCACCGACTATTCCCCCAAGAGCAGCTACGAAGCAACCGCAAGGCTGCTGCGTGAACACCCTGAGACAGACTGTATCTTCTATCTGCGCGAAGAACTTGCGCTGGGCGCTCTGCGCGCTTTCACCGAAAAGGGTATCTGTTTCCCCGACGACATGGAGCTCATCGCCATCGGGGACTACAACCAGGAAATCAGCGAGGTATCATTCCCCAGCCTCTCCGTAATGCATCTGCAGCTGGAGCACGCGGCATCCGAGATCATCAATCTGCTCAACGACCAGCTCTATACTCCCGGATGCTCCGTCACTTCCAAAGTACTCCCCGTCACCTTTATTCCGCGTGAGAGCTGTCCGGCTTATATTCCGCCTGCAGACTGCACAGACTGATATCTCCCGTCAGCTCCAGACGGATCTCCACGGCTTTCCCGGCCTTTACTACTTCCTCGATCAAAGCCTCCTCCAAAGGCAGCCGTACATCGGTGTAGACAGGCTGCCAGCCGGCCTTCCGCCTCTTCGCGTCCTCTCTTGCCTTTTCGTCAAGCGGCGGCATCGGCATCCGCTCATAAGACGCCGTATCGCCCTCCCAGAAGGCTGCCTTACGCCCATCTATAAAGACAGTGATACTGCTCTTTTCTGCGCTTCTGCAATGCAGCAGCAGCGCCTGCACGCCTTCCTCCAGCTTACAGTCGCCGTAACACAGCACGCCTTTCTCCGCCGGATCATGGAGGACAACTGCCTTAAAGCCGAAATGGCCTTCCGTCAATACCATATTTTCATAAGTATCATAGAGATCTGCTGCCGTTCTCTGCCGCAGACACCGCTCTCCGGTCTGCTGTCCCGGCAGCTCCACCTGCGCCATGAGAAGCGCCTGTGCACTGGAAGGACCCGCATAGATCGTATAGCTTCCCTGTTCCACCATAAGCTGCCTGCTTATTACATCGTAGAAACGGAATTCCTCTGTCGGAACCACAAATTCTACCCTGCGGCTTTCTCCCGGCGCCACATCCTTCAGGCGCCTGAATGCCAGCAGCTGCCGAAGCGGTTTCTTCACGCGGGAAGCAGGCGCCGTCCCGTAGATCTGTACCACTTCATCCCCGGCCGCACTGCCCGTATTTTCCACCTGCAGGGAAATGTGCAGCATCGCGCCGTCCTGCAGCGTCACCGCCAGATCCGAATAGGCAAACTTCGTATAGCTTAAACCATACCCGAAAGGATAGAGCACGCCGCCCTCAAAATACCGGTAGGTACGTCCCTTGCCGATAATATCATAGTCGTCAATATCCGGCAGCTGATGATCCCCCTGATACCAGGTCAGGTTCAGCCTGCCGGCGGGATTGTTGTATCCGAACAGCGTTTCCGCCATGGCCGCTCCCATGTCCTGAGCCCCGGTCGCGCTCCAGAGGATCGCCGGCAGCTTCTCCTGTGCCCGATTGACAGCATACGGATAATTGGAGAACAGCACCAGCGCTACCCGCTGGTTAGCCGCATACACTGCTTCCAGCAGCTTCTCCTGCGCGGGCGGCAGTTCAATGGTCTCCCGGTCCACTTCTTCCTTCGCATTGATCATGGAATTACAGCCGAGAGCCAGCACCACGGTCTTCCTGGCGCCTGCCAGCTTCACCGCTTCCTGCAGCCCGTCTTCCACCGTCTCCATGACAAAAGCCGTACCTTCCCCGCCCTGCACAGACCAGAGACTACCGTCCTCACGTGCCTGTACGGGAATGCCGAAACGGTTGGTCAAAAGCACGCTGCCGTCCTCTTTCGGCTCCACATGGAAGATCTCCATCACGAACCAGTCCATAGCCGAATCCTTCTCCGCCGCGATCCGTCCCGGTTCCTCCTTGCTGTCCGGGCCGCCGTACAGCCTGGAATTCATATATTTGCCCGTCCTGACACAGCGGAACGTGTGGCTGCCCGATCCCCAGTCTTCCCGGATAAACACATCCGGTTCGTCGCGCAGGCACAATGTGCCGTCCTCTGCCACGGCGATTCCCTGCTCCCCGCAGCGGAACACCACCCTGTCCAGACCGTCCGCACAGGCAATCCCGGCTCCTGTAAGCTCCTTTATGCCGTCCAGAAGCGTCGTCCGAAAAGGCGGTTCTCCACCGTACCAGTCCTGATACCAGGCATCGCTCAACGGGCCGATCAGCGCCAGCTCCCCGGCCTGTTCTTTGGAAAACGGCAGAAAATTATCTTCGTTTTTCAAAAGCACAACCGCTTCCCTGGACACCTGACGGCAGACCGCACGGCTTTCGGCAGTATCCAGATCCGCCTCCGTCACCCTGTCATAGGGATTGCCCGGCTGCGCATCATAGATGCCAAGACGCAGTCTGGTACGAAACGCACAGCGCAGGGCCTTATCGATCTGCTCCTCTGTCAGCAGTCCCAGTTCCCAGGCTTCCCTTGCCGCCTGCTCCACCATCACCGGATCGTCGGACATGGTATCCACACCCGCCTTCACCGCCGCAGCCACCGTCTCTGCATTGGTCCCGTAATAATGATGCAGGGCCGCCACCAGTGCCGTTGCGCCGCCGTCGCTCACCGCGTGTACCAGGCCGTACTCATCCTTAAGGATCTTCTGTACCTCGTCATTAAGCATCCCCGGCGTACCGTTTATCTTGTTGTAGGCGGTCATGATCGCTTCTGCGCCGCCCTTCTCGATAGCCCGTCGGAAAGGCTCCAGATACAGTTCATACTTGTTGCGGGGATCGATGGAAACATTTTTCCAGCCCCGTCCCACTTCCGTATTGTTACCGTAAAAATGCTTTAAGGTCGCCGCCACACGCAGATAACGGTCGTTATCTCCCTGCATTCCCTGTACATAAGCGGAAGCCATCTCTCCGGTCAGCACCGGATCCTCACCGTATCCTTCTTCCGTTCTGCCCCAGCGCGGATCGCGCTCCAGATCCACCGTGGGCGCCCAGCGGCTTAAGCCTCTGTCCGGATGTCTGTGATAAATCACCCTCGCCTCCGTGCCGGTCACCGTGCCGGCCTGTCTGATCAGCTCCGGATCCCAGGTAGCGCTCATGCCGATGGGCTGCACGAAGGACGTGGTGGGTTCCGGACCGCCAAGCCTGTTCTGGTCATTCCTGGCCTCCACGCCGTGAGCCGCCTCCCCGCCAAAGGACATGGCAGGAATCCCCAGCCTCTCAAGCGCCGGCATCCTCGACGACAGACAGTTCAGCTTCTCCTCGATCGTCATCCTGGCAAGCAGCCAGTCCAGCCGCTTTTCGATCGGCAGCGAACTGTCCCAAAAGGGTGTGTTCTTCTTTTCCATAGATTCGTCTCCTTTTCTATATTTATTACTGTGAAAGTCTTCGACTTTCACAGCATGGATGGCCATGCGGCCCGCCCGA
>CANPTH010000086.1 GCA_947576945.1 uncultured Lachnospiraceae bacterium
CACGAAAAAAGCCCAATTCTTTTTTCTTAGAATCAGACTTTTTCAGTGCCCTCAGATACAGGGGTTTGCCGGTGAAAGCGCGGCGGATGCCGCGATAGATTTCAACGCGTTAAGGAAGATCAATCCCGAAATCTTTGCATGGATCTATATTCCGGATACGGCCATAGACTGCCCTGTCCTGCAGAGTGAACAGTCGGATGTTTATTATGAAAGCCATAATGCCCGCAGGGAAGAGGATGATGCAGGAGCCGTCTACATAGAACTTGCCAATTTGACAAGCATGTGTGATTTCAATACCGTACTGCATGGGAAGACGGGAGGAGAAGCGGATGGTGTGTTTGCCGATCTGTATCGGTTTGCCGATCCGGCGTTTTTTGAGGAGCATGAGTATGTCTATCTGTATCTGGACGGTAACCTTTTGACGTATGAGATTTTTGCCGCTTATGAAAGAGAGAATACAAGTCTGATCCGCACCTATGACTTTACCTATCTGTCCGGATGCCGGCAGTTTTTGAGTGACCTGTATGGGAACCGGGACAGGGAGAAGAATGTGCGGAAAGGATGGGAGGACGTCAGTGCCTATCACTATATTATCACACTCACGACCCGGAAAGAGGAGAATGCGAAACGGCAGTTCGTAGTGGTCGCGGTATTGGTAGAAGATGCGGCGGGTGTGATCAACAGAGTCGTTGCGGAATAGTGACTCCGGATCAAGAAGTTATTTGCGTTTTATGACGTAAATATATACCACACTTACAAAGAATGAAAGGAGGGATTTCAATGAAAAAATTATTAGCGATCATCCTGGCTGGGACCATGTTGTCCGTTATGCCTGTTATGGCGGCAAACAGTCCGGATGCGTCCTCGGTGGCCGGCAATGCCGGACAATCAAATCCTGCATCATCGGCTTCGGCAGTCGAAGCGTCTGCTGTACCGGCTGAGGTGGCGGGCGCAGCGGCAGCGGAGGGTAAAACCGTCGGTGAGTATATGAACAATGCGGTCACAGAGATTCCGGGACTTGATAATGTTGTGCCGGTGGGGCAGGGCGGTCATGTTATCATCAACGGTGCGCCCAGCAATCAGGTATTTTCAGTGTTAAAACCGACGCTGGCAGATGTCCGCGCCGCTAAGACTTTTGCTGCGGCTCTGGGCGGCAAAGTACTGAACGTTGTACAGGTTCAGGCATCCGTGCAGGGATTTGAGACCGCAAGGGTGAATTTTTACATGAAGGGCGTTACGGCCGAACAGAATATCAAAGTGTTCCAGGTTATTAACGGACAGCTTCTGGAGCTTGAGGTGGCCGAGATCAGAGCGGATCATGTGGTAGTTGATATGACGGCTCTGGGAACATTGGCATTCATTGAAGCGCCGAATAAGTAATAAACAGTTTCTATATGAGTGTGGAGTTGGACGTGCTGCCGCGTTAAGCGGCGGTGCGTTTGACAGGTTGACTGAGAGGATAAGCGGAATGCGGGAGAGCATTGTGACGGGCATGATCGAGAGACCGATGTTCAGGATAACGGAGACAGATGATTCCGGCAGACATAATATGCGTGAGGTATACCGGAAAAAGAGCAGGATTTATCTGTCGGTCAAAAGAGTGATGGACGTAGCGCTGTCAACAGCGGCCCTGTTCTTTCTTCTGCCTGTGTTTCTTGTGACTGCCCTGGCAATCAAGTGTGAGGATCACGGGCCGGTGCTTTTTGTTCAGCAGAGGGCCGGAAAAGACAGGAAGCCTTTTTATATGTATAAATTTCGCAGCATGTATGTAAATGCGGATGAGAAACTAAAGGAAGTGATGAAAGATAACGAGCAGACAGGCCATGCTTTTAAGATAAAGAATGATCCGAGGATCACCAGGACCGGCAAATGGATCAGGAGGTTTTCGATAGATGAGCTGCCGCAGCTGATCAATGTTATTAAAGGGGATATGAGTATCGTAGGCCCGAGACCGATTCTGACGTTTCAGATGGAGGCGTGCAGCCAATACGAGAAGCAGCGGCTTGTAGTGCGGCCGGGACTGACGTGTTATTGGCAGATCAGCGGCAGAGCGAATGTGACATGGGAAGAATGGGTGGAACTTGATCTGAATTATATAGAGGATATGAGTCTGTGGACGGACATTAAGATGATCGTGAAGACAGTTCCGGCGGTTTTGAGCGGGGATGGGGCTTATTAGCCTTTTTAAAAGAAGTCGGATGAAGGAAACTGTATATCAGCGCTCAATGTGGATATGTCCTTATTGTGTAAAATGGAAAATTTGAATATGAAAAATGAAATTGCGGCAGTTGTAGTTACTTACAATCGTAAAGCTTTGTTGAGTAAGTGTTTGAACAGGATTTTGAATCAAGAAAATATATCATGTGATATTGTGCTTATTGATAACGGTAGTACGGACGGAACGGAAGAGATGATTCAGAATCAATATCAAAGACCTGAGATAATCTATAAGAAAGTAAAGGTTAATCTTGGCGGGGCAGGCGGTTTTCAATATGGAGTTAAGTATGCAGCTATTCAGGGATATAAGTTTGTATGGATTATGGATGATGATACTATGCCTGAAAACAATGCATTGTTTGAATTAGTTAATGCTGGCCATGCCTTAGATGATAACTGGGGATTTCTTTCAAGTGCAGTATATTGGATTGATGGGAAAGTCTGTATGGCAAACAGGCCCAAAGTTACTTTGTTTTCACATGTATGTGCAGATCGGTGCAAACAAGAAGTGGTGTCTGTAATTATGAGTTCCTTTGTTTCTATTTTAGTTAAAATGGATGTTGTCAGAGAAGTTGGACTGCCTATTGGCGAATATTTTATATGGACAGATGATTATGAATTTTCCGGTCGTATTTCCCGGAATTATCCATGTTATATGATTAATAGAAGTAAAGTGACTCATGCTATGGCAAATCATTCAAAAGCTGATATTGCCATTGACGATATACGAAGATTAGACAGATATTTCTGTTTATATAGAAATGATGTTCATTGTTATAGAAATTATGGAGTAAAAGGATGGATTTATATTATTTTGAAAGATATATATGCAGTATTTAATATTTTGAAGAATTCCAGGGATGGAAAACGCGATAGACTTAAAACAATATTGAAAGGATTTAAAGCAGGTATTTGTTTTAATCCACAATTAGAAATGTTAGAGCGGATTTTTTGAGGTAAAGGATGGGAGGGTGCTGTGAGTGATGTAAGCGTGATTATTCCTGTGTATAATATAGAAAATGAAGTTTTAATTCAATGTGTTAAAAGTGTTGTTGAACAGAAAGCAGTTGATCTTGAGATTTTTATTATTGATGATGGTTCGAAAGCTGAATGTGCAGAATTATGCGATGAATTAAAACGGTGGAATTTCAAGATAGAAGTAATTCATCAAAGAAATCAAGGTGTTTCCGTGGCAAGAAATGAAGGAATCAAACGGGCGAAGGGAAAGTGGATTGCTTTTGTGGATGCTGATGATTGGATAGATGTAGATATGTTGTCTGTAATGACTGCGTATGGTAATAGAACGGATGCGGATATAGTGATGTGTGATTGTTTTGTAAATTATAGCAGAAAACAGGTAGAAACGCATTTTTTTGATGTAAAGGAACCAAATCTGGAAGATTTTGATAAGGACAGAGTTTTATTAAATGTTTTGTCACCAAGAATATGTAATGATAAAGTCAATGTTATTGATATTGGAGTGCCATGGGCAAAAATATATCGCAATGATTTTATTCGAGAGAATAATCTTTTTTTTGATAAAACGCTGAGACGTATGCAGGATAACATTTTTAATTTGTATGCTTTTGAGTATGCCAGATCAATACGTTATATTCATTTGCCATTATATCATTATAGAAAAAGTGTTAATTCTGGTTTATATAAGTATAATTCTCAAATAGTAGAAATATATGATTCATATTTTCAAAGTGCTTTGAAGTATATTGACTTATTTGAGAAAGGTGAAATGTTTGGAAAAGCTTTAAATTATAAAGTTTTTTTTAGTATATATGTGATTCTTAATAATGATATTCTAAATGACGATAATAAAACTACACTGAAAGATAAAAAAGATAAGCTGCTGTCAATACTTAAATCTCCTTATTACGTAAAGGCAATAGATGAAATAGAATCTGAATTTTTAAATCATAAGGAAAAAATCTTCTTCCTTTTTGTCAGGTATAAGTTCTTTGCAGGGATGTATATTGCTTTAAAAATGAAGAAAGCAATCTATAATATTATTGGTAAAGGAGTAAAAAAGTAACAGTGCAGACGTGGTTGATATGTTAAAAAATTTTTTATTTTTGTTTATATTTATTTTTTGGTATAGTACAACAATAATGTTTACGACTAATTTACGAAATGTTATGGGAGTACCGATTTCGACAGTAAATAATATAATTGATATTATTATTCTCTTGCTGCTTATGATTCAGATTGTATTTTTTCAATCTTACAAAAAAAGAGAATTAGTTATAATCATAGGAATTACAATACCTATCATAATCGCAGCAGCTCTTTCCCGGCAATACTCTCTGTTATCTGGATGGATGTTCATCGTAGCGGCCAGGAATGTTGATCTCGATAGAGTAATACGTGTAGCATATAAAATTCTTTTAATAATGATACCTGCAATTGTTTTTTTATGTTTTATTGGATTTATAGAAGATAGAACATTGACACGAGGCGATATTCAGCGTTTTTCATTAGGATTTGTGCATCCTAATCATTTGGGTATGAGAATTTTTCAGCTTATATTGTGCCATTTCTATATTAATAAAAATAAACTTGGGATGTTAAATTTCTTTTTTATTATTTCTGCAATTATATTTGTTATTATAATTCCAAATTCTCAGACTGCGTATATTTGCCTGACAGTTTTTCTGGTAATGATATTGGGTTATAGATATTTTATAAATCAAAGACAGATTTTGATGGAAATATGCGCAAAATGTTTAATATCAGGTTATTTGTTGCTTAATATGGTTAGTATTATTTTCTCATATATCGATATTAACAAAAATGTGGTTTTGTCACAAATTGACAAATGGATGTCAATGAGATTTTCATTATGTCATAAGGTATGGCAATTGTATGGGGTTTCTTTCTTTGGACAGAGAATCTATATATCGCCAGAAGAGCGGAAACTGGCAGGTATAACAGGTTCTTTATGGCTTGATAATGCATATGTCAGCATGCTTTTGCGGTATGGCGTTTTGGTTTTTCTGTTGTTCTCTATTTGTTATTTATACTTAATGAAAGCCATGACTGCTAAAAAGAAGTATGTGTTAGTAATTATATTGTTTTTATATTCATTATATGGTGCGATGGAACCTGCATTGTATATGATTACGCATAATATTTTTTTGATTGCGTTTTCTGAAATACTTTACAATAAATGTGACAAAGAAATTTAGGGTGAAGATTGATATGCATTATAAGGTGAGCGTTATTATCCCGGTCTATAATGTGGAACAATATCTTGAACAATGTTTAGACAGTATTGTAAATCAAACATTAAAAGAAGTAGAGATAATAATTGTTGATGACGGATCTAGAGACAGATCCAGAGAAATTGCTGATAAATATGAAGAAAAATATGCTGATGTGTTTTCAATACACAAAGAACATAAAGGACCTGGAGCGGCAAGAAATTCTGGTATGTCATGTGCACGTGGAGACTATCTGTATTTCATGGACAGCGATGACTGTCTGGACATCAATGCTTTAGAAAGGCTCTATCAGGTGGCAAGCCAGGAAGGATTGGATTTAGTATTATTTTCTGGAAAAGCGTTTACGGAAGATAAGGATTTAAAGGATATTGTAAGCAGATTCCGGTATTTGAGAACGCGGCATTTGAATAAAGTTATGTCTGGAAAAGACGGATTTCTATTAACTCATTCAGATGGTGAATATATGACATCACTTTGTATAAGGTTTTATGACCGGTCATATTTGAAAAAAATAAATATAAAATTCAATGAAGATATTATTCATGAGGATGAAGATTTTGGATTTCTTTCTTTGGTTATGGCAGATAAAGTGGAAATTATAGGAGATATTTTTTTTTCAAGAAGGATCAGGATTAATTCTATTATGACATCGAAGCAGGGGAAAAGAAGAATAGAGGGTTATATGTATGCCTGGAGCAGAGTGATGGAATTTTGTTGTGATTGTGAATGGAATAGTGAAGAAAAAAAGGAACTTATACTGTTTGCAGTAAAATACCTGTTTTGTATGACTAAATCATATTGCGAAGCCGATAAAGAAGAAAGAAGAGAATGCAGGGATATAATTGATTTGTTGGATTCAATTATAAGAGAAACATATTTACATTATAATCATTTATTAAGTTGTAAGAAAATATTGCGGATGAATTTGTTTGTAATAAATAAACAGGTATATATTATTTTGCATAAAGTTTTTTGGCGCATAAAAAAGTTATTATATACTGAGGATTAAATTAATGCATTTTGAGAAAGAGATATCATCTTTAAAAACGGCAGTGTTAATCAATGCCATATCAAAATATTTCAAAGTATTAATCAATCTTTTCTTTACAGCTATATTAGCGCGTATTCTTACACCGGAAGATTATGGGGTAGTGGCAGTAGTTACGGTATTCACTACTTTTTTTTCGATTTTTTCTGATATGGGTTTGAGTACAGCGGTTATTCAGAATAAAGACCTTGGGAAAGATGATGTTAATAGTATTTATTCATTTTCGGTATATATGGGTATTATTCTTTGTATTCTGTTTGCTGCTTTTTCTTATCCGTTATCAGTTTTCTATAAAGATACTGTTTATGTGTCGCTGGTCTGCATTCTTTCAATATCTCTGCTATTTAATACCATGAATATGATACCCAGTGCGTTGCTGATGAAGAATAAATTATTTCTTGCATCTGCATTGCGAACCATTGTACAAGTGGCTGCAGGTGGAATTGTGTCAATTATAATGGCATTGATGGGGTATAAATATTATGCGATAGTAACTTCTTCAGTATTTCAGGCTGTTTTAGCATACTTATGGAATATGAGGCATTCTGGATTAAGGTTTTGCAGAAAGGTGAATATAAGCAGTATTAAAAAAGTATTAGGATTTTCTATATTTCAGTTTGCATTCAGTATTGTGAATTATTTTTCGAGAAATCTGGACAATCTATTGGTTGGCAGATTAATTGGAAAGGTAATGCTGGGATATTATGATAAAGCATATCAATTAATGCAGTATCCGATATCTAATTTGACGCATGTTATTACACCGGTATTACATCCGATTTTATCAGAATATCAGAAGGACAAAGAATATATTTACTTTCAATATACGAAAGTTGTACGGTTTCTGGCGGCTGTTGGAATGTTTGTCAGTGTGTGCTGTTATTTGAGTTCAGAAGAATTAGTATATATATTTTTTGGTAAAAACTGGGAATCTTCTGTACCGTGTTTTACATGTATGAGCATTTCAATATGTGCACAGATGATATCGTCAAGTACAGGCTCCATTTTCCAGAGTTTAAATGAAACGAAAAAAATGTTTTATATTGGAAGTTTCAATGCAGTATTAAATGTTATTGCAATTATTTTTGGTGTGTCGACGGGGAATGTCATAAAGCTTTCCATGTGTGTGGGAATCTGTTATATATTCCATTTTTTTACAACATATTATGTTTTGATAAGATTTGTGTTTGAACTATCATTTTTAAAGTTTTTAATTGGCTTGTGGAGAGAAGCGCTGTTAGGTATTTTATTGATGACTGCAGCTTTTTTTTATTCTTTTTCTATTCAGAATATTATTTGGGGGTTTGTTATAAAAGCTGCATATTTAGGAAGTGTTTATATAATAGGATTATTTTTAACTGGAGAGTACAGGCTATTATTATATGCTGTTGGTACCCTCAGTAAACAAAGGGATACACGCCCTTAATCATGATATTCGAGCGGTTATCTGCGGTGTCCTCAATCGGCGTACGTCCAGTACGCCTCAATCGTCCGCCTTGGAAAATGGAACAGGAAGAAGTTCAGGGATATTTTCGTAAGAAACGGAATAGTGCCAGAGAGTAGAAAAAGAAAGTATCCATCAGAGAACCATCGCATTGCCGCAGCCGCTTGGACCCACGATCGCCAGAAACTCCCCCGAAGATACCTGAAAAGATATATTGGACAGTGCAGGCGTTTCTCCGTTCAGGTTATGGTAGGAGTAGGAGATATCCTGCAAGGATAATATTGGCTGCATAGAACAACAACTCCTTATGTTTATACGTTATTGTATGAAAAAGAAGAAAATATGTGTTTTGATTGAAATGAAAAATGTTTTATGGTATCATCAAAGTCAGATTTTGCGATAATTATTAATAAACGACATAACAAATTTCTGTTCCCGGTTCCTGCCAAAGCCACATAGGGCAGCTTTTCATACAGGATACTGCAGGCAGGTGGACAACAGAATGGTGAGATAAGGAGTTGATGACATGGCACAGCTGTGGGGCGGTCGATTTACAAAGGAGACAGACCAGCTTGTTTATAATTTTAACGCCTCGATCTCTTTTGACCAGAAGTTTTTCGGACAGGATATCGAGGGCAGCATCGCGCATGTGGTCATGCTGGCGAAGCAGGGCATTCTGACAAAGGAAGAGAAAGATGCCATCTTAAAAGGACTTACCGGAATCCGTCAGGATGTGGAGGAAGGGAAGCTTGCGATCACAGAGGAATATGAGGATATTCACAGTTTCGTGGAGGCGAAACTGATCGAGAGGATCGGGGAGGCCGGCAAGAAGCTGCATACGGGCAGAAGCCGCAATGATCAGGTGGCTCTTGATATGCGTCTGTATACGAGACTGGAAGTGCTTCATGTGGATGAGCTGGTGAAGGAACTTCTGTGTACACTTCTGCGTATCATGGAAGAGAATACGGACACTTATATGCCGGGCTTTACGCATCTGCAGAAGGCGCAGCCGGTGACGCTGGCGCATCATGTGGGCGCTTATTTCGAGATGTTCAAGCGGGATCGGCTGCGACTGAAAGATATCTACCACCGCATGAATTACTGTCCTCTGGGGGCAGGTGCGCTGGCAGGCACTACCTATCCGCTGGACAGGAATTACACGGCGTCGCTTCTGGGGTTTGAGGGGCCGACGCTGAACAGCATGGACTCTGTGTCTGACAGAGACTATATCATTGAATTCCTGTCGGCGCTGTCTACGATCATGATGCATCTGAGCCGGTTTTGCGAGGAGATCATCATCTGGAATTCAGATGAATACCGGTTTGTGGAGATAGATGATGCCTATTCGACGGGAAGCAGTATCATGCCGCAGAAGAAGAATCCGGATATCGCGGAGCTGGTGCGGGGTAAGACAGGGCGTGTTTACGGAGCGCTGCTCTCGATCCTGACGACGATGAAGGGCATACCGCTAGCCTATAATAAGGACATGCAGGAAGACAAGGAACTGACTTTTGACGCCATTGATACGGTGAAAGGGTGTCTGGCGCTGTTTGAGGGTATGGCGCGCACTATGAAGTTCCGTAAGGATATCATGGAGAAGAGCGCCATGCAGGGATTTACCAATGCCACGGATGCGGCAGATTATCTGGTGGGCAAGGGAGTACCGTTCCGGGATGCCCATGGCGTGATCGGCAGGCTGGTATTGTACTGTATCGACAGGAAGTGCAGTATTGAAGACCTGACCATGGAGGAGCTTAAGGAGATCAGCCCGGCTTTTGAGGCGGATATCTATGAAGCTATCAGTCTGAAGACCTGCGTGGAGAAGAGATTGACTGTGGGGGCGCCGGGTAAGAAGGCGATGCAGAAGGTGATCACGGCCCAGAGAGAATATCTGACAAAAGACTGGCAGGATGAAGAAGAGATATATATGACGAAGCAGTGACGCGTTTGTGCTGCAGGCAGGATTCGATCCGTTTCTTAATACCTGCGGTGCACAATGAAACAGACGCAGATCATAGAAGTACATAGGTTGAATCTGTGCCTGAGGGCACGGATCTGTACGCTAAGAAAGGAGTACGATCATAATATGGAAGAAAGATTAAAAGTAGGAATTTTAGGCGGCACGGGTATGGTAGGACAGAGGTTTATCGCCCTGTTGGAGAATCATCCCTGGTTTGAGGTGACGACGATCGCGGCCAGTCCCCGGTCAGCAGGCAAAACGTATGAGGAGGCTGTGGGCGGCAGGTGGAAGATGACCACACCGATGCCGGAGGCGGTTAAGAATATTATTGTGAAGAACGTCAACGAAGTGGCTGAGGTAGCGGCGGAGGTGGATTTTGTATTCTCCGCGGTAGATATGACGAAAGAGGAGATCAGGAAGATCGAGGAGGATTATGCGAGGACGGAGACGCCGGTAGTCTCCAACAACAGTGCGCACCGCTGGACGCCGGATGTGCCGATGGTAGTGCCGGAGATCAATCCGGAGCATTTCCAGGTGATCGAGGCACAGAGGAAACGTCTGGGTACCACCAGAGGATTTATCGCTGTGAAGCCTAACTGTTCTATTCAGAGTTATGCGCCGGTGCTGACGGCATGGAAAGAATTCGAGCCTTACGAGGTAGTGGCGACTACCTACCAGGCAATCTCCGGAGCGGGCAAGACCTTTAAAGACTGGCCGGAGATGGTGGAGAATGTGATTCCCTACATAGGCGGCGAGGAAGAGAAGAGTGAGAAAGAGCCGCTGCGGATCTGGGGTAAGGTGGAGAACGGCGAGATTGTTCCGGCTGTGAGTCCGGTGATTACCTGCCAGTGCATTCGTGTGCCGGTACTTAATGGCCATACAGCGGCAGTGTTCGTGAAGTTCAGGAAGAAACCTACGAAGGAGCAGCTGATTGAGAAGCTGGTGAATTTCAAGGGGCTTCCGCAGGAGCTTGCGCTGCCCAGCGCACCGAAGCAGTTTATTCAGGTGATGGAAGAGGAGAACCGTCCCCAGGTGAAACTGGATGTGGACTTCGAGAACGGTATGGGGATCAGCATCGGCCGGATCAGGGAAGACAGCGTATATGACTGGAAATTTATCGGCCTTTCCCATAATACGGTGCGCGGTGCGGCAGGCGGTGCGGTGCTCTGTGCGGAGACATTAAAGGCACAGGGTTATATCACGAAGAAGTAATGCCCGGATACCTGTAACAGAACAGAGTGGGTATCTGAACTGTTACAGGTTTTGTATGTAAATTCGAGAATATGAGTATACATGATATAGATTTATGAGACAGTGAGGACATTATGCTGCTTGGCAGGAAGGCGGAATTAAGAAATCTGAATAATTATTATGAGAGGGAAGGCAGCCAGATCGTTGTTGTATATGGGCAGAAGCATGTCGGTAAGACGACTCTTCTCAGAGAATTTGTGGCACAAAGGTCAGGATACTATTATATGGCCAGAGCCTGTTCTGAGAGAGAACAGATGTATCAGTGGGGCATGCAGATGAGCCGTGACGGATATGAGATGGAGGCGTTCCCGGTCTTTCGTGATATTCTGATCAGGATCACCAGCCGGGAGGAAGGCAAGAAGGTGATTGTGATCGATGAGTTTCAGAATATCGTCAAGGCCAGCGGTGAATTCATGAAAGAGCTGGTTTCCTTTATGCACAGTCACTGGAACCGTGACGAAGTGATGATCATTCTGTGCAGTTCTGCCATAGGCTGGGTAGAGAACAGTATGGTCACACGGATCGGAGAAGCTGCTTATGAATTGTCAGGTTTTCTGAAGATCCGGGAAATGCCTTTTATGGATCTCGTAGAGCGCTTTCCGAATTTTCGCATTGAAGAATGTGTGGAGGCGTATGCTATCCTGGGCGGGTATCCGGGATTGTGGAATCAATTTGACGACAGGCTGACGATCCAGCAGAATATCTGCCGCCATATACTGGATCGGGGGAGTTTCCTCTGCGAGGAGGGAGAGCGTATCCTGATGGACCAGCTGCGGGAGCCGGGGGTTTACAATACGATCATGGCTTCCATCGCAGATGGCAGCCATAAATTGAATCATCTGTATCTGCACACGGATTTTTCCCGGGCCAAGATCAGTGTTTATCTGAAAAACCTGATTGAACTGGAACTGGTGGAGAAGGTCTTTTCCTATGACACCGCAGGAAAGGAAAATGTGCAGAAAGGGATATATCGGATCAGTCATCCACTGGTACATTTTTATTATACTTATGTGTATCCGTATAGAAGCGAACTTGAGGCGCTTTCTGTAGGAGAATTTTATAACAACTATATCATACCGGATTTCCGCAAATATGTGAGCGGATATTTTAAGCAGGTCTGCAGGCAGCATCTTGCACGATTGAACGACAGGAAGAAACTGCCGATACAGCCGGAAATGGTGGGAGAATGGGTTGGTAAGGCCGGAGAACTGGATATTATTGCACAGGATCTGCAGGAGCGGACTCTGATCGGGCTGTGCAACTGGGAGCGTCCTACCACTTATGAGGATTATGAGACGCTCTTAGGCTGTGCAAAGAAGGCGAAGATCAACGCAGATTATGTCTATATGTATTCGGCGTTTCGTTTTGATGAACGGTTGAATCTGGAGACGAAGGTCAGAAGTAATCTGAAGCTGATACAGATTTCGGATTTTTAGGAAGCAGCAAGGAACTGCGTGGAATTTATGCCGGGTCTATGGCAGGAGAATGGCAGGGACAGTTCTGAATGAGGAGTTTATGGGAAAAAGTGTTTTTATTGCGGAAAAACCCAGTGTAGCAAAGGAGTTTGCGAAGGCTTTAAAGTATAATATGAAGAACAGGGACGGCTTCATGGAATCGGAGGAAGCGATCGTCACCTGGTGTGTAGGCCATCTGGTGACCATGAGTTATCCGGAGGCCTACGACGAGAAATACAGGCGCTGGTCACTGCAAACCATTCCGTTTATCCCGGAAGTATTTAAATATGAGGTAATCGGGAGCGTTAAGAAACAGTTTCAGATCGTGAGCGGGCTGCTGAACAGAGGTGATGTGGATACCATCTATGTCTGCACCGACTCGGGACGGGAAGGAGAGTATATCTACCGTCTTGTGGAGCAGCAGGCCGGTGTGCACGGCAAGATACGAAAAAGAGTCTGGATTGATTCCCAGACAGAAGAAGAGATTCTGCGCGGCATTCGGGAGGCCAAAGATCTGTCGGCCTATGACAATCTGTCTAATGCCGCTTATCTGCGTGCCAAGGAAGATTATCTGATGGGCATCAATTTTTCCAGAGTATTGACATTGAAATACAGCAGTCCCATCAAGTCTTATCTGAAGGCAGACAAGGCTGTGGTCTCTGTGGGCCGTGTGATGACCTGTGTGCTTGGTATGGTGGTGAACCGGGAACGGGAGATAAGAGATTTCGTGAAGATTCCTTTTTACCGGGTGCTGGCACAGGTAGAAGTGCAGGGCAGAGAGTGCGGCTGCGAGTGGAAGGCAGTGGAGGGTTCGAAATATTACCAGTCGCCGCTGCTCTATAAGGATAACGGATTTCTGGAGGAAAAGGATGCGGACGCCTTTATCGGTTATCTGCAGGAGGAGCCGGCGGGCGTTCCGGTGGTGGAGAAGCTGGAGAAAAAGAAGGAGTCCAGGAATCCGCCGCTTCTGTACAATCTGGCAGAGCTGCAGAACGACTGTTCCAAACTTTTCAAGATCAGTCCCGATGAAACGCTGCGGATCGCTCAGGAGCTTTATGAGAAGAAGATGACAACTTATCCCAGAACAGATGCCAGAGTGCTATCCACGGCGGTGGCGAAGGAAATTCATAAGAATATCAGCGGGCTGCGCGGATACGGGATGGTGACGCCTTTTGTGGAAGAAATTCTAAGCGGCGGCAGTTATAAGAACATCGGCCGGACACGGTATGTGAACGACAAACAGATCACAGATCACTATGCGATCATCCCTACCGGTCAGGGGCTGGGAAATTTGAGCGGCTTGCATTCCATGTCGGCTAAGGTGTATGAGATCATTGTCAGGCGTTTTTTGAGCATCTTTTATCCCGCTGCGGTGTATCAGAAAGTCAGCCTCGGGGTCAAAATGAAAGGGGAGTTTTTTTCCACCAGTTTTAAAGTGCTGGCGGAGCCCGGGTATTTGAAGGTCAGTCAGTATTCTTTTACCAGAAAAAGGACGGGGGAAGATAAGGGGGAAGATAAGGGGGAAGACAAGCCGGAAGAGAAGGAAGAGCAGGAAACTGCCTGTGACGCCTCCTTTATGGAAAGTCTGAAAACCTTGAAAAAGGGAATGCAGCTGGCACTGAACGGGATCGAGAAGAAAGAGGGGGAGACTTCACCGCCTAAACGTTACAATTCCGGTACGATGATTCTGACCATGGAGAATGCAGGACAGTTTATTGAGGACGAAGAGCTGCGGGCGCAGATCAAGGGCAGCGGCATCGGTACTTCCGCTACCAGGGCAGAGATTTTAAAGAAGCTGGTGAACATCAAGTATCTGGCCCTCAATAAGAAGACCCAGATTATCACGCCCACACTGCTGGGGGAGATGATCTATGAGGTGGTGGCCGGCTCTATCAAACCGCTTTTGGATCCGCGTCTGACGGCCAGTTGGGAGAAAGGGCTGACGCTGGTGGCGGACGGACAGATCTCGGAGCAGGAATATATGGGGAAGCTGGATGACTTTGTCAGCAGACGGACCAATGTAGTGAAGCAGATGAATAATCAGTCAATGCTTTATCATAGATTTCAATATGTGGAGCAGTTCTATCAGAAATAGAACAACAGGAAAGAATGCTTCCTGTGCTCGAAGCCGTTGCAATGGCAGAGTTCAGGGAGGATTGCAATATAGACAGGTGTTTTCAGGAAAGGACAGGTAAGGGAAATGGCAGGTTTACAGGACACAAGAGTGGATAGGCTCTACACGTTGGAGGAGACGATCGCCAGGGATATATTTGAAGGCGTGACATATCCGTGGGAGGTGCTGCCGAAGATCAGCGCGTTCATCGTTGCGCTGGGCAATACGCTTCCGGAGGAAATCTATGAGAAGAAGGGTGAGAATATCTGGATTGCCAGATCTGCGAAGGTGAATCCCAGCGCCTGCATCAACGGACCGGTAATCATCGATGAGGAAGCAGAGATCAGACACTGTGCCTTTATCAGAGGCAATGCCATCGTCGGCAGAGGCGCGGTGGTGGGTAATTCCACGGAGCTTAAGAATGTGATTCTGTTCAATAAGGTTCAGGTGCCGCATTACAACTATGTGGGCGACAGCATTCTGGGCTATAAGGCCCATATGGGCGCGGGTTCCATTACTTCCAATGTCAAGAGTGACAAGACACTTGTGGTGGTGCGGGCAGGAGAAGAGTGTTTCGAGACCGGCCTTAAGAAATTTGGCGCCATGCTGGGTGACAATGTAGAGATCGGCTGTAATTCGGTGCTGAATCCGGGAACCGTGATCGGCAGGCAGACGAATGTGTATCCCACTTCTATGGTGAGAGGATTCATTCCGGAAGGCAGTATCTACAAGAAGCAGGGTGAGGTCGCGCAGAAAAGGGAAATTTAGTTACTTTTTTAGGAAATTCAACGGGTAAATTCGTAGAAATGACTGGATTTTTTGTCTTTAATATGCGAAAATAGAAATAACGGTTATGACAGGTTCCTGAGAACCTGTTATCAAATAATTTTACATAATCGAAAGGAGTTATCACATGATTTATTCAAAAGAAGTTGAAGAAATGTGTACAGTGGCACAGGGCGTTCATCATGGCTGTGCTCCTATCCCAGAAGAAGCGAAATGGGTTCAGGCGAAAGAGGTAAAGGATATTTCCGGTCTGACACACGGTGTGGGCTGGTGTGCTCCTCAGCAGGGCGCATGTAAGCTGACATTGAATGTGAAGGAAGGTATCATTCAGGAAGCGCTCGTAGAGACGATCGGCTGCTCCGGTATGACACATTCCGCAGCTATGGCATCCGAGATTCTGCCTGGTCTGACTGTTATGGAAGCGCTCAACACGGACCTTGTTTGTGACGCGATCAATACGGCGATGAGAGAGCTGTTCTTACAGATCGTTTACGGTCGTACACAGTCTGCTTTCTCAGAGGATGGTCTTCCGGTGGGCGCGGGTCTTGAAGATCTGGGCAAGGGCTTAAGAAGCCAGGTTGGTACGATGTATGGTACTCTTAAGAAAGGTCCTCGTTATCTTGAGATGGCTGAAGGTTATGTAACGGGTATCGCGCTGGATGCGAATGACGAGATCATTGGTTACAAGTTCGTAAGTCTTGGTAAGATGACAGACTTCATCAAGAAGGGTGACGATCCGAATACGGCTTATGAGAAGGCATGCGGACAGTACGGACGTGTTGATGATGCCGTTAAGATTATCGATCCCAGATGTGAATAAAAGTAAATTCCTTCGGAATTAACTTTAGTAAATTC
>CANPTH010000087.1 GCA_947576945.1 uncultured Lachnospiraceae bacterium
TAAGCAACTTGATTTTTTTAGCCACAAATGTTACAAAAAAGCTTGACCACTACACGTGTTACGACCTTCTACGGAGATATTAAAAAGCCAAAAAAGGTCGAAGCCTTTATATCTGGCGATGAACTGTCATCACGGATTGAAGAAAGCTATAAACTACAGGAAAAATATTACGGTTAGGTAATCGCTTTTGAGGACTGAAAAGGCCTTTAAATCAAAGGCTTTCAGCCCCTGAGACTTTAGTAACTTGTAAACTTACGCTAGACTTAACACGTATAGATCTCGCTGCCGAAGAAGACCGGTCATGCCAGCTTGACTGTTGGGCCAGATTCTTCAAAGCCACAACATGGGAGGAACTCCATATGCTTGCACAGAATAATGAAACCATCGGGGAAGCAGCGTCAACAGTGTACAAGCTCACACAGGAAGAGCGGATCCGTATGGAATGCGAAGCCCGGGAAGATTACTATCGTACCCAGCGCGATATGCAGCTTATGATGAAGCGATCCACCGAGAAACTCGAAAAGCTGACTGCCGAAAATGAAGTACTCTCGAATGAAAATGAAGCGCTCTCGAATGAAAATGACCGGCTGAGGCAATGGATCAAGGCTAAGGGATTTGACCCGGCTTCTATCTGACCGACTGCACATACGCGTTATTTAGCAGGTGCTAACCAAATTTATCTATGGAACGGAGCTGCGTTCAGTTTGGCATATTGATAGAAAATTTGGCGCCAAAATAGCACTTTTTATTAAGACACATACGTCTAAACTTGCTATAATAATTAAGCGTGCAAGGAGGTGTACCATGAAAGACCAAAAAGAAGTTGTGGGGAAAGTCATAGACTATATTGAGAAAAATTTAGAGAAGAAAATTAACTTAGACAATATATCAAAAAATATTGGTTACTCCAAATTTTATCTTAATCGAGTTTTTACGGAGCAGACAGGCATTACAATCTATAAATACTTACAAAACCGCAGACTTACAATAGCTGCTGAAAAACTGGTTAAATCAAATAAACCAATAACACAAATTGCTTATGAAGCTGGATATGATACACAGCAATCATTTTCATTTGCTTTTAAACAATTATATTTATATCCACCTAAAACTTATAGGGATATCGGAATCTTTTTGCCAAAACAAGTCAGAATTTCTATGAGCTGTTCTTATATATTCAAATACTATAAATTTATTGCAGAAATTAAGGAGATTGCAGCATAAGTACGATTCCTTACGTTATTTGGAGCTTTTTTAAAGCGCTTTGGTAATGAAAGTAAAAATGGGAGAACAATATTATGAAAAGCAAAAAACTCTGGACAAAGGATTTTTCCTGTATTACACTGGCCACAGTACTTTCCGCTATCGGCGGAGAGGCTATGACCCTGCCGGTCAGCCTGCTTGTCTTTGACGAGACGCAGTCGGCTTTCTTATCTTCACTGGTCATGATCTGCGGCATACTTCCGGATGTCCTGCTGCCGATCTTCATCGCACCTTTTATCGACAAGGCAGGAAAGAAAAAGTGGATCCTGGGAATGGATCTTATGCTGGCGGTTGTTTATGCAGGCATGGGGTTCTGGGTAGGACGGCACACCTTTCATTTTCTGCTCTACCTGCTGTTCACCTTGACGGTCGGCACCATCTCCGTCATTTACCGTCTCGCCTACGCGTCCTGGTATCCCGACCTGATTCCCCGCGGCATGGAACAGAAAGGTTATGCGGTCAGTTCCACGCTCTACCCAACGGTGATCATCGTCATGTCGCCGATCGCTGCTTTTCTCTATGAAAATCTGACCATAGATCGAATCTTCTTTCTCGTGACGGGAATCACGCTCTGCTCCGTGATGACGGAAAGCCTGATCCGGGAAGCAAAGAAAGCTGCCGCCTCTTCCTATACACTGCGCCAGTACTGTACTGACATCCGGGAAGGTTTTTCCTTCCTGAAAAAGGAGAAAGGCATCCGCAACATCTACGCCAACATGAGCGTTATGCAGGGAACCTCCAACGGTCTGAGCATCATCACACAGGTTTATTTTCAGACTCAGCCTTATCTTGGCGCAACGATGCTGGGATTTTTGATCAGTTCGGAAATGACCGGCAGACTGCTCGGCGGTCTGCTGCAATATAAAAAGGAAGTACCCGTAAATAAAAGATACCCTTTCACGAAAGCCGTCTATCTTATCTACAGCCTGGCAGATATGGCTCTCCTTTTTCTTCCCTATCCGGCCATGCTGGCCAACCGCTTCTTCTGCGGCAGTCTGGGGATCTGCAGCGCTACCATCCGGGAGAGCGCCGTGCAGTCCTATCTGCCGGAACAGATGCGGGCCAGAGTCAATGCCTTCTTCAATGTACTGTTCGCCGTGGGCGGGGTAGCCTTCCAGTTTCTGGCCGGCGCACTTGGGCAGCTCATCCCTTATCGCGCTGTGGCGGTTCTGCTTGGCGGCATGGGTGTAGGAAGCGTCTTCCTGTTCATTGTTCTTCCTGCCGCAGACAACCGGCCGGTATATGAAGCAGAACGCAGCTGACCGCTGTTCGATGCAGACAGAACACAACAGGCTGCCAGACAAACTTATCTATGGAACGGAGCTTAAGCATGAGAATTTTACTCGCCGAAGACGACAGACATTTGAATGATACGCTGACTTACCAGTTAGAACAACAGCATTTCACCGTGGATTCCTGTCTGGACGGAGAAGAAGCGCTGTACCTTGGGGAGCAGAATATTTACGACGTGATCCTGCTTGACCGGATGCTGCCCGGCATGGAAGGCACCGATATCCTGACTGCCCTCCGCCATAAGGGTATCAAGACCCCCGTTATCCTGATCACCGCGCTTGGCACGCTCACCGACAAGGTGACCGGCCTTGATCTGGGCGCCGACGATTACCTGGTGAAGCCTTTTGCCTTCGAGGAACTGATGGCCCGGATCCGCTGCGTTTCCAGAAGGCCCCACGCCCTGGCGGTGGATGACTCCTTTACGGTGGGGGACATCACCTGGCAGGCCGCCGAGAGCATTCTCACCGGCCCCGCCGGACACTGTACCCTCTCTAAGAAAGAAGCCGCCCTGCTGGAAATTTTCCTCCACTCCAAAGGCCAGACCCTGCCCCGGAGCATGATCCTCATGAAAGTCTGGGGACCGGACAGCAACGTGGAGGAAGGAAATCTCGACAACTACATTCATTTCCTGCGCCGACGCCTGCAAAATACCGGAAGCAGCCTGCAGATCAAGACCGTGCGGGGAATCGGCTATGCGCTGCAATAGCAGTTATCGCCCGTCGCTCTGCCCCGGCACAATAGAGAGGAACTCATTTTACCATGTTTAAAAAAGTACATCTGCGGCTGACGCTGCTCTGCGCAGGGATCACCGCCGTCATCATGCTCGTTATGTCCCTCTGCTATCTGTACGTATCGGAAAAAGGCCTGTACCGTAATCAGTTTCAGGCCTTTCAAAACGATATCAACACCATCTCCACCAATCTGGAACAACAGAATGTCATTTCCATGGAGTGGCTTTCCAAGATGGAAGCACAGGGGAATTATCGTTTCTTTGTGCTGGATAACGGCGTCCCTTTTCTCTTTAATCAACTGAATGATCCGGCAGACAATGGCAACAGCCAGCTTCTTCTGGAGAGCCGCGACAGCCGAAACAAACTGCCAAAGCAAAATGCCACCGTCACGGTGAGCGACGGCATAAACGGCACCCTTACCCACTACGAATATGAATTCTCCTCTCCCTCAACGGAAACAAGGTATTTCTGCAGTGTGATCCAGCTCGGTACGGGCAGTTCTATGCTGGAGGTAGTGGTGCTTTCTTCTCTGCAGAGGCTGGAACTGCAGATGCAGGAGCAACGCGTCCGCTTTCTGCTGATCGACATTGCCGCTACGATTCTGCTGGGCGTCTTTGCCTGGTTCTTCACCGGCATCCTGCTCAAACCCATCGCGGAAAACCAACAGAAACAGGCCATGTTCGTAGCCGCCGCTTCCCATGAGCTGCGCACGCCCTTATCTGTCATCCTGTCGGCGGCGGAATGCTGCCGTGACGCAGCCCCGGAACGGCAGGAAGGTTTTATCAGAACCATTTATCAGGAAGGGCTGCGCGTCTCTTCTCTCGTCACGGACATGCTCACCCTCTCCCAGTCGGACAGCCACCGCTTCCCTGTCACAAAAGAACCTACAGAGTTGGACACATTACTGATGAATTCTTACGAAGCCTTCGAACCGCTGGCCCGGGAAAAATCCATTCAGCTGTCTTTGACGCTGCCCGACGAAGCGCTGCCGCTATGCAATGTGGATCCTGAGCGCATCAGTCAGGTGATCGCCATCCTCCTGCATAATGCCATAAGCTACACGCCGGATCAGGGCCATATCAAACTGTCCCTTGCACGGCACAAGGAGCGTTTCACTGTCAGCGTGCAGGATAACGGCATCGGTATTTCGGACGCAGATAAGAAGAAAATTTTCGACCGCTTCTACCGTGTGGAAAAATCCAGGAACCGAAAGGATCATTTCGGCCTGGGTCTGTCCATTGCCCATGAGATCGTCAAAGCCCACGGCGGAAGCATTCAGGTCACGGATGGCGAAGGCGGCGGAAGCTGTTTTACAGTGGTACTTTAATCAAAGGCCCCTCTGCAAGCAGCCACTTGGTTCGTTGCTCGCGGGAATAACGATTGCTGTTCCTGCTCTTACATGCAAAAATCCGAGGCATAAGCCTCGGACTTTTGTTTTCAGCCAACAGGCTGATTTCTGACATCATTGATATTCAGTGTACAGAATACCGGTGCGCTGTTGTTGGTATAATACCAGATCAGGCGGCCGTTATCCACAATTGGCTTACAGTCAGATATCGGACCGTCAAAACTGTAGATACCGGAAACAGGTTCACCGGCTCCATTAAGCAGAACGCACTTTTGTGACGAAGAAGCCGTCACCGGTTTGTTATTTTCGATGGCTATTGTCGCTTCTGTCCACAACACCATCATCTCATTGCCGCTGATCTTTACCAGATGCGGCGTAGAAACGGATGCTGCCGGCGTTTTTTTCTGTTCACCCTTGGCATCTGTATATTCAATATACTGATGGTCTGTGATCCAGTGAACCGTATTCCCCGCTGCCGAGAAATTATCCTTTCGCGTACTCGTCACATAAATATTGCGCACACCGCCTGTACTATACGGTGTCGCCGTCTGATCCACAGAATTTCCGGCTATCAGATAGGCTGTATCGGATGCCTCAAAGCCGCCGACCGATACGCCTGTAGCAGGATTGCCAAAGTTCCCTCCTATTGCCAGCGCTGCGATCCTGGTGGAAGATTTGCCTAAAATACCTGGCGTACCGATTTTTTCATTATATTTTGCCAGTGCAACCGAACGCGGGTAAGCATCTCCGTGATCGACTGCCAACAACTCAGAGCCATCTCTCAGGATAAACTGATTAAAGGAATGGCTTGAATATGTGGAGAAACTCAGCCACAGATACTGCTCCAATATTTCCATATTGGGTATATCCATACTGATGGCAACATTTGCCTGATGCTGCTTCCCGTCACTGCTTCTGTACATTTGGTGGCAGGTACGGATATACAGCGTATTCTCATATTCCACCATACGGAGGCTGCCGTTCTTGAACGGGGAAACAGTATTCCCTCCGAAGATGCCGACAGATCCTTTGCGCTCCCAGCTCTTATCATACTTTACGATCCTTATGACCTCTACAGTATTGTCCTCATTCGGGTTATCCTGTCCAAACACAAGGAAATAATAATCTTTGCCGGAATAAAATCCGCCAAATTTCGGAAGTTCCGCCTTGATCATTTTTTTATCAATAAACTTTTGATCCGGCGTATAGGATTCTATACAGACATTTTTCTGACCAAGATGCTCAACGCGCATGAAAGTACCATCGTCATTTTTCTGCAGATAGGAATTGACAATGCATCCTTCATAGGAGCCATAGTTCTGCCTGTTTATGTTCTTTGAGGATGAGGCAGACCCACTGTCCGGATCTTCCTCCGGCGCTTCTACACTCAACTTCTTCGTTACATTACCGGTGAAATCACTGCGGCCTTCTATTGTGACCGGAATCTTCTTGTTTTTCATTTCTCCATATTCGGTAATGATATAATCCGCGTACTCCTGTAATGTTTTTTTGTTGTAGGTTAATGCAATGGTATTCGGCGCACCGTCTTTTCCTCTGATCAGCTTTACGGCCGCCTTTTTGATCTGCTGCGGCTCGATTTTAAACTTAATACTTGTTTTTCCATTACAGTTACTGCCGATTCCTGCTATTGTGATCGTGGCGGTTCCTGCGTGAACATTATTGGAATAGGTAACGGTATAATCCTTGTTTAAAGCCAGTTTCTTATTACCCATCGTTTTAATTGTCACGGCAGGCTTCTGTTCCCTTCCGCTGAAAGTCTTTGCAGATATATCCGCTATCGTCACATGCTGCGGGATATTTTCTGCAGCTTCCTTCTTATTGAGATCTACCTTTCCAATGTTAAAGGTATTTACGATCTTACCCTTGTACTGCCCCTTTCCGGTGATGATCATTACCGCAGTTCCGGCATTTACATTGTTTTTGTACTGCACTTTGTAATCTTTATTATATCTGAGCTCTGTATCTCCTATTGTGAGTTTAACATCCCGTTTGATGGCTTTGCCGGTATATAACGTATCTCCGGTAATTTCCTGTCTGGCTGTATTAATATAGTTTTCTTTCGGAACATCACATACCGTAAGTTTTGAAGTAACTGACCCTGTATAGTCAGTGGTGGTCTCCTTGGGCTTTATCGTAATCTTTGCTTTCTTAGGATCCTGTGCATCGATATATTCCGCGAGAAACCACCCGTTGTTCAATCTGACAGTTCCATCATATATAACAATTGCCACACCCTTATCCCCAGGAAGTTTGCTTCCTGTCATGATCTTTAATTTCTTGACGCTTTTAGGGGTGATCGTAAAGGTCTTTGTCACACTCCCCGTATATTTGCCTATTCCCGAAATCGTTACGGCAGCTTTATCTTCACCGGCATGAATATTGTTTGCATATTGAAGCTTATAGTCCTTATTCTTTTTGAGAGTGACACGCCTCTTTCCGTTGAATGCCGTGACTTTTACGGACGGCTCATACGCCTTGCCGTTATAGACTCTTGGCGCAATCCTGTTTGTTCTTGTATCTGTCAATGCTGCGCTCAAATCTATACGCTCTTCTTCGGCTGCAGTTGCAGGCAGGTCATCCACACTTTCAGCGGCCGCCTTCTCCTGTATCCACCCGGCATACAAAACAGTATCCTGTGTGATCACATCTGCCTCAAAATCCCATAGGTTTATGCACTCCGGCTCCCGATACCAGGCTTCAAATGTATAGCCTTCAGCTTCCGGGATATCAGGCTGTGTAAGTATTTCGCCCTCGTTTATGATTTCCGGCGCAATCTGCTCCCCGATACCCTGCATATCATAGGTGACAGTATAAACGTCATCCGCTTCTACCGCCTCTTCCGTCGGTTCCGCTGCCGCCTCCTCTTCACCGATCCACTTTGCATATAAAGTGATATCCGCCTCTACAACACCCGTTTCAAAATCCCATTTGTTTTCCAACTCTGCTTCCTGATACCAGCCATCAAAGGAACTGCCCTCTTTGACCGGCTGCTCCGGCAGAACGATTTTATCATGTTCTGCAATGGATTGTGCAGGCACAACAGTTCCGCCATTGGCTTCAAAGGTTACGGTATACCTCACCGGAACGTCCTCCACCACAGTGTAAATTAACGTAACAATATCACTGTCTTCATAACCATCTTTTATCGCCACTGCCTTCACTGTCATATCAGCTTCAATGGAAATCGGTTCTGTATACACAGTACTCTCTGCTGTCGGCATAGTATCATCAAGTGTAAAGTAAACAGCAGCCGCTTCTTTGCTTGTCAGCGCTAATCTGGTATCTTTTGCAACAGCTTCCCCGCTTGCAATGCTTGCTTCCGGCGCAGTCAGCTTTTCTTCCTCTTTCGTATAAGCGAAGAACTGAACCCGGTACGCAAGATATGGTTTTTCATCTTTCGTGATCTCTACCTGGAAAACATCTCCGTCCGCATATTCTGATATACCGGACAGCTCCGGACGGAAACTGATGCAGCCGCCCTGTCCGTTATCATCATTGTCAACAGAGAACAATCCGTCTGACTTTTCCTCGGAAAATGTCCATTCTTTCCCATCAGCTTCTCTTGTAAGCGTCACATGAATGTCCGAGGCTTCCAGCGTCTCGCCGGTTGATACGGACCAGGGATATTCCCTGTCAAAATAATCGACCGGCATATTCTGAGCCGGCCAGGCAACGCCAAATACCGCGGCATCTTCGTCCGGGCGATCTGCGGTATACATCGCGCTGTACATTCCATTCCTGTCTTTGACCGCACCAAAACCAATCTGTTCCATTGATGGATTCAACAACCGGCCCCGCCGGCTGTGTTCGTCCTGATCTGCCATCCATGTCTCGATAATCGTGCCGTTTAAAGTCTGTGACTGCTCACCGGTATAGGCAAGGTCAGAATTTGAGACGCCCTCACAGCCCTGTTCAAACAGCTCCTCAGACATGCCTTCCGGCCTGGACGGTTCCCGGCTCAATTCCTGATTTACACTGCTTAAAAGAGCCGCCGCCTGGCTGATATGATTGTATTCGTCATTTAACTGCAGCTCATAAGGCAGGCCCGCGATGAAACGAATCTGACGGATCATCGCCGCGGCTGATTCCAATGTGGCATCAGACAAAGCGCCCGCTTGATAAGGCGCTGTTAAATCCGGCTTTTCCGCATAAGTAACAGCGTCTGTTTTACCGGCCTTTTCCCGGTTTAGAAATTCTATGATTTCTGAAGCGCTGTGATACTCTGCCTGAAGCTTCGTCTCTGCTGCTGTTTCTTCCCGGTCATCTTTATCTTCCGTGCTTTGACCTGCTGTTTCTTCCTTTTCCGGATCTGTGGTTTCCCCGGCAGACTCTGCATCGTTTTCCGAGACTGTGCTTTCTTCATCGGTTTCCGGTTCTGTTTCTCCTCCTGCAGCCTCCTCATCAGACTCCGGTTCCGCTTCTCCTCCTGCGGTCTCCTCATCAGACTCCGGTTCCGCTTCTCCTCCTGTGGTCTCCTCATCAGATTCCGTATCCGTTACTTTTGCATCTGAACTCTCTTCCTTTGTCTCTGTTTCTGTATCCGTCTTTGCATCCGATGCTTCCTTTTGTGTTTCCTCAATCGCTGTCTGTAATTTTACAGGATCCTCCGCCGCCAGCGCCAAAGAATCCGCTGCTGTAGACACCATTGCTATGGACAACAACATACACAACAATTTTTTCCTCATAAGTTCCTCCGTCTTATAACATATTTTATCAAGTCCCTCTCCTTTTTCGGATATTCCATGCTAAGAAAACCGCTGGCTTTCTTAATAAATTATTCAAATACATAATACAATATTAACTCGGATTTTTCCATAGTATAAGCGGCCGTTATATCTCTTTTTCCTTTTCTGGAAAGATACAACGACCGCTTCAATTTATTTCAATATTCAATTTTTTCCTCTTTCCCGGCACCCTTTCATGCCACACAGCAATTTTATAGTTACCGTTTTGATTCCTTTCCCACATATACTGTAAATACCGTTCCTTAACCTTCCTTTTACTGTACAGGAATCCTGTTCACAGCATCTTCTTGATCTATTTGTTAAGTGATCTACTTTATTGTGGTCAGGTTGTTACATTTGCCAATGGAATCCTCTCCTTTCCGAAACATCCACTCTCTCAGGATTGTCTGCTGTTTTCCAAAGCCTGCACCAGTTGTTTACAAATACTTTTCAAAGCTTCTGCCATTCATTTCTTTTAAGCTTTTTCTTTTTCCTTTGGCTTTCCTTCGATGTAGTTACATAATAGCATATGTTTTCAGGCTTTTCAACCTGTTTTTTATTATTTTTTCAATATCGTTATTTTTACCAAATGCTTTCAGTTATTATGCATAGTTTTTTCTGAATATTCTGACTATTTAAACTTGAGAGAAACTTCTGCCCCTTTTTCCTCCATTCCGAAGCGTCACAAATTCTGACTGAACCCGTTCAAAATCCCCGGCATATCCCATAACGGATACGGGACAAGCCGGGGATATGCCAGTGCATGTCTGTCATCTTCTATTCATGCCGCAGCGCCTCGATAGGACTCAACCTGGCGGCTTTCCTGGCCGGATAGATACCGAAGAAAATACCCACCGCCGAGGAGAAAAGCGCCGCAAACAGTACCGTCGTCGCCTTCACTTCCGCCGGGAATCCCAGCATACCGCAAATACCCACGGCTCCCGCCGATCCGATGGCGATCCCCACCAGACCGCCGATCAGCGTAATGATACCCGCCTCTGCCAGAAACTGCAGCAGGATCGAGTGGGTTCTTGCCCCCAGCGCTTTGCGGATACCGATCTCTCTGGTACGCTCCGTCACGGACACCAGCATGATATTCATAACGCCGATACCGCCCACCAGCAGCGATATGGCCGCTACGAAGGAGATAAATACCGTGACAATGCCTAAAATGCTGTCAAACTGCGACTGCACATCGGCAAAGCTCTGCATCATGATCTTATTCTCGCCGCGCACATTATGCCTGCTCTCCATCAGTCTGATGGCATCCGCCGCCACCTGCGCCGAATACTCCGCCTTCTCGGCCACTATGTAAAACTGGCTGAAATCTTCCACCCAGAATGTATATCCAGCTCCCAATGTAGAGATCGGCATTTCAACCTGCAGGTTCCCGCCGCCGTTTAAAGCAGAGATCAGCGTAGCCTTACTGTCTTCCCTGACCCCGACGATGGTCATCTCCTGGGTCACGTTATAGATCGTCAGATCAAAACTCATGCCCACCACATCCGTTGTCCCGAAAAGCATTCTGGCGCTGCTCTCGTTGATCACACACACCTTATGCGCCGACAGATAATCGCTCTGGGTAAAATATCTTCCCCTGGCCAGCGGTTCCGTAGCCGCACAGTATTCCAGCGCCTCGTTACCGGCATACACGATCGCCTCGAAATTTCCCTTTTTGCCTTCCGCATTCGCCCACATACTATACTGAGGCGTAACGCCTTTCACATGTTCCACTTTTTCCTGAACCAGTTCAAAATCTTCATCCGTGAACACCACGTCATTGCCTTCCACGGAATCATTCGTATACAGCGCCACCTGTCCGCCCGCCATGCTTTCCAGTTCATTATTGATCTCGCTGCGCATACCGTTACCGATGGAAATAATCAGAATAACGGAAGCGATACCGATAATGATGCCCAGCATAGTGAGAATGGAGCGGCCCTTGTTGCTCTTGATATTCATCAGGGCAATCTTGATGTATTCCCATATTTGTGCCATTGCTACAACCTGTACCTTTCTTGTTACAGCTTCCCTGTCGGACTCTTTCCCGGCTGCCGCCGACAGCCGCCCTTTACTCCGGATTTCCTCATTCCTGCAGGGAGTCCGCCGATAACCAGCCCATTCGGCCTACTCCTCCATTCCCGAATTCTGCGGGAGCACCGTCACCGGCGTCCCTTCTTCCAGTTCCTGTCCGGTGGTCATGATCACTGCCTCGCCCGCTGTCAGTCCCTCCTGTATCTCAATATCGGTATCCGAAGAGATACCTGTGGTAACGCGTTTCTTCTTCACCATACCTTCCTCGGCCACAAATACAAAATCACCCTCTCTATCCGCATTGACCACCTCCACCGGAACGGTCACAACACCTTCTGCCGTCGCCATATGGACTTCCACTTTTGCCTCCACACCCAGGAAAATGGACTGATCCGGATTCTCAATCTCTACCTCGGCTCCTACCACTGCCGCACCGCTGGCATTGGTGGTCGCCATCCGGTTGATCTTGCTTACCTTACCCTTATATTCTTTACCCGCAATATTGATCTCCGCCGCCTGTCCTACGGCAATCTTATCCAGATCATACTTGGATACAGTAATCTCCACCTTGACCTTCTCCGTGCTCTCCACGGTCAGCAGCTTCTGTCCCTCTTGCGGTGTGGAACCTTCCACTACCTCCACCTCCGTGACAACACCGTTAAAGTCTGACTGTATGCCGTTTTCCACTTCCGTGAGCGCCGTAAGCGTATCCTGATTGTTCAATTTTTCCATCTCGGTGTTAGCCTCCAGCTGGCTCCTGCTGCCGCTGTCCATGGAACCGCCCTCGGACGCACTTTTCTGAGACTTCATCTCGGAACGGTACTCCTTGTAGGCCGCAATTTTCTCCTGATAGATATCAATCTCCTTCTGCCATGCCGCCACCTCTTTGTTGTTCTGCTGTTCGTAGCTGTTGTACTGGATCAGCTTCTGCAGATTCAGATATTCCTCCGAATCAGGTTGATTCGACCAATCCAGCAGCGAAATCTGCAAAAGCGTTCCCTCATGGGCAATGGCTGCTTTCTTATCATTGATCTTCTGCTCCAGTTCTTTCACATAGTTCTCACTGTCCGCAATCTGCTGCTCCAGAACTCCCAGATTTACATTGGCCTCACCCAGCTCGGCTATGTACTTATTATTCTTATAGATAGAACTCTTATAGCCTCCTTCATTGGCCTGCAGCTTCAACTGAGCCACCTGCTTTGCCTCCGCAAGGGCATCCGCGTCAAACTGCAGCAGGGACTGTCCCTTTTTCACACTGTCTCCGGCCGCCACTTCCACCGTACCGACTTTCACCGCCACCGGTGCGAAATATGTCTTCACATCCTCACTTCTGACCGTGCCGCTGGTGCTCAGATTCTGCTCCACATCCTGCACCGTGGCGGATACCGTACTGACCATCAGGCCCATGTTCCGTGCCGCCATCGAATTTGTCACCACAAAGAATACGATCACCAATGCCACACCGCCCAGGATGCTGCGCCGTATAATTTTTTTCTTTCTGCTCTTCTCCATCGGCTTCTTTATCTTAGGTTCTTTCTGCTTTTTCTTCCTGCCTTTTCCGGTTTCCGTCCCGCTTTCTGCTTCGGCGTCCATACCACTGAACATTGTTTTTGTTTCCTGTGAATCCATACCTGCCATCTCCGTCTCTTCCTTATCTTTTGCAGTGATGCTGTTTTGTGCCATCTTCTTTTCTGCCTTGCTCATTTTTACCTCCATTCCGAAGCGCTTTACGCTGAGGCCGCGAGCAGAATTTAGGAGTTTTCCGAAGGAATACTCCGATTTTGCTCTGCGATCAACAGAATTTGTGACGCTTCTGCACAAATTCTTGGTTGAATAAATTGCTCATCAGAGAATTTATTCAACCTTACCTCCATTCCGAAACGCTGCCTTTATCAGATTTCCTGGTAAAAATCTTCTACGATCTTACCGTCCATGATCTTCACCACCCGCTTCGCCTGTGCTGCGATATCATTGTCATGAGTGATCAGAATGACGGTCCTTCCCTCCTCATGTAAACTTTTCAGAATATCCATAATCTCTCTGGTGGAATTGGAATCCAGATTACCGGTAGGCTCGTCGGCCAGTATGACCGGCGGCGCCTGCGCTATGGCTCTGGCGATCGCCACCCTCTGCTGCTGTCCGCCGGACATCTCCGAGGGTTTGTGTTCTTTACGGTTGCCAAGCCCTACCTTTTCCAGCGCCTTATCGGAAAGCTCCATCCGCTCTCTTTTGCCCACACCCCGGTAAATCAACGGCAGCTCCACATTCTCCAGCGCCGTCAGGCTGGGGATCAGATTAAACCCCTGAAAGACGAAGCCGATCTCCTGATTTCTGATATCCGAAAGCTCATCATCCGACATACCGGCCACATCATGGCCATGCAGATAATATTCACCGCTGGTCGGCACATCCAGACATCCGAGCATATTCATCAGCGTAGACTTTCCTGATCCGGAATGCCCGATGATCGCTACAAATTCCTTCTCATAGATCGTCAGGCTCACATGGTCCAGCGCCTTCACCTCATTCTCACCTGGATTATAAGTCTTGCAGATATCCCTGATCTCCACCAATGCATTCATCCTGATAACCATGCCTCCTTCTCAGCCTGCGGGTCTGTGCCGCCGGTTCCGTACTGTTTTCCATTATCAGTAACGAACCCGTACTTCCATTTTCTTCAAAATATATTGCATTCTTTGTCCAAAAATAACTTTCATCAATAAAATAGCATTTATTTCTTAAAACGCCCCTATCAAAACCTTAAAATAATCTTAATTGTATGAATATGCGTCAGTGCTTTCCTCTCAAAAATAACCGCGGCAGGCCGTGAAAAGATTAAACGTGCATCCTGCACCAAAGGCTCTCCATCTCCCTGACCCTATGAAACAAAAAAATCTGCATAATGAACGTGCTCCGTCCACAATGCAGATTCCCTGTATGCTGCTATAGAACAATACTTCTACTGTGTAATATTACTCACATGATCCGATACCTTCCGGCCCGCCGCAACATGCGCATGCTTTAAGATCGGACTTAAAGGCTTATAGATGACCAGCGTGACCGCAGAGGCTGCCACACTCTTGATGATATTGATCGGGGCCACCGCAAAACATACAAAACTGGTGATGCTGTTGATATTTCCGTTGATCTCAGCCCCTGCCGCAATGATAGCCTCAAGAGGCATGCCAAACAGTCTGGAAAAAGCCGGCAGCAGATACACGCCGTTAAAGGCCGTTCCGAATACCGTCATCACCAAAGACCCTGCCAGACAGGCGAGCACCGCATTTTTCCTTGTCTTCTTAAACATATAGATGATGGAAGCCGGCAGTACCAGACTGCAGCCGATCACGAAATTAGCCAGATCGCCCACGAAAGCCGTGCTCGTTCCCTTCACGACCAGTTTCAGCAGGATCTTGCAGAATTCGATCATCACACCTGCCACCGGTCCGAAAGCAAAGGCTCCCACCAAAGCCGGAATCTCACTGAAGTCCAGCTTGTAGAATCCAGGCGCCAGAAACAGCACCGGGAAGTCAAAGATATGTAAGATCATCGCCAGCGCCGAAAACAGACCGATCATGGTGATCTTCCTGGTGCTTAGAATCCGCTCCGTAATACCGTCCCTCTTGTACACATACTTCTCAGCCGCGTAAGCAATGGCAAACAATCCCACTGCCACCCCTGCACATACCAACACAAACACAACATTGTCCGCAATACTCTGTAATAATCCGTTACCCATTCTCTTCTTTCTCCTTTCCTGCCTGACGGAAAAAGTTCTAAAAAATCCCCGGAACATAAGCTCCGGGGACCATAGACAAGGCAAACAATACGACACACAGCCTTAACATGCATGTGCCACACTGTCATTTCTTCTCTCATCCAGACTTTACTGTCGGTTTTGGAATCTCACCAAATCAGCTGCTGCAGTTTCACATGGTACCGAATGATGTATCGTCGATACTGAAGCAGGTCGCGGACTATACCGCCGGTAGGGAATTGCACCCGACCCCGAAGAACTTTTTCTTTGATTAAATTGTAATTATTATGTCCTATGAGATGCCTGAACGGACAGATCAGATATCTCACGAAAATCAGTATACACCGTGACCTGTCTGAATGCAAGCAAATTTTAAAACTTATATGCCCTTTCCCCTTGCCCCTCCCCTTATATCCATGGTACAATTAACTATCTTATAAATATTTTTAGTAGAAAATGGTTGATTATCTCAAAAAAGCCTTGATTTACGGGCATACAAGCAGGATTTCAAGCTGAATTTACTACCAATTTACTACTTTTGAGGGAAAGAGCCTTGATATGCCGCCCGGAACCCTGCAAGCCCAGCCACCAGCACACAGCATTGAGAAAGAATAAATGAAAACTGAATACGACGCATACGCGGCGTTTCTTTATCCCAACACGGGAGAACAGGAACGCCGCTTTTCTATGCCCTCATGTTACGCAGTAGGGGCGAAAAGAGCCTTGCTATTCCACAACCAAAGGAGTGATGAAGCTATGGCAGTTTTCCGAGTGGAACGCAACAAGGATCTGACCTTAAAGGCAAAGGGGCTTTTGTCGCAAATGCTTTCCCTGCCCGAAGATT
>CANPTH010000088.1 GCA_947576945.1 uncultured Lachnospiraceae bacterium
ATTTTTTCTCTTGAATTTTCAGGGTTGCATTACTGTTTATTTGTCAAGGTTCAATGTCTTGTGCTCTGTGTTGTTGAACACGCAACGTTGATATACTATCATATCTCCCGCCGGCCGTCAATACCTTTTTTTGAAATTTTTTACATTTTTTTAATCAGCTTTTTTGCCCTGATCTTTGCATCTTTTAGAGCAGATCATTTTCAGCGGTCGGGTTATATCTTATCACTTACTTCCGTCATTTGTCAATAACTTTTTTCATTATTTTTCTATTGCTTCCAAAAGACTACTCTGCCACGGCAAACCCCCTTATTCTGCAGGATCTGTTACACATTCTGTTACCTGTATGGCATAGGCTGCGCTGATTGCCGATACCTCTATAATCCCGGCATCAAAAGATAAAAACTCCTGCATATTCCAATCCATAATACAACAATCCGCTGAGCACACATGCTTCCACTGCCCCCATGAAAGCTCCCAATATTTTGTTCATCCCTTCTATAATGGAAATGTTGCTCAGTGCAAGAAGCGGGCTGAAGATCAAACTGCATACCCTGAACAGAATTCCCAGAAGAATCAGCGCCGCTATACAAACAGTCAATGTGCTCATCGCCTTAGCCCGTACGCTGGTGACTGCAAAAAAGATCAATACAACGCATATCAATGCAACGGCTCCCGATACGATCGTAACGATCTCGCCCATAATTCCGTTGGCAAATCCTCTCCTGATTCTCCATGCAAATAAAAGAAGAATGATCAGTGCAAAAATTAATTTCATCATGTAGGCTGCTTACTCTCCTGTTCCGGCAATCTCTATTTTAATTCGATCGTATCAATCGAATCGGGAGTTACGATCATATAACGCCGCATTGAATTCTGCGGTATCAGAAGAAGCACTGACTTACTGAAGCTTCCGCTGTACTTTTCCGCTCCGCTGGTATTATAAATGCGACACTCCGATTCATTATAAATAATGATCTGATCATTTTGAAATAAAATATCCCTGAAATCTATATCAAACTCTATCGACTGCCGCATTTCCCCGGATTTGTGGTACAGATCCAGACGATATCTGTTCGTACTCTGCGTACTGTTAAATACCAGACCAATGTATTCACTCCCATAATATACGCCCTGTACACTGTCATCAAGCAGCTTCTCCGCTATGCTTAACGGTTTCTGAGATCCGCTGAAAAACATAATCCTGTCATCAGACACCGCAAAGATCGACTTATCATCCAGAAATCTTGTGAACGGCACTATGGAATTTAAATAGTCGTAACCGCTGACATAATTATTAACATTGTTCTTGCCTACCGGTCCGAAATTATAGAACGCAACGCTGGATTTCATCTGGCCACCGTCCACGAATAAATAAGACACACAGGCTAGTTCCCCGTTGGGAGAAATAGATACATTGACCGGATATCCGCTGTCTTTCATCGTCGTCCTGAATTTCACCAGTTCCTGTCCCTTCAGATCATATAGACAAATCAGTGTGACATCATTGTCATCTAAAACCACGGCCACCACGCTGTTCACACCGTTGGCAGACACGCAAAAATCACGTATCGGCCTGTTCGTTGTTATACTCCCCATAACTCCCGTCGTGTCCATGACATGAATTGTTCTTCCGTTGTAATCCCCGATGGCAACCACATTCTGCCGTACATCGACGATGGGATTCTGCATTTCAAAGGTCTGATTCCAGACTGCGTTTCCCCTGATATCCATACATGCGGCTCCGTCTTTACTGTATGTCAAAAGATATCCTGCAAAAGGAACCAGTGTGGAATCCTGCGTGATATGAACTTCCGTAGAGAAAACCACCGTATTCTCCGTGTATACTTTATTTTTCCATTGATAATAGAATGCCGCACTAATTGCCGTGATCAGCATTATCACAAGCATCGTTCTGTACACAACAGTAAACTTGTGGCTCTTGATCTTTTCCCGATAGCTGATTCTGCCCTGTTCTTCTTTTTGTTCTCTTTTCCGTCTCAGGTAATCCCTAACGTTGACCATTCCGTTGTTCCTCTTCCTCTCAGCCAGGACATGACTCAATCGTTCTCCGGCTGTTCAGCTCCCGTTATGCTTTTACGCAAAACACGGATCCAGCCGCGCTTTCTTCTCACCGTATCCTGCCGGCTCAATCAAGCTGCATGTCCTATTGTAGCATACATTCCTCTATGGCAGTATAATTTTTTGTCCATAACGGATATTATCCGGATTCGTAATCTGATTTACTTCGCAGATTTTCTTCACATGCGAAGTGTCTCCGTATATTTTCTGGCTGATCACATACAGGGTATCCCCCCGCTCCACCTCATAGTACCTGGCCACATTACGCGAAAGCGCTTCCACCCCTTCCTCCGCTTCCCTGTCCGTCTGTTCCCCATTCTCTTCATTTCCGTCCTGCTGCTCCTGCGCCCGTTCCTGTCCTGACTCTTCCGAAACGGGTTCCTCCTGTACCACATCGGCATCTTTCTCTTCCGCCGTCACATCCGTCTCTCCTTCTTTTGCCTCAGCCGCTGTATCTTCGTTCTCTGCTGAAACCGCCACCGTACCACCGGCTGCCTGCGCCTCCACATGCTGAGCATTTTCCTGAAGCACGCTGTCCTGCAATACAGCGCCCTGGTCTTCACTCTCCTGTCTTATCTTATCCGAAACCTGATCATCCTGCAATGCCTCATCAAACTCCACGGTAATGTCTTTGTTCTTTTCCGGCGCCCCCTCCGCTTCCTGATTTTCCATCACGAAAAAAACTTCCTTCGCCGATTGATTCAACTGTTCCATCTTTTCAAAACTGTTCGACGAGTTGATCACGATCGCTACCAGTACAATAAAGACCAACCCCAGCTGCAGGGACAACGCAACATGCGGATTAGCGCCGTCTCCCCTTTTTCGTTCTCTATTCGTAAAATTTCCACCGCCCTGCACTGTCGGGACGGCGGTCTGTCCCCTGGCGGCATGGCTGACTCGAAAACCCGGCTGGTAGATAAGATAATCCTGCATCTCCTGATTTTCACAATAGAAAACGTCATATCCTTTTATCTCATAAGTACTGTGTTCCTCCTTGACCAGAAAAACCGGATCCGTCTGCGTCAGCCGGCAGCAAATCTCTTCCAGCAGATCATATTTGTCAAAATCCGCAATATGTCTGTCCAGTCCCACCCCATACACGGTATACTTTCTGCCGTCTCTGCATCCATAGAAATTAAGCTCCATGCCCCCCGGCCGATCCGTCTCCTTTTTTAAAAAAGAAATAACATAGTCCTCCACATACAGCTGGTATTTATCTTCTTTTTTTCCTTTGTGAATGACGATTGATGGCTGCCGCATTACTCTCACTCCATTCCATAATACCCTGCGCTCCAAAGCCGGGCAGATTAACAGCATTACGGAATTACTATAACATGCCTCTCACAAAAAAATTGCCATATTCTGCGGTAGCTTCAATTTCCGGATAGCAGTTCATCCTTCCGGTTGCCTGCTATATTCCCGAAAATAAGCGCACATGCCTCCCTGCAATACCGGGATATTTTTTCAGAAAAAAAGAGATGCCGCCATGTACATCTCTTTTAATCCTGTCTTTTATGGTATCACCGTCCCCACGACGCTTACAGAAACTGATAAATCGTCACGGAATCATATTCTTTCTCCGGTCCGAATACTGCCGACGGAAATCCGGGATGATGGATATTATCCGGATAGTACTGCGTCTCCAGACAAAATCCCATGCGCGGCCCGTAAAGAGCGCCTTCCTTACCGGTTTCCTCGCTGATACAGTTGCCTGCATAAAACTGAACGCCGGGCAGGTCGGTAAAGACCTTCATCCTTCTCCCACTCCCGGGATCCGACGCTTCCGCGATCTCGCGCACCGTTCCGTCCGCACCATCAATAACAAAATTGTGATCAAATCCCTGCGCCATCTTCAACTGTTCAAATTCTGCATTAATATCCCGGCCAATGGGCTTGGCCGTCGTGAAATCCATAGGCGTGCCGGCCACCGGTGCAATCTCCCCCGTAGGAATGGATCCCGGAACGGTAGGCGTATAGTGAGACGCAGCAAGACGCAGCAGATGACCTTCAATCTTTCCCGCCTTATGTCCTGCCAGATTAAAGTAAGTATGATTGGTCAGATTAACGATGGTATCCGCATCCGCCGAAGCATGATACTGCAGCTTCAGCGCATTGTCCTCGGACAGGCTGTAGGTCATCACCACCTTCTTGTTGCCCGGAAATCCCATCTCGCCATCCCTGCCTTCGAGGGTAAACGTGACGCTGTTCTCACCCGCATCCGCATCCCACACACGTTTATGATATCCTTCCTCTTTATGGCTGTGCAGATTATTGCCGCCGTCGTTGTCGTCAATACGATAGGTCTTCCCGCCAATCTCGAAGCACGCTCCGCCAATCCTGTTGGCATTCGGTCCGATGGTCGCTCCCAGAAAGCTTCCGTTGTCAAAGTAGCCTTCCAACGAATCAAAACCCAATACCACGTCTTCCACATTGCCGTCTTTGTCCGGCACAAACAGGTTTACCAGAATAGCGCCATAATTAATGACTCTCGCCCGCACGCCATTCGAATTTGACAAAGTAAATGCATACACTTCTCTGCCGTCTTTGGTAACCCCAAACTTTTCTTTCGCTACTCCCATATCTGCCTCCTTATGAAAAACAAATTTACTCCGCAAATTCACTTTACGCGATCTGCTCAGCTGCCTCGTAATATCCCGGGCAATTTATGCTTTCAAACGCAGGATCATAATTCCACTCTTCCTTCCAGCGCACGCAGCAGCGTAACCTCATCAATGTACTCAAGGTCACCGCCCACCGGCACACCGCTGGCTATTCTTGTCACCTTGATCCCGGTAGGTTTGATCAGCTTGCTGATATACATAGCCGTTGTCTCACCTTCCAGGCTGGAATTTGTGGCAATGATCACCTCATCCACGTTTCCTTCCAACCGCTTCATCAGTTCTTTCAGCTTGATATCCCCCGGACCGACACCGATCATGGGCGAGATCGCTCCATGCAGCACATGATAGACGCCCTGGTACTTGCCCGTCTTCTCATAGGCCGCAAGATCCCTCGTGTTCTCCACTACCATGATTGTGCCGTGATCTCTGTTTGTGTTAGCACAGACCGGACAGACATCCCGGTCGGTCAGCGTATAACACTCTTCGCAGTAACGCACATTCTCCTTTGCCTCCAGGATCACCCGCGATAAATGTTCTACCCGCGCCTTCGACATATTAATGATATGAAACGCAAGCCGCTGGGCAGATTTGGAACCAATGCCCGGAAGTCCGGCAAGCTCCTCTATTAATTTATTAATGTATCCGCTGTACAAGTCCATTAGAAGGGAAAGCCTCCGCCCAGACCGCCGGTCATCTTACTCATCACTTCCGCACTGGCCTCCTCCGCCATGCGAAGCGCTTCATTGGCTGCAGCCATCACCAGATCCTCCAGCATCTCAATATCTTCCGGATCCACTACTTCCTCAGACAGTTTAACTTTCGCGATCTCCTTCTTGCCCGTCACGGTCACTTCTACCGCACCGCCTCCGGCCTTCGCTGTAAATTCCTTCGTCTCCAGCTCTTTCTGGCTCTCCTCCATCTGACGCTGCATCCTCTGCGCCTGTTTCATCAGATTACTCATGTTGCCCGGCATACCTCCGCCCGGGAATCCTCCACGTTTTGCCATATCAGTCTCCTTTTCTTTAAATATAGTCTACTGGAATCTTTCTTAATTCTTTCCCATGGGCTTTGCCGTAAGTGCAAAGTCTATGGACGAATCATTCCTCTTCCTCTATTTCCATATGGATTACCTGACTTAAATCCACATAATTCTGTACAAAAGCATTCTGATCGGGCACACTCACGATCGTCACATCGATTTCTTTGCCCACGGCCTCCGACAAAATCTGTACCAGTATTTCTTTATGCCCTTCCTGCTTTAAGAAATAATCTGAAGCAAGACCATCTTCCACGACTATCGTCAGCTTATTATCACCGCCAAGACTCAGTTTCGCATCCTTCAGATATAATTTCATGGGCATGGATGTCTGCCCGACGATCATCGGCCACTTGCTGACCACAGCCTGTACGTCCTCCGGGATCGCTTTGGGAAGCGCCGGACGCTCCTTAAGCAGATTCGGATCCGGCAGTGCCGCCGGTCCGTCCCTTCCTTCCGAAAAACCATCGGCATTCCTGACCATTACGCCCTTCTCCAGCTTCTCCTCCACTGCCCTGATCCGTTCCAGAACAGATTCGTAATCCTGTTCCATACTCGGACGGCAGATCCTGATCAATGCGATCTCGATCAGGATCCGCTTCTGCGCCGCATACCTGATCTGCCCGGACAGCTCCGAGAAAATACGAATATAACGCATGATTGCTATGGTCTCCAGCATAGCCGCCTCTTCCCGCAGCCTCACCAGATTATCGGAAGAGACATCGATTACGTCCTCAATATTGTCCGAAGATTTCACCAGCAGAAGATTCCGCAGATACCAGGTAAGATCGGTCACAAACTGCGTAAGTTCCCTGCCCTGCATGACGATCTCTTCCAGAAGACCGATGCAGCCGTTCACATCCCCCTCCAGCACATGCCGAAGCAGCCGGCCGAACACTTCCGTGTCCACAGCGCCCAGCACATCCAGTACCTTGTCATAAGTCAGCTCCTGTCCGAAGTGAAAAGCGATGCACTGGTCCAACAGGCTTAAAGCGTCCCGCATGGAACCGTCAGCCGTCTTGGCCACATAACGCAGCGCTTTCTCTTCCACCGGAATCTGCTCTGCATCCATCAGCTCCCGCAGCCTGGACGATATCGTGTCAACGGTGATTCTTCTGAAATCATAACGCTGGCATCGGGAGAGAATGGTGATCGGAATCTTATGCACTTCGGTGGTGGCTAATATAAAAATGGCATAAGACGGCGGTTCCTCCAATGTCTTCAGAAGCGCGTTGAACGCTCCGATGGAAAGCATGTGAACCTCATCTATAATATAAACCTTGTACCTGCCCTCTGCCGGAGAATAGGATACCTCCTCAACGATCTCACGGATATTATCCACGCCGTTGTTGGATGCCGCATCGATTTCGATCACGTTCATGCTGGCTCCGGCCGCGATCGATCTGCAGGAAGCACATTCTCCACAAGGGCTTCCCTCTACAGGCTGTTCACAGTTCACTGCTTTCGCAAAAATCTTGGCAATCGTCGTCTTACCTGTTCCACGAGTTCCGCAGAACAGGTAGGCATGGCCTACCCGTTCCGCTTTGATCTGATTCTGTAAAGTTGTAACAATATGTTCCTGTCCTTTCACATCTTCAAAGCAGCTGGGACGGAACTTACGATAAAGAGCGGTATATGACATTACTTCTCTCTGTCTTTCTTATAATATTTAATCTCCGAAGCTGATCCCCACCATCTTCGCTTCCTTCACGATCGTGGCATCCGGAGATACCATCTTCAGCTTACCGGCTACATCCTCCAGAGATACTTTAACCACTTCTCTGTTCTTGTATCCCACCATAAATCCATACTCACCCTTCAGGATCAGCTTGCCCGCCTCTGCTCCAAGCCTGGTGGCAAATACACGGTCATACGGACAGGGACTGCCGCCGCGCTGTGTATGTCCCGGAACGGTAACACGCACGTCTTTACCGCTCTTCTTCCTGATCTTGTCAGCAATCTCATAGGAAACTGAAGGATACGGATAGTTCTCCATCTTCTTCTTATATTCCTTCTTGGACAGCTTCGCGTCATCCTTGGACATTGCGCCTTCCGCCACTGCCATAATGGTAAATCTGGATCCTCTCGCCTCACGCTCATTGATCGCCTTGATGATTTTGTTGATATCATAGGGAATCTCCGGAATCAGGATGATATCTGCCCCGCCTGCCATACCGGCATTGAGTGTGAGCCATCCAACCTTATGTCCCATTACCTCAACGATAAAAATACGTGCGTGGGAAGATGCAGTGGTATGTATGCAGTCGATACAGTCTGTTGCAATATTCACCGCACTCTGGAATCCGAACGTCATGTCCGTGCCCCACAGATCATTATCGATCGTCTTAGGCAGCGTGATCACATTCAATCCTTCTTCCCGCAGCAGGTTGGCGGTCTTATGGGTACCGTTGCCGCCCAGGATTACCATGCAGTCCAGCTTTAACTTATAGTAATTCTGCTTCATCGCCTCGACCTTGTCCAGCCCGTTCTCATCCGGCTCACGCATGAGCTTGAAAGGCGTTCTGGAACTGCCCAGGATTGTGCCGCCCTTGGTAAGAATTCCCGCAAAATCATGGCCTGTCAGCATACGGAAATCCCCGTAGATCAGTCCCTTATAACCATCCAGAAAGCCATAGATCTCAACATCCTCACCGCTGCAGGAGAGACATTTCACCACGCCCCGCATTGCAGCATTCAACGCCTGGCAATCGCCGCCGCTGGTCAACATACCAATTCTCTTCATCCTTACTTCCTCCTTACATTGTTAGTATCCTATATTCTGCCTGCCCTGTATTCTTTCTCACACCGAAAGAATTACCCCTGGTTTCATTTCTTATTATATTCCATTTTCCCTTTCATCTCAACCGATTCTTCTTTTTTCTTTTCCGTAATCTGCTCTGAGAGCGCCCGCTCTCTGGCCGCTTCCTTTTCAAGTTTGTTCCGCACACGCAGTTCCTTAAAAAAAAGCGTCAGCATCTGCGTACATTCCTCGGCAAGAACCCCCCTTTTCACCTGTACCTGATGATTGAACTCCGGCATCTCCAGAATATTAAGGATGGAACCGCCGCATCCCGCCTTCGGATTCATGCTGCCCATGACCACTTCTGTGATCCGGGCCTGTACAATGGCTCCTGCACACATCTGACATGGTTCCAGCGTAACATACAGCGTACATTCCTCCAGACGCCAGTCCCCCATCTTCTTACTGGCCCGGTTGATGGCCGTGATCTCGGCATGGGCCAGCGTATTCTTATCCGTGTTGCGCCGATTGTATCCTCTGCCGATGATCTTATCCTGATGGACAATCACGCAGCCGATCGGCACTTCCCCCAGTGCATAAGCTTTCCTGGCCTGCTTCAGCGCCTCCCTCATATATCTTTCATCCTGTGTCATATGTCCTCCTTTATACCTGCACATCTCCCACACACTCCCCTGCAGGTTTTACCACAAACGCTCTGTAAAAGAGAGATGTCCCCCTGAAATTTAAAAATAAATAAAAATTTCAACGAAACAGTAGACAATCGTCAAAAATCAAATTATAATGCTATTGGTATGGAGTTGTATCGAAGTGGTCATAACGGGGCGCACTCGAAATGCGTTAGCCCTCCGGGGCACGAGGGTTCGAATCCCTCCAACTCCGCTTGAAAGCCGAAACCTGTGTTTCGGCTTTTTCTATTGCTTCAGTACTGCCATCCTTCTTTAAATGAATTCCATCCCCTGCCATACCCATACTAACACAGAACAAAAATCCAGTCAAAACTGCTGCTTCCATTTCAAGCGCCGCATCGATACTGTTATAGTAAACTTACATCATGCGCAGCCTGCCGTCGGGCCGGCCGCATGGCCATCCACGCTGTGAAAGTCGAAGACTTTCATAAGTAAACGACATTAGAAATTTCGTTTACTATAGTTGGCGGGAACAGCCAAAATGCACGTCTCTGCTAAAATTCTGCTAAATCTCTGTTAATATTTTGCTTCTTTTTCGTTCAGCTTGCGTTAAGAAAGCATATATGCTATTTCCCCACTCCTTTCTTTTCTCTATAATACCCTCAGTGAACAAAGGTACACACGGTCGGTAAAGAATCAATTTCATTCCTTTGTTCACTGAGGGCAGCAATGCGAATGAAATTAAACTTATCAGGAAAGAGAGGACGATACCCCATGAGCATTGGTATGATGATCATCTGTGTGGTCGGCGGTCTGGCCGGCGCACTCAGCACTGCTTATCTTTTAGTCAGTTTCCCCGTTATTATCGTATGGAAGATTTACCGTCATTTCAAATTCGGATATACGATGTTTGAATAAGCAGATCTGAAATAATCGTAAAATGTGCGCAAACAACAAAAGAGCAGGCTCATTTCGGCCTGCTCTTTCTATCCCCTGTTTCATTTGATTTCCCGTCTTCTATGTAGAACCCTCTTACACCTGCATCTCATTTCTTCTTACTTTCTGCTTGCTTTCTTTACTTTATTGTCTGTTACCCTCAGTGAACAGAGAATATACAAAACATCCACCTAATGATACAAATACGAGTCCTATGATTAAATATTCTACAATTCCCATTTTCCCTCCATTTCCAGGCATCTTAAGTCTGCTGCCCATACTATCTGTGTTCATACCAGATTCCACCAAAAAATCCGACTGCTACGAGTATAATTGAGACAATCGACCACCCATCCATCTGCATCCTGACTTCCTCCTTACTTTCAAACCTTTCTCAATGCCTGCACGCTGTGTCTGTTTTGACACAGCTGCTCAGGATTTTTTTCATATTATCATACATGTATATGTTTTTACAGCTTTACAGCTTCTCTTTAACGTATTTTTAGCATTTTCTTGATATCCTCTTATCGCTTTCTTAACAGCTTTTTAGCAGTATTTCCTGTTTTGCTTTTTCGCTAAATACGGTATACTGTACGCAGAGAAATACCGGTAACGATTCAGCCTTCGGCTTCTCTGTTACAGCATCTGCCCGTTTCAAATACCCCTTCGGCAAAAGGCAGATTCCTTACTTACCAAAATTACACATTAACACAGACTGGAGAACTATGCTGCATGTCAACAGCCATGAGAAATTGCGTTGTCACCCTCTCGGGACTGACAGTCGCCACTTTATTCGCCTTCTTATTCTGGCACTATGTACCTGAGAACTCGGGCAATATATCGTTAGTCTACATCCTTGCCCTGATCACAATCGTCCGTTTTACGGACGGCTATCTGCCAGGACTGATCTCCTCGGTGATCGCTGTGGTCTGTGTGAACTTCCTGTTCACCTATCCATACTTTGAACTGAATTTCACGCTGTCAGGCTATCCTGTCACATTTCTGGGCATGCTGGGAGTAACTCTTCTCACCAGTACAATGACTGCAAATATCAAGGAACAGGCCCACATGATCGCCGAGAAAGACAAACTGCTCTCGGAGACTGAGAAAGAGAAGATGCGGGCCAATCTGCTGCGGGCCGTATCCCATGACCTGCGCACTCCTCTGACCGGCATTATAGGCGCCAGTTCTTCTTATCTGGAGAACGGTGATCTGCTCCCTGAAGATGAGAAGACCGCCATTCTGACCCACATTCATGAGGATGCCAACTGGCTGTTGAATATGGTGGAGAACCTGCTGGCCGTCACCCGTATCCACGATCAGTCCTCCTCTGTCAAGAAGACAGACGAATCCGTGGAAGAAATCGTATCCGCCGCGATCCTGCGTCTGAAAAAGAGACTGCCGGAAGCCGCTGTCAATGTAGCGGTGCCCGAAGAACTGCTGATCATCCCCATGGATGCCATTCTCATCGAGCAGGTACTGATCAATCTACTGGAAAATGCCATTATTCATTCACGGAGTACAGAACCCATTTTATGCTATGTAGATGATGACGCCGCCACCGTAACGTTTCATGTTAAAGATTATGGGATTGGTATCGATCCGGAACGGATCAGGAATATCTTTGATGGAAACTCCTACATCGGCAACAAAGAATCCGACTCCAATAAGGGGATGGGCATTGGTTTGTCCATCTGCAAGACCATACTCACGGCGCATGGCGGTACGATCAATGTACAGAATCATGCCCGGGGAGCCGAATTCTATTTTACGCTTCCCAAGGAACTGCAATAAAAAAGAACAGGATTTGTGTCAGGACCGACAGAGCGGCGCAAGGTCGAATAAATTCTGTTCGCGGCCTCAGCGCAAAGCGCTTCGGAACGGAGGTAAGTATGAATCTTAAGCATGAAATTTTACTGATCGAAGACGAACGCAATATCTGCAATTTTATCATGACTTCACTGCGCACACAGGAATATAAAGTCAGCTTTGCCAACAATGCCTCCAGCGGTCTTTCACTGGCGGCTTCCGGCTGTCCTGACCTGATCCTGCTGGATCTGGGACTTCCCGATATGGACGGCATCGATGTGATAAGAAGCATCCGTGAATGGAGCAATATGCCCATTATCGTCATCTCTGCCCGAACACAGGAAGACGAAAAGGTAGCCGCCCTGGATGCAGGCGCAGATGACTATATTACCAAACCTTTCGGCACTTCGGAACTGATGGCCAGAATCCGCACTGCGCTTCGCCGTTCCAGCATTAACGGCAGTCTCTCCGTGGTCGCCAGAAACCGCTACGAAGCCAAGGATCTCGTGATCGATTACGAAAAGCATATCGTTACCGTAGACGGAAACATTATTCATTTCACACAGATCGAGTATAAAATTCTGACCTTCCTCGCCCGCAATGCCGGTAAGGTCATCACCTATGACACACTGATCGCCCATGTCTGGGGGCCTTTTGCAGACAGCAACAACCGGATCCTGCGTGTCAATATGGCGAACATCCGCCGGAAAATGGAGCAGAATCCTGCCGATCCGCAGTATATTTTTACAGAGATCGGCATCGGCTACCGGATGATCGATAATGAAAATCTGTAATCGTTCAGCCTGCAGCCTTTCTGTGATAAATATGTAAATTTGGCCCGGGGAATCCGTTGACAAATGGAACAAAAAACAGTATACTATAAAGACCGTGCAGCCGGGGCGTTAGCGGTGCCCTGTACCCACAATCCGCTCTAGTGGGGGTGATGCTTTATCGAGGGTGTACGCCTGTGTAGCTGCCCTTTATAAGTGGCGTTGAAGTTCGGGTCTTACGCAATGGAAATCCATGAACCGTGTCAGGGTGGGAACACAGCAGCACTAAGTGGAAACTTTCATGTGCCGTAAGGGTGCCTGGCGGAGTTAACTGTAAAGGTAACGTATGTGGGTTAAATTCGACATAAAGCGCACGGTTTTAACGTGCGCTTTTTCTATCAATCGATGCTGCTTCCTTTCCGTCCCAGCCTTATATTACCCGATATCGTCCTTTCTCAATGCAATCCCATCTGCAGCATAATGGCAAAATCCACTCTCTGATCATTGATCTTCAGATCTCCGCCTGTTCCGCCTGCGACATCTTCTTTGTTTTCTTATTGCGGTACATACCGTCATTGGCCTTAGACAGAATCTCATCCAATTCCGTCTGCCCCGCCTCCTCCATATGATATCCAAGGCTCGCACTGAGCTTAAAAGGACGCACACTGACCATATTATAATAGGTAATCACCGTATGGACGCGTTCGATATGATCCTCCAGTTCTTCCTCGCTGCAGCCCGTACACAGAATGATAAATTCATCTCCGCCCAAACGGCACATCAGCTCTTCCCTGTCAAGAGTCTGCTCCATAGCGGACGCCAGCGCTTTGATCAGCACGTCTCCCTGCTCACGGCCATATTCCTCATTCGTAACCTTCAGATCATCCACATCAGCGTAAATGATACCCACTGTCTTCTTAGCTCTGCGCGCCTCCTCAATCATCTCTCCGGCCTTCCTGCGGAAGATCGTCTCTCGATATACACCGGTCAATTCATCCCGCAGCCAGCTGTCGCTCAGCCGTTTTGTCATAGCCTTCATAACATCATGCCTGTAAATCGTCTCCAGCGCATTATCAAGGTTCAACATAAACGTCTGAGAAAAACTTCCTGTTATCGCCGCACGGTAATTGCCTGTCACACAATAGCCAAAGCAATGATTCCGGTAATGCAGCGGCATCACCACCGCAACAGAACCCTTTCTTCTCATCTTACAGTCTTCCGGGAGCAGCTCACTCTTATGGAACGGTCCATAATTAGTCGCCTCTCCCTCTTCGTAGGCAAACGGCACCCAGATTTCCTCAGTATAAGCCGCAATGTCTCTTCTCAGTTCTTCTCCCGCAGCCAGCATACACAGTTCCTTGCGATATTCTTCCATATTACTGCACATGCACAGATAGAAGTATTCTACGCCCATATACCGCACATGCTGCTCCAGACTGTCCAGAAAATCTTTAAATTCGGTCAGGCCCGTAAATTCAGCCGCTGAGTTCTTAAGAATCTCCAGATTCCTGTGGAAATCCATAAAGCTGTTGATATATTTGTCTTTCAGGTCTGCTCCGCTGTATTTGGAATCCGTCTCACATCCACAGGAATCAGCATATACAGGGCTTCCCTGCATTACGGTACATTGCTCTGCCGCCTCACCCTGAAGCACCGCAGCAATCTTGGTATAAGCAGCATTGCCGGCCTCATATTCACCTCTGCGCACAGTTGTCAGTCTTGGATGAATATATTCAGCCATGCTGCTGTCATCGTAGCCGGTGACCATGACATCCTCAGGGACTCTATAGCCTGCCGACTTGAGCATCATCACTGCCCCAACCGCCATCTCATCATTGGCCGCCACAATCGCATCAGGCATGCTGCGCGCCTCATTCAAAAACTTTCTGGCCGCCCTCATACCGCTCTCAAAACTGTAATCGCCATAATAAATATGCTCCATGTCCCATCCCAGCCTGTTGCGGGACATCGTATCCTGCCAGGCGCGCAGCCGCTCATTTGCCGCTTCTATATCAGACGGGCCCGCTATGAAATAAATATTCCTGGCATTATGTTTCGTGATCAGATGCTGTGTAATCTGCGTGATCCCGACCGTGTTTTCCATCTCCACATGCATAAATGCAGAATCTCCCGCACTCATGTCAACACAGGGAATGGCCGCTTCACTGATCCCTTTCCTGATATGCTCCACGATCTTCGGGTCATGAATCGTATCACTGTACATGATCACACCGTCGTATTTCGTGAAATCCGGCAGCGTATAAATATTGTATTCTCCGTCGCTGTAGTCTGAGTGATGCTCATTGTGTCCGCCCTCACTGACGAAAACACATACATTTGTACGATCAATAAGCGCCTTATCCAGTATGCCATTGATCATTCGTTTCTGGGAGTCAAAACTGATATTCCCGATCAGAACTGCAATTTTCATTTTTTCCTCCATGCCGAAGCAGTTTTTTTGCGGAGGCTGCGAGCCAAATTTCAAATTTGGCTCTGCAATTTTCTCCTCTTTTTACACTTTTGTACATTGATGTTATCTGCAATCTGCTGCTTACAGAAACAGATCCGCCATTCATGGCCTCTGTTCCGTATAGTATACCATACATTCCTGCTCCGGACTATACTTAAACAGGTTGTTTCGCTCATAATTCCCGTTACTGTGAAAGTCTTCGACTTTCACAGCATGGATGGCCATGCGGCCCGCCCGACGGCAGGCTAAGCATGATGGGGGTTTACTATGAAAGTCTTCGACTTTCACAGCATGGATGGCCATGCGGCCCGCCCGACGGCAGGCTAAGCATGATGGGGGTTTACTATGAAAGTCTTCGACTTTCACAGCATGGATGGCCATGCGGCCCGCC
>CANPTH010000089.1 GCA_947576945.1 uncultured Lachnospiraceae bacterium
AGAAGAAGATATAGTATTTGAGCAATAATGGAGAAAAGCGCATATGGAAATAGAAAGTAGTTATATGGCAAATTCTTTTTATTTGATGAGAGAAGGTATTTTAAAAGGATTTTCTTCTTGAGAGTATGAATCTACGTGTTTTTTATGACGGTAACGATTGTGTGGGAAGACTGATTAGTCTGAAATATAATATTGTTCTATTCATCATAGAAGATAATCTGAAAATGTTCTATTATCAAGAATGAAAAAGGTTATCTGGCAGATATCTGTCTGATGGCACCGGATAAATAAAAATCATATTTGGATTATTTTAGAATTGAATATTTTTAATGAGGTAGTACATGAGAAAAATAGTATATTTTGATGAAAATTCTGCCACGGATTATTTGACTATTCTCAATGGCGGTACGTTATTGATTTCTGATTTAGAAGAAGAAAAGGTAGGAAACAATACTGAAATTAAAGTTGGTGCAAAGCTGAAAGTTCTGTTTAATTCTTTGTTTGTTAGCGGAAGTGCAAACTTAGACTCTAATATAGGAGCCTACACATCAGGAGAAAATTTCATAAAGACAACGATTTCAAATACGACACTCTCAGACTTTATAGAGGTTGTAAAGGAGTCGGGCGGTGACATTAAATGTATGAATGGATATAGCATATATATTATGCCTAATTCTATTGCATATTTTCAGACAATTACCCCTTATTTAGCAATGACAGAGGGACAGATTCGTGTTGATGGCGATTTTGCAATCAATATGAATAAAATGTATGATACATTGCGTTTGGGCAAGGGATATTATGAACTGTTGGCAATAAAGGAAACAGAGAAGGCAATATTCCGTTTTAACAATGAAGCATTTAAGAACAGCTATGGGATTTCTGATTTATTACAGATGAATTTGAACTTTTATGGGGTTGAAGTGGGAAAAGGAAAAAAAGATCAGTTTGATTTTTCGAAGATGTTTTCTGATGAGGGGAAGATTATAACTGATTTTGAGCAGGTTGTGGCAGAGAACAATGAGGATAATGCATTGCCTGTTTACGATATTATATTGGCAGGAGTTGAATAGATGGCAAAAATTGTATTATATTATGGACCTCGTAATGAATTTTTGAAAATTATTCCGGAAAGATATTACCCTTTGGAAACTTTGGTTAAGGTATACGATTCAGCAAATGCTTTTAGAAAAGTAGATTTTGATTATGTAGTAGGATATTCGATGTCATATTCGAGCATCACGGAGGGAGGTATTCAGGACTTCTGTACTATTTTGGATCGAGTGGATGACACTTTGGAGAGTGTATATTTGCAGAATCCACCGGAATGTATTAAGGATGAAATTATTCGATCCTATAGCAAAGAGGATGTAGAGATAAAGCAATACAAATATAGATTGATAGGAAAGAAACAGTTAGAGAACATTAATATTCATTTTGATGAGGAGATAATAGGGCAACCTAAAGTAAAAAAGCAATTATTAGCTTCGTTGTACGAGTTATATCGTAAAAAGAATAAGAATGCACCAGTTATTTTTATGTTCTATGGGCCTTCGGGTGTTGGGAAGACAGAGACAGCTAAATATTTGAGTATGCTTCTTGGTGGAGAATTGTTTAGACAGCAATTATCTATGTATCAGACACAAGGGTTTTTTGATTATTTATATGGTGCTGATCATAACAGAGGAAGTTTTGCAAAGGACTTATTGGAGCGAAAAAGTAATGTGGTTTTATTGGATGAGTTCGATAAAGCAAATCCAGGTATATGGAGTGCGTTTTATCAAATGTTCGATGAGGGGCATTACATGGATAAAAATTACGATGTTGATTTGAGTAATGTGATTTTTATATGTACATCTAACGAGCCTTCACCAGAAACAATACGCAAAAAAATAGGAGATCCACTGTATTATAGAGTGAATAGGTATATTGAGTTTCAACTTTTGGATCTCATTGCAAAAAAGAAAATGGTGTCTAAGATTGTTCATGAAGAGTATTCGAGGTTGGCGAGAGAAGAAAAGGCAAAAATGAATGAGAAAGACTTAGAAGATAAATATCTTGTCGGAGTGGATGTTTTTCAGAATTTTAGACATGCTCGAAACTTGATAAAAAATGATATCAATCAGGTGTTAGTGGAAGATTTTTTGAGATAAATCACTGGATATTGCAAGAGTACTTTATTGTTCAGGATATATTGAAAGCTGGGAACGCAGCATTCAGAAAGTTCGGGATGCCTGCAGAATTTTGGAGCGGACGATCCTGAGTATATTGTTCATGGTGAAGATATTATGGTGAAATTTTCTGCTTTCCAAAGTGCCAAAGTATCAGATGTCAAAGCTCTAAATGTCACAAAAGATGTCACAAAGAATGTCTCAATAGAAGTAAAAATATTAGCTTTGCTTAAAAGAGAATGCATCTATTACTGCTACTGAAATGGCTAGGCAGTTATCTGTTAATAGGCGAACAATCCAGAGAGCCTTGGAGATATTAAAGAGCAAAGACACGATTGAGCGCAAGGGTGGTAAACGATATGGATATTGGGAAATTTACGAATAATTTTTGTTTCTCATCATGCCATTACCAGATAGCAGTAGATGCCTCTGCTTTGTCGGTGATGCTTTTTTACAGTTTCTATTCTTTTATTCCAAACGAGCTTTTGGAGGCTGCGATTATGGACGGATGCAGTACTTATCGTATTTTCACTGGCGCGCAATACGGTCATTACTGTGGAGTCTATGTACATATCCTGATGTGGAATGACCGCAGGAGCGGCCAAAGGATAGAAAGGGACAGATCAGCCCGGCAGGGACGTTTCCGCCAGCTTCGTTTCCTTGTTAAATACGATCACGGCCTCGCGCATCTCATAGGGGCCCATCTCATAATAGCCTTCTGTCAGGCGGTTCAGGCGCTGTGCACAGACTACCCGGTTGGCACGCTTGGGCTGATCCGTGATAAAGGCGATACCGTCTTCGAAATATTCCTGATCCAGTTCCGGATCGTCCAGTTCCTCATAATAAGGGTCGAAGAGATAGACATTGTCGCCCTCGATCCCGGTCAAAAGCACATAATGGCTGACATCCAGAAAGAGCCGCAGCAGTACGGCCCCGCCTTGTCGCAGGGCTTTGCCGATCCTGCTGTCACAGGATATGCAGACTTCTTCACCGGACAGGAATTCACAGGCAACGGGAAAGTTCTTCACCTGTCCGAACTGGTTCAGCCAGTTGCTTAAGAAAAGCATGGCGGAGGCGGAGGTGCCGCGTTTGCCGATTTCACCGTTTTCATTGTATGAATCGAGACAATAGAGCATAATATATTTAATGATGTCCGGATAGATGACTTCCCGGTCGAACAGATACCGGATCGCGTTGGTCAGGGATACCGGGCCGCAGTCGTATTCACTGGATTGATAATTAAGCAGATTTTTCATCACGATTTCCTTATGTAAAATAATATATTCGTAGAAAATATACAGCGCATTGCTTTTTTTGTCAAGATTATGCTATACTAAGTCGATTGGGAAAAAATAGAAATGCAGAAATGACCAATGGAAATCTGTGTGGAAGCGTCACAGATGCAAAGCGCTTTGTAACGGAACGCTTCGAAAATGGAGGAGAGACTATGAAAAAAATCAAAGGAAGACTGCTAAGTCTGTTTCTGATCCTGGTCATGGCGGTATCTGCTGCTGCGTGCGGCGGTGCCGGCAGTGACGGAAACGGGGCGGACGCAGACAATTCGGCTGCAAATGACGCTGCTGCAGGGGATGCGGCAGGAGAGAATACGGCGGAGGGCGATGCCGCAGCAGACGGGGAAGGCACCGGAGCGGGGCCGGCCGTGGCGGCAGAGGGTGAGAAGATCATCAATATCGGCGTGACGGACAGTCTGGGCGGGGTGAACCCTTTTGCCAATGACCAGACAGAGCTTAATAAGTATGCGATGGATCTGATGTTCCTGCCCCTGATGGAACTGGATAAGGACTTGAATTTCCAGCCGATGCTGGCGGATTCCATCACCACGGAGGATAACATTCATTTTACGGTGCATATCGACGATGCGGCGACCTGGTCTGACGGAACGCCGGTGACGGCCCAGGACGTGGAGTATTCGGTGCTGCGCTATGCAAGCCCGGTGGTGGCCAACACCACGCTGCTGCTCTATGCTTTCGAGGGAACCGACGACGCGACGGGCTTCGTGGAGGAAGGGGCTGCTTCCATGGCGGGCCTGACGGTGAAAGATGATAAGACGATCGAGTTTACGGCCAAATATCCGATGGCGCTGACGACGTTCCAGAACAGCTACGGGAGATATTTACATGTTCTGCCGAAGCATGTCATCGAGAAATTCAGTGAGGAAGAGCTGACTTCCGCTGACTGGTTCAATGCACCGGATGTAGTCAGCGGGCCTTATATCCTGACGGGTTATGATCCCAACCATTATATTTCCTATACGGCCAACACGGCATACTGGAAAGGGCAGCCGAAGATCGATAAGCTGAACATCAAGATCGTGGACGGCAGCCAGGTTTACGCGGGACTGCAGTCGGGCGAGATCGACATCACACAGCATACGATGACGGCGATTCCGCAGGAAGACTATGAAAGTATCGAGGCGCTGGAAAATGTGAAAGTGGTCTACGGATCTCCGGTGACGAATCAGTCTGCTTTTATCCAGACAGCTAATATTCCGGATGCGAAGGTGCGTCAGGCGCTTGTGTACGCCATTGACAGGCAGCAGCTGGTGGATCAGCTGTTAAAAGGTCACGGCGAAGTGATAGACGGATTCCTTTCCTCAGCGAGTCCTTTTTATGACGAAGGGATCGCACCGATGGAATACAACCCCGAGAAGGCGAAGGAACTGCTTGAAGAGGCCGGCTGGGATGGTTCTCAGACGCTGCGCTTCTACGTAAATTCGGGTGACAATACATTTGTAAACGGCGCCCAGGTTATTGTGGCACAGTGGGCGGCAGTGGGGATCAAAGCCGAGATCACCACGGTAGACCTGTCCACGCTGATGACAGTGGCGGGCAGTACGGATTATGATATCATGGCGGTGCAGTATACTTATGCGCCGGTGGATCCTTACCCGGATGTGTCCTGGCTGTTAGGCGGCGAGGGAAGCTGGACTGGATATTATGACGAAGAGGTAGCGGCGGCTCTTGACGGGACGCAGCAGACCAGCGACGTGTCCGAGATCACCGGTTTCTATTCCACAGTGGATGCGAAGATGCAGGCGGATGTACCGATGTTCTCCGTCTATGTCATCAGTGCGCAGGGGGCGGTCAATAACCGGGTGACCGGTGCGGAACCCAGTGTATATGGTTTCTTTAATGATGTGCATAACTGGGATATCACGCAGTGATTGATCAGGAAATGATATTGCAAAGGGGACGGAAACTTATGCGTGCGGAGTTGTCCGACGATAGGCCGGAACCCTGCATGGTAACGATAGAGCAGGACAGAGACAAAGGAGGTAACCGAATGCCGCATTTACTGGAGGTACAGGATTTGACGACGGTTTTTGCCGGCGACTACGGGAGCAGTGTCAGCGTGGATCATGTCAGTTTCCACGTGGATCGCGGGGAAGTGGTCTGCCTGGTGGGAGAATCAGGCTGCGGAAAAAGTGTTACATCATTGTCGATCATGGGATTGCTGGGAAGGGGCGGAGCCGTCAAAGACGGCTCTGTCCTCTTTGAAAATAAGAACCTTCTTACGATGACGGAGAAGGAGTTGGATACGGTCAGAGGGGATGCGCTGACGATGATCTTTCAGGATCCGCTGACTTCTTTAAATCCGGTATTTACGGTGGGCAGCCAGATCACGGAGAGCATCCGCATCCACATGAAACTGTCGAAGGAAGAGGCCGGAAAGCGGGCCGTCAGCCTGCTTATGCAGGTAGGGATGCCGGAAGCTGAGGCGGTGATGCGGAAGTTTCCCCACACGTTATCCGGTGGTATGCGTCAGCGGGTGATGATTGCCATGGCGTTGTCCTGCAACCCGAAGCTTCTGATCGCCGACGAGCCGACAACGGCGCTGGATGTGACCATTCAGGCACAGATTATGAAGCTGCTTGGGGAGCTGCGCCGGGAAAAGGACATGGCCATGATTCTGATCACCCACGATATCGGTCTGGTGGCCAATATGGCGGATCGGGTGATCGTGATGTATGCAGGACAGATCGTGGAGGAAGCGTCGGTGCAGGAGCTTTTCGAAAAGCCGAAGCACCCTTATACTCAGGCTCTTCTTGAGACGGTGCCCACCATACGGGACGACAGGGACAGGCAGCTTATGGCGATACCGGGCATGGTGCCGGAGAACTACGACGATATTACCGGATGCCGGTTTGCGGATCGCTGTCCCTACAGACGGGAGGCGTGTGACAGCCCACAGGAACTGTACCGTTTCGGGGAAGGACATGCCGCCAGATGTGTTGTGGCCTTTGAGGAAGGACAGGGCGGCGCCGTCTGAAGCGGATACATGTAACAGCTGGGGCAGCGGGACTCAGTCAGGTGCGTCTGGCAGACGGATGTAACAGTGGGCCCAGCAGGACTGTTCCCTGCAGGAGGATGTCTGTGTCACGGGCTGCTTCTGGAAAAAGAGGATGATTATAGTGGAAAAAGAGAATATTCCGTTAATCCGGGTGGAAAATCTGAAAAAATATTATCCTGTCAAGGGCGGGATCATCACGCATACGACCGGCTATGTAAAGGCGGTGGATGGGGTCAGTTTTTCCGTGATGCGGGGGCAGACACTGGGCCTGGTGGGCGAGTCTGGCTGCGGTAAATCCACCATCGGCAGACAGCTGGTGGGGTTGGAGACTCCTACGGAGGGAAAGATTTATTATGACGGCACAGATCTGTCCCTTCTGCAGAAGGACAGGAAGCAGATGCGGGAGGTCAGGACGAAGCTGCAGATGATCTTCCAGGATCCCTATTCTTCGTTAAATCCCCGCAAACATATTTATGAGATCTTAGCGCAGCCCATGCTGTACCATAAGATTGCGCGCAAAGATACGGTGGAAAAGGAGATCCTGCGTCTGTTGGATATGGTAGGGCTGCCAGGAACGGCGCTGGGCAGATATCCACATGAGTTTTCCGGCGGCCAGAGACAGCGGATCGGGATCGCAAGAGCCTTGTCCTTAAATCCGGAGTTTATCGTGTGCGATGAGCCGGTGAGCGCGCTGGACGTGTCCATTCAGGCACAGATCTTAAATCTGCTGAAAGAACTGCAGAAGGAGCTTGGGCTGACGCTGCTGTTCGTGGGGCATGGACTGGGAGCGGTCAACTACGTGAGCGACCAGATTGCGGTTATGTATCTGGGAAAAATCGTGGAGTATGGCGACGCGAAGGAAATTTTTCATCAACCGGTGCATCCATACACGCAGGCATTGCTGGAGGCGGTGCCAATCCCTGATCCGGCGGAAAAAGGCAGGGAGCGCAGTCTTCTGCAGGGGGAGATCGGCAACAGTACATGTCCGCCGGAGGGGTGCCGGTTCCATCCCAGATGTCCTTATGCGACAGAGCAGTGCAGGCAGGTGGCGCCGGAGATGCAGGCGATAAATGCGCCGGTCGGGAACGTGTTGGAGGCAGATACGGAAAGCAGGAAAGTGCAGGGCAGAAATGCGGGCAGTGTGAAAGCATGGGAAGCAGATGCGGAAAGCGTGAAGACCAGGGAAGCAGGTACGGAAAGCATGAAGGGCAGGGAAGCAGATGCAGGAAGTGGAAGAATGCGGGCGGCGGAAATTGTTGGCAGGATGGCAGGAGACCGGGGGCAGACGAGGAATCCGGGCGTGCATATGGCGGCCTGTCCGGTGGCAGGTTCTCAAAGAGTGCGGCAGGCTCTGTAAGGTTTCGTAATGGTTCGGGTAAGGCAGTGTAAAGGCATCCTGCAAAAGCAGGAACATCTTCTGTGGTATTTTGGAGTAAAGGAAGCTATGGGGAAATATATTTTAAAACGTATTTTGATTGCCATACCGGTGCTGGTCGGTATCACGATCATAGATTATACGATCATGTGCCTGGCAGGAAGTCCGCTGGAGATGCTGCAGGGTCCCAGGGTGTCAGAGGCGGCTGTGGAGGCGAAGCGGATCGCGCTGGGACTGGATCAGCCGATACTGGTACAGTATTTCGTCTGGCTGGGAGAACTTCTGCAGGGCAATCTGGGGTATTCCATGAAGTCCTTTCAGCCGGTCAGCGGCATGATAGGCAGTCATATCGGACCGACGCTGCTCCTGATGGGTGTCTCGCTTTTGGTGAGCCTTCTTCTGGCGGTTCCGGCGGGAATCTACAGTGCGATCCGGCAGTATTCCAAGGGGGATTACGCGGTGGTGACGGCGTCCTTTCTTGGCAGCAGTGTGCCGGGATTTTTCCTGTCCCTTCTGCTGATCTATGTTTTTACGGTGAAGTTGGGATGGCTGCCTTCCAGCGGCATGACGACGCTGGGAACGCAGAGCGGCGCGGCGGATGTAGCCAGACATATGGTGATGCCGGTAACTGTTCTTGCCTTTTCCATGGCCGGCAGCAATATCCGTTATATCAGGAGCGCAATGCTGGAGATCCTGCAGCAGGATTATCTGCGGACGGCGAGAGCCAAGGGGATCGGGCGGTTTCGCGTGATCAATAAGCATGCTCTGCGCAATGCCCTGGTGCCGATCATCACGGTTATCGGTATGGAGATTCCGATGCTGTTTGGCGGGGCGGTCATTATTGAGCAGGTTTTTTCCTGGCCGGGACTGGGCCTGATGACAATGAGCGCTATCAGCAACCGGGATTTTCCGGTGATCATGGGTGTGTGTCTGTTGTCGGCCATAGTAGTGCTTGTGGCAAATCTGGTCACGGATATTTTGTATGCGCTGGTGGATCCGACGATTCAGCTGGATTGATGTTCTGTTGCATTCTGCGGCATAACGCTTCGGAATAGAGTGGATCATGACGGTCAGGGCATACAGCGTAAGTGTAGAAGAGCTTGTCTTTAGATTTTGTGTCGCTGCGAAGCAGCGACATGGAGGTTAGAGTGAATGATGCTGCGGGAGATAGACAGGAAATTTCATGAAAAAGGCGTTCCGGGAAGAGGACAGGAAACGAATATTGGCAGCGAAAGTTATCTGCAGACAGTGAGCAGGCGATTCAGGAGGCACCATCTGGCGGCGGTCAGCCTGATCGTGCTTGCGGTGATCGTGGGAGCTGCGATCCTGGCGCCGTTCATTGCGCCTTATGATCCGAATGCTATTGCGGGCCCCTTTGCGGAAGGCCCTTCTAAAGAATTCTGGCTGGGGACGGATCAGATTGGCCGGGATGTGCTGAGCAGGCTCTTATATGCCACCAGGGTTTCTTTGCTGGTGGGGGTGATGGCGACGCTGATCTCGACGGTGATCGGGGTGCTGCTTGGGCTGGTCGCAGGGTATTTTGGCGGCATAGCGGATATGATTATTATGCGGTTTACCGATATGGTCATGTCATTTCCTTATATATTGCTGGTGCTGGTGGCGGCAGCCGTCTTTAAACCCGGCATGTGGAACATCATCTGGATCCTCGGTTTTGTAGATTGGCCGGGGATCGCCAGGCTGGTGCGCGGCAATGTCCTGAATCTGCGGGAGACGAATTTCGTAAAGGGGAATATCGTGGCGGGTATGCCGCTGCGGCATATTCTGTTTTCGGAGATTCTGCCCAATACGGTGGCGCCGATCCTGGTCTATGCCACTTCGGTACTGGCGTTGTCGATCCTGGACGAGGCGGCTCTGAGCTTTCTTGGACAGGGCGTGCAGCCTCCGGCATCGAGTCTGGGTAATATGTTAAACGGTGCGCAGTCTCTGACGGTGCTGACGACGCAGCCCTGGCTGTGGATTCCGCCGGGACTGCTGATCGTGGTAGTGGTGATGGCGATCAATTTTATCGGAGATGCGCTGAGAGATGCCCTGGATCCAAACAGCAGGAGATAGAAAATGACCGTAAATTGAGACATAAGCAGAGCAGGATCTGAAATTCTGCTCACGGACTCAGTGCATAAACGCTTCAGAATGGAGGGGTAAACATGGATTTACAGAACAAAAAACAGCTGGAACAGTATTTAATACAGCAGTTCGAGTGGTTTCACAGACATCCGGAACTTTCCTATGAGGAAGTGGAAACTACTGCAAAGATACGGGAACTGCTCACAGAGGCGGGAATCGAGATACTGCCTTATCCGCTTGCCACGGGACTGGTGGCAGTGGTGCGTGGCACACAGACGGCTCCGAATGGACAGGAGAGGACTCTTGCGCTTCGCTGTGATATAGACGCCCTTCCCATTGTGGAGGAGGCGGAGATTCCGTATGCTTCTGAAAGCAGAGGGAAGATGCATGCCTGCGGACATGACCTGCATATCACGGCCGGAATCGGGGCAGCGATTCTATTACAGGCGTGCAGGGAACGGCTGAGCGGAACGGTGAAATTTATCTTTCAGCCCGGGGAGGAGGACGCCCGCGGCGCCAGGAAGATACTGGAAACGAATGCAATGGAAGATGTGGAACGCATCTGGGGATTTCATGCAGATCCTACGAATGCGGAAGGTGTGGTCGGCATTCGCGAAGGCTATGTGACTGCGGCGGTGGATCGGTTTTTGATTCGTGTGAAGGGGATCGGCTGCCATGGCGCTCATCCCGACGACGGCATTGATCCGATCCCGGTCGCAGCTGCCATCATACAGGGGCTGCATACGATCGTGGGACGCAATGTGAACGCCTTTCACCCGGCGCTGCTCAGCGTGACGAAAGTGCAGGCAGGGACAACCTGGAACGTGATCCCTACGCTGGCAGAGCTGGAGGGAACGGTGCGGACGATGCAGAGGGAAGACCGGGTCTTATATGAACGGAGAGTGCGGGAGACTGTGGAGGGAATTGCCGCGGCTTATGGTGCGAAGGCAGAGATCGTCTGGATCGACAGTGCACCGGCCACTTATAATGACGGTAAGATGGCGCAGCTTTGCGAGAAGGTTGCGCAGAGCCAGGGAATGCGGACAGTGCCGGAGGAGATGTCCCTGGGCGGGGATGATTTCTCTTATTACATGGAGGAAGAAACGATGGGCAGGCAGATACCGGGCTGCTACCTGAAGATTGGTACAGGTGTGGGGCATCCGATCCATCATCCGGCATTCTGCGTGAAAAGGAGTGTGATCCTGCCGGCGGCGGAATTATTGGCCAGGGTACTGGAAGAGGATCTGAAACAGTGAGGACTTGTATATAATATAGAGCTGTAATGGCCAAAGTGTTTATATAGTTAACGACATTGGAAATTTCATTTTCGGCCTTGCAGGAGCTGCCGCATATGGCTCCTGCAAGAGCCGGAAACAGAAATCTGTTATGTCGTTTACTATAATTTAAACTTACCTACCTCATTGTTTAATCTGTCCACAATTTCCAGATTGAAATCGGATTCTTTTCCGATGTCTCTTACGTGGTCTGCCAGTCTTACGGCGGTTTCCGCTACATTTGTTACTCCAGCCGCACTTTCGCTTACGGCTGTTTTCACATCCCCCAGAGCCATTTTAATTTCGTTCATATTCGACTTCAACTGCTCGTTCTCCGCAGCAAAGCGCTGCATCATCTCATTCATGTTTCCTACATTGTTTTGATAGCTTTCGCTGGTTTCCAGCAGCTTTTCATAGCCGCCCAGCGCTGTTTCATTCATAAATGTAATCATTTCCTGCGCTTCGGCCGCCAGTTCGTCTACCGTCTGGATCACATCGGCGGTTACTTTCTGAATCTCTGTTGCAGATGCGGCGGAATTGGAAGCCAGCTTCCCGATCTGGTCTGCGACTACCACAAATCCTCTTCCTGATTCTCCTGCCCGCGCTGCTTCGATACTTGCATTTAATGCTAACAGGTTCGTTTCTTCGGTGATGGTGATAATGTTCTTTGTAAGTTCCCTGATTTTCTCAACATCCTTGGATTTCTCGATTTTCTGGTGAACTGTTGCTGCCATATTGGCAGCCTGAAGCATTGCATCCTGTTTCTCTGTCACTGCCCGATTATATACTTCCGAAGCGCTTTTCATGATTCTGTCAGAAGAAACGCTTCCATTTACGGCTTGTTCATAAATATTCTCTATCGACTCAAATATCTGCCTGATAGATTCATTTACCTGAGACAGCGAAGCGCTGGACTCTTCCATTGCGGCGCTCATCTCTTCCATCGAAGCGGAAACGTCGGCAATTTCTGAATTGCCATGTTCCAGCTTGCTTGACACCTTATGGGAGGAATCTTTTAAATATTCTGCATTTTGGGATATGTTCAGCATAATTTCACGTATATGCTGAAGCAGCCCGTTGACATTCTCCGCGATCACTTCCATTTCGTCCCCGGTATGGACGTCCAGAGTCTGCGTCAAGTCGCCTTCATTATGTACCAGATCATAGATTTTACCGTCAACTTTATGCAGTGTCCTGATCACTTGTCCTACTGTAACGTTGAGGATGAACAGAGCGATGGCCAGGCAGATCAGAGAAATCTGTATTACGCGTCCAAGAGCCTTAGACAAACGTTCCACGACTCCGGCCGCATTGTAATCACAGCCCACAATGCTGACAACTTCTCCGCTGCTGTCAATAAGAGGCATATATGCCGAAATCAGATCGCCGTCTACGGTAGAATCAATATAATCCTGCACATACATTTCTCCATCGAAAACAGATTTCAATTCCTGATACGACGTCTCGAAAACGGTGCCGTATTGATTACCGTCTCCTGTACTGTCCGCGTCAATTCCGTAGTATACTTTATCGCCATCCGTATATAAAGTATACAAATATTCAATTCCACAATCCTGCATAACGCCAAGCATGCTATCCAGCAGAGCGTTATACGCTTCGCTTCCTTTTGACTCTGCTGATACTCCGGCTACCTGATCCGCGTCAATCACTTTTGTGGAAATAGCTGCCGCCATCTGTGCTTCTTCAACACCCATGGCAACCAGCCCTTCCTCAATACGTTGATAAGAGGTTATACCCATTACCAGAGACAGTAAAATAATTACCATGCTTGCAGGGAACAGAATTTTAGCCCGAATACCAATGCCTCTTGTTTTTCCTTTTTTCATTTCAGCGTCCTCACATCTGTATTTTTAATTTCCAATTTACTATTATAGCAGAAAATGCTGTGAGCTTCCATCCTCTGCAAACAAATTTCCTGGCAGTAGGATGGAGCCGGCTAGGTGTGACAGTGAAGCCGAAGGCTGAACTGTTACGAATATAAGCATGCAGGTGTCTAAATAGATTGACACAGGTAATTTTGGCATCGTATAATAAAAACAAGGTTTACAGATAGTTTTGTCTGTGTGGATGTCATACGGAATCATTGATTTGGTGTACATTTTTACCGGATACCTGTGTCTGTCTATAGCAGTCTGAGAGATATGACATGGGTATTTGTCTGTTAAGACTATCTGATGACAAGCGCTGATATGAAGGAGGAGAGAAGGATGAAGCGTTGGATGCGAAGCGTGAAAAGAAGTCTTTCGTTTCTGCTGGCCGCGGCTATGATATTCACTATGATGCCGCAGACTATGATGCAAGTGTCTGCATCGGAATACCAGACAGAAGCAGAGAATGCGGCCGGCGCCCATGTCACGGCTGAAATGCCGGAAACGACATGGGGGGGGGTAATATCCGCAACTGAAATCAAGGAAGAGACGACTTTAGACAAGGAAAGTGGAGTTGATGCGGGTTCCGAATCGGGTGAGGATAGCGGAACCGGCAAAGAGACAGGATCAGATGAAGAAACCGGAGAAGACGGCGAGACGGGATCAGGTGAAGAAACCGGAACCGGCGGCGAGACAGGATCAGATGAAGGTACCGGAGATGACGGCGAGACGGGATCAGATGAAGGTACCGGAAATGACGGCGAGACGGGATCAGATGAAGGTACCGGAGATGACGATGGAAAGAATCCGGGTGAAGGTACCGGGGATGGTGAAGATACAGATCCGGGTGAGAATGATGGTACTGACGAAGATATGGATCAGGATGAAGGAGACGTGTCCGATGGCGAGTCAGATCCGGACGGAGATGACGGAGCAGATGAAGAAGATATTGAGTCAGAAGAGACTGACGAGGAGGAAGAAGAGGAGGAGCTGGAAGAAGAGAAATTGGCTTCACTCGAAGCTGCCGCGTTAAGTGAGTCTGACTTTACGATAGTAGAGGGTAAGCTGACTAAGTATAGCGGAACTGGCGGGGCTGTCGAGATCCCGGCAGATGTGACGGCTATAGGCAGTAATGCTTTCAAAGATAATACCAGTATTACGAGCGTTACAATTCCAGGTACTGTGGTAAGCATTGAAAGCGGGGCATTTTCAGGCTGTACTAAGCTGGTGAAAGTGACCCTGAATGAGGGATTGCAGACGATCGGAGCCGGGGCCTTTGACGGCGTGGCATTTGGTGAGAAAACTTTGACGGGCGACATTAAGGACGGAACAGGAATACTGACGATCCCCGGGAGCGTGACGACGATAGGGGGAGCGGCATTCCGCAACAGCGCGTGCCTTAAAACCGTGGAGTTTGAAAACGGAGCGGCGGAACTGGTCATGAACTCTAGTTATGGTAACCGTAGTGACCAGGGCGCATTCAGGGGCTGTAAGGCGTTAAAGCAGGTGACGCTGACGAATCAGTTGGTAACGATGCCGAAGCATACATTTTACGACTGCACAAGTCTTGAGAGGGTAATGTTTGGGACAGGACTGAAGAGCATCGGAGACTGTGCATTTGAAGGCTGCAGCAGCCTTCAGGCGGCGGATTTTCCGGCATCGCTGGACA
>CANPTH010000090.1 GCA_947576945.1 uncultured Lachnospiraceae bacterium
CACGAAAAAAGCCCAATTCTTTTTTCTTAGAATCAGACTTTTTCAGTGCCCTCGACATCCCCGGCTTTCCGGCAGATTAGAAAATCAGTGATATGGTAGTACAAATGAAGCTGACATACAGGGAGGGATGATAGGATGGAAGTTTTAGATGTGTTTTCGTGGCTGCCTGCAGGGGAGATAAGTATAGATAAATTGAAACAGATATTTATGGAGCATCTCAACGGAACATATGAAGGTGTGTACAAGGTTTTGCTGGAAATGCCGGATAATGTAGATAAGAATATTCTCAACAGCAGGGCAGAACTGATTGAGGAGGGGAAGGATGTTGCCTTCATTTTAAAAGGCGGAGATGTTATTGCTATTGTAGGATATAAGGGATAGGTGAAAGAGTGTGCGGTAGCCGTTATAGCTGTGCGGCGCACATGTTGCAGGTAACATAGGAGAATTCCTCCATGGTTTGGTACAACTCTTCCTCTATCCGAAACTCGATTTCATGGTGGAAAACAGAGGACACGAGTGGTATAATCAAAACGTGAAAGATATGACAAAATCAATAAGGGGGATCGATAATGAGTAAAGAACCGGTCATTGAAACGGAAAGATTGATTTTGCGTCCTATAACACTTGATGATGCAGAAGCCTGTTTCAGCTGGAACAGTGATGAAAGAGTGACAAAGTATCTGGGATATTCCACATGTTCTGATATCAGTCAAACGATAGACTGGATTAATTCCACATTTGGTGATGAAGAAGAGTGGAATTGGGTATTTGTTTTGAAGGAAGAAAATAAAGTAATCGGAGCAGGAAGTATAGGTCCAAGTACACAGATGAAAGATTATTGGAGTATAGGATATAATCTTCATTATGATTATTGGCACAAGGGATATTGTACGGAAGCGATGAAAGCTATTATTGAATATGGATACAGAAAACTTGGCATAAAAAAGATATGTTCAGACCATGCGGTAGATAATCCGCGCTCAGGAAAAGTTATGGAAAAGTGTGGATTGAAATTTGACCATTATGGGGAATTTACAAAACTTGATGGCAGTCAAACGTTCAAGGCAAAATTTTACACAATGGAATTGGAATAAAATTGAATTATACAGAAAGAGGTGGAAATGTTATTGCTGTTGTAGGATTTAAGAGATAGACGAAAGAAAAATCATCAGATTGCAATCGGGATTTGACGGAGGATAGGGCATTGAACTTAACATATAAAAGAGCTGCGATTGAGGATATAGATATATTAACAAAAACAAGGATAGAAGTATTAAGGGCCGCCAATAAATTGTCTGATGATATCGATATGAGTGAAGTGGAAAGGCAATCATGTAACTATTATGAAAAAGCTCTCTGTGATGGTACGCATATCGCATATTTAATATTTGATGCAAATTGCTTTGTAGGCACTGGCGGCGTCAGTTTTTTTCAGGTAATGCCAACTTATCATAATCCAAGTGGAAAGAGAGCATATATAATGAATATGTATATACGTCCCGCTTACAGAAGAAGGGGTATTGCGTATAAAACATTAGACAGGCTGGTTTGTGATATTAAGTGTAAGGGAATTACATCTATTTCTTTGGAGGCAACTGCTATGGGGCGTCCTTTGTATGAAAAATATGGTTTTGTAAAAATGAATGATGAAATGGAGCTGCCAGAATGACAGCTCCATTTTATCATATATTACCCAATAGGTATTCTCCGGATCGACATGAAGCATGTAAAGGCTGGTACAGAGAGCAGCGGTGTAAACAAAAAGGTGCTGCAGCCGATCTTTGACTAATGTAAATTATAGAATTGGTCGATATATTTATAACAGTATAATATCTTGTGGTCAAGACATTAAATATTTCACAGCGCAGTGTGACCTTCAGGCATATGATTACTCCATCAGTAAGATATATTGTGAGCAGACGGCTCGGTTAAGTATAATTTTCCGGGGGGGGGCGTAATGCTAACGATCAGAAATAATGTATTGGCCCAAAATGCGAACAGAGTGTTTAAGGCGAATAGTAAAAAGAATGGAGGTACCGTAGAAAAGCTTTCGTCCGGCTGCCGGATCAACCGGTCTGCGGATGATGCAGCGGGACTGGCTGTCTCTGAGAAAATGCGCCGGCAGATTCGTGGACTGACACAGGCGGCCACGAATGCACAGGACGGCATTTCAATGGTGCAGTCTGCGGAAGGTGCGCTGAATGAGGTGCATGATATGCTGCAGCGTGCCAATGAACTGGCAGTAAAAGCGGCCAACGGTACATGGACTGCGTCTGACAGAGAAATGATCGATACCGAACTTAAGCAGCTTAAGAATGAAATCGACACCATATCCAGACATACGGTTTTCAATGAAATACCGTTGTTTCCAGAGGATGGAGCGGTGGCTGCGTCTGCTTCCAGGATAAACACCTGGCATTATAAATTACATTTTAATCTTTTGGACAGTTCTTTCACGGTGGAGAGTCTTGATAAGGCAGAAGGCGTGGACAAAACAGGGCAGATCAGTGCAAATCAGATGGATAAGGCAGCGAAGGCCGCTGTCAATCCGGTTTCTAATGGTGGTGATCTGGCGGATTTGATCGTCAGGGATATGATTCCTGTTGTGGCGCAGCAGATTTTTGATGCTTTTCCGTCTATTAAGAATGATATCGGGAATGAGACGATGGATATCAAGATTACCGTAAGAAGGCTGGATGGCTTGAATAATATGTTGGCGCGGGCTGGTTTTAGCTGATCAACGACCGGCAATGGCAGAGGATATAATCTGGAGATTCAGGTAGATTCAGCAGATTTTACGGCGGCTGATGCTGATGGTACAGGCAGCAGGGTGGAAGCGCTGCAGTCTACCATAGCCCATGAATTTATGCATTCCGTGATGCAGTTTGCAATGACCGATGGTATGAGCGGCAGGAAAGGAGATGCCTTTCCGGAATGGTTCAAAGAGGGAACGGCCCAGTTGGCCGGAGGCGGCTTCCCGACACAATGGAATAATTCGTTGATCGCTTATGCAAATCAATTGTCAGGCGGAAATGATGCCAGCCAGGATGCGAATATCAAGAATTATCTGAGGAGTCATACCGTAGACAACCGTCCTTATGGGCATGGATATCTGGCGGCGGCCTATGCAGGATACCTGGCGAATGGCGGCGGTGCGATGACAGGTCAGAATATTGCGGCTGGTATGGATAAGATTTTTGCCGACCTAATGGGTGGCAAAAGCTTCAGGCAGACGATACAGAACCGTACCGGTATGACGGTAGACCAGTTAAAAAATACCGTCAATCAGGGAGATCCTGCGCTGGTGGAATTTGTCAGACAGCTTTCCTATGCGTCTCTTGGAGGTGCAGGCTCTGTTATTACGTCAGCCCTGAATGTGGGTGGGTCGAGTATTATTGGCGGTGGCGGCGGAACAACGGTAAGACCGGGCGGAGCAGGAGGCAGTAATAGCGTTGGCATTCAGGTTGGAGCGGAATCGGGACAGCATATTACTCTGAATCTTTATCGTATGGATACGGCGGCGTTGGGACTTACGGATGTGAATATGAGAACTGTAGAAGATGCCGGAGACGCCATTGACAGGATCAAAAACGCTATCAGATATGTTAGTTATGTGCGAAGCGATTACGGTGCGGTGCAGAACCGGCTGGAGCATACTATTTCCAATTTGAATAATATTGTGGAGAATACCACAGCCTCGGAATCGTTAATCAGGGATGCCGATATTGCGGAAGAGATGGTGGAGTATTCTGCTGGCCAGGTTCTGCTGCAGGCCGGCCAGTCCATGCTGGCTCAGGCGAATCAGCAGCCGAATCTGATTCTGTCACTGCTTGGATAGTATCTTTCCTATTATGTACAGTCTGCGTCTGACAGGCCGTATGGCCACCCATGTTATGAAAGGCAAAGACTTTCATGGCAATCATGTTTTGGCGTGGGAAACGGCAGAACGATATCTGGAGATTTGCTGTAAGGAAGCAGCGTTTGGAGAGGGAGTTTCGGCATATGGGCAGGATTGTTAAGATAACCTGTGCATCCTGCGGACACGAGTGGGTCAATAGGGTCGGATGTGGATTGATGCATGGGAATTTGGGGAATATTGCAGGATTGTTTTCGGAAGAAGAGAGCGGAATAATCAGACAGTATATGGCGCAGAATGCGTATCCGGTTTTTGATTTTGCTTATCGACTGGCTTATTGTGACCAATGTGAGAGCTTTGTGAGCGCTCCTGTTCTGGAACTGCAGGATGGATTCGGAAGATATATCGGTTCCTGTAAACAGTGCGGCCGGAAGATAGATATTGCAAATATCATAGAAGAAGCGGACAGGGTATCATGCCCGGTCTGTGACAGGATGTCTTTGCATCTGGAAGAGACGGGACTGTGGGATTAGCGCGGTTTATGGAACAAGGGAGCATATCGGTAGCAACCGACAGCTCCCTTTTCTTTTACAGACCTGATAGTACAGTTTGCTGCTGTTTATAGTGGATGGCAAATAAACTGTGAACTTACAGTCTGCTATGTTGACGATCTGGCGGCACACGGTGCGCGCTATGTGTTTGCCAATGTGAATTCACAGGCTAATGCGGCATCTTGTGGATTACAGGTATGTAATCTGTGCGTCCGCATCATAAGTGTGAGGTTCCTTGGTAACGGCCTTGTGGCCGAAGGCAATGGCGATTTCGTACTCGTAATTCTCCGGGAACTGTAATGCCCTGGAGAAATATTCCTTCTTCTCGCCTCTGAGAGCGTCATAGATACAACCGATGATCAGATTGCCAAGACCAAGGTCTTCCGCAGCCAGTGCCATATTCTCCACGGCGATGCCGGCATCCAAAGGACTCCAGTGGTAGGAGCTGTCAGCGCTTAAAATAACTACTACGGGGGCTTCATAATAGAAATTATGTTCCAGAGCAGTGAGATTGCGCAGACGGTTTTTCTCCGTCTCCAATTCTGCGAGGATTGGATGGTCTCCTTTCAATACGGTAAAGTGGATCTCCTGTTTATTGGCCGCTGTCGGTGCCTGCAGTCCGGCGTGGAGCAGGGTCTGCAGTTGGGCATCTGTCAGAGCTTCAGCGGTGTATCCTCTTGTGGAACTTCTCTTTTTGATTGTTTCGATCACATTACTCATGGGTGTTCTCCTCCTTTAAATATTATTTATTATAGGTATCGTACCTTAAATATACGTTCTTTGTCTACCCTCAGTGAACAAAGATACACACGGCACGTATTCCTTTGTTCACTGAGGGGATAATCAGATAATAAATAAGTCTCGATAAAAAGGAAGTGGCGGGATCAATGATACAATATTTTAGCGGACAAAGTATTAAATTACAGTGATTTTTTGGAAAAAGAAAGAATTGACAGAAAGTAAGAACACAGAATATAATGGGTTACATCATTTTACACAGGATCAAAGCAGTCGAGGGAATAAGAGATTAATTGGGGTGCAATGCAATGGTAAGTCAGCAGGAAAATATAAGAAACGCTGTGCAGACAATTGTATTAGTGGATGACGAATTCTATTTTCGGCAGGCGATGAAGCGGTATTTGTCCGAGGCGGGCAGGGAATATCGTTTGGTTGGCGAGGCAAAAAATGGGAAAATGGGTTTAGAACTGATCCGGCGGCTGCGGCCGGATATCGTGCTGATGGATATTAATATGCCGATTATGGACGGGCTTGAGGCTGTGCAGATGCTGTTTGAGGAGAAGATATCGAGCAAGGTTATTCTTCTGACTGGCTATAGCGAATTTGAATATGCGCATAAGGCGATCCGCTTTGGGGTATTTGATTATCTGTTAAAGCCAATCGATAAACAGGACCTGATAAAGTGTCTGGATCAGGTGGTAGCTCAAATCGAGTCGGAGAAGCAGAACAGAGAGCTGCAAATTAAGTATTATTCCGCTTCGTTCAGGGTGAAGGAGCATTTTGTCAATAAGATATTTTCCGCCAGGAAAGAAACGGACTGGATAGAAGTGGAACGAATGGCGGAGGAGATTTTAGGCCAGAGTCAATCATTCAGCAGCCTGGCGTTTCTCATCAATATCTATGCAGATGAGGAAAATACTTTCTATTTTTTTGCTGTTTCCAATATATTGACGGAATTGTTTGAGCAAAAAGGAATTCAATGTTTTACAAGTAATGATAACACCGGTCTATGCGCAGTAGTGAGCGCAAAGATGACGATTGAAGAGCTGGAGACAACAGTACATGAGGTGCACAGGGAGTTTCTTGATTTCATACAGCAGATGATAGACCATCCAATATTGATCAGTGTGGGGACGGCAAGGGAGCGGTTGCGTGATTTAGAGATTTCTGTGCAGGAGGTATGCACGGTGCAGAAATTCATGTGCATGTATCGTAAAAGCGGCATTTGCACCAACGCCCAGTTGAATGTCAATGAGGAAAGAACAGGCGGTTTTTTCAGCAGCCTATATCCTCAATTTGTTTTGTTTATACGTACCAACAACGTTCCTGCCATGGAAGCTTTGGTCAAAGAGTTCTTTTTGAAAATGGAAGAGAATGAAGTGTGGCCGGAAATTGTGTTACAAAGCGCCAGAGATATGGTATCCTGCGCCTACGATGTGCTGCAGTCGTCAGGAGGGCAAAAAGCGGCGGGCGAGAGTGAAAGCGCTGCATTCTTACTTCCATGGAAGTTCGAAGAAGGCTCCATTGAGTGGATTCAGGAGAAAGTTCTTCGATATGTCACAGAGGTTATGCGGGCGGTGAGTGAGCGCACAACGAGAAGGAAATCCTCTTTGGCAGAAAATGTAGCACGTTATATAGAGAAAAATTATCATTGTTACGATTTATCATTGATGGAATTATCGGCGGCCTTTGGGATGAGTAAAACGATTCTCTGTCAACAGTTTAAAGAGACGTTTAAAATGACGATCGGTGAATATATATTACAATTCCGTATGATTCGTGCAAAGAAGATGTTGGAGGAGGGATATTGTAATGTGACCTATGTGGCGGAGAAATGCGGATATGAGGACGCTGGCTACTTCAGCAAATGCTTCAAGAAATATTTCGGTGTTTCGCCGAAAGATTATTGTGAAACAGGATCAGACAATAGATAGCGCTGGCATTATGACTGCATGAAGTAAATTTGTAAATACAGGACATATGGGAATTGTTCTGACGGAAAGCTTTGGAAATGAGCTTTCCGTTTTTTGTTATATTGGGAAAATTTATTATGGATGGGGAAAAACCGTAAAATATTACAATGTTGTTTACGAATTTCCATTCTTGTAGATGAAATTAACGCGTATGATAAGAGAATACGAAAACCAGAAATTATATATTATGCCGTGTTATACGGAAAAGGAGGTCTTTTATGAATGTAACGGAATTTGGGAAATTATGTTGTGAGACGGTGCAGGTATGTCCGGATTTTGAGGCTGGCGCGACGGTGTCGCCGCTGCTGTTTGGAAATAATCTGGAACATACCAGATCCTGTGTCCATACCGGAATATCTGCACAAATGCTAAGGAACAGAAAATTTGCAGGGAAGCCGGCATGCTATACCGGCTGTCCGGAAGGATGGTATCAGATTGGAGAGAGGACAAATATCGTCTTCAACGAGAATGAGGATGGCCATATTTATTCGGAGACCGGAAGCTACACACGTCATGCCGACGATTATCATATGAAAAGAAGACATGAATGCAACGCCGTGACCCTGGCAGGCTATCAGGACGGCGAAGAATGCGGCATCGGACAACGAGGCATCGCGGTGCAGAAGGACACAGATTATGAATGCAGGCTGGTGGCGAAGGTATGGAAACCGGTCGTAATCCGTATCGCACTGACCGACCGGGACGGCAGGTTATATGAGCAGAAAGAACTGACCTATGACAAAACCGAATACGAGACTAAAACCGTGAATCTGCATGCACCGGAGCGGGATGAGCAGGCGCATTTAAAGATCAGCTTTATGGGAAGCGGGGCGGTATGTATAGGAGCTGTCTCTTTGATGCCGGTGAAAAATTTCCATGGCATGCGTGTGGATGTAGTCGAATTGCTGCGTGAGATTGGCGTCAGGTTATTGCGTTGGCCTGGCGGCAATTTTGCAGGAGAATATAACTGGAAGGATGGACTGCTTCCGGTGGATATGCGTGCTCCCTTTGAATCTTACATGGGTTTGGAGACGCAGGCGCATTCGCTGGGCTATGATTTCAGTGAGATTAATACCGATGACTTTGTGGCGCTTTGCCGTGAGATTGGCGCCGAGCCTTTTATCACGGTTAATCCAACCTGGAATACAAAGGAAGAATGTGTACAGTGGGTGGAATACTGTAATGGTGATGCCGGTACGGAATATGGACGTTTGAGAATCGAAAGAGGATATGAAGAACCCTACAATGTGAAGTTCTGGTCTCTGGGAAATGAATTTGGCTATGGACATATGGAAGGTGATAATACGCCGCAGGGTTATGGAAGAATGGGACTTGAGTTTGGTAAGAAGATGCTTGAGGCCTTTCCGGACCTGACACTCTGTTCTTCCGGACCTTATCCGAATACAGACTGGGTAGAACATGCTGCAAAACCGTTGGCCGGGATCGCGCCGTTAGTATCGCTGCATACCTATATAACCCAGCCGATCTTTGTGGAAGCGGAGAAATACGAGGAAGAATATTATACATGCATTGACAAAGTGGATTCGCAGGCCCGTGCGTTAGTCCGCCGGCAGCGAAAAGAACTGAATGACGATTCGCTGCGGATTTCTTTCGATGAATGGAATGTGTGGTACGGCTGGTATCGGCCGAAGAGCGTCAACGATGGCATATTTACCGCGTCTATGTTCCATATGCTGATCGAGGAAGCAGAACCCTGCGGAATGGATGTGGCCTGTCATTTTGAAGCTGTCAATGAGGGTGCGATTCGCGTGGAATGGGATAAGGCATTTTTGACACCCAGCGGACAAATGTTTTCCGTTATGAAAAATCATATTGGCGGCAGGCTGTGCTTTGCGGCGAAGGATGCAGTTGCGACAGAGAAAGAAGACAGTCTGACCATTACGCTCATCAATCGTTCTTATGACGGCAATAAGAAATTCACGCTTCCTGAATATGGCAAAACAGTCGTTTCCACATTGTATGAAGCAGAAAGCGTTCTGCCATACTCAGATTTTGAGGTGAAAGATGTGGATCTTACAGCGACGGAAGATGGTTATGAGGTTATTTTGCCGAAACACAGCGTTATGCTGATTCAGATGAAAAAGAAACAGTAAATAAACGTGAAAGCAGCAAAGTGTAAGCCGAACGATTTTACAGCGTGGTTGACGAAATTCCATTCCTTATGAGAAAAAGAAAAATTATACTGATTATAACGCTAAAACATATTATTTGAAGGGAGAACAAATCATGAAAAAAAGGAAAGTGAGCAGTATTTTGCTTAGTCTTGCTTTAGCTGCAAGTCTCTTTACGGGATGCGGTGGAGCGGAACCGGCGGCGGGAACGGAAACAACGCCGGATGCAGAGGTGGAAACAGCAGAAACAGAGACTGCGCCAGATACGGAGGCGGCAGCCGGAGACAGCGGTTATAAAACAACAGGTGAAGCATATGAGATCCATTACATTGCAAGATCAAATGAGGATGGGACTCAGATGCAGGCGTTGTATAAAATTATTGATATGTATCAGAAGCAGGTGAATCCGAACTTCAGTATGAATATTGAGTGTATTTCGGACCAGCAGACCCATAATCAGAAAATCCGTACATTGGCGGCCAGCGATGAGCTTCCGGATTGGTGGTCAGGCGATGTTGATTCCTTCTTCTATGAGTTATGGAATGCAGGTATGGTCGCTAACATGGGTGATATTTTCAAAGAACTGGGAATCTATGACAACTTTTATTGGTGCGCGCTTAACTATCCAAGCACAGCAGACGGCGAAATTGCAGGTATGAGCTGGAATGCCCAGGGTGAATATTTCTGGTACAATAAGGATGTATTTGAGGCTGCTGGAATAGAGAAGACGCCGGAGACTTTCGACGAACTTCTGGAAATCTGTCAAAAGATTCAAGACAGCGGCACAACCCCGATCGGTATGGAAGGGCAATGGAGATTGCTGCGCTATCTTGCCTTTATTCCGTGGAGACTGTCCGGTAATGATTATATCGATAAGCTTGCAGCCGGAGAAGCGAAATATTCTGATGAGCTGGGCATTCAGACAGCACAGTTTATAGCTGATATAGGGCAGTATTTCCAGGAAGGATGGACCACTGCGGATTCTTCAACTGTTATGGAACAGCTGAAGGACGGCCAGTTCGGTATGTATTATTCCGGAACATGGGAGCTGCCAATCTTCTCGGATGAGAACGGAGAGTTATTAGATAATATCGGTATGTTCCAGCTGCCACTGACAGGCGAGGGCGATGTCAATGGATTTGCGGATAGCTTTTCCAATGGCGGAGCGCCGATGTTTATCAGTTCTGAGGCGGCAAAGGAAGAAGAAATGATGAATTTCCTGGCATTCTTTTGGGATCACTACAATGATCTTTGTTTAGAGCTGGGATACCTTCCTCCGGGACAGCCTTCCAATATAGATATTGCGACTGATTTACAGAAAGAATTGATTGAAGACTTTGCAGGCGTTACAAGTTACGCCAAATGTTGGGATGTCGTAGTTGACGTTGCTACGTCGGAAGTTCTTTTGAGCGAGACACCGAATTTAACGCTGGGTAACCTTACACCGGAAGAATGGGCGGCACGTCTGGATGAAGCTGCAGCCATGAATATCGAGTAATATTATGATAAGAGAGTGAATGTGTTTTCTGGCCACGAATTGCGAGATTCGTGGCCGGATTTGTATAGGAAAGGAGAGCAAGTTCAATTGAAAAATCAGAAATTAAAGAAAAGAATAATGCCATGGCTTTTTCTGGCGCCTGCGCTGTTAGTATATTGTGCCGTGGTTATCTTTCCCATTATTCAGTCTATAGGCTTCAGTTTTTATGACTATAGCGGCATTGGAGCAATGAAGTTCAGCGGAATAAATAACTATTTAAAGATATTCAAAAATTCTTCTTTCAGGATAGCGATCAGGAATAATATATGGTTGATGCTGGGCGGCACCTGCATACAGATGATTGTGGGATTAGGATTGGCAATTATTTTGAGTAACATCAGGAGGTTTGCGAGCACGCTGAGAGTGGTTTATTTTGTTCCCTGCATTATATCCTCTATGGCCATCTGCCAGATTTTCGCAAAGATGTTCTCAATTACGCCGGAAGGAGTGATTCCGGGGATAATGAAGCTGTTTGGAATGACGCCAATTGCATTCCTTTCGGATGTGAAATGGGCATTGGCTATTGTTATCATTCTTGACTCTTATAAATTCATAGGCATGCATATGATTATCTTCTATACGGCGTTGATGGATATTGACGAATCGGTAGTGGATGCAGCGATCATTGATGGCTGTGGTTTGTGGAAAATGTATACAAAGGTGAAGATCCCCATGATTATCAATATTATAGTGGCGGAACTGGTGATCCTGGTCAACGGAACTCTGAAGGCTTTTGATGTCTCTTATATTCTTACGGGAGGCGGTCCGGGAACAGCGACGGAGCTTGTCGCTACATATATGTATAAGACCGCTTTTACGATGACAAAGTATGGCCAGGCGAGTGCAATGGCAGTTTTTCTGGCTGTCGAATCTCTATTGGCGGTGGGAATTGTGCGTTTGGTGGGCAATAAGTTACAGCAGAAATATTAAGATCGGAAGAAAGGATGATATGAAATGAGAACAACAGGAATGAATAAAAAGACGATGGTTATTTTCTATATCGTATTGATTGCAATCGCTTTGGTTCAGCTATATCCTTTTTTCTGGGTGGCGCTGTCCAGCTTTAAACCGGCATCGGATTTGGCAAGACCTGCTTATATGCTGCCATCGGAAATGTATCTTGGAAATTATGTGAAAGCGTTATCAGGGCGTTTGCCCAATTACTTCTTAAATAGTACAATTATAGCAGTTTGCGTGCTTTTCAGTCTGGTGGCGTTGGGATCGCCTGCTGGTTATGCTCTCAGCAAGATGCGTTTCAGATATGCGGAACAGGTTACTTCTTTTTTCCTCTTTGGCATGATGATTCCCTCTTTTGCCTGTCTGATTCCGATGTTTCGTATGTATAATACATTGGGATTGCGGAATACTTACTGGGCGCTGATTATTCCACAGGTAGGTTTCGGACTTCCGCTCTGCATTTATTTGTACAAGAGCTTTATGTCGCGCATTCCGGATTCACTGACGGAGGCAGCAGCAATTGATGGCGCGACGAAATGGTATATTTTCAGAAGCATCATTTTTCCAATGTCGAAGAATGTTACAATGACGACGCTTACTTATAATTTTATCGGTGTTTGGAATGAGTTCACCTATGCCAACACGTTTATGTCCACGGCAGAAATGAAGACGCTGCCGATCGGGCTGAATGACTTCGTTGGAGAGATGGGGATGGTGGATTGGGGCGGCACTTTTGCGGCTATTACATTATCGATACTGCCTACGTTGATTTTGTATATATTCTTGAATAAACAGGTAATTGCAGGTATGACTGCGGGGGCGGTGAAAGCGTAGCGGCTGTGCCAGACAGGCTGAACTGTTTCGTTTATGCGGTAGTGCTGCATAGAAGGGAAAAGAGGGGGCATGAAGTGTATGACTGTCCGGATGAGAATCTTTTGCAGTTATTTTCTTCTTATTACAGGCGCTCTGGCGTTGACAGTTTTTCTGTCACAGAGTTTAGTGCGGAATGTATTTCGCGAATCCGGGTTAAAGAGTTATCGCCGTGAACTGGTTTACACCACAAATCGGCTGCAGACAAGACTCGACCATGTGAAGGATTATCAGAGGACAGTTGCCCTGGATACGGTTGTCACAGATACTTTTGCCAGTTATCCACGGGTTTTGGAATCCGAGCATGATATTTACTCCATGAATCGGATTTTACGAAAAAGAGTCACTACCATTATCGGGACAAACCAGGAAATTTATCAGTATGTGTTTGTTACTTTAGAAGGTACCTTTCTGTTTTTCGGAGATGAAAATGCGTTTCAAACATCAGTAGGAGAAGTTTTAGGATATGATTTTTTCCTGGAAAATAATGCGAAGCGAAACCTTGTATTAAATGGCCCGTATGAGATGGAGCGGGCAAATGGAGAGCTGCTTAGATTTTTCGTTCTTTCCAAACAGGTGGTGGATTTGAATACTTTAGCGCCTTTGGGGTATGTTGCATTTATTTTAAAGGAAGACTTTTTTTCAGATATTTTTGAGGAAAATATGCCATTTGAGATACAGGTGGACTTCTATTTGATTTCAAAGGACATGCAGGTGCTTTCTTCTTCAAAGAAAGAGACAGTCGGGAGCAGACTGGAAGATGTGGAGAACTTTTCGGATCAGAATCTTCGGCAATTACAGGAAAAAGGAATTTGTGAGATCAAAGACGAGGAAGGGACGCTGTTGTATACAATGACGCAGATGGAAGACAGCGAATGGAGTGTTGTCCACGTCACTTCTATGGATGCCCTGTTGAGAAATGAGACTATGGTACTGCGCATTGCTTTGGTGATTGGAATGATAACATGTGCGATTTCTTTGTGTATCGCCAGATTGATTGCCTATCGGATCACAGAACCGATCGTGAAGCTTTCCAGGAAAATGACGAACTATCAGGCAGAAGACGGCAAAGGGGATACGCTGCCGTGTATTTCCAGAAATGAAATTTATAACCTGTATTTTGCCTTCGATTGTATGGTGAAGAAGACTGATCAGCTGATGCAGCAGATCTATGTTGAGCAGGAGGAGAAGAGTAATTACCAGTTTCAGCTTATTCAGTCTCAGATCAAACCGCATTTTTTGTATAATACTTTGGAGATGATCAAAAGTCTGGTGGATTGTAAGATGTATGAGGAGGCGGGCAGGGCAATTATGGCAATGTCCAGATTCTACCGCCTGTCTCTGAATTCCGGGAATGACATCACCACGGTTGCACAGGAGATGGAGCTGTCGCAGCAGTATCTATATATCCAGAGATTACGTTATGCGGAATATATGGATTACAGCATTATGGAATGCGAAGGCATGGATCAATATGCGATTCCCAAGCTGACGCTGCAGCCCTTGCTAGAGAATGCCATTTATCATGGCATTAAAGAAAAACAGGAAAACGGTAAGATCGAGCTGACAATCCGGGAGATTGAAAATGGCCTTGTATTTATCATTGAGGATAATGGAGCAGGTATGACATCTGAAGAGCTTAAGAAGCTGAGAGACGCATTGAAAGATCCTCAGAAAAAGAAAGAAGATTCATTCGGGCTTTATAGCATAAATCGAAGGCTGCATCTGTTCTTCGGGGTAGAATACGAGCTGGAAATTGAGAGTGAACAGTTTGTGTTTACCCGTGTGACTGTGCAGATTCCCAAGGTAAGCCTGAATGATTTGCAGGAAGAAATTCCCAAATTAAAAGGAGAATTACGCAGAAACCTGTACTAGTATAGCGTATTCAAAGTTTATGTGGAAAATCATATCTCAAGCTCAT
>CANPTH010000091.1 GCA_947576945.1 uncultured Lachnospiraceae bacterium
GTACAGTGGTGTGGGAGGTCGGCTGCTCAACTAATGGGTAGCCTCCTACCCGATAATGGAGTGACTGCTATAGTGGTGATGGGATTTCCCGGCTGGCATACAGACGGGGTCTTTCGGTCAGGAAAAACGAATTTGTACAGAAGCGTCACAAATTCTGTTGATGGCAGGGCAGAATCTGGAATTTCGCCCGCGTCTTTGGCACAAAGCGCTTCGGAATGGAGGAAGATTGAAAATTAAAATGGAGAAAACTATGGAACAATATGCAGGTCGAAAAGCAACCGCACGGGTTCGTGTGGTAGATGAAAAGGGAAATGCGGTAAAGAACACAGAATTTCAGGCGGAACTTAAGAACCATGAGTTCCTGTTTGGATGCGGGGCCTTTGACGCGATTCCGCTGACGAATGAGAAAAAGGAAGATGCGTTCTATGAGGAACGCATGGACAAATGGCTGGCGCTGTATAATTACGGGACCATGTCCTTTTACTGGGGCAGATATGAGGAAAGGGAAAACGAGCCGGCGTTTGAAAGCCGCATGAATGCGTCCGCCTTTCTGAAAGCGCATGGGAAAACCGTAAAAGGCCATCCTCTGTGCTGGCATACCGTGTGTGCGGACTGGCTGCTGCAATATGATAACAAGACGATCCTGGATAAGCAGCTTGCGAGGATTGACAGGGATGTCAGGGCCTTTGCCGGTGTGATCGACATGTGGGATGTGATCAATGAGGTGGTCATCATGCCGGAGTTCGACAAATACGACAATGCGGTCACCAGAATCTGTAAGGAATACGGACGCCTCAATCTTGTCAAAGAGGTGTTTGCCGCGGCGAAAGCGGCCAATCCGCAGGCGGTGCTTCTGATCAATGATTTCAATTTAAGCGACAGGTATGCGCAGCTGATCGCCGAATGCCTGGATGCCGGCGTGGCGATCGACGCGATCGGGCTGCAGACTCATCAGCACCAGGGTTACATGGGCAGGGAGAAGCTGGCAGAGATCGTGGAGCGGTTTGCCGGGTTTGGTCTGCCGCTGCACTTTACGGAGAATACGCTGGTGTCCGGTCATATTATGCCGTCCCACATTGTGGATCTGAACGATTACCAGATTCCCGCGTGGCCCACCACACCGGAGGGAGAGAAACGGCAGGCGGAAGAAATGGAAGACATGTATCGGTTTCTTTTTGCCCATCCTTCGGTGGAAGCGATCACCGGCTGGGACTTCACGGACGGCGCATGGCTGGGCGCGCCAAGCGGTGTGCTGCGGAAAGATAACAGCGAGAAACCGTCCTACCATATGTTGAAGGATCTGATCCATAAGGAGTGGCATACGTCGGAGAAGCTTCACACGGATGAGAACGGGATTGCGGCCCTTACCGGGTTTAAGGGAACTTATACCCTGACAGGAGAGAGCGGAAGCGGAGAATTTCATCTTGGTCAGGGGGAGGAGTGTGTTACGGTACACTGATCATACTGCGGCGTAAGGACTCTTTTTCATCCGGCAGAGCGTAAGATAAGACACTTCAATCTTAAGAATGGGGCATTTCAAACGACGCCTTCTGTTGTTAGAATGGGAACATCAACGATCACACTGACGGCAAGGAAGGAGAGGGGAAATGAAGCAAAGATGGAAGAAAGGACTTATCAATATTTATTACATACCGGCATTGGTATTGTTTGGGGGCTTTGTGATCTATCCGTTGTTGAAAGGCCTGCAGATATCCTTTACAAATTGGGACGGCTTTTCGCAGAATTATTCTAATGTGGGACTGAAAAACTATCAGACCCTGATACAGGACGGCCATATCAGGACAACGCTGGTCAATACGGTGATATATGGCTTCGGGAGCACCCTTTTGCAGAATGTCCTGGGGCTGGCATATGCTTTGTTCCTGAATCAGAAATTTGCCGGCCGGAATGTGACGCGGGCGGTGATCTATATGCAGGCGATGGTGGCATCGCTGATCATGGGTTATATGTACTATTTCATTCTGCAGTATGACGGCGGCGCGCTGAACGATATTATGAAGATTCTGGGACTGGATGCCGTTGACTGGCTGAGCAACGGGCGCAGGGCCGTCCTTTTGATCACATTGATCAATTCCATTCAATTTGTGGGGGTATCCATGATTCTTTATCTGGCGGGGCTGCAGGGGATTTCGGCTTCCTATTACGAAGCTGCGGAACTGGACGGCGCAGGCTTCTGGCAGAAGTTCCGCTATATCACATGGCCGCTGCTGATTCCGGCGGTAACCAGTTCGGTGATGCTGAATTTGATCGGCGGGCTGAAATTGTTTGATATCATACAGCCGTTGACGGCCGGCGGCCCCGGGTTTGCCAGTCATTCCCTGGCCACTCTGGTATCTTATACTTATTTTCGCGGACAGAATGCAGGGTACTCTGCAACGATCGGTATCTTTTCCTTTATTCTGATCATGGTAGTGAGTATTGTGCTGATGAAATATTTTACGAAAAGGGAGGGAAATGTGTGATGAAAAAAGGCGGAATAAGAAGCAGGTTTTCGATCTGTACGGTCATAGCGGCGCTGATCTGCGCATTTCATTTGATTCCTTTTTATATTATGCTGGGCGTGGCGTTGAAAAGCCCTTATGACACCAGTTCGCGCTGGGTCTTCCCCGGATACCTGTATTTGGATAATTTCAGGGAGGCGATCCGCTACGGCAAGATCCTGAAAAGCATTTTGTCTAATGTGATCATTACCGGCGGCGCGGTCATCGGCATTACGGTCGTGGGCGCTCTGGCGGCTTACCCGTTGGCCAGAAATCAGTCCCGTGTCAATAAGGTGGTGCGCACGTTCAGTCTGGGTATGATGATGATACCGGCATTAAGCCTGCTGGTGCCGCTGTACAGCCTGATGGTGGATATCGGCGGGATCAGCACGTATTGGGGAATCATTATTATCCTGGTAACTTTCCAGCTGCCTACCAGTATTTTCCTGTATACGAATTTTATTATTTCCATACCGGCAGCGCTGGATGAAGCGGCAGCCATCGACGGGTGTTCGCGGCTGAAGGTATTCTTCCTGATCATTCTGCCGCAGCTGAAACCGGTGACGGCATCTGTGGTGATCATGACGGGCGTAAGCTGCTGGAATGACTATATGTTCAGCCTCTATTTCCTGCAGTCGCCGCAGATCAAGACGGTCACGCTGTCCGTAGCGAGTTTCTTTACGCAGACGCAGAGCAATATGGGGGCGGCGGCCGCCGGCGCGCTTCTGGGGATCGTGCCCATCGTGACGCTTTATCTGTGCCTGCAGAAATATTTTATCAAAGGTATGTTGGACAGCGCGATCAAGTAAGCGGATCCGGACTTTTCTTCAGCTTCTTCTGGAATTCGGAAGGCAGCATGCCGGTCTGTTTGAAAAAGATATCTTTAAAATGCCTGGTGCTGTAGTAGCCCACCAGCAGCGCAACATTCTTGATCAGGATGTTGGGATTCTCTGTCATAAGCCGCCGGGCGTTTTTGATGCGGACTTCCATGACGTAGTCGATCAGCTTCGTGCCGACTTTTTCGTGGAAGATCTTGCTCAGGTAAGTAGGCGCGAGACAGAAGGTCTCTCCGAGGGAGATGATGCTGACATCGTGGGCGTAATTGATCTCGATATAGTTCTTAACCTGTTCTATGATATCCGGTTGGATGATGACGCCGCTTTGGTACATATTTTCGGACTGGAGTTGGAGCAGCCGGCAGAAATCCGCATAATCGGCAGGGCAATGGTCAAGCGCCAGTGTCCGGGAGAGATTTTCCACGATAGGGGAAGAGAATTCGGTGTAGAGTTCTTTTCCCCCTTCCATGTTCCGGAGTCTTTCCAGATATTTCTGATAGCGGATCTCGTCTTTGTCTATGTATGCCTGCACGATCTTGTCCAGCGTCTGGGAGAAGGAAAAGGCATTCTGCCGCTGCTTTAGCAGGCGCAGTTCCTCGATGGCATGCGGCACGACTTTTTCCAGATACAGCGCCAGGGACAGATGATCCTGCACAAAAGCGCTCTGCCCGAACAGATCCTGGATTCCCTGGCTGCTCTGGCAGTAGAGGATGCAGGTATTATGGAATGACAGGGCGGTATCCGGCTTCGACAGATGGCTGAAAATGCGTTTGGCCTGAACGGAAGACGAACGGGCGATCAGGCAGAGCAGGCCGGACTGCAGGCAGAACAGGGCGAAGTGATCTTCCAAAGTACGCCACGAAGACAGCCATTGGCGCAGCCTGGGCAGCGCGGTTTTATACAGGGAAGCGGAATCGTCCTGTCCGGAAACAGCATTCTCATAGAAATGCACGGCGGTGTACAGCTGCCCGGAGGGCAGGTCGAAGAAGCCGCTCTCGCGGGTGGTTTCCGGGGAATTGAACAGATGGGAAACCTGCAGCTCAAATAAATGGTTGGAATCTATGTGCCGCTGCTGCATCGTTGACTGAACCTCCAGAAGCAGCTGTCGTATTTTATCGGGTTCCAGCGGTTTCAGGAGATAGTCTTTCACGCCAAGAGAGATGGCGCTCTGCGCAAACTTAAACTCCGAAAAACCGGTCAGCATGACCCATACCGTATCCGGACAGAATTCTTTGGCGGCCTCGATAGCAGAAAGACCGTCCAGCAAAGGCATTTTGATGTCGACAAAAGCCAGGTCGGGCGGCATACTGCGGCATGTAGTAAGCATTTCACGTCCATTTCTTGCCTCCAGGATCTCCACATCCGCCAGGTCGGTATCCTTGATGATCTTCTTTAAACCAAGACGCACCAGATTTTCGTCATCTGCAATTAATATGATCATGATCAAACCTCCTGTACTTTTGTTGTAATGGTTATGGATGTGCCTGTCTCGGGGGAACTTTCCAGCAGGAAAGAACTGTCCGGATCAAAAAGCAAAAGACGGGACTGCACATTGTCCAGCCCGACATTTTTGGCGGCTGAGGCTTCGTCCGGATGGAAGCCGACACCGTTGTCCTTCACAAGAATCCGCAGTTTTCCGTTGTCTACAGCGGCGCTTATGCTGATGAATATTTGTATATCATAGGGCTCCATGCCGTGAACGATGCTGTTTTCGACCAGTGGCTGCAGCAGGAATTTGGGAATGATGCAGCTGCCGGCATCCGTGGAGACGTCAATATGATACTGCAGCCGGTCGCTGTAGCGGATGCATTGCAGTGCAAGATACTGCACGAGGAAATCGCACTCCTGCGCCACGGTGGTCTTCTCGCCGCGGGTACAGGAATAGCGCATCAGCTTATTCAAGTGCAGGATGGATTCCTGAACCATGTTGGTGTCCCCAAGGCTGTTCATGACCAGAATGCTGTTGAGCACATTATAAAGAAAATGTGGATTGATCTGCGACTGCAGGGCAATATACTCCATTTCCTGGCACTTGATGACGGAGATGTATTCATTCTGGATATGTACCTGCAGCCGGTCCACCATCTTGTTCAGAGCGTTGCCGATAATGGACAGCTGATCATTGCCCGTGCAGGGCACTCTGCGGGACAAGTCGCCCTGCTCTGCATGCTGCAGCACATCGAGAATGCTGTTGATCATCTGCACCATGGAACGGGAATTGCCGGAATAGATCCCCAGGGATATACCGACAAAAAGCAGTGTGGTCACCAGCAGGAAGATACCGATCGTTGAGAAAAACCGATGGATTCCGTTCTGGTTGGAAAGCACTGCCATCATCCAGTCCGCACCGTTGATGGGGTAATACTGAACCGTATAGGTGTCCTCTGCGGTAACGGTCTGCGGCATATCAGGAAGAAGGGAATCTGCCGCCCCGCCAAGATCCCTGGTGTGATAGAGTACGTTGTTATTCTTGTCGATCAGAAGAAGGGCGCTGTTTTCTCCAACCTTAATATGTTTCAGCATACCTGTCAATTTGTTGTCATACACGTCGAGGCGCAGAATGCCGATGGGCCTCTCCGTGATGCCATCCCGGATCAGACGGCTGGTCGAAAAGAAGAAACGATCCGTCAGCAGCGGGGAAGAGATCGTATAATCATTTGTATAATGAAAATAGGCGGAGCCGTTTCGGGAAATGACGGCGTCCTGCCATTCCTTGTTCTGCAGGACGGCTTCCTCGATGGCGTGGATCTCGGTTGCATTTTTGGATATGACGATGGCGGAATCCGAGATCGTATTGTCCGAAGTAAAAGGGATATAAATGATGCTGAGGATATCGTCCCGATTGGCATAGATGATCTGAGAGATGGAACGCTGGTACTTTTGCTGCATCTGGTACTGGTGGTATACATTGCCGGAGGCATCGCCTTTCTTCATTTCTTCCATATAACTCATAAGCTCCGTGTAATAATACGGGGTCAAAGTGAGTTCATTCAGATCCGTCAGATAGGTTTCCACATGGCTTGCCGCAGAAGAAAGAAGCGCCACATTCAATTCGGAAGTGTCGTTGCGGTATATACGGAAAAAAACAAGGGCGGATACAATGGAGGCCAGCAGGAAAGGGATGATACAGCTGATAATATAGATAATAGATAATTTGTGGCGGAACGTATAGGAAATTTTCATGGCGGCGCAAAGTACCTTTCTACAACAGACTGTAGTTTATCTTGTTATATGGGAAAATTAAAGTTTTGCAGGATGTTATGGGTTCATTATATGCTAAATACAGAAAAAAGTATATAGCATCTATTGTGTATTGCCTTTGGCGGGAGGCTGGATAACTGACCTGAAATAATAAAGTTATCAGACGCATGTCCTGCGGCGGGTGCAGGAACCATGAATAGCAATGGATGATTGTTCCATAACATAAAAAAGGACTTTTGCATCTTAAGAATGGGGCGTTTAAAAAGGAATGGAGTGTTGTTAAAATAGGAACATGGAAGTTGCACAGGGGTGTGACAAAGAAAGGAGAAGGGACAGATGAAAAAGAAAATAGTGAGTATCATGCTGATGGCAGGCATGGCATTGAATGTACTGGCGGGGTGTTCTTCCAAACCGGAAGAACCGCAGGCTGCGAAGGAAGAGGCGGCTCCTGCTCAGGAAGCGGAAGCAGAGGCAGAATCGGATACCGCAGAGGCTTCAGATAATACAGAAGGTAAGTACGCAGGGGTTACATTGAGCTTCATGAGCAACATTGCAGGCGTGCAGAGCGAGGCGATGGAAGAAGTGATCGCGAAGTTTGAGGCTGACACAGGAGCCGTTGTGGAATACAGCTCACCGGGTGCAAGCTATGAAGAATTGATGAAGACCAAAATGGCTGCCAACCAGCTGCCTGACTTGTTCACCACACATGGATGGAGTATTGCCAGGTACGGACAGTATCTGGAGCCGCTGAACGACCAGGAATGGGCGTCCAGACTTTCCGAATCCGCAAAACAGATCGTGGTTGATGATAAGAGCGGGAATTTCTACTGCTTACCGGTCGATGTGGACGTGGCGGGGATAATCTATAACAAGACCGTGTTGAACGACGCGGGGATCAACGTGGATGATCTTACCACATGGGATGCCTTCACGGAAGCGCTTGGAACGATCAAGGATGCCGGATATACACCGGTACATATCGGCGGTAAAGATAACTGGACGATCGGACAGTTTTTCGATTGGGTGACGCCTTCCTACCTGATCACAGATGAGCAGAACAACCACCGGGATGCGCTGAAGGATGGAAGTTTCGACTGGTCGAACTGGACCGGCATTGCACAGATGATGGCGGACTGGAGAACGGCAGGTTACTTTAATGTAGATTGTCTGACAGCGGATTATAATGCACAGATCAAGGCAATGGCCGAAGACAAGGCAGCCTTTGTATTCCTCGGCAACAGCGCCGTAAATGAGGTGCAGTCCGTGAACCCGAACGTAGATCTCGGATTTATGAGCGTACCGGCAAGCAGCGATACGGACAGCGCTACTCTGATCGGCGGAGAGAGAATTGCCATTGGCGTATGGAAGGACTCTGCGAATAAGGAAGCGGCATTGGAGCTGCTCAGCTATTTTGCACAGGACGATAATATGACAAAGGTAGCGTCCGCAGACGGAGCGCCGGCAGGATTTAGTGATGTGACAAGCGATACGGGAATCATCACGGCGGATCTGGAAAAATACATGGCATCCAGCCGCATTTTCCCCTACTTTGACAGGGAATACCTTCCGAATGGCATGTGGGATGATATGTGCATCACAGGAGCCTCCATCCTGGCGGAAGATGCAGGGGCGGTAGAAGGCGCCTGCACAGCAATGGAACAAAGTTATAAAGCGAAAATGGAAATCCAGTAAGAAAACGGCTGTTGTTTGGTAAAGGCATTTGCAAATAGTTATAAAGCGAAAATGGAAATTCAGTAAGGGGATTGCTATAGAGTGATAAAAAAGGATCCTGCGTCGAGGTTGTGACGCAGGGTCCTTTTATGACGGCGTGTTTGTATATTTGTGTTTTTAAAAGGCGTATGATAAGATTAGAAAATAGAATGCAGAAGATAACAGATAGAAGCCGGCAGATAACAGGGAGAGCTTGGGAAAATGGTGAAAAACATTGCTATTGGCAGTCAGAATTTTGAGAAGATCCGCAGGGCCGGATCCTTCTACATCGATAAGACAGATTTCATCAGAGAGTGGTGGGAGGAAAATGACGAGGTGACTCTCATTACGCGTCCGCGCCGTTTCGGGAAAACATTGAATATGAGCATGCTGGAGCGCTTTTTCTCTGTCAAATATGCTGGCTGCGGCGGTCTCTTTGAAGGGCTTTCCATATGGGAGGATGAGAAATACCGTGCACTGCAGGGATCTTACCCGGTAATCTTTCTCAGTCTGGCGGGCGTGAAAGCAAATAATTTCCGCGGCGCCAGAAACGGTATTGTGAAAGCGCTGGCTAATGCGTATGACGCACACAGATATTTAAAAGAGAGCGGTGTTCTGAATGCAGAGGAAGAGAAAAACTATGATGCACTGCGGAACTTTGACAGCGATCCGTCTCCGGAGAAAGAGATAGACGAGCAGTTTGTGGCAGGCGCGCTCAATACCCTCTCCATGTATTTGGCGCGTTGTTATGACAAGAAGGTTTTGATCTTTCTGGATGAATATGATACGCCGCTGCAGGAAGCGTATGCGGCAGGATATTGGGAAGAATTGACATCTCTTGTACGCAGCCTGTTCAATGCCTCTTTCAAGACGAATCTGTTTCTTGACCGCGCGGTGATGACCGGGATCACGAGAGTGGGCAAAGAGTCGATTTTCTCCGATCTGAACAATCTTGAGGTGATCACAACTACAACGGAAAAATACAGTACCATGTTTGGATTTACGGAAAAGGAAGTGAAGACTGCACTGGAACAATTCGGTTTGGAGAACACGCTGGACAGAGTGCGGCGTTGGTATGACGGATTTCGATTCGGAAGCAGGAAGGACATCTATAATCCATGGTCTATTACGAAGTATCTGGACAGCGGGCAATTTGGTACCTACTGGGCTAATACCAGTTCAAACAGCCTGGTGAGCAGATTTATTCGGGAGGGTGAGCCTGATGTAAAAATAGCGACAGAGGATCTTCTGGCAGGAAAAAGTATTGATACGGCCATTGATGAAGAGGTGGTATTTAACCAACCGGAAGAGAACAGCGCTGCCATCTGGAGCCTGCTGCTTGCGTCAGGTTATTTGAAGGTTGATGGTGTTGCGCATGTCGGAGATGAAGAGGAAATGAAGTATACACTCTCTCTGACAAACCTTGAAGTCAGAAAGGAATTCGGCAGAATGGTCCGGAACTGGTTTCAGAAATCTTCAGCACGCTATAATGATTTTGTGAAGGCGCTTCTGGAAAATGATCTGGAGTATATGAATCTGTATATGAACAAAATGACAGAGGCTGTATTCAGTTCTTTTGATACGGGAAGACATCCTTCCGGGCAAACAGAGCCAGAGCGGTTTTACCATGGATTTGTACTGGGCCTGATCGCGGATGCCGGGCTGAATTACAGGATCACATCCAATCGGGAAAGCGGATTCGGAAGATATGATGTGATGATGGAGCCCAGAGACGGCGAAGGGGACGCCTATCTGTTTGAGTTTAAGGTGAAGAACCCTTCGTCGGAAGCTGCATTGGAAGACACAGTGCTAAGCGCGTTGCAGCAGATCAGGGAGAAGAATTACGACGCGGTATTGATCGACAGAGGGATCGCGAAGGAGAAGATCCGACATTATGGGTTTGCCTTTGAAGGAAAAAGGGTTTTGATCGGAACGCGAGGACATTTCAAAGAAGGAAGATTTTGCCAGGATGAGCGCCGTCTTGAAGAGATGTGATGTAATGTAATGTTTTCCAATATGGAACTATCTTATGTAAGTCGACCGTACACAACACGCCAGCAAATGGTCAAATAACGGCTTTCTGCTATGCCGCCTGTTAAAGCGAAAGGTAACGCTGCGGATAAGTCCCTTCCAGGCCGTGGCAGGCTCCTTCGATATTGGCCTTAATGTTTGAAATCATCACATGGAGACATTTTAATCGTCCGTCACTGCCAAGCCGGAGGGCAACGGCGATTTCGGTTTTGTTCTCGCCGCCCCTGCCCCGTTTGCCAGCCGCTTTCCCGCCGAAAAAGGCTTCGTCCATTTCAACGGAGCTGCCGAGACGGCAGAGACTCTCGCGTTCGCCCATGGCGCTGCGGATCTTGTGCGGGAGCGCCCAGGCAGTCTATAAGGTGACGCCAATATATTTGGCCAGGGCCATTTCAGAGATGCCGTCCTTATTGGATGCTGCAAAGTAAAGGGCCAGGAACCATTTGGCAGGCGGCAGCTTTATATTTGCCATAATCGTTCTGGCAATGGCGGAAGTCTGATGGCAGCATATGGGGCACTGGTACAGAGGGAAGAACTGCATGAAGTTAAGAAAAGCAGATCCATTTTTTCAATTATTATAACTTCTATACGGGTAGTTTCTATCCAAAAGAAAAGTTTTTGGCTGGGCATAAGACGTTTGGAGAGGTCGGGCAGGGGGGCAGAGCTACCGCATAACTTACCGTCAGTCGCCGCAGTAGTGCAGACGGTTTTGCCGTTAGAATGAAGCAGACGAAAGCGGTGATTGTTTTTCGTGATTGGCTATGGTATAATTCTTCCACTATAGACTGGTAAATTAAGACTTGAAAGGATAATGGCATGAAAAAGAAATACGTCATCCCCATCAGTTTTATTCTCGTTGTGGCAGTAGGAATTATCAGCTTTTATCTGCTGACCCGACCTACAGTATTAGGTAATATGAGCAATGAGTATTCAAAGCAAGTCACCACATCATCTGACATTTCTTTCGTAGGAGAAGCAGGCAATAGGATAAAGTTTGTTTTTGAATCGAATGTTATCAGCGGAAATTTGGACATGACCTTGTACGATTCAGATGGTAATGCTGTTTATACCTTGGATAATGCAAAAGAGTTGGCGACCTATTTTATACTTGAACGTTCCACCACATATACATTGGTCGCTAAGTGTGATAACTTTGTCGGAACGTATAAAATCTTTGTGTATTTAGACAAAGCAAACACATCGACAGATTCCGGTTTATCTATTAACTGCCTTAACTTTCCTTTATTTTAAGGCTTTGCAGTATGTACAGCCTCAAAATATGTATCCTTTTCCCTTGTTTTTGCCCTTATCAGCAAGTTACAAGGGAAAGTTTTTGTTTTTAACTCATTCCTACAACCTTATCCAATAGTTTTGCGGAATCCCGTTTCGCCTCCCTTGTGGCGTGTGCATAGACATTCATGGTGGTACTTACGTCCGAGTGTCCCAAAAGTTCCTGCACATCTTTTGGCTGTGCCCCGTTTGATAACAGGTTCGTTGTATAAGTGTGTCTTAATGTGTGGAAGTGGAACCCTTCTAGATTCTGGTACTTTCTTTGCCGCTGTCCGGCAGGCTGTTTCCACGGTGGCAGGAAGTTCAAGACAGCCATCCTCCCTCAAACTTTCTTCAAGATGTCAGCGAGGGCATTGCCAAAATCAACGATCCGCACTTTCTTCCTTTTTGTCGAGCCGATTTCGTGCTTATGGGTAGCGCCGTTGTAGCGGACACTCCTGCGGACTGTCAGGCATTGTTCCTCAAAATTGATATCCTGCCAAGTCAGCCCTGCCACTTCCCCAAGCCTGAGCCCTGTGAAATAGGCTATCTGTACGGGCAGGATTGCGTCTTTGCTCCGCTTGCCAAGCTGTGCAGTCAGCTTTTAAAGATTGAAAAACTATCAACGGATAAAATAGGACTGGAGGCTGATATTCTCGTCCTGAACCATAAGAAATCCACTACGCAGAAGAAACTGGAGGAACTGGACGGGAAGATTGAAAGTTCCAATATTTTCCTAAAAGCACTCCGACAGATAAAACAGTTTATACAGTCATATCTACCCTTTGCGCCGCTGATTGAGGAATTTGCGAACCATGTGGAGCGTGGGGCGGATATAGAGGCAGGAAACAGCTTTCGTGGTTTGTTGACCGCACTTGGAGAACTGCTAAATTCATTCAAAGAGATTATAAAAGACGGGTTATGCTGGTTTCCACGCCTTATGCGGTGGCAGACATCAAAAGGCGAAGTTTCCCCTGTGTTTGAAGATAGCAGGAATGAAGGTTATTATTACCGGCTGAAATCCTATATGGATATCCATACAGGGCAAGAATACCCAAAGGAACTGATACAGCCGGGAATCAAGCCGGAAAACCGCACGGGCACAATAGAACAGTTAGTGCAGAATGTGGAGGCTGTCGAAAAGCTGGTGCGGCTAAAATGTTTCAAGAAGTACCTGCATTTGTAAAAAAGAGCAAGATAATATAAATTTTTATTCCAACTTTATTCCCAATGTATTATAATATAAAAAATTGGGAATAAAGTTGGGATTAAATCCGTATCGAGGAGAATGTCAATGGATATTAAACAGATTGTATTAGATTTATGTGCCATGAATGATGAACAGGAATGGTTTGAATTTAAAGAGAATTGGTTTCAACCGGAAACATTAGGAGAGTATGTTTCCGCGTTATCAAACGCTGCGGCGTTCCATTATAAGAAATATGCTTATTTTATATGGGGAGTTGAGGATGAGAATCATAAAATAGTTGGGACGACATTCAACCAATATTGTGACTATAATAAAGAACCTTATCAGAATTATCTTGCACGAAATCTTTCTCCGAGCTTGAATTTTTCTTTTGAGGAAGTTGAGATTCAGCAAAAAAGAGTTGTCGTATTGGTCATACCTGCGGCTTTTGAGATACCTACTGCATTTAAGGAAAAGCGGTATATAAGGATTGGATCATCGAAATGCAATATCAAGGACTATCCTAGGAGAGAGATTGAACTTTTTAAGATGCTTGATGGGAGAACAGAAACCATAGAAACAATTCCGGCAAAATATCAGGAACTTACTTTCCAAAAATTGTTTGGATATTATGGTTCAAAAGGAATTGTTTTAAATGATAAAACCTTTATAAAAAATTTAGGTTTACGCAATGAAGAAGGACAATTCAATTTATTGGCACAGCTGCTTTCGGACGATTCTCATTTTCCTCTCAGAGTATCTATATTTGAGGGGAAAACGAAAGGAACAAATCTGTTTTCAGTCAGGGAGTTTGGGAATAACTGCCTTTTATACAGTTTGGATGAATTATTGCGGTATGGCGACGTGCTCAATATCATACAGGCAGATGAAACAGACAGGGTTGTGGAAAGGAAAGAAGTGCCGCTGTTTGATAACAAGGCATTTCGGGAAGCAATCATCAATGCTGTCCTGCATAACAAATGGACAGAGGGAAACGAGCCGATGATTTCCGTTTTTTCTGACAGGATAGAAATCTTATCAAGAGGCTCTCTACCGCCCGCACAGACAATGGAAGGCTTTTATCTGGGGGAGTCTGTGCCTGTGAATGAAAAGTTGTCGGAGATATTTTTGCAATTGCATATCAGTGAGAAATCAGGACGGGGAGTTCCTAAAATAACGGAAATATATGGTAAAGACGCGTTTGCATTTAGAGAAAATTCAATTGTTGTAACAATACCATTGAAAAAAATCAGGAAAGTTGGGAATAAACTTGGGGATAAAAAACCTTTAAATGTAAGGAGAAGGAAAATTTTGGAAGAAATGAGAGATAACCCCAATATAACAGCAGAGGAACTTCGCAAGATTTTAGGAATCAGTAAAACGGCAGTAGATAACAACATTTCATTTCTGCGTGAAAATGGCTATATTGAGAGAGTAGGATCAAAAAAAGCAG
>CANPTH010000092.1 GCA_947576945.1 uncultured Lachnospiraceae bacterium
TTCGGCACAAATTCTTGGTTGAATAAATTGCTCATCAGAGAATTTATTCAACCTTACCTCCATTCCGAAGCAGTTTTTTTGCGGAGGCTGCGAGCCAAATTTCAAATTTGGCTCTGCAATTTCGAGTTTGTGGCTCCGGCACAAACTCGCAGTTGAAAAATCAGCACATCAGTGTGATTTTTCAACCTTAACTCCTTTTCAAATAGTGACGGACTTTGTCACTATTCTATGATAAACTATCTATGTACCAAATACAATATGGCATTAGAGTGAAGCCATGCACACCCCATGTGGGAGAAAGGGAAAATCATATGGAAAAATTGATGTACATGATGATGATCGAGAAAAGCAAGACCTATAATAAAATGACAAAACAGGTAGTTATGGAACACGTTGAGAACATAAGAAAGCTGGATGATGCAGGAAAGCTGGAAATCTGCGGCGTCTTTAAGGGCTATCCGGGAATGGCAGGTATGTATATCCTGAAAACAGAGTCCCGCGAAGAAGCAGAAGAAATATGCAAAGCAGAACCGCTGATCATGGGCGGATATGCAACCTGCAAATTAGTCGGTTTACAGATTGCAAACAGGGAAAATAATTACCTACTGTAATTGCGGAAAAGATGTTTCAGAAAGCAGCAGCATGGGGATGTCAGTCACTATTCTACCTGTTCTTCCGGATCACTTTGAATCGCAAGCCGCACGACAGCATCATATCTGTCCTGGTAGCCAGGCGATGAGTTATGTGCAATATGGATCACGATCCTTTCGTTGTCCGCGAGGAGCAGGTCTTCGATCAGTTCTGCATTCTGTGGGTCGAGTCCGGAAAGCACCTCGTCATAAATGACAATACTCTTATGAAGTGTCAAACTTCTGGCCAGACCGATCCGGGCCTTTTCGCCTCCGGAAACCTGCAGGGTTTCACTGCTGATCTGTGTATCCAGCGTATACCCGTTTGCGGCGAAAAACCTGTCGAGTTTTACTTTGCTGATTATCGCAAGCAGTTCTTCATCCGTACAGGTTCCCTTCAGATCAAGATTACGCCTGATTGTATCGTCGAAAATATAGACCTGCTGCGGCACCACCGCAGAATGATGGTAGATTTCAGAAGGGGAAAGCTCTTGTTGATCAATCCTGTCATAATATATATGACCGGAACTGGGATGGAGCGTCCCCAGCAAAAGTTTTATCAGAGTGGTCTTGCCGCTGCCGCTTTCTCCAATGATCAGATATTTCCTGCCCTGCTCAAAGCAATAATTAAAATTACTTAAAACACAGCGCTGCTTTTCAGGATAAACAAACGACACATCGTCAAGTTTTATGCTGCATACCTTCTCCAGCCGGAAATCTTCCTGGTATTTATGTCCTGCCAGAATTTTCTCCGTATTCTCAATATAGGGACGCGAAGAGCGGATGGAAATGACCGCATTGATCAAACTGACCACCGGGTTACTGACTATCATCCCCAGCTGAAAGATCAATACGAATTGCGGAAAGTCGATCTTACCAAAACGCATGAGATAAAAGGCAACAAACAGCCCGGAAAACTGCGAAAGCGTTACACTGGCATTCGCGATAAGCCCGCTCAGATTAGACAGTTTCATGATCTGCTTCTCCGCATCCGCTGCCGCTGCAAAGTGCGTATGCATACTCTCGGAAACCTGCTTCTCCCCTTCCTGAAAGCGGGCAGTAAAAAATCCGCTCAGCAGATCTTTGATCTTAACCGTCATCCCCACCAGCGTGTTCATTGACCGTTCCTGACAGGCAGCGATCTTCTGCGGCATCAGCAGATTGTTAACAGTCAAGGGCAGCAAAAAAATAAGGATAATCAGAAAACTCATCCAGTGGCAATATAACAGCAGCACCGCTATCAGACCGATACCAAGGCCGTTCACGATCACTTGCAGCGTACCTTCAAAAAGTTCCCTGGACAGGATCTGCGTGTCACGCCCAATCTGATTGTAATACGCCCCACTGTCTTTTTTCTCAAACTCATCAATAGGCATGGCGTAAATACTGTCAAAGACCTGCCTGCGCAATTCAAACTCACTGTCCAGTAACAGATTTGCCTTGATATTATCTGCAAACCATGCAATAAACAATGCGCATAACAGGATCAGTATATTTCTGAACAACGCCTCGTAGCTCAATTCACTGTCCAGAAATGCGCTCGAAAGTCCGGCCATGCTCCATGCGATCAGCGGCTGAGAAGATGCCGCAAATAATGCCGTCACCATGATCCTCATGGCGTTATCCTGATTTATAAAAACCGATAAAATCCTTTTCATCTCTTAATTCTATCCCCCTTGCCATACCACCAGATATATCACATAGAACACGGAACTGCTAAAGTTACGAATAAAGGCATAATCAATCCGTTCCTACTGCTCATTTTCCAAAACCTGTATATAGAAATAATAGTGTACTATACCGCCATAACCACTTTCTTTAGTATCCCATTCAGCAACGACTTCATAAATATATCCGCCTGGTTTTAACTCTATTTCATATCTGTCAATCGTTACATTTTCGCTGCTTGCATCAGGGTTGTTCCAATGCTTCTCGTTCCAGCACTGAATATTTAAAATTGAACTGGGATTCTCTGTAAAATTCAAAGCAGCTGTTGTCTCTGAAGTTTCAAATTTCAATAGCAAATTTTCACAATCCAGCGGATGCGGACTATCGGCTTGTGTTTCGGTAGAAGTTCCATCACTATTTCTTTTCTGCCATACATAAATCCCCAGCAGGGTATCAAAAGCAGTCTCATCACTTATGACAACCAGTCCGGGTGGCTCTTCTAATATTATATTGGCATTTTCATCATTTAACAGTCTGTTAGCATATGCACTGAGTGCCTGACATGGTTCATATTTCGTCTTATAACCAACACCATCAATCACAAAGAATGGGTTATATGCCATGACTTCTGTCTGTGTTCCGTCTGATAATTTCAGTGTAAAAATCACGCCTTGTCCGCTATACTCTGTATAGGAGTTGTCTTCATTATAGATAACCACGTCATTCAAATATCCTGTTAATTCCTCGATCTCTTCAATTTGAATGGTGGTATCCGGCGGAGTCAATCGTACTGTGGCTGACACGATTTCCGATGGTTCCAAATCTTTAAATGGTTTTTTTCCACCAACAGCATTATAAACAATAATGATAATCCCTATAAATAATATGCATGTTAATATAACTATAGGCGTCTTCTTTTTCATACCGCTCCTCCTTGTATCTTCATGCCCTCAGTGAACAAAGAAATACGCGCCGTGTGTACCTTTGTTCACTGAGGGTAACTTCCATACTGTAAGTATCCCGGGTGATTTTGCGCGCGAACCTGTGCGATATCCTATGCTATATCCATATAATGTCCCAGTTGGATCGGCACCATATAAAAAAGCAAAGCCAAAAATTTCATAACCTGTTCTCCTCTAACAGTTTCCTGATCTCTTCCGCTTCTTCCCTGCTGACCATCTCCCCGCCGGACAAAGCGCTTACAAAGTTCACAAATGAGCCGCCGTAGGAATCCCTGATAAACTGCTCCGCTCCTTTCTGCTTGTATTCCATCCTTGAGACCAGGGGCACATACAGATATTTTCTATCCTTTGAGATCCTGTCAATAAACCCGGCCTGCAGCAATTTGGCCAGAAAAGTATTCAACGTCTGCTTCTTCCAGTCCTTATCACAATGTTCGTTGAAATAATCCAGTATCTCCTTGGACGACATCTTTCTGTCTTTCTCCCACAGTAATTCCATAATTTCTTCTTCTGATTTCGTCAAACTATATATTCCGTTCATTCTCTATACCATTTCTTTCGCCTTTCATCCTGCCTTTCAGATCCTATGCTTATACCCTTGTTTTCCGCAAGACTATATTTTATATTATTGTACTATGCGTGTTAGTATCAGTCAATACATGCATTCCCCGCAGAATCGTATGCGAAAACCTTCTAAATGGATTCCCTTACAACTGCTGTTTCCAAAATAAAATAAGCAGTTAAGAGCTGTATTCTTTGGAAAATCGCATTTTCGCAGAATCCACGGGAATTTATCATTGCCCACTCTGCCTCTTGTTTTGCAAAACCGAAAAGCATACCTTAATATGCAGTAAATAAGTTCCTTTCGGAATTGCACATCCGTTAAAAATAAACTATAATTACAATAGAAAAATGCTAAGATATGGGGAGCAAATGCTGTTAGATTGCTTAGAGCGCAACGAGAAAAACGGTATTATATATCATTGCGAAGGTATTGTTGGCGATTATGATGAATTTGATGACGTAGAAAATTTTCATTAAAGAGGGGAAACGATAACTTCTGGTTTGCAGCAATAAGGAAACCATAGAATATGGGGGAACACATGGCAGGGTTGACATCAATGATGAACATTGGCAGGGAAATGGAGAAAAAGCTGACATCTGTCGGCATAGAATCTCCCGGGGAGCTTATGGAGGCGGGCGCGAAAAACGCGTTTCTAAGATTAAAGCAAAAATACCCGAATGTGTGTCTGGTGCATTTATATGCATTGGAAGGCGCGATACATAATGTGGCGTATAACAGCCTTCCAGAAGACAGAAAAAGAAAATTGAAGGAATTTAGCGATTTTCTGAAAAAATAGAAGCGATGCGGGTTCTCGCCTGCACCATCATGGCTTTCTTCCTTAGACTGGAGGTTTGAATCTGCAAGCGAACGCGCAGGCAGACGCGGAGAGGAGATTGCGGCGGAAATCATCCGCCGGGCCTTAACATTTCCAGCCTTTCGGATATTGACAGGGCGATCCATACGGAGGGAAAAAACCGTCTCCGCCCCAAAGAAATGGAACAGATTATCACACTGTTACAGCGGGAGGCGGGCCAACCATAATGAAATAGAGCAGCACGGCGTCAGGACGCATAGAGAGATCTATGCAATTCCTGATATGAAAAAAGGACGCGTTCCCGCGTCCTTTCTCATTACATCCACACTATGCATTTGTTTACTCGTCGTTTGGTTCCAAAAGCGCCTTTTCATAGCTGTCCAGAATAATGCTCTGTATTCTGTCCCTGGTCTCCGAGTTGATCGGATGTGCAATGTCGCGGTACTCGCCGTCGTTGGCTTTCTTGCTGGGCATTGCAATGAAAAGACCTTTCTCACCTTCAATTACTTTAATGTCATGAACTACGAATTCATCGTCTATGGTAATTGAGACGATTGCTTTCATCTTGCTGTCTTGAGTCATTTTACGCACGCGGACATCAGTAATTCTCATGAAGCTCAGCCTCCTTATCATATGATACCGGACAGTAACCTGCCGGTTTTCACAAGCTTTTCCACACAAGTCATACTCATCAAGCCACGTAGCTTGTAATAAAACATTTAATTAGTTACGCACATGCCTCTTACACAATATAATACATCTTTCAATCGCAACCGCCTTTCCATCATACCATTAAATTACGAATCTGTCATTATGTTCTACCACAATTTCTATACCATTTTCCCCTTTATGGTAAGAATTGGCCCGTATCGTCCCCCTGCTCTCCACGATACAATTCTCAATATGTGTATTATCTCCAATATAGACATCATTCAGAATGATGGAATTCTTGATATAGCAGTTGTTGCCGATGTAAGTTTTCTTAAAGATCACAGAATCTTCTACCTTACCGTTCACGATACATCCACTGGAGATCAAGCTGTTCCTGATGCTTGCTCCCACATTATACTTGGCAGGCGGCAGATCATCAACCCTGGAATAAATATCCGGATACTGCTTGAAGAAATAATTCCGGATCTCCGGATGAAGGAAATCCATGTTCGTCTTAAAGTAATCATCCACGGAAGCGATATTACTCCAGTATTCTTTGATCTTGTAACCGTAGATACTCTTCATATTCTTATAACGGATCAGAATATCTTTCACGAAATCGTATCTGTCTTCTTCTGCACATCTTTCGATCATCTCAATCAGCTGCCGTCTTCTGACTACATAGATACCGCAGGAGATCGTGTTGGACCTGGCCACCACCGGCTTCTCCTCGAATTCCTCTATGCGGCACTCCTCGTTCATCTTGACCGATCCGTACCTGTCCACATTGACGTCCGCAGGCATATCCTTACATACAACAGTGATGTCTGCCTTCTTCTCAATATGGTACTCCAGAAGCTTATTATAATCCATTTTGTAAACGCAGTCACCGGAAGATATTACCACGTATGGTTCATGGCTGTTTTTCAGGAAAGAGAGATTCTGTGCAATGGCATCTGCTGTACCACGATACCATGCATTGCTCTCTGCTGTCAATGCCGGAGTAAAAACCCTCAGCCCTCCCTGCTTACGACCGAAATCCCACCACTTGGAAGAACTTAAGTGCTCGTTCAGGCTTCCGGCATTGTACTGCGTAAACACAGCGACCTTATTAATGTGGGAATTGGACATATTGCTCAGCGCAAAATCAATCCCGCGGTAGCTTCCCGCGATGGGCATGGCACAGACCGCCCGCTTCTGGGTCAGTTCCTTGATCCTGTGATTGTTGCCGCCTGCCAAGATTATTCCGATTGCTCTCACTGTTTATCACCTGCCTTAATCAAAGTTTTACCACTCGGAAGACTTCCCTCCGCATAGTCCTGTGTACTCGTCACGCCAAATACGACCGAATTCTTACCGACGGTGACGCCCTGAGGGATAAAGCTCTTCTCCCCTACCGCCACAATGCCGCTGTTGTAGATGTGAGGATCTGTCTCATTCTCTGCTTCCTCCCCAATACCCAGTCTGACATCATCTTCGATCACTGTATTCTCGGCGACAATAGCCTTGTGCAATTCACAGTGGCTGCCAATCCGCGTCTCATTCATGATGATGGAATCTCTGATGACCGTTCCCTCACCCACTGTGACGCCGCAGCCGATTACGGAATTATATACCTGGCCGTAGATCTCGGAACCTTCCCCGATGATACTCCGCTCCACAATACTGTCGGAAGACAGGTACTGCGGCGGCAATATCTCGCTCTTGGTATAGATCTTCCAGTACTCTTCGTAAAGGTTGAATTCCGGAACAATATCGATCAGTTCCATATTCGCTTCCCAATAGGAACTTAAGGTGCCGACATCCTTCCAGTATCCGTTAAACTCATAAGCGTAAAGAGGCGCCCCCTTCCCATGGCAATAAGGAATGATATGCTTGCCGAAATCCAGTCCCGGCTGTGAAGCGTTCGTCAGCAGCGCTTCCTTCAATGTCTTCCAGTTGAATATGTAGATTCCCATGGAAGCGAGGTTGCTGCGCGGGTTCTCCGGCTTCTCCTCAAAATCCGTGATCCTGCGGTCTTTGTCCGTGATCATGATCCCGAAACGCTTCGCCTCTTCCATCGGCACCGGCATGACTGCAATCGTCACCTCCGCGCCGTTCTGCTTATGGAAATCAAGCATCACTTCATAATCCATCTTGTAGATATGATCGCCCGACAGGATCAGCACATATTCCGGATTGTAACTCTCCATGTAGTCCAGATTCTGGTAAATCGCATTCGCCGTCCCTGTATACCACTCACTGTTAACGCTCTTCTCATACGGCGGAAGCACCGTCACACCGCCGATATTCCTGTCCAGATCCCAGGGAATACCGATTCCAATATGCGTATTAAGACGAAGCGGCTGATACTGCGTCAGCACACCCACGGTGTCAACACCCGAATTGATACAGTTACTGAGCGGAAAGTCGATGATCCGGTATTTGCCGCCAAATGCTACAGCAGGTTTTGCAACCTTCGACGTAAACACTCCCAATCTGCTTCCCTGACCGCCTGCTAAGAGCATGGCAATCATTTCCTTCTTAACCATGTTATCACCTCTTGTTTCCTAGTTTTTATAAAAAACGAGCACAGCTCGTTTACGAGCTTCGCTTCTCGAACTCGGATTAACGAAACAATTTCCCAATTTCCTGAAAATAAATTTGCTTCACAGATCAGGCTTGTTTCAAACGGGTTCTTTTGCTTTGCATAATTATATCACACTCTGAATTGAAAGTGAATATAATTTACGAATTTATTCTCCCGATATTTCGCCTACCATGTTAATAATTTACAATAAACGCCTCCTGTTTTCCGGTTTATTTATTCATTTCATACATCTTCCTTTTTATGTATTATAATTTTGCCCCGCCCGCCTGTCAATTTTCCCCAAGCAGCCTTCCGCACTCTCTGTCACAGTTTTTTCAATATATATGCTGCCGGCCGGCTCCCCGAAACGCTCCCGCTTACTTTTTCCAAAAACATATTGGTTTTTTTTTGCCAAATGAGTATAATACTAGTAAAAAATGTAAAATTTCCAAGGAGACATCCATGTATCAGATTAATTTCAACAATCCCATTCATATATATTTCATTGGTATCGGCGGCATCAGCATGAGCGGCCTGGCAGAAATCCTGCTCTCCGAAGGTTTCCGGATATCCGGTTCCGACAGGACGCCCTCGCCGCTCACCCATACGTTAGAAGAGCGGGGCGCTGCCGTCTATTACGGCCAGAAAGAGGAGAATATCACGGCTGACATCGATCTGATCGTCTATACCAGCGCGATCCGTCCCGACAATCCGGAGCTGGCTGCGGCAGGCCGACTGAATATTCCTACCCTGACCCGTGCGCAGCTTCTGGGACAGATGATGAAAAATTATCAGGTGCCCATTGCCATCAGCGGCACCCACGGCAAGACTACCACCACCTCCATGGTCTCTGAAATCCTTCTGGAACACAAGGCCGATCCGACGCTTTCCATCGGCGGTATCTATAAGCCCATCGGCGGCAATATCCGTGTAGGCTCCTCCGAATATTTTGTCACGGAAGCCTGCGAGTACACCAACAGCTTCCTGAGTTTTTTCCCGAAGATCGGCATCATCCTTAATATAGAAGAAGACCATCTTGATTTCTTTAAGGATATTCAGGACATCCGCAGCTCCTTCCATAGATTTGCAGGACTGCTTCCTGCCAACGGAACTCTCATCATAAACGGCGACATCGACCATTATGAAGAAATCACACAGGGGCTGGCCTGTCAGGTCATCACCTACGGTTCTTCGCCTGACCATGACTACCATCCGACGGATATCACCTACGACGTTTCAGGTTGTCCCTCTTTCCATCTTATGCAAAGAAACGGAAAAGATGACGTATTCTCCCTGCGTGTTCCCGGCAAACACAATGTATACAATGCCGCGGCCGCCATCGCACTGGCCGGCCTGCTTGACATTCCAACAGAGACCACAGCCAAAGCTCTGCTCTCCTACACCGGTACCGACAGGCGCTTCGAATATAAGGGTGAGCGGAACGGCGTCACCATCATCGACGACTATGCCCACCATCCTACTGAGATCACCGCGACCCTGCTGGCCGCACGAGAGCTGCCGCACAAGACTACCTGGTGTGTCTTCCAGCCCCACACTTACACACGCACCAGGGCTTTCCTCACGGACTTTGCCAGGGCTTTGTCTCTGGCGGATGAGGTCGTCCTGGCGGAAATCTATGCCGCCAGAGAGAAGGATACGCTGGGCATCGATTCCCGGACGCTGCAGGCTGAGATCGAGAAGCTTGGACACCGCTGTTACTATTTCCCGAATTTTTCGGAGATAGAGACATTCCTCCTGGAAAATTGCACAAAGGGCGATCTGTTGATAACTATGGGGGCCGGAGATATCGTAAAAGTCGGCGATGACCTGCTTCAGAAATAATTATTCACAATATCCACAGAAAATGCCGGTTATTTCTATTCACTTTCTGTGGATATTGCAGTGTAGATAATGCCCCTTTTCCGGGGCATCCTGCTGCACCATCCACATTATCCACATTTGGTAAACATCTGTTCCTGTTTTTTCTTTGTTACTGTTTACCTATTTTATTTTGAGGAACGCTATGCTATAATGCGAGATGTGTCCTTCTGACACACATTGTGCTTTAGGGGTAAAGCGAAGGTGGTGTATTCATGAGTTGTTTCACGATTTATCAGGATAATCATACCGATTCTACGGTTATCTCGAATCGGTTTATTGACGAATATATGCAGGATGCCAACGATGCGCAGCTTAAGATCTATCTGTATCTGCTCCGTATGATGAGCGCCAGCCGCGCTACCAGCATTTCTGATATTGCGGATCTTTTCAATTACACGGAGAAAGATGTGATGCGCGCCCTGAAATATTGGGAGAAGCATCATCTGTTGACGCTGGATCTGGATGAGCACAAGAATGTCATCGGCATCCATCTGCGGGATTTCAACACGCCGTCACCGGCAGTTTCCGTACCGACAGCTGCCCAACCGGCTTCCCTTGCCTCCGTAGTGCCTATTACCTCCAAGTTCAACTCTGTTGAAGGCGGGAAACAGGCTGCGGCAGAACTTCCCCAGCAATTTCTTACCGACAGTCCGGAACAGTCGGCTGAGGCTTCCATTGATAATATTTATGTGAAGCCCAACTATACACTGGACGAGCTGAAGGCTTTTAAATCCGATGAGTCCACTGCCCGGCTCCTGTTCGTAGCGGAACAGTATTTGAAGAAGACGCTCAGCGCCACCGAGGTGAAGACAATCCTTTTTATTTCAGATAAGCTTGCTTTCTCTGAGGATCTGATCGATTATCTGATCCAGTACTGTGTGGACCGAGGTAAGAAGGAGCTGCGCTACATCGAGAAAGTCGCTGTCAGCTGGGCACAGCAGGGCGTAACCACTCCCGGACAGGCCGCAAAGCTGGCCGGCCGGTATGACAAGTCGGTCTATGAGATCATGAAAGCGTTGGGAAAGAACGGCACTCCTACGAAAACGGAGGTTACCTATATCACACGCTGGACGAAAGAGTACGGCTTCGATACCGATATTATTTTTATCGCCTGTGAACGTACCGTTCTGGCAACGGACAAGCATCGTTTTGAGTATGCCGACCGAATACTTGCCAGCTGGCAGAAATCCGGTGTACATAGTGTCAACGACATCCAGTCTCTGGATGAGCACTACCGCAGAACGAAGCCGTCCAGACCCGCTTCCGGCAACAAATTCAACCAGTTTACACAGAACAGCTATGACTTCGAAGCTTTAGAGCAGGAACTGATCAGCAATTAAGCAAAAGTATGCCTGTTTCTTAAATGAGCTTTACAAACTCGAATATGCCGCACAATTTCCTGTTGGAATATAAGGAGTCTCAGAGTGTCCCTGACAAATGCGCAATATGATACGATTCTTCATCAATATGAGATAAAGCAGCTGAAAAGCCGCCGTGAAGCAGAGCGCAGGCTTGCCTGTGTCTATGACCGCATCCCCGGATACCGGGAATTGGAAGACATGGTGGCGGCTGTCTCCGTAGCCCAGGGCAGGAAGCTGCTTGCCGGTGACGAGGAAGCCATGGAAGATCTGCGCGACTCGCTGGCCGAATTATCGGGCCGCAAAGCACAGCTTCTGGAGGATGCAGGCTTTGCTCCGGATTACCTGGAACCGGTCTATGAATGCCCGGACTGTCAGGATACGGGCTATATCGGCAGCGGGAAGTGCCACTGTTTTAAGCAGGCCATGATCACCCTGCTCTATGAACAGTCCAACATACGTGAAATGCTCCGCACGGAGAATTTCAGCACTCTGTCTTATGAGTATTACGACGGCGAGGATCTGTCCCGTTTTAAGAATGCGGTACAAACCTGCCGGAACTTTGTCAAAAATTTCAATTCCGACTACCATAATCTCTTCTTTTATGGTACAGTGGGGACGGGAAAATCTTTTCTCTCCGGTTGTGTCGCCAAAGAACTGATCGAGAGCGGTCATTCCGTGATCTATTTCAGCGCCACCGGCCTGTTTGATTTATTATCCAAGAATTCCTTCGATTATAAGAATAGAGAAGAACTGCGCGAAACCTATGCAGACCTGTATCAGTGCGATCTGCTGATCATCGACGACCTGGGCACCGAACTGACCAATCAGTTCGTGACATCCCAGCTTTTTGCTCTTCTGAACGAGCGCCATATGGGGAAAAAGGCTGCCATCATCTCCACCAACCTTTCTCTGGAAGAATTGCGGAACCGATACTCTGACCGTATCTTTTCCCGTATCACGAGCCACTATGAAATCTGTAAACTGACCGGACAGGATATCCGTATGTACAGAAAACGCCTGATGAACAGAAAGTGAGGATCCTTTCATGACGAAACGCGAAGAAAAAAGAAATCTTGAGACCATTCCGGTAGGTTCCCTCGGCATCATCCCGCTGGCCGGATGCAAGCCGCTGGGCGAAAAGGTAGACTATTATCTGGTAAAATGGAGAACCGAACGCGAGAGTGAGCACAAAGACTCGCTGGCATTCTCCGGCTACCAGCGGGATTCCTATATATTGGAGGCAACAGTGCCCCGATTCGGTTCCGGCGAAGCCAAAGGTGTGATCAAGGAATCGGTTCGCGGCTCAGACCTCTATCTTCTGGTAGACGTAGCCAACTACAGCCTGACCTATTCCCTCTGCGGCCACGAGAACCACATGTCACCGGACGACCATTATCAGGATTTAAAACGTATCATCGCCGCGGTGGGCGGCAAGGCGAGACGGATCACTGTCATCATGCCCTATCTCTATGAGAGCCGCCAGCACAAGCGTTCCGCCAGAGAATCTCTGGACTGCGCCCTGGCCCTGCAGGAAATGGTCAATATGGGCGTGGACAATATCATCACGTTTGACGCCCACGACCCCCGCGTACAGAATGCCATCCCGCTGAACGGTTTCGAGACCGTACAGCCTGCTTATCAGTTTATTAAAGGACTTTTGGGCCATGTGAAAGGCCTGCAGATCGACAACGACCACATGATGGTGATCAGCCCCGACGAGGGCGGTATGACGAGAGCAATCTACATTGCCAACGTGCTTGGTCTGGATATGGGTATGTTCTACAAGAGACGGGACTACACCCGCATCGTCAACGGCCGCAACCCCATTGTGGCCCATGAATTCCTCGGTTCCAGCATCGAAGGCAAGGATATGATCATCATAGATGATATGATTTCCTCCGGTGAGAGTGTTCTGGAAGTGGCAAACGCCCTTAAGGAACGCAGAGCCAACAGAATCTTCGTATTCGCCACCTTTGGCCTTTTTACCGCCGGTCTTGAAGGGTTCGATAAGGCATACAAGGACGGCCTGATCCACCGCGTGCTGACCACCAACCTGATCTACCAGACACCGGAGCTTCTTAGCCGCGAGTGGTATATCGACTGTGATATGAGCAAATACATCGCCTATATCATTGACACCCTGAATCACGATACTTCCATCAGCGATCTGCTCAATCCCGTGGAGAGGATCCAGTCGGCGGTGGCGCGGTATCATGAGGAGGATTTGGAAACATAGTAAAGAAATTTTTTACTGGATATTTAAAAAGTGACTTAAAAAGTCAAGCCGCGGCTTGACTTTTTTTTATTTCTCTGTATAATAATTCTTCGGGAAACTCATTGAATTATGATTTGCCCGAAATATAACGTCAGTTCGAGACCTTCCTGACGAAAAACAAAACTAAAGGAGACAAATGCATATGAAAAAACAAACCTACAGCGAGGCAATCCCCGCACGGATTTCCACGCCCATCTCACTGACCACCATGGTTCAGGCGGCCATGATCGCCGCCATCTACGTTGTGCTGACCTTTATCGCCAACGCTTTCGGACTTGCCAACTATGCCGTGCAGGTTCGGTTCTCCGAGGCACTCACTATTCTGCCTTATTTCACCCCCGCCGCCATTCCCGGCCTCTTTATCGGCTGTCTGCTCAGCAATATTCTGACAGGATGCGCTCTGCCCGACATTATTTTCGGCAGTCTGGCAACTCTGCTCGGCGCACTTGGCACTTACGCGCTCCGCAAATGGAAATGGTGCGCCCCGGTATGTCCGATCGCGGCCAACACGATCATCGTGCCGCTTGTGTTGATCTACGGCTACGGCCTGATGATAGACGGCATGTCCGTACTGCAGTGTTTTGGTTACTACTGCCTGACCGTAGGCGCCGGTGAGATCATATCCTGCGGTATCCTTGGCATGATCCTGCTTCTGTCCCTGCAGAAATACCAGGGCAGAATTTTTAACAGATAGCATACGAAAGCTCCTGCAGAGCCGAAACCGAAATTTTTAATATCGTTAACTATAAAAACTATCGGGTAGGAGGCTACCCATTAGTTGAGCAGCCGACCTCCCACACCACTGTAC
>CANPTH010000093.1 GCA_947576945.1 uncultured Lachnospiraceae bacterium
ATATGTTGAAAAGAAAAAGCTCCCGCAAAAAAGTGGGAGTTTTTCAGTGCCCTCTGAATCAGCCATTTATATTTATATGCGGTTCTCCCAAAAAAGAAAAAGGAACAAAAAATTATTGTATTTTAGGAATTTATTAGATATAATGTAGGATAAATAAGAAACGAGAAGTAAAATATCATATAGAGTAGCTTTAGGAGAAGCAGATTGTCGTTGGCGACAGTCTTTTTGCTTCTCCTTTTTTATTGCCATATTGGAGAAAGGAGGAATGTAATATCTATGGAAAATACAGATAAAGTCAATAAAAAAAGAGCCAGAGCGGGCTTGACGGTATGAATCTGGAATACAGGATTTCCTTTGACGGAATGGACAAACTGTATTTTGAAAAAGAAGCGCTAAAGAATAATGCTGGCAACACGATTGCAGAAATTGATATAGTTGGCAGCAAAATAAGGGTGTATATCAATGCCGTCAATTGTATCCGCCCGAACAATGTAAAACCGATTGGAATCGTAGACGCTATCAAGTTAGAATTGGTTCAGCCACAAGTGATAGCGTTTATCAAAGGTTATCTTCAAAAGCATTTACAAAACCAGTATTCGGATAAATTCATAGATGATCTGAAAGTGGTGTCCTTAGAAGTCAATTTAACTCTCCCGTGTGTCGGTGGCGCTACTCCATCAGATGTTATTCATTTAATGGATATGGCACTGGATCGGACAGTAGTGTTTAGAAAACGGAAACCAGATTCTAAATGCGGCAAGGTTAATACTTCTTGTCTGTATTCGAAGCCGAAAGAGTACCGTCTCAAAATTTACGATAAGACGTATGAACAGCATGAAAAGGGAAATCCTCTTGTTGAAAATAATATGCTCCGCATCGAATGCGTCTTGATTGACAGGCGACTGAGCCGTGCTTTTGGTACGGATAAACGAAAACTGAAAGATATTTTATCAAAGCGGGCAATAGAGATCATGTGTGTGGAATACAAAAAGATTTTTATAGAGGACATAATTCCTTGTGTTAAAGAATATTTGAACAATGCCAGAGATACCCTTTTTGAGAGTCTTCTTTCCAGTAATACGGGGAAAGAAATCAGCGATACAATTTGCAGACATAGGAATTTAGTAGCTGATTGGCAAATTTTGAGGGCCGCTCTCCGTAAATGGTATTGCTTCAAAGGTGTCGAGGACAGGTCAAAGCAAATGATATATAAGTATCGACAAAAAGGATTGGGTATACCAGACGGAGTGCTTCAGACAATCAAAAATTTTCATCATGCGGTTGGATAAAATTGCAAAACGGTCATCAAAACAGTTACCTTTTTCATGCTTTTAGGTGTTAGTGAAATTTTGATGATTAGTCTATGATGCAGGGTTTATATAGGGTAGGGATTGGTGATATAGAATCAGTGCATGTGTAGTTTGGGTCTTGGTCCAATAGATATAGAGAACCAAACATGTATGTAATTATCAACAAAATAAGAATATATGCTTGTTCATATCATTTTGAGGATTGCCGAAAGCGGTGATTCAATTTTCGAGGCGGTCAACGACGCTATATGTGTGATACCCTCCGTCTTTCCGAAAGCGAAACACATGGATGAATTATTGACACTGGTAAAAAAAGCTATTGTGCTATCCAGTGAAAACAAAGAAGACCTCGACGCTGTCCGACAGCTCGGAGAAGGCTGGGTGGCGGAGGAAACTCTCGCAATAGCGATATGCTGTGCACTCAAATATTCTGACGATTTTGTAAAAGGTGTTGCAGCCGCAGTCAACCATGATGGCGACAGCGACTCCACCGGCGCGGTTACAGGAAATATACCCGGAACGGCACTCGGCTTTGAAGCCATTCCACAAAAGTATCTTGATAAGCTGGAGTTAAAAGATGTCATTCTTGAAATTGCGGAGGATCTTCACCACGACTGCCAGATAACGGAGTACGGACCGGAAGATGATTTGTGGGAAAGCAAATACATCCGTATGTCATATAGCGGAAAGGTCTGAGAAAAATGAAAGGTAACTTCCAATCGCCCCGCCCTATCCTTTACGGATGGGGCTGTTTTCAATTTCTCTTCATTTCCAACATAAATCAATTTGACAGACGTATAATAACTATATATAATAAAAGTACGAAAAACCATACGAAAATTATGAGGTGATACTATGTTAGCGGTAAAGAGCATGGATGTGCGTGAAAATTTTAAGGAATGGTGTAATAAAGTAATAAGCGGCGAAACGCTTATTGTGTCACGACCCAAAAATGAAAATGTGGTAATCGTATCAGAAAAAGAATATAACGAAATGGTAAAAGCCAGAAGAAACGCAGAATATCTGGCTATGCTGGACAGGAGTTTTAAGCAGCTGGAAAATGGGGAATCCATTTCTTTCAGCATGGAAGAATTGCAGGCAATGGAATCTGATGACTGGGAACCTACTGAAAAAGTATTAAATTGGATGGAACGGATGAAACATAAAGATGAATGATTTTACTTTTACAGATAAAGGATTTTCTGATTACATTTATTGGCAGTCTCAAGACAGGAAAACAGCAAAGAGAATCAATAGTCTATTAGTGGATATTAAGCGAAATGGGGCAATGCAAGGCATTGGAAAGCCGGAGCCGCTGAAATATCGTCCCGGATATTCCAGACGGATTGATGAAAAAAACCGCTTGGTATACGATATTGATGAATTGCAAAATATTAAAATCATATCATGCAGAGGACACTATGATGATTAAGACTGCTATTCCTAAAATATCTGATTGACGTGTTGTAGGCTTTTTGTTAGAATCTTGTTAGTAAACTTACAGCGAACAATGAAAACGCACGAAAAGCTGCGAAAAGAACTCCGCTAAAATACAGCGTTTCACGCCACATCAGGCAAAACCGAGATAACACAGATAAAGCGTTATTGCTTTTTGGTAGTGCGGAGGTCACGGGTCCGATTCCCGTCAGCAGCTGGTAAAAGCCTGGATTTTCCAGGCTTTTTCTTTTTTTGTATGATTTCATTTCTCATGCAATGGGGATAAAGAAGATTATCAAATAAAAGAAACCCTGTAAAATCAGGGTTTCAGCAAGCGGATAACGGGAATCGAACCCGCCTCTCCAGCTTGGGAAGCTGGCGTTCTACCGATGAACTATATCCGCATGAACCTATTATAACAGCAAATGAGCAAAAAGAAAAGCAAAAGATTGGATGAATTAGAAAAATGTTGTGGATACCGTTGGTTTTATTGTATGGAATATTGAAAGGTGTCAGAGAAATCCTGAAAAAGAAGGCTTTGGAGAAAAACTCTACCATAGAGGTACTGTTTATGTATACACTGCTTTCATTCCTGATCGTGCTGCCGGGAGTACGAAATGCGGCGGGATTGGAACCGAAGTTCTATTTTTATATAGCAATGAAGTCTTTTGTGATTTTTCTTGCATGGATGTTCAGCTTTAAGGCGATCAGGAAGATGCCGATCAGCCTTTATGGTGTGCTGGATCTTTCCAGAGTCATGTTTGCCACGCTGCTCGGTGTGATCGTGATGCATGAAGTGTTGAGCAGGTATCAGGTGATCGGGCTGCTTTTCGTATCGACAGGACTGCTTATGCTGAAATACAGACCGCGCAGAGGCCGTGCGGCGTCGGATTTGGATCCGGAAGCAGAGAAGAGAGGACAGAGTGTGGGAATGCTGTATGTGGTGATGGCTTTTGCCTCCTGCGTGTTAAATGCTCTGTCCGGCTTATTAGATAAGATCCTGATGAAGGATATAAGCAGTACACAGCTGCAGTTCTGGTATATGCTGTTTTTGGTTCTGTTTTATCTGGTGTATATTCTGGTTTCGCGTACTAAGATCCGACTGCGGAGTGTGATGCGGAACAAGTGGGTGTGGATGCTGAGCTTTTTGTTTGTAATTGCAGACAGGGCGCTTTTTGTTGCCAACGGCATGCCGGGAAGCAAAATCACCGTGATGACGCTGTTAAAGCAGGCCGGCTGTATTGTGACGATTCTGGCCGGCCGTTATCTGTTCAGGGAGAAGAATACGACGCATAAGATGATCTGTGCTGCGATCATTATTGCAGGAATCGTGATCGGTGTGCAATAAGCGCCGCAGTAAATGCATACAATTAAAAAACTTGTAGAGAAATTACAGTCTGTGCTATACTGATTCTATGTTTCAAAATCGGTATTCTTTTATGTATTATAGTTGTATGTATTATAATAAGGTAGAACGGAGGATGGCTAAAAATGGGATTTTTGAAGAATCAGTTTTCCAATCTGGTGGAGTGGAACGAGAGCGATGAGGGTGTTATATTCTATAAATGGCAGAATGAGGAGATCAAGAAGGGATCCAGGCTGATCATTCGTCCGGGACAGGATGCGGTTTTTCTGTATAACGGCAGAGTGGAAGGAATCTTTGAGGAAGACGGTGATTATGACATTGAATCGGATATCATTCCGTTCCTGACGACGCTGAAGAGTTTCCGCTTTGGGTTCAATACGCCGCTGCGGGCGGAGGTGCTTTTTATCAATACCAAGGAACTGCTGGTGAAATGGGGTACCAAGAATGCCATCAATCTGCAGGCGCCGGGACTGCCGGGCGGCATGCCGATCAGGGCTTTTGGCACCTTCAACTGCCGGGTGGCAGAGCATGAGGTGATGATTGAGAAACTGGCCGGTATCAGACAGCGGTATACCGTAGAGGATGTGAAGGCACGCATCATTGCCAGCCTGGATCAGCTGCTGATGAGCTGGATCAGCAAAGAAGGCCGGGATATGTTTAATCTGCAGGCGGATGCCAGAAGCATAGCGAAGGGGATCGAATCGGATCTGGATTCGGATATGCACAAACTGGGCATCGGTATTACGGACTTTACCATTGAGAGCTTTTCTTATCCGGAAGAAATCAAGCGCATGCAGGAGAAGGCAGCGGCACAGTCTATGATCGGGGATATGGGTAAATATACGCAGATCGCGGCGGCTGACAGTATGGCGAAGGGCGGTCATGGTTCAGGCATGGCCTCGGATATGGTCGGACTGCAGATGGGGATGGCGATCGGGCAGCAGATGGTGAACCAGATGAATCTGAACGCCAATGCAGGAGCAGGGGCAGCGGCGCCGGTACAGCAGAATGCGCAGGCCGGACCGAAGTTCTGTCCTGAGTGCGGTACACCCACGACAGGTTCCAGATTCTGCGGTAATTGCGGCAATAAATTATTTTAATGACAATCAGGATCGCGCATCTGCTGCGCCGTCCGTACACGTGATTCTATATAAAGGAACAGGGAACAGATGAGTATATATGATACGTTAAACGAGAGACAGAAGCAGGCGGTGATGCAGACCCAGGGGCCGGTTCTGATCCTGGCCGGCGCTGGTTCCGGCAAGACCAGAGTACTCACCCATAGAGTGGCCTGGCTGATCGAGGAGGAGGGTGTGAATCCGTATCAGATCATGGCGATCACCTTCACCAATAAGGCGGCGGGTGAGATGCGGGAGCGGGTAGATAAGATCGTTGGCTTCGGCGCGGAGCAGATATGGGTCTCCACATTCCATTCTACCTGTGTAAGAATCCTGCGCAGATACATTGACAGGCTGGGATATGACAATAACTTCACCATCTATGATACGGACGACCAGAAGGGCGTGATGAAGGAGGTCTGTAAGAAGCTGCAGATCGATACGAAGATGCTGAAGGAGCGGACGATCCTTGGCGCTGTCTCTTCGGCCAAGAATGAACTGATCGATCCGCTGCAGTATGAGATGCAGGCGGGATTTGACTATAATGCGAGCAGGATCGCCAAGGCGTATAAGGAGTATCAGGCGGTTCTGCATAAGAATAATGCATTGGATTTTGACGATCTGATCATGAAGACGGTAGAGCTTTTTAAGGCGGATGCGCAGGTGCTGAACAATTATCAGGAGCGGTTCCGTTATATCATGGTGGACGAGTATCAGGACACCAACACGGCGCAGTTTGAGCTGATCAGGCTGCTTGCGGGGAAGTACCGCAATCTGTGTGTGGTGGGGGATGACGATCAGTCCATTTACAAGTTCCGCGGGGCAAATATCCGCAATATTCTGGATTTTGAGAAAGTGTATCCGGAAGCCTGTGTGATCAAGCTGGAACAGAATTACCGGTCCACGCAGATCGTGCTGGATGCGGCAAATGCGGTAATCAAAAATAACACGGGACGTAAGGATAAGGCGCTCTGGACAGATAAGAAGGAAGGAAACCGTATTCATTTCAGGCAGTTTGACACTGCCTATGAGGAGGCGGAGTACATAGCGGGCGACGTGGCGGCGAAGACCAGGAGCGGTGCGGCAGAGTACGGTTCGTGTGCGGTTCTGTACAGGACCAATGCGCAGGCCAGACTGCTGGAAGAGAAATTCATTATGGAAGGCATACCGTATGATGTGATCGGCGGCGTCAATTTCTATGCCAGACGGGAAATCAAGGATATTCTGGCATATTTAAAGACCATAGATAATGGGCGGGATGATGTGGCCGTGAAGCGAATCATCAATATTCCGAAGCGCGGGATCGGCATGACTACCATTGTGCGGGTACAGGAATATGCCGACAGCAGGCAGATCAGCTTCTATGATGCGCTGAAAGAGGCGGATCAGATCATGACAATCGGGAGAAGCGCTTCCAAGCTGAAGCCCTTTGTGACGATGATACAGACGTTCCGCTCTAAGCTGGAGTTTTACAGCCTGGAAGAACTGGTGCGGGATATTTTGGAGTCAACAGGATATGTGAAGGAGCTGGAAATGTCAGATGAGGAGGATGCGGCTGACCGGATCGAGAATATCGACGAGCTGGTCAGCAAAGTGGTGGCTTATGAGGAGATCCATGACGAACCGTCTCTCAGCGAATTTCTGGAGGAAGTGGCTCTGGTCGCGGATATCGATAAAGTGGGCGAATCCGATAACCGGGTACTGCTGATGACCCTGCACTCGGCTAAGGGACTGGAATTCCCTCATGTGTATCTGGCCGGGTTGGAGGAGGGCATCTTCCCCAGTTATATGACGATCATGTCCGATGATCCCATGGATATCGAGGAAGAGAGAAGGCTTGCCTACGTGGGCATTACCAGGGCGAAGGACGATCTGACGATCTCCTATGCCAGACAGCGTATGATCAGAGGGGAGACCCAGTATAACCCTGTCAGCCGTTTTGTCAGGGAGATTCCGCCCCAGCTTATGGATAACAATCCACCCCAGGCGAAAAGGCCGGATCACCGGGAGTATGAGGAGAACTCCAGAGAACGGAGTTTCTTTCAGGCGAAGCCTTTTGAGACGAGAAGCCCGGAAACCAGATCGTTCAGGACAGAAGCGGAAGGAAGAGACGGCCTGGGAAGCCGGCCGGCAGAGCCGTCGGCGCCATACAGGCGGGTGCCGGACAATGTATTCGATAAGCCGGTGAACTTCGGAAGCGGTACGGCGTTGTCCGGGGAAAAGAAACCGGCGGCGGCCATGGGCAGACCCAAGGCGATCGTCAGACCAAAGCGCACAGCCGTGGAGAACCAGCCCTATATTACCAGGGCGACGCAGGGCGTGGGCGCCGTGACCATTGAGCCGGCAGGCAGCAGGTCATTGGAGTACGGCGTGGGCGACAGAGTACGGCATCTGCGCTACGGCGAGGGAACCGTGATGAAGATCGAACCTGGACCGCGGGATTCCCAGGTGACAGTAGTATTTGATGAAGCGGGTCAGAAGATCATGTATGCGGGATTTGCGAAATTAAAAAAGGTCTGAAGGGAGAACAGCGGCAATGTCTTTGACGCCGGTGAGGAATTTACAGCTGCATAATCAGGTCGAGAGAGTGTTACACGTACCGGGCAATTACCGGGGCGGCATTCTGGAGATGGCCATCGTCGTTGACCGGGAGTTTGACAAGGCGACGGCCCGGGAGCTGTGCGGGGATATCATAACATCCTGTAAGAAACAGAGTGAAGTGTTTCGAAATGTACGCCTGAACATGGTCTTGTGGGGACGGCAAGATATGCGTGCAGAGACAGTGGCGGCGGCCTATGTGCAGACGGGCGCCTTCTTTGATACTTACGAGCCGGAAGAATCTATGAATACCGGAAACGGACAGATTGCGGAGGAGCAGGAGAACAATCGGTCGGTCATCGAGATCCTGGAATATCTGAAAAAATTTCAAGCCAGAAGCAAGCTGATTTTTCTCCTGACACCTGCCAGAGAAAAGCTGTACCACGTGTCAGACCAGGAGAGATTAAGACAGGCTCTCAGCCCGTTTTTAAAGCAAAAGCTGGTGTTGGTGTATCCGGAGACGATCGAGGCGGGGATCCGGCTTTTTCTGTCATAGCGAAGCTGCCTGCATCACCGGCAGAAAACCAGCGGAAGGTTCGGGCAAATGAACAGGCGGAAACGTTACTAAAATTTTGATAAATTTCTATATTTTTATAGTAAAAAGAAATAAGAAGTGGTATATTATATATTAATGATTCTTATCGGAGACCAACAAAAAGGAAAGCGAGGATTATGCTATGAGCAGAGCAGAGATTCTGAATAAATTGGATGATATATTGGATAATGCGAGAGTGAATGAGCTTCTGGGCCGGAAGAGGGAAGAAGAGAAGAAATGTGATAAATTATTGTGGATCTTTGCAATTATCGGTGCAGTTGTGGCGGTTGCGGCAATCGCTTATGCGATGTATCGTTATTTCAAGCCGGATTATCTGGAAGATTTTGAGGATGATTTCGATGATGACTTCGACGACGATTTCTTCGAGGATGAGGAAGACGATGATGATGCAGTCTCTGATACAGAGAAATAAAGTCGGACTGCTAGGAATCTGGAACAGAAAGAGTATCCGGACAGTCTGTCGGCTGATCTGAAAATTGTAACAGGTAAATGAATGACAAGCGGGGTGTATAAAGCATCCCGCTTTTTTTGAAAAACAGCGTGAAGACATCATTGGAGGACGGTCATGAAAAAGGGACAGATCATAGAAGGAATCGTACAACGGGTAGATTTTCCGAACAAAGGGATTGTGGAGACTGAGGAAGGCATCTGTGTGGTGAAAAATGCACTGCCGGGACAGCGGGTGCAGTGTGCCGTGAGTAAAGTGCGTAAAGGCCGGGCAGAGGGTAGATTGTTGAAAGTATTGGAAGCTTCTCCAAGGGAATGCGGCAGTCCCTGTCCGCATTTTGGGAGCTGCGGCGGCTGTACTTTTCTGTCACTGCCATACGGGGAACAGTTGAAGATTAAGGAAGAGCAGGTCAAAAAACTGTTGGACAGCGTACTGGACAGGCAGGGTCCATGGCAGTTTGAGGGGATAAAGGAAAGTCCTGTGTGTTTTGGATACCGGAATAAGATGGAATTTTCTTTTGGGGATGAAATCAAGGACGGGCCGCTTGCATTGGGAATGCATAAGAGAGGCAGTTTCTATGATATTGTGTCCGTTACCGGGTGCAGGATCGTTGATGAGGATTACCGCAGGATTCTGTACTGTGTGAAAGAGTATTTTACACAGCTGCAGGAACAGGGTGTGGATATCAGCTTTTATCACAGACTGCGTCATATCGGCTATCTTCGACACCTTCTTGTGCGTAAAGCTTCAAAGACAGGGGAGATTTTGGTCGCACTTGTGACAACCACGCAGGGTCCGGGGGAAAGAAAAACACAAGGGATGAACAGGACTGCAGGACAGCCCGCGGAAGATGAAATTCTGTTTGGCTTCAGGGACAGACTGCTGGATCTGAAACTGGAAGGAAGAATGGCCGGCATTCTGCACATCAGGAATGATGCGGTAGCGGATATTATACAGAGTGATGAGACTAGCATATTATATGGACAGGACTATTTCTATGAAGAGCTGCTGGGATTACGGTTCAGGATTTCAGTATTTTCTTTTTTTCAGACAAACAGTTGCGGTGCGGAAGTGTTGTATCAGACGGCCCGGGATTATATTACAGATTTTATAGACCCTGAAGAGTCTATGGCGGCTGTAGATGCAGCGGACGGCTGTACAGAGGAATGTTTGGCAGTGGCAGAGAATGGGCGGAAGGAAACGGAAGGAACGGCAGATTTTACGGATGAAGTGACGGCGCGCGGTAAAATTGTATTTGACCTTTACAGTGGTACCGGTACGATCGCTCAGCTGATGGCACCGGTGGCCAAGAAGGTGATCGGTGTGGAAATCGTGGAGGAGGCAGTGGAGGCCGCCAGGAAGAATGCAGAGTTAAATGGTTTACATAACTGTGAATTTATTGCCGGAGATGTATTGAAAGTACTTGATACAATTGATGAAAAACCTGATTTTATCATTCTGGATCCGCCCCGGGACGGGATCCATCCGAAGGCACTGGATAAGATCATACGTTATGGGGTAGAGCATATCCTGTATATTTCCTGTAAGCCGACCAGCCTGGTACGGGATCTGGAGGTGTTTCTGGAGAGAGGATATGAGGTGGACAGGGCAGTGGCAGTAGATCAGTTTCCCTGGACGGCGAATGTGGAGACGGTTGCTTTATTATCCCTCAAAAATGATACACCTAAAATAGAGGTCACGATGGAGGTAACGGCGGACAGTAATTACCGGCCTAAAGAGAAAGCCACTTATCAAAATATCAAAAAATATGTTAAGGATAACTTTGGCGTAAATGTGCATACACGCTACATTGCGGAGGTCAAGAGGATGTGCGGGCTTGAAATGGGGGAAAACCACCACAAATCCCAGAAAGAGAACCCGGAGATAAAACACTGTCCCCCTGCGAAAATGATGTATATCGAAGATGCACTGAAATATTTTGGGCTTATATGAAATTGAGTTTTTATATCGGGATGAAAATTTAATATTGTCCATAACCAGACCCGGCAGAAATGCCGGGCTTTTTTCTGTATTCTCTTTTTCAATGTACACCTTTCTGCACAGTTCCTGTGCCGGCCGCTCTCCCGAAAGGAGGATTGGCCCAATGGACAAAATCGACGGTTATGAGATTCAAAAGACGGTATCCATTCAGACGACTGAACAGGATGCCGCCTTTTTATACCAGAGAAAGGAGATACCAGAACATATGAGTGACGTGAATTATTACAAAATCAATGAGGATGCGGCACGCCGCGCAAAGGAGATGAACAGCTTTTCGGATTACAAGGCAGGGAGCGCCACTGCGGGATACAGACAGATGGTGGATAAGGCGGCAGGGATTGCCGCAGCGCAGAAAAGGCGGGTTGACCCCATGTACCATGAAAAGATAGACCGGCTGCTTGATTCCTATGCGCGCAAACTTGCGGAGAACATGAATAACGGATTCGTGATTGACGCCCGTATGCCCTCTGTCCTCATCGCAGGCCCGGCGAACTTCCCCACACGGAAAAAGGAAAAGCAGAACGCCGCCCGTGACAGGAACATGGAGGAATGGAAAAAGATACAGGGGCTCCTTGACAGGATTAAGAGCACCGGCACAGGCGGAATCAGCGCCGATGACCCGGACGCAGTGGGGAAATTAAAGGAGAAGCTTGAAAGTCTGGAAGAATCACAGGAGGCGATGAAGCTCGTCAACAGCTATTTCCGGGAGAAAGGCACGCTGGACGGCTGCCCGTTCCTGACAACGGAACAGGTTCAGAGATTAAAATCTGACATGGAATCCAGCTGGCATTACGGCAAATCGCCTTACCTGCCCTGGCAGCTCTCCAACAACGGCGCTGAAATCCGCAGGGTAAAACAGCGGATTGAGGAACTGGAACGGAAAGCAGAGACCGTTTATGCCGGCTGGGAGTTCGACGGCGGATATGCAGAGCCTTGCAAAGAGGATAACCGGCTCAGGATATATTTTGATGAAAAACCTGACGAAGCAGTGCGCTTGGAACTGAAAAGCAATGGTTTCAAATGGTCCCCCAAAGCGGGCGCATGGCAGAGACAGCTCACCGCAAACGCTTTCCATGCCGCAGACCGCATTGCCTGCATCCAGCCCCACACAGGGGAAAGACCAGCCGGATTACAGTGAAAATCCTTAAACGGCTGATTCCTGCCGGGGCATAAAGCCGCAGGACAGGCCATACGTCCGACCGGCACGGCAGTCCTGTGTGGTTTTCTGTTTTCATTGGGCGCTTTACCGAAGCAATGCCTCTTACTGACATACTGGGCAGCTCCCGCTGCCCGGCTATTTTTTTGTAAAGGTCTGGCAGACAGAAGCCGGACGGAAGGAGAAGGAACCTATGGCATACAAAAAGATACCGCTTGAAGAACAGCTGGAAAAGGCAGGACGGGAACGCATACACCCGGAGTATGATGCCTGTGCCATCCGGGCATTTGGCAGGATGCCGTTATCTGATTACATGAAAAACGACAACTGCCTCACAAGGCTCGCAATGATGCTCGGCATCCCGCCGGAACGGCTTGAAAAAATGACCGTCCGTGAGACGGCAGGCCTGATAGGCAGGCACAAAAGGCCCGGGCCGGGCACGCTCCCGCACAGGGAACTGTTACGCCTGTTTGCGGCGCCCATGAGTGAGGCTTACCGGACATGGAAGGAGGCGCAGGATGCAAAAAAAGAAGAGGCTTGAAGAAAGGCTTGCCGCCTGCGGGGACGGGGTAAACAACGCATATCCGGCTGTCTGCTGGATTGACACCCTCTGCTATTTTTATGCGCTCTCCGATATGCGCGGCGATTTTTATTATTCCACAGTCTATAACTGCATGGCATCAGATGAGGCATACGGGAACGTCTCTGATAGTTTTGTTGCGGAAATCCTCTCATGGGCGTACCGCGGGGAACTGCCGGAGCTTCTCTGTGACGAAGTAATCTGCCGCATCCTTATCGAGCCTTTCTGCGACAAAAACATCAACTGGAAATAAGGAGGAAAACGCATATGAATCTGTATCTTATGACGCCGCACATCATAAAAGAGAGTTCCGAGGGCACCACCTACTGCCCGGTACAGGACGAGCTTTTCACAAACCGCCGCTCCATCGAAGTTGTCGGTGAGATTAACCGTGAATCCGTCTACTCACTGATTTTACAGCTCCGTTACCTGCACCATGCAGACCCGGAGAAGGAAATCACCATGTACATCAACAGCCCCGGCGGCTCGGTCACGGACGGCCTTGCCCTCTATGACGTGATGGCGGTAATCCCTTGCCCCATCCGTACCGTGTGCGTGGGCATGGCCGCCTCTATGGGGGCGCTGCTGTTCGCTGCCGGGAATAAGAGGGATA
>CANPTH010000094.1 GCA_947576945.1 uncultured Lachnospiraceae bacterium
ATGGCACTAATGAGCCAGGAATCTAAAAAACAGGTTCCTGGCTCTATTTTTTTGCTCTGAAATGCAAATTTTCTGTGAATATGATTCGATAAAATAAACGGCTTTGCCATCGTTAACAAAACCGTCTGCCTCTGCCTGTACGGCAGTCAAGGGGGCGAAAGCAGACAATGCTTTCGCCCCCTGTTATTATGGTGCTTCTTTGTTACGCAGTAAGGGCAGTAAAAGCCTTACAGGACACGCCTTCGCGGAGTGAAAGCAAAAGGAATAAAGGGTATCTATCTGCCTTTTGAGTTTCTTATATCTCTTCCAAAATCGCCGCATCACAGCCTTCCGCCTGCCAGCAGATTTCCCCCGCTTCGTCACCAAATTCTACTCCGCTCCACAGTTCCCTGTATCTTCGTCCTGTACTGATGCCTGCGCGTCCACAATCCACCCGGACATTTTCCCTCTCTTTCTTCCAGTGGAACAGCGCCACGTATTGCCTGCCTTCCACGTTTGCCGTGTAAACTGTAGCCGCACTGCTGCCTGCAGACTCTGCCGGGCAAAACGCTATCCCCTTTGCCGCCAGCTCATTGATCCTGCGGTTGCCTGCAAATCGAAGCGCCCGCTCTCTGGCCGTGGGATTTTCATAGTCGTCGCTCAACATCATCACCGTGCCCGCTGTCACTGCCGAAGTATACCTTGCCCTTGCTTCCCCTTCCGTGCTGTCCCTTTCCATGCTGAAGCTCCTGAGAAGGCAGATGTGATCCGGGTCGTTATACTGATACACCCTGCCGCTTTGCCACCACGCATAGGTCTGGGCATTGAGCACATATTCCACATCCTCGTCAGTGCCGAAGGCGTCGCAGGAAAATCTTCTGGCATGGCCATAGCCGCAGGGAAACAGCGGGGCAATGGACAGACTGATGAAAAAGGGTTTCCCGATCTTTTCCTCGCTCAGGAAATCCGTGAGCAGTTCATACCCCCGCGTGATCGCCTGCCTGCCCGTCCTGACATCTTCCGCATAGCGGCAGCCTTCCATGCCGCCATGGCTCATAAAGTCCAGCTTTACATAGTCAAAATCCCACTTCACAAACCGATCCAGTTTCCATCGCATCTGCTGCTGCCATATCGGATGTGTCACGTCATAAGGGATCGCACCGTCCACCCTCGGCAGGGGTTTTCCGCAGGTATCTTTTAGCAGAATCTCCGCATATACATGACCGGGAGCCCCCGGAATCTCCTTCTCCGTATCCTCCCCGAAAAATGCGAAGGGCGCATCGTAAATCCCTGCTTTCTGCCCTTTTGCATGAAGCGCTTTCACGATCATCTGCAGGTGATCTTCCGGGATCGCGCTCCATCCCGCATCCAGATTGGCGTAGGTTGCGCCCCCGCTCTGATACCCGGCCGGCTGCAGCTCCTCCCGCAGAAAGGCCGCTGTCTTCTGGTAATTGTCTTCATTTAAGCGAAAGGCCAGACCGGCCCAGCTGTTAAAGCCGAAAGGAATACTCCCTTTCCACTGCAGCGGCTTTCTTTTCTCATACAGAAAATCGCCGTAGGCTTCCAGAAGCCGTCTGTAATCCTGCCCGTACAAAACATAGAACCCACTGGACCAGACCGCCTTCCCGCACAGACTGCCGTGAACCATGCTGTCATGACTGCCCGCATCCGCCGCCCCGCACTCTGCCTGCAGCGTCCGGGCATCATAAGCCGAACAGACGACGGCATTCTTCCACACCGCAAAATCCGCCGCTCCGATCAGAATCCCTTCCCTGCTGTCCTCCGAAAACAATACCGTCAGATCATAGCTCTTTCTCCCTGCCCGCAGAGGCGCCGCCTCATAGCGCAGCCACATGGTATTGTCATAAGGCACCAGCAGCATCTTCGCCCACAGACTGTTCCACAGCTTAAGCGGTTCTTCCCCACCCGCCTGCAGGACAAGCGGTATCAGCCTGCGTGTTTCCACCGCGCCGCCGTCTTTCTGAGACAGACAGCAGGCAGCCTCCGGCACACCGTCCCCGGATATAGTGAGTTTTTCCTGCAGACAAAGGCCATTCTCATCGCAAAATGTCAAAAGCAGGGTGCTTCCATCCTCTCCCTCCGACTTTTCTTCCTTTTCCAGTACCGCACTTCTCGTATCTATAAAACGTCCGTCTGTGTGATACGCCGCCGCATATGCCTTCAAAAGCGTGCCGCCGTCCCAATGCAGCGTAAAAAACCCATCGCCATCGTATCTCCATTCCTTTTCTCCCATTGCGCCCTCTTTTCCATCCTTTCTATAACTATGGCAACCACTATGGCCGTCCGCCCGCTAATTTTATTGTGCCTGCAGGTAGATCTGCCACGCCTGAAACCCGTTTAATGCCTCCGGCACCATCAGCCCGCAGTGCATCAGGGCCGCTCCGCTTAAGATCTGTCCCTGTCCGAAGATATCTTCCCCGTCGTTTACCGGAAGCGTGCACTCCTCCCGTACACCGATCAGTTCCAGCCGGTACATCCGATCTTCCCGCAGCCCGCCGAGCCTGACATAAACAGGTGCCGAATTCGACTGCACATGATGGTATACCGCACTCACCAGAGCCTCCATACCGTCCGGCGACACCGTCTCCCACACAGTGACCGTCCCCGCAAAGGGCGAACACAACCGATAGTAGCTGCCGTACTGTATCAGATCATAATGCTTCTTAAACAGAGCGATCTGCTCCCTGACCTCCGTCTTCTCCGCTTCCGTCATCCGGTTTACGTCGAGTTCATACCCGAAGGTGCCTGCCATCGCCACGCATCCTCTCGTGGAGAGGGGTGTGATCCTGCCCGTCTGATGGTTCGGAACCGCAGAAACATGGGATCCCATCGTGCTTACCGGATACCCGAAAGAAGTGCCGTACTGTATTTTCAGCCGTTCGATCGCATCCGTATTGTCACTGCACCATATCTGCGGCGTATAGTACAGCATACCCGCGTCGAACCGTCCACCGCCTCCGCTGCACCCTTCGAACAGGATATGCGGAAATGCTCTGATCAGCTCTTCCAGAACACGATACAGTCCCAGCACAAAGCGATGCGCCATTTCACCCTGCCGCTCCTTTGGCAGAGCATCGCTGTATTTGTCGCATATACTCCTGTTAAAATCCCATTTCACATAGGAGATCGGCGCCTGCGAGAGAACGGCCTTTAACCTGTCAATCACATAGTCCTGCACATCCTTTCTGGAGAAATCCAAAACAAGCTGATTTCTGCTCAGACACGGTTTTCTTCCCGGAATCCGGACCGCCCACTCCGGATGGGCGCGGTACAGATCGCTGTCCTCCGAGATCCCCTCCGGCTCAAACCAGATGCCAAATCCCATTCCCAAAGCTGTGATCCTCTCTCCCAGCTCCTGCAGGGTGCATCCCAGTTTTTCCTCATTGGGATACCAGTCTCCCAGACCGGAATTGTCGTCGTCCCGCCGGCCAAACCAGCCGTCATCCATGACAAACAGCTCCACCCCCAGCGCTGCGGCCTCCCCCGCAATGTCCACCAGCCTGTCTCCCGTAAAATCAAAATACGTTCCTTCCCAGTTATTAATCAGCACCGGCCTTCTCTTGTGTTTCCATTCGCCGCGGCAGATATGCTCTCTGATCGCCTCGTGAAAGATCCGGCTGACCGCGCCGAAGCCTTTTCCATACGCCATCAGAACCTCCGGCGTCACGAAGCTCTCCCCCGGCTCCAGCGTCCACTCGAAATTGTCCGGATGGATGCCGCACACCAGCCTGGTCTGCTCCGTCTGGTCTTTCTCTGTCTCCATCAAAAACTCTCCGCTGTACACGAAAGAGAAGCCGTAGCAGTCACCCGCCTTTTCAGTGGCGCTCCCGTCACAGATCATCATAAAAGGATTGCTCTGGTGGCTGGAAGCGCCCCTCACACTGCCAACAGACTGTACGCCGTGGGTAATGCGCGCCCGCTCCGGATTCCGCTCCATCGTATGCCGTCCGCAAAACGTCAGTCTGTCATATGCTCCCGACTGCCAGTCTATCGACATGCTGGCCGCCTTTTGCAGCACGATATTTCCTGTGCCGTCATTGGTAATGCGTACCGCCCTTGTGATCAGGTCAACCTCTTCCAGTACGCCATAGTACAGCTCTACCTTCAGATTCGTCGCGCAGTCCCGCAGCGTGACGATCAGTGTCTGCGCCTCCTCTTTCGTTCCATACGCGGCAGGAAGGCCCGGCAGGCTGTACTTTCCCTCTGTGATCTCGTGGCTCACATACCGGAGTGCGGAGGCCGCACTGCCATCCGTATTCTTGACCTTCAACGCACTGATCCGATAATCACCCGTCCCAAAACAGCTGTATTCCTGGGGCAGTGTATCCAGAGAATACGCACGGCCCATGCCATACGGATTCCCGGAAAAACCTCTGTCCCGACAGCAGATCCAGTAGGACTTATCCGTCCGGTCCGTCTTCTGTCCGTAATAAGTATGCAGCAGTGTACCCTGTCTGTCCGCTTTCATCTGGTACGTTGTGTTCTTCGTCTGTAAAGTGATCGTACCGTCTTTTTCACAATAGAATATTCCCATGGTATCCTTACGCCTTTCCTGTTATAATTAACGACATTAGAAATTTCGTTTTCGGCCCTGCAGTCGCTTCCGTATATGGCTCCTGCATGTTTTGCCGAAAAAGCGCAGACAGTAACTGCTTCTGCCTGCGCTAATCCCGTAATACTGCCGCTTATTTGCAGCAGCTTATCTGTTCTTTTGTCACATCTATTCCGCCATACCCCATAATTTCAGTCTCTCCTGATACTGTCCGGACATATAAGCCTCTACTTCCGATAAGCCTGCTTCTTCCATCTGTGCCAGCATCGCCTCATAGACCGCATTTGCCTCTGTGCTGTCAGCCGCATTGACCATCTTCGGGAAATTCTGGTCATAAACGTCTTTCACCTTCTGCCATTTCAGGCCTTCCGGAGAACTGCCTGCCGGCTCCAGACCTGTGAAGTCTGCCGTATCCCATCTGTCAGATTCCCCGAAGCTGGCATTGGCAAAATCAGTAAGTTCCGTGGTCTCGTATTTCGTCACGTCATAAGGTGATCCGTCCGTGCCATTTCCGTTCTTGATAAACCAAGTCCACTTACGGATGCCCGTCTCCAGTTTCGTATTGTCAAAGTCCGTCTTAAAGCCGTCTACGATCTCCTGCTTCGGAACATGTTTGCCGTCCACCATATCCCAGTGTTCGCCTTCCAGTCCCCACATCATCAGGTACTGTCCCTCTTCACTTACCAGAAAATCAATAAATTTGATTGCCGCCTCCGGATTCTGGCAGTTGCTCGTAATACCGATGGCGTCCCAGCCCAGCGTACTCCTTCCGCTGTATTTCGTCTCGGAAGGATCTACGCCGTCCGCAACCACCTTGTAGCTGTAGAATTTCGCATCTTCCCCTACCGTGGAGGCAAGACTGGTGTTCGCACTGTCAGGATCCCAGTAAGAACAGAATGTGGAGAATACGTTGCCCGCCGAGAGCTTCTGTGTCCACTGCTCCTTCTTATTGACAACCCATTCCTTATCCAGCAGGCCCTCCGTATAGAGCGTATTCATAAAACCAATGGCATCCTGATAGCGCGGGGCTTTCGCCTTGTGCATGATATTGTTGTTCTCATCCGCATAGTATGTAGTGATGCCGTACATGCCAAAGAGAGTGCCTTCATAGTTTTTGCTCTCTGCATCAAGCGTCACCGCGATACTCTCCTTACCGTCGATAGTCGGATATTTCTCCTTAAACTGCCGTAAGATATCCAGATATTCCGACTGTGTAAAAGGGTCGTTGCTGTTGGCGCGTTCTTCTCCGACGATCTCCGTCAGCAGGTCTTTTCTCATCAACACGCCTGCCACCGCATCCGGATCCACGCCATACCAGTTATTCAGATAATAGTTCTTCCCATCCGAATATACACTCTTTGTCATAACTTCGCCGTACATTTCCTTAATATGAGGGCCGTACTGGTCGATCAGATCGTTTAAGGGAATCAGCGCACCCGCGTCAATATAACGGTTAGCGATCTCGTTACCGCGGTCCATCAGGACGATGTCCGGATAGTTCTGGCCGGTGAGCATCAGATTTAACTTCTCCAGCGGATCGCCGGTGGGATTTTCCACCTGCACCGTAACCCCCGTCTTCTCCTGAATCGCCTTCGCCACCGGGTCGTCGAACGTATTGCTTCCTGAGTTCTTATCAAAAAATGTAAGAGTCACAGGACCGTCGGATGAGGCGCCGCCCTCCGCACCGGTTCCTGCGGCATCGCCCGCTCCCGCACTGCCGCCGTCTCCCTGACCGCCACAGCCTGTCACAGCCGCCGCCAGCATTGTAACGCCCAGCATAAGCGCCATCAACTTCTTTGCTTTCATAAATTTTTCCTCCTTCATAAACCTGCTGAATATAAATTTCATCACTCTTTATCGATCAGCTCTTCACCGAACCGAGCATGATACCTTTTACAAAATACTTCTGTATGAACGGATAAACCATGATGATCGGAATCGTTGCCACCATCGTTGCCGCCATACGGATGCTGTCCGGCGTAATGCCCTGTCCGGTACGGTTTGCCGCCTGGTTGGCAGCCGTCGTCTGGTACTGGTTCAGAATCTCCACCAGAATGGACTGCATCACCTTCAGGTTCTGTGAATTAGTATATAAGTAAGCGTCAAACCATGAGTTCCAGTGCATGATCGCCACGAACAGGGCGATTGTCATGATGATCGGCTTGGACAGCGGGATCACCAGCTTAAAGAAAACCACCAGATCATTTGCCCCGTCAATTTTGGCTGCCTCAAAGAGTGCCTCCGGCATTCCTTCGATATAGTTCCTGACCAGGATCATATTGTAGACGCTGACCAGATTCGGGAATATAAACACGATGAAGCTGTCCAGCATCCCCAGATTCTTGAGTACCATATAGTAAGGCACCAGACCGCCGCCAAAATACATGGTAAAAATAAACAGCAGCGTGATCGGTTTCTTAAAGAGCAGGTCCTTCCTCGACAGCACATAGGCAAGCGCCGTTGTCACAAGCACCGCCAGCGGCGTTCCGACCGCGGTACGGGCCAGCGTTACCAGGATCGAGTGCAGGAAAGTAGATCTGGATAAAATATCCATGTAGCTTGCAAAACTCAGCTTCCTCGGCAGGAAATACAGGCCGCCGCGGATGGCATCCGTCGCATCATTGATCGAAATGATGAAAATATTCCAAAACGGATAGACACAGATAATCGCCACCAGTGCCAGAAAGATGACGCTAAAGACGTCCAGCACGATATCCGAGACCGGTTTTTTCTTACTATAAACAGATTGTGTTCGCATTTTCCCACCCCCTAGAACAGTGCCGTATTGTTATCGTCAAACTTCTTGGACAGGGAGTTGGCGCCCATGACCAGAATAAACGATACTACCGACTTAAAAAGGCCTACTGCAGTACCATAAGAGTACATGCCGTTTTTCAGACCGTACCGGTATGCATAAGTATCCAAAACATCCGAGTAATTCAGGATAGAATCATTCGCCATCAACAGCTGCTGCTCAAAACCTGTATTGAGGACACCGCCGACTGCCAGAATCAGCAGCACCATGATCGTAGGCTTTAATGCAGGAAGCGTTATGTACCATATCTTCTGGACTCTGGTGGCTCCGTCCACGTCCGCCGCCTCGTACATATCCTGGCTGATACCGGATACCGCTGCCAGATATATGATCGCGTTATATCCTAACACCTTCCAGGCATTCGCGATCGCTATGATCCACCAGAAATAAGGACCCTTCTGGAAGAACAGAATCTGCTCATCCGTAAATCCGATCGCCATCAGCAGATTGTTGATCACACCGTCAGCGGAAAGGAAGGTAATAAAAATATTGGCCGCGATAACCCAGGAAATAAAGTAAGGCAGATAAGAAGCCGTCTGCACAAATTTCTTGACGCCCTCGCTCTTCACTTCGTTCAAACAGATCGCCAGAATGATCGGCAGTGGGAACGAGAATAACAGCGTCAGCAGACTGGTAGCCAGCGTATTTCTCATAATGATCAGGAAATCCGTCGAAAAGAAATACCTGAACCAGTCAAGCCCTACAAACTGGGAACTGGCAAGGTCTGCAAAATAGCCGTTGCCTTTGGGAGTATAATTGATAAACGCCATATAAAGACCCGTCATTGGAGCATAACAGATCAGTATGACCCATATCAGCGAAGGAAGCAGCAACAGGAACAGATATCTTTGTTCCCAGAATCGCTCTCTGACGCTCTTATGGGGCCTGGCAGCTGCAGGAACTGCATTTTTCATAAATAACCACCCTCTCTTTGTTTATTTTGTACGTTTCTTTTTCCCCGCAGCTCTATTTTATGTTGATATCGTCACATTCTCAATGAAAGAATTTAATGATATCTTTTAATTTCGAACGATTTTGTAACATATTTTTCCGGCAAATATCAATATTTAACACTTTCTGTTAATTTTGAACGATGGAAGTACAAAAAAACTTCTTTTAAAGCAAAAACCTGTACAAGATACCGGAAAATGACCTTCCGGTATTCTGTACAGGTAATGACCACTGTTTGTAAGTACTGTTTCTATCCCTGCTCCGCCGGGATCTCCACTCTGACGCATGTTCCTTTATCCGAGATGCTCATGATCGACACACCATACCCTTCTCCATAACGCAGCTTCACCCTGATATCCACATTTTTCAGGCCGTATCCCTCCTGGGATTGTTTTAATTCTGTCCGCAGCTGCACCAGCTTCTCCGGTTCGATCCCGAGGCCGTCGTCGCACACCTCATAGACGACCCGCTCCTCCCGGCGTCTGACGCTGACGCCCACCGTTAAGACCTCTTCCTCCCGTCGGCCATGATGAATGGCATTTTCCACCAGCGGTTGAAGAATCAGTTTGATCGTCCTGCACTGCAGCACGTCCTCATCCGCTTCATAACGAATTACCACATCTTCCCCGAACCGGATCTTCTGTATCTTCATATAATTCTGCAGAAGATCCAGCTCCTGCTCTATACTGATCACTTCGCGCCCATTGTTCAGAGAAATTCTGTAGAAATCCGCCAGATATCGCAGGCATTCCACCGTCCGCTTACCGTTCTCCCGCATGGACATGGAAGAGATGACCGACAACGCATTATACAAAAAATGCGGGTTGATCTGTTCCTGCAGAAGATTCATCTCACTGGACTTGATCATCAGCTTTTTCTCGTAATTGTCCTGAATCAGTATCTGTATCCTCTCATTCAGCAGATTAAAAGCGTCAGCGATCTGACCGATCTCATCCCCGCCCATATCGCGCAGCATATAGTCGAACTGTCCGTCGCCCAGCTTTCTGGCCGCATAAACCACCTTGTCCACACGCGCAGCGGACTTTCTGCCATACAGGTAAATCGCGCCGAACACCAGCAATGAGCTGACTGCAAAGATCGCCCGAATTCTTCTCGTGACTGCCTCCGCCTCTTTCAGAAGACTCTCCTGATCCTCCGTCATGACCAGTTTCATACCCATACCCACATCCAGCGCCATACAGATCACCGGCCCGTCTGCCTGCTCCAGCGTGTAGCTGCCGCCACAGTCTGCTATTCTTCGCCATTCCGGTATAAAGCCGGAGAGCCGGCGTCCCTCGGCTTTCACATCAGAGGCCGCAAGGATCTGCCCGCCAGCTTCTATCAGATAGGTCTGCCTGCTGCCGCTGTTCTGCAGAAGTCTCTCGCTCAATTCCTGCGTATCCACCAGAATGACAAGATAATTCTCAATCCCGCCGCTGCTGTAGTAATTCATCTTCCTGATCAGACCCGCATACTTCTTTCCGCCTTCCTTCACGATTCCTCCGGCCACTGCCGAGCCCGCCTTCTTTGAGGCCTTCTCCTGAAAGCCTCCGGGCAGCTGATCCAGCTGGTAGAAATAGTAATTATCTCTGGGCAGCGTCTCATTGTCGGAATAGAAACGAATTCTGTGAATGCTCGGAAACAAAGACAGCGTATTATGCAGAAGCTGCCTGTCCGTATAATAAAACATCTCCCCGTAAGACAGCTCCGTATAGTCTATCCCCAGATAGTTGTACATGGTCTGATTCGTATAGAGAAGATCCATGATCGTACTGTAAGACTCAAAGAACGTCTCCAGACTCTTGCCGGTAGTCTCCATATTCTGCTGCATATCCTGATAACTTTTTTCCTGCAGGATCCTGCTCGTCTGAATGTAATTGTACGCCGTCACAAAGACCATTGGCAATACGGCAAAGATCACATAGATCATCGTCATCTTCTTAAAAAAGCTCTGATCCTTAAACCATTTTACGATATTCATTCGGTGTCACCCCGTAACGCTTCACGAAAATCTGACTGAAATAAGATACATTCTCATATCCCACCAGCAGGCTTACATCCTTCACCTTCAAAGACTTGTCCCGCAAAAACTCACATGCTTTCTGCAGTCGGAAATCCGTCACATATTCCAGGATCGTCTGTCCCGTTCCCGCCTTGAACAGACTCCGCAGATAATTAGGCGACAGATGAATGCCTTCCGCCATTTCCTCCACGCTGCACACCCGCATATAATTTTTCTCCAGATAATCCCTGACCCACATCGTGACATAATAGTTGGGGTTTTCCCGCTGTCTGTCAAAAAAGAGACGCAGCGCCTTTATGTACTGCCACAATGCCTCTTTCACTTCCGCAAAGAAGCCCGTGTTCCAGATCTGCAGCTCCGGCTTATGCTCCCTTTTCTCCATCTCCTCCATCAGCGCCGCATTGTCCAGTTCCAGCTTGTTATACAGATTCAGATACAGCCCGTAAGCCTCTCTCTGACATTCTTCCCTGCCCAGAAACTGCAGTTCCTCCATACATGCGGCAAGGGTTTCCTGTGTCGAATCCGAATTCCCCCCCCCCCCACACACACAATATTCTGGCACAATTTCTGTCCTCTCTGGTTCCACCGTTCCCTGTCAAATCTACCGGCACGCTCCTCAGCCCTGCCGGTTATGCGCAGAAGTTCTCCCGGCCTTCCGTAAAACATCCTGTCCCTGTAGCCAAGCAGAATCTCCGTGTCCTCTTTCATATCTGCAATCGAGACTTTGTCGTCAAACCAGGCGGCGCTTCCCTGCCCGTCCAGGGCCGCCACGATCCGTCCCGCCGCATCGGCCACAGAGACATAGCCGTGCAGAACCGCTATGATCAGGCCATCCAGATAAAATGCGTGACGCACTTCCGTAAGGCTCTCGATCCGCGCCGCAGCCTTCTCATCCGTAATCCCATAGACCGCCAACAGGCCGAATGCCTTCTCATCCGCAGCAACAGAGAAATATTTCCGGCTCAGCTCTTCCAGATCCACTCCCTCCTGCTCACACGCCATGGCAAAGATCTGGCCGGAAGCAAGCTCCACGGAACGCTCAGCTACCCGCTCCCGCTCCAACTGCTCCCTGATGCGCACGATAAGCGACTCCACCTCGTCTACACGAAAAGGCTTCAAAATATAATCCACCGCCTGCACCTGAAAGGCCGACTTCATATATTCATAATTATCATACCCTGTCAGAAAAACAATTTTACACGCATGGCCTTCTTCCCGCGCCCGCTTCGACAGCTCAATGCCGTTCATCACCGGAAGCTGAATGTCCGTGATCATGATATCCGGATCGTACTCTTCCAGACACTCCAACGCCGTCCTGCCGTTCCTGGCCGTATGGACCCTGGAGGCGCCGAGCCTCTTCCAGTCCACATAGTCCCGCAGTGTTTCCAGTTCCAGCTTCTCATCCTCTACCAGTAAAATACTGAACATGTACCCTCCCTCATCGTACTTATCAGTAAGGCTTCTCCCTTCCTGCTTCCTTTCCGGTTTCTTCCTTAGTCTGAAATCATTGTCGTCTCCCTTTCCTACTGTTTATTATACTCTTATTTGCCGGTTTGGCGAGAAATAATAGTTGCAAAATTCTCTCCGCGAGTATATCATATCAATAAAGAGATGTTTTATGTACAGATTATCGTTGCAAGAGAGTTGCTGCCAATCGAACCAGGAAAGGAGATGCCTCTATGGTCTGTGAAGGAATCGTTCCATTTAGACACCGGAACCGATCGCAACTGAAAGTAAGAACGTAAACAGCATACCCTCCACCACCTGATAACACAGATGAGGAAGGTATGCTGTTTATCATAAGATCTTCCGATTCAGCCCGCAGCCAGATATCGATGCCTGTCTATGGCCCGGAATCTGACCAAAACCACTATTTCTCATACAAAAACCGTTCCGGCAGCGTCACCTGAAAGTCCACTGCCAGATCCCGGAAGTTCTGCGGGGTGATGGTCTGCAGCTTATCAGGCCGCATGGAAAGCATCTTGACCAGAATCTCTGCCGACTTCTCCACTGTGTGCATCAGGCCAAAGGTCAGGTCAAAGTCCTCGCCGGATGCAAACATGCCGTGGTGCGCCCAAATCGCCACATCATATTTCTTCATCAATTCACTGGTGGCCACCGCGATATCTCTGCCACCCGGCACCATCCAACCCACAACGCCGATACCATCCGGAAATACCACCGGACACTCCGTGGCCATCTCCCACAGTTCCCGCGTAAATACCTCATCCTCAAGCGGCAGCACGAAGGTCAGCGCGATCACATTTGTCGTATGCGCATGATAAATAACACGGTGTTTTCCCCCTGTAGCCTGCATCTTCACTTCATGATTCATCAGGTGGCTGGGCAGCTCACTCGTGGGCCTGCCGCCGTTCACCAGTCCCCAACAGATGCGGTAACATTCACCCTTCCCGTCAATCTCCACGACAGCGATAGAATCTTCCGGATCCAGAATCACGTTGCGGAAATACTTGCCGCTGCCCGTCACCAGGAAAAATTCCCCCGCCAATTTCGGCACGGATGTGCCGATCTCTTTCCATACGCCGTCCGTCCTCAGCTCTTCCTTTATGGACTCTGCCTCCTCCTTTTTCATGCGGTAAGTCAGATTCCCACCGTTTCTCTCATGCCAGCCCTGCTCCCAGCCATCGTTACACATCCTGATAAATCCCTGTACAAATTTTGCCTCTAAGACTTTCATATTTACCTCCCTATTAAGTCAAGTCTTTTTTCCTTATTTTTCAAGGAATTTTTTGTT
>CANPTH010000095.1 GCA_947576945.1 uncultured Lachnospiraceae bacterium
TTCGTGTTATGGTAGTTCCAGAACAGATTAACGATTCTGATATGGTATTGCTTGCGCGGGATATTTCCAAGCAGATTGAATCTGAATTGGAGTATCCTGGACAGATCAAAATTAATGTGATTCGCGAGAGCCGTGTCATCGACTACGCTAAATAGTGATTAAAGCCCTGTAGAGAAATCTACAGGGTTTTTTGTGTTCATTTTTGTGTAAGCAATGCCATCAGCCTGTCGCAGGGGATTTGAAAGACATTACTTCTGTACACAATGAACAGAAAAAGGCATATTTCAAAGGAAAAATTGTCTCATCTACATACTTGTGAAATGGAAAAATTTATAGTAGAATATTTAGCGGTGTATGATTGTATACAATTATCCAGCAAGAAACTGGATACAATGATAGTAAGCCAAAACGATAGCGTGGATACATTTTTCATATCACAGGTAAAAGCGTTCTGTGATAATCTGTACTTTGCGGTTATGAATTCACAGACAGAGAGAAAGGAATGGATGAATGATGAAAGCGTACAAAGAGATGAACAGAGAAGAACTTTTGTCTTTAAAAGAAGAATTGGATAAGCAGTTTGCAGACGCGAAGGGAAAAGGATTGAAACTGGATATGTCCAGAGGGAAACCGGGACTGGAACAACTGGATATGACAATGGATATCATGGACGTGCTTGATTCCAAAACAGATATGAGAAATGAGGAAGGTGCTGATACGAGAAACTATGGTCTGATGACTGGTATCGCAGAGGCAAGGCATCTGATGAGTGATATGATGGGCGGCATACCAGCGGAGAACGTGATCGTATATGGTAACTCCAGTCTTTCCATTATGTATGATACAATCTCGCGCTGCGTTACTCACGGTGTGATGGGGAGTACACCCTGGTGTAAGCTGGAGCACGTGAAATTCCTGTGTCCGGCGCCAGGCTATGACAGGCATTTTGCAATTACGGAACTTTTTGGTATTGAGATGATCACGATTCCTATGACGCCGGCAGGACCGGATATGGATCTGGTAGAGAAATATGTATCTGAGGATCCGGCAGTGAAGGGAATCTGGTGTGTGCCGAAATACTCCAATCCACAGGGATACACTTATTCAGATGAAACAGTGAGAAGGTTTGCGGCTCTGAAACCGGCAGCGAAAGATTTCCGTATTTACTGGGATAATGCTTATTCGATTCACGACTTATATGATGACAATAGGGATGAGCTTCTGGAGATTCTGAGCGAATGCGAGAAGGCCGGCAATCCGGATATGGTCTATGAGTTCAGTTCCTTATCCAAGGTTACATTTTCCGGAGCAGGTATTGCGGCTTTTGCATCCTCTAAGGCGAATGTGGAGGAGACGAAGAAATTTATGTCGATCATGACCATCGGTTATGACAAGATCAACCAGCTGCGCCATGTGAGATATTTTAAGAACGTAGAAGGATTAAAGGCGCATATGCAGAAGCACGCTGCGATCCTGCGGCCCAAGTTTGAGGCTGTGCTTGGCATATTGGACAAGGAGCTTGGCGGGCTTGGCATCGGTGAGTGGACAAAGCCGCTCGGCGGTTACTTTATTTCCTTCGAGGCGATGGAAGGCTGTGCCAAGGCAATTGTGGCGAAGTGTAAAGAGGCAGGTGTCGTGATGACTGGCGCAGGTGCGACATTCCCTTACGGCAAAGACCCGAAGGACAGTAATATCCGTATTGCTCCCACTTTCCCCAATGCACAGGAGCTGGAGGCAGCGGCTGAGCTGTTTGTGCTGTGTGTGAAGCTGGTGAGTGTGGAGAAACTGTTGGCAGAATAGGCGGCAGATCTCTGCTGCATTTTGCGGGATAATAGAGTTCAGATTAGACGGTGCAGTCCCAATGACAAGGAGTGCACCGTCTTTTGTTATGAAAAGACGGAATGGATAGACTTTGATTTTTCTAATGTTTTTGTGTTACAATACAGCATAGACAGATACCACATACGGAAGTATGTGAGAGCAGCAAGTTGACAGATTGGCGGAGGTTAAGAAGACTATGGACAATTATGAACGCATTAACAGGGAACTGATACACAAAGGTGTTATCATCGATTACTATCAGGATACCATGAAGATTCCCAACGGTACGACCGCGAAATGGGATTTTATCAACCATAAGGGAGCGGCAGCCGTGGTAGCGGTCAAGGAGGACGGCAGATTGCTTATGGTGAGGCAGTACAGAAATGCGCTGGAAAGAGAGACTCTGGAGATTCCGGCAGGTGGTTTGAACGGTACAGACGAACCGACAGATATTGCTGCGGCCAGAGAACTGGAGGAGGAGACCGGCTATATTGCAGGGAGGATGGAGCTGTTGATCTCTCTGTATACGACGGTGGCTTTCTGCAATGAGAAGATTGATGTCTATGTGGCCACTGATCTGAAGAAAGGGCATCAGCATCTGGATGACGACGAATTTCTGAATGTGGAGAGCCATGATATAGAGGAGTTGATCCGGATGATCTATGACTGTAAGATTCAGGACGGTAAGACGATTTCGGCACTGCTTGCTTATCATAACAAGTATGTTCACTGAGAGTAAGGTTGAATAAATTCTATGATGAGCAATTCAGTTCAGAAAGGGGAATCAAATGTTATGTGGTTTGTATTTGCGATACTGTCTGCGATTTTTGCGGCGTTGACATCTATTCTGGCAAAGGTGGGAATTGAGGGGGTAAATTCCAATCTGGCGACGGCCATCCGCACGGTGGTAGTCCTGGCGATGGCCTGGGGAATGGTCTTTTTGACGAATACACAGAACGGTCTTGCCTCTATTGATAAGAAAAGCTGGCTGTTCCTGATTCTGTCCGGTCTTGCTACCGGGGCCTCCTGGCTTTGCTATTACAGAGCGCTGCAGGTTGGTGAAGTTTCTAAAGTGGTGCCGATCGATAAACTGAGTGTCGTGATCACGCTTGTGCTGGCGTTTGTTTTCCTGCATGAGAGTTTTACAGCCAAATCTCTGATCGGGGCAGCATTGATCACGGCAGGGACGCTGGTGATGGTACTTTGATATCTGTGCTGACAGAGACAGCTTTGGTCATAGAAAGAGAGCGTTTTTTGTTCTGAATGGCATACGGATCCACATATATATAGGAAGACAGGACATGCGACTTGCGGCAGGCCAGGAGCCTGTGCGTATAAAGTGGGGAGTGGGGAGAGCAGTGCAGCAGCAGACAGCGGCAAAGAACGGCTATTATATTGTCTATTTGTTTACCATCGGATTATTTCTGGGGATATTGATCGTTAACCTGGGGTATGATACGTGGATTGGAGAGGGCAGTCTGCTGGGTACGGACATGATCCTGCGTTTGAAAAACAGCATACCGGATGCAAACGGCCTGTTTGGCTATGTGTTAAAACACAGGATGTTCACGGTATGCCTGCTGGGGCTGTTGGCTACGACTATGATCGGTTTGCCGGCGGTGTGCGGATATGTCTGCTACATGGGGCTGTCTGCCGGCTGTCTGCTGTCGGTGGCGGTGATCCGGTACGGGATACGCGGTCTGTTCCTGATGGCGGCAGGTATTTTTCCGCAGGGAATTCTTCTGATCCCGGGATATGCGGCGCTGTTTCTGTGGGCGGCAGGGGTCAACCGTATGCTTTATGCTCACGGCATGGGACGGGAGTATTATGGCGGTTACGGCAGACAGAGCTATCTGAAAAAGGGAATGCAGTTGGCAGGCATCATTGTGCTTGTTTTAGCAGGTTGTGTTTTGGAAAGTTATGTTAACCCCAAGATACTGCAGTATGTTTTAAAAATTTTTTAATAATATTTTTTCGTTAATGTACCAACATATAGTAGACATAAATTTCTGTGCTGACGATATGTTGTGTTTTGCCTGCCAGATGTCTGGAAAGCCCGTAAAATCCGGGAAATTTTCATTTGCTTTTCTCCAGGAATCTGCGTATAATGATAGGCAGACGTCTTGTTTGATTTACATAAAGACGATTTGGGGAAGGGTTTCCGGTTACATGGAAAAAGAAATCACAACATTTATAAAGTATTTACATAATGTTAAAAATACTTCGGAAAACACCGAAATGTCGTATAGAAGAGATCTGAATAAAGCGTGTAAGTTTATGGAATCCCGCGGAATCCAGGAAATATCAGAAGTTTCTTCGCAGGATTTGAACGATTATGTCACCTATTTGGAAGAAAATAAATTTGCAGCTGCTACCGTTTCCAGAAATATAGCATCGCTTAAGGCTTTTTATCACTTTATGGTGCAGGAGGGGTATGTACAGGAAGACAGGGCAGAGCAGTTAAAGGCTCCGAAGATCGAGAAGAAGATCCCGGAGATCATGTCGCCGGAGGAAGTGATTAAATTATTGAACCAGCCTTCAGGTGATACGCCGAAAGAGATAAGAGACAAAGCGATGCTGGAGCTTCTGTATGCTACGGGTATCCGGGTAACGGAACTGATCACACTGAAGAATTCTGATGTGAATATGCAGATGGGAGTGATTCTCTGCAGAGACCGCAGTAAGGAGCGGATCATTCCGTTTGGTACAGCAGCAAGAAATGCGCTGATCAGGTATCTGGAGGGGACGCGGGATGCGATGTTGGAGAACAAGGCATCGGACGTGCTCTTTGTGAATTGTTCCGGGCAGCCAATGAGCAGGCAGGGATTTTGGAAGCTGATTAAATATTATGCGAAGAAGGCAGGTATCAAGGCGGATATTACGCCGCATACGCTGCGCCATTCTTTTGCAGCGCATCTGGTGGAGAATGGCGCTGATCTGCGCAGTGTGCAGGAGATGCTGGGACATTCGGATATTTCCACAACACAGATTTATGCAAGCATGAACCACAGTCATATCCGGGAAGTGTATGTAAAGGCGCATCCAAGAGGGTAGACGAACCGTGGTGATAATATAATGCAGAGCAGGCTGTTTCGGCCTGCTCGTTTTGTTTTGAAATAACGAAATACATGTCTTATTTGCTGTAATCAGGCAGTTTTGGCTGAATATGGATTGACTGTATGTAAACTTACTCATAATCTGCGATATCGTAGATTAATTTTTCTGAGGCTTCCCATCCCAGACAGGGATCCGTAATGGATTTTCCGTACACGCCTTCACCGATTTTCTGACATCCTTCCTTGATATAGCTTTCAATCATAACACCCTTGACCATTCTATGAATATCACTGTTGAGCCTGCGGCTGTGCATAACTTCCTTAACGATGCGGATCTGCTGTTCGAACTGCTTGTTGGAGTTGTTGTGATTGGCGTCGATAATGCATGCCGGGTTCACAAGATCATACTCCTGATAGAGAGAAAAAAGCATATCCAAGTCTTCATAGTGGTAGTTGGGCAGGCTTTGACCGTGTTTGTTTACGGAGCCGCGAAGTACCGCATGAGCCAGTGGATTGCCGCCGGTTGTCACTTCATAGCCTCTGTAGATAAAAGAATGCTGGTGCTGTGCCGCATAGATGGAGTTCAGCATGACGGAGAGGGTGCCGCTGGTAGGATTCTTCATGCCGGCCGGCACATCGAAGCCGCTGACAGTCATGCGATGCTGCTGATCTTCCACAGAGCGTGCGCCAATCGCTACGTAGGAAAGGATATCTTCTACATAGCCCCAGTTGTCCGGATAGAGCATTTCGTCGGCGGCAGTCATTTCGGATTCTTCGATGGCGTGAATGTGCATCTTGCGCATAGCGATCAAACCGCTCATAAAATCAGGTTTTTTCTCTGGATCCGGCTGGCTGACGATACCCTTGTAACCTTCTCCGGTGGTGCGGGGTTTGTTTGTGTAGATTCTGGGGATCAGGATCAGCTTGTCCTTCACCTTCGCGTTGACGTCGGCCAAACGGCTGACATAATCACAGACGGCGTCTTCGTTGTCAGCAGAACAGGGGCCGATGATGACCAGGAACTTATTGCTTTTTCCGGTGATGACGTCACGGATTTCGGCGTCACGCCGGCGTTTGATTTCGCTAAGACGCTCCGGAACCGGAAACTGTTCCCGGATTTCATCCGGAGTCGGAAGTTTAGTTACGAAATGAAATGACATATCTGATACTCCTTTCGGATCGTAAACAAAATGAGCCAGGCTTATTTTGCCTGTGGCAAAAACATGTATATTATAGTATATTAGGGTGAGAATCGCAAGACTTTATCCTATACTTATGTCCGTTTTAAGCTTAAGAAACAGTAGAAACTTATTTGGTATTTGCTATAGAATGCCTGTGCTTTGGCCGGCATGGACCGCAAATATGCAGCGCAGAGAGCGTGCACAACAGCGTCTGCAGTATCTGGCTGGCCAGCATACCCCAGAGATAGCCTTTGATGCCATAGAGTGGTATTGCGATGAAGACAAAAAGTAAACGGAGCAGGAGGCTGACCACGCTGAAGAGGAAGGTCTGGGCGGTTTTGCCGAGGCCGTTCAATATGCTGCCCAGAGTGCTGGCAATATAAAGGAAGGGGCAGATAAAGCTGAGCGTGAGGATAAAGCTGCCGGCCAGCTCGGAGTGGAATAGCAGTCGGCCTGCCGGTCGTCCAAGAAGGAGGAACATGGCGGTACATGCGAAACCAAGAAGAAGGCAGCAGCGTATGGAGGTCAGGATGGTACGCCTGACGGTGTCTTTGCTGCCGTTTGCATCTGCTTCGGAGACAATGGGCAGAAGCAGTACGGAGATGGAGTTGGTGATGGCGGAGGGGAACAGGATCAGGGGCAGGCTCATGCCGGTCAGCACGCCGTATACGCCCAGTGCATCGGCATTATTTAAGCCGTAAGCCATCAGCTTATTGGGAATATAGATGGCCTCGATGCTCTGCAGCAGGTTCAATACCAGACGGTTGGCAGACAGAGGCACTGCAAGCTGCAGCAGCCTGGCGCAGATGCATCTGTAGGTGGTGCAAGATGCAGGGGCGCCCGCAGAGACTGGTTGAGCGTCTGTTCCGGACATAGGTATCCGGCGGATATTGTGCATTTTGGGTGAGAAGGTTCTTCGGCTTTTTCTGCTGTCCGACGGAAAAACATGGTGCGCCCGGGAGAGGATTGCGACCACGGATACGATCATGGATGCACTTTCGCCGATGACCAGACCGGCTACGGCAAAGTTAATAGTGGGCTTCATGTGATGCTGTCTGAAAAGATAGTAGATCAGATAAACCGAACCTACGCGGAAGAACTGCTCCGCCAGCTGAGATACAGCCGGGATGGCGGTCTTGCGGATACCGTAAAAATAACCGTTAATGCAGGAGTGCGCGGTCGCCATGGGAATGGACAGGGCGATAATGCGAAGGAGGGGCGCTGTTCTGCGTTCCAGAAGGAAGGTTGCGGCGATGGTATCGGCGTATAAATAGATGCCAAGGGCGCAGGCTGCGGACAGGGCCATGGCCATCAGGAAGCCGGCCCAGAGGGTGCGGAAGGAAGTGTGATAGTCATGGGTGCTTGTTTCGCTGGCCACGTATTTGGAGATGGCAGTCTGGATGCCGGAAGCGGTGAGAGCGAAGGAGAGGGCCAACACCGGTGCAATCAACTGATAAATGCCCATGCCTTCAGCGCCGAAGGCGTTGGACAGGAAAATGCGATAGAAAAAGCCGATAAAGCGGCTGAGCAGTCCGGTTAAAGTCAGGACGACAGTACCGGTGATAAGTGGGTTTCTCCAGTTCCGTTTCATAATACACCATTTTAGAGTTCAGATATGGTTTTAGTTTATGCGTGGGATGGGAAGAGAAGAACAGCGTGGGAAGAATTTATGGCAGCCAGCTGAAAGAGCACAGGCTGTGCAGCCCGCAGGAAAAGGGTTCAGAAAGGAATTATGTATGGAAAAGAAAAAAGTCGTAGTGGGGATGTCTGGCGGGGTGGATTCTTCCGTGGCGGCGTATCTGTTGAAAGAACAGGGCTATGAGGTGATCGGTGTCACTATGCAGATCTGGCAGGATGAGACTCGGGAAGTACAGGAGGAAAACGGAGGCTGCTGTGGCGTGAGTGCGGCGGAGGACGCCGGCCGGATAGCCGGGCAGCTTGGCATACCACATTATGTGATGAACTTTAAGGAAGAATTCAAGTGCAGGGTGATGGATTATTTTGTGGAGGAATATTTGGCGGGCAGGACACCGAATCCCTGCATTGCCTGTAATCGTTATGTGAAATGGGAGTCAATGTTGAAGCGGAGCCTGGAAATTGGCGCTGACTATATTGCCACCGGGCATTATGCCAGGATCATGGTGACGCGGGAAGGAAGATATGCAGTATGCAGTTCCGTGACTGCAAAGAAAGATCAAACCTATGCGCTTTATAATCTGACGCAGGAACAGCTGGCTCACACATTGATGCCGGTGGGGGAGTATACCAAGGAAGAGATACGTGCGATTGCGGCGCGGGAAGGACTGGTCACGGCACATAAGCCGGACAGTCAGGAGATCTGCTTTATTCCGGATCATGACTATGCGGCCTTTATTGAAAGAGAAGCCGGGGAGCGGGTGCCGGAAGAAGGAAATTTTGTGACGGCGCAAGGACAGATTCTGGGACGGCATCTGGGTATAACACATTATACGGTAGGGCAGCGCAAGGGATTGAATCTGGCTATGGGGCATCCGGTATTTGTCACTGAGATCCGGGCGAAGACGAATGAGGTGGTGATCGGGGAGGCGGAAGACGTATTTGGCGACACTTTGTACTGCAATAATATCAACTTTATGGGCATGGCGGATTTGCCGCGGCCCAGAGAGGTGCTGGCGAAGATCCGCTATGCCCATGGAGGGGAGAGATGTGTGATCGAACAGGTGGCAGAGGATGTGATTAAATGTTCTTTCCATGCCCCGGTACGGGCCATTACGCCAGGACAGGCGGCGGTATTCTATGAGGACGGCTGTGTCCTGGGCGGGGGAACCATTATGAAAAATTATACAATACCCTCAGTGAACAAAGGAATACACGCCCTGAACCATGATATTTGAGCGGTTTTCTGCGTTGTCCTCAATCTCGACCGTGTGTACCTTTGTTCACTGAGGGTAGCGTAAGAAAATATTAAGAAATTCTACCAATTTCCTTCACGACTTTTTCACAGGTGATGTGATAGGATATGTACTTGTAAGCAGAGAAAGAGCATAAGATAAAGAACAGGGCCGGAAAGATGGCTATGTGCTGGTTGTGAGCCGTTTTTGAGATCAGTCGATTATTGTGCCTTTGGAAATCTGCGCAGATCTTCGGATGTGAAACGACGGGTTTTATATAACGGCGGAAATGAGGAATTATTATGGTAGAATCGAAACTGTCCAAAGTGAAAGTGAATAATGAGATAGAGTTGTGCGAGGTTTATGAAAGCGCTACGAAAGAGCGAATTAAGAAAGTGTTTTTCAGAGAGGGTATTTCTTTTTATATCAAATTCAAGAAAAAGTTTGCCATGACAGGGATTGCGTCGGTGAATCTGGCGGATGCGGATCCGGAAGACAAAAAAGAGAATCCGACGGAGCCAAAAGAGGGGCGCTACATCATCTGTGTCAATAAAAGTCAGGAGACGTTGGCGAGGAACTCCATTATGAGAGTTGTGCCCGATTATCGTGACCGGGTAAATTTTTTTGAGGGTACAGGAAAAAAGGAGGGCGGCCGTTCCCCTTTTTGGAGACTGATCGCCCAGATTGAATAGAATGAAAGAATGCAGCAGAAGCATAAGCGTGCTCAGAAACCGGCCATCATCATTCCCATCAGCTGGTCTCTGACAACAGCATCATGAGAGCCTTTCGCTTTGGATGCCATGCTGTCAAGTTCCGTTTCGGTGGCAGCGGCAGCCAGCAGTTTTTCCTGAAAGGCTTTTTTTGCCTGTTCGGCTTCCTCGGCTCGTTTTTCTGCTCTTGCCTGATTGCGGAGCTTTACGGCGTTTTCCATAGAATCTATCACCTGTGCCATACTGTTTAAAGTCTCAATTGTCATCGTAACCACTCTCCTCTCCATTACATAGAACAGATTATTTATATGTGTATCGTCATCTGGAATGGAATTCTGAATATGCGGCATTGGTTTTCTGTTATTTTTGTTATCTATGTAAAAGGCCGGCGGAAAGCCGGATTTTCAGTGTTTTGTACCGGCAGGCATTTGCAGATCATAATTTATGGAAAGAGGGACTGCGTTTTTCAAAGGTCGTATAATACCGGAAACCGCAGTCTTTCAGTATGTCGGCAGCCTGATCGAAGGCATGGGCGATCTGCTCCGGATCATGAGCGTCGGAGCCGGCAGTGATGATCTCGCCGCCCAGTTCATGATAGCGCCGCAGGATACCGATGCAGGGATTGGGTTCCCGCATTCCTTTGGCCAGCGCGGAGGTGTTGATTTCAATGCCTTTTTCCATATTGATCAGACGCTGCAGGATTTGTTCGAAGATATCCCGGAATTTATCATAAGAGTAGTCTTCATCCTTCTTTGGGCCGTAGCGCACCACATAGTCCAGATGGCCGTAGACATCGAAGTCACTGAATGCCTGCAGATTTCCCGGAATAGAAGCAAAATATTCCAGATAGGCTGCGTCCTGGCTGCGTCCCTCATAGAAGGACGGATAGTAAGGATCCTTCCCGTTGCACAGGTGGGAAGAGGCAATGATGAAATCATAGTCATGTGCTTTGGCAAAAGCGGCGTTCTGACGGGCCAGATGGGGCTGCATGCCAAGCTCTACACCGAAGCAGAGCGTGATACGGCCTGCATACTTTTCTTTTAAGCTCAGAAATTCGTACAGATAAGAATCCGGATTGAGTTCGAAGAGTCCGGCAGGGGTGAATTCTGTGATGGGGTAATCGAGATCGTGGTGCTCTGTGAAGCACATTCTGGTCAGGCCCAGGGCGATTCCTTTTTGGATCATCTCTTCCATGGGTGTATCCGAGTCGCCGGAGAAAGAGGAGTGCAGGTGGTAGTCTGCTGTGATTGGCATAATGAGTTTCTCCTTTATATAAAGTATTGCAGAACAGATAGCTTTGTTCACAGTTTTAGTATATCGAAAATGAACAATATTTACAATTCCTGTGCCGCATATCTGTAAATTTGGACATATTTATATAATATTTTTGGTTAGATTTCATTAACAGATTTTTGAATTACATCTTGAATTTTCTGGACAAATTAGGTAGAATATAACTGCCGACTAAATTTTACCAGCTATGCGCCTTATAAATATGTAGAGACTGGTAAGATTATAATAAAAAGATTATTTAGGAGGGACTAAAAATGGCAGTAAGAGTAGCAATTAATGGTTTTGGCCGTATTGGCCGTCTTGCATTCAGACAGATGTTTGGTGCAGAAGGATACGAAGTAGTGGCAATCAACGATCTGACAAGCCCGAAGATGCTGGCACACCTGTTGAAGTATGACTCTTCTCAGGGTAAGTACGCTCTGGCAGACACCGTATCCGCTGGCGAAGATACCATCACAGTTGACGGCAAGACACTGAAGATCTACAAAGAGCCCGATGCAAACAATTGTCCTTGGGGCGAATTAAATGTTGACGTTGTATTAGAGTGCTCCGGCTTCTACACAAGCAAGGATAAAGCTCAGGCACACATCAATGCCGGCGCTAGAAAAGTTGTTATTTCCGCTCCTGCAGGTAACGACCTTCCTACAATCGTTTACAATGTAAACCATGAGACATTAAAGGCTGAGGATACCATCATTTCCGCAGCTTCCTGTACAACAAACTGCCTTGCTCCTATGGCGAAAGCTCTGAATGATCTGGCAGGCATCAAGTCCGGTATCATGAGCACGATCCACGCTTACACAGGCGATCAGATGATCCTTGACGGTCCTCAGAGAAAGGGTGACCTGAGAAGATCCCGCGCAGGCGCTGTGAACATCGTTCCTAACAGCACAGGTGCTGCTAAGGCTATCGGCCTTGTTATTCCTGAGTTGAATGGTAAGCTGATCGGTTCCGCTCAGCGTGTTCCTACTCCGACAGGTTCTACAACAATCCTTGTAGCAACTGTTGAGAAGTCTGTAACCAAGGAAGAGATCAATGCAGCTATGAAGGCAGCAGCTACAGAGTCCTTCGCATACAACGAGGATGAGATCGTTTCTTCCGATATCGTAGGCAGCACTTATGGTTCTATTTTCGATGCAACACAGACCATGGTTGGCGAAGACAATCTGGTTCAGGTTGTTTCCTGGTATGACAATGAGAACAGCTACACATCTCAGATGGTTCGTACCATCAAATACTTCTCTGAGTTAGCATAAAAGTTAATTCCGCAGGAATTAACTTTGCGAAAGGGTATCTGCAAGGTGCACTTCGTGAATTTGAAATAACGAAAGGGTATCTGCGAGATTCGTGAAGATGTATTTGTAGGTTGCAATGTAATTTTTAAGAGGCTCGGCCGCTGGGCCGGGCCTCTTTGGCAGTCTGCATGGCCATCCTTGTTATGAAAGTCACTGACTTTCATAACAGGAGGAAAGCAAAACAATAAAATCAGGAGGAACTTTAAAATGGCTTTAAACAAGAAATCCGTGGATGACATTAATGTAAAAGGCAAACGCGTTCTGGTAAGATGTGACTTCAACGTGCCTTTGAAGGAAGGTAAGATCACAGACGAAACCCGTATTGTGGCAGCGCTTCCGACGATCAACAAGCTGATCGCTGACGGCGGCAGGGTGATTCTCTGCTCTCATCTGGGCAAGGTTAAGAACGGCCCCAACGAGGGTGAGTCCCTTGCACCGGTAGCAGAGAGATTGTCTGAGAAATTAGGCAAGCCCGTTAACTTCGTGGCAGACTACAACGTAACCGGTGAAGCGGCTACGGCGGCAGTGGCAGCTATGAACGAAGGCGATGTAGTGCTTCTGCAGAACACCCGTTTCCGCGGCAAGGAAGAGACCAAGCCTACAGATGCAGGTGAAGCTTTTGCAAAAGAGCTGGCTGAGCTGGCTGACGTTTATGTATGTGATGCATTCGGTTCTGCACACAGAGCACACGCATCCGTGGCTGTTGTTACGAAATATATCTCCGAAAAAGGCGGCGAGAATGCGGTTGGTTACTTAATGCAGAAAGAGATCGACTTCCTGGGCAACGCAGTGGAGAATCCGGTAAGGCCTTTCGT
>CANPTH010000096.1 GCA_947576945.1 uncultured Lachnospiraceae bacterium
ATATGTTGAAAAGAAAAAGCTCCCGCAAAAAAGTGGGAGTTTTTCAGTGCCCTCTTATACTCTCCAATGTAAGTTTCATCAGAAGATTGTAATCCAGAATCCGAATTCAATGGGATCGCATCGTGAATGAACTGTGTGGCCGGATTGACCAGCTTTCCCCGGCAGAAGCCGCCGCACAGATTCTTGTCTCTCCGTTGGCACTGGAAACTGCACGCTTGGAATCTCAAGATCAACAATTTTTCTTCTCGGCATTTGGCCATTCCGACTGTCTTCTTGCCCACGCAGAGCATACTGAGGATTCCATCGTGTCCACATAGGATCCACACAGAATCAGTTTAAGGGCAGACCGATCACTGTATCGATCGAGTAAAGCCTGCAAAATGCTGTCCATTCCCTTTACACAGTCCCGAAGATAGGAATATTCATTAATTGTTCAACAACTATCACCCATAGATACTAACATATATTTTCGGGTGAGCCAGAGGATACTCTTTTAGCATCGCATTAAATGCTTCCCATGTATAACTTTTCTTCTGACTCCTGTGGTTTAACCAATAGAACAGACTTCTTCTGACTCGATAACAGAAGTCATTTATGCCCTTAAAGTTGTCGGTTCTATTTGTAATCACAATCTGTTATTCTTTCATGGCATGGATGGCCATGCAGCACACCTACCACTCAAACACTTTCTTCTCTTCTGCCTGTTCCAGTTCGTAATACACCCGATCTTTCACCGGCGGCTCACCATTCTCCGTCATCAGAATAAGCACCCAGTCCTTCTCTTCTCCCTCCGTGGGCGCCGTCACAGACAGTCTTCCGTCCGTCACGGAAATTGCCTGTGCAGACTCTGCCGGCTGATTCTTCCGGTCATAAAACTTACCGTCGGAAGGATTCCACCACCAGCCGTACAGACAGTCTTCCTGCAGGGTAAGCGGCACCGGAAGCTTCTCTAACGCAAACACCGCGCTGCCGCCGCTTGGCAGATAAGCACAGAGGAACCTTCCCTCCGCATCCTCGCTGACCGCCACGTGCCTGTTCATCTCCTCACTGCCGTCCTGTCCGTCTATGATACCGGATGCCGGAAGACATGTCATCAACCGCAGGTCTTCCATGATTTCCCGCAGATATTTCATCTGCCCGGAGCCCTCCGACTGCAGCGCCTCATACCAGGAGTATTTGGTCATGATGCCTCTCTCCTTCTCACCAATGGAACACCATACCGAAGCATGACCGTAGGTATGCCCGAAGGAACCGGACAGCAGACTCCAGTATGCCCGTCTGCGCACCATCCATGTGCCGTGATAGGATTCGTCCACGGGCGGGAAAGTGGTGATCATCATCTCATAAGCCGGCTCTCCGTCCCACACCGGGCGTACATGGGGATTCTCATACTCTTTCGCCACGATTTCATAGTTCTTCGGCAGCAGTCCATGCCCGGACTGCAGCATCACAAACCGGATCCAGACTTCCTCTTCGCCGTCCCAATAGGACAGCGTGGAACATTCTCCTGTCTCTGCCTCATGACAGGCATGGTATGTGAGCAGCAATTCTTCCCAGGCCGGGTCCTTCTCGTTATATTTCAGGTCTTTATCCAGCAGCCCCTTCGCCAGTCCTTCGGCCATCCGCCGCCAGACATTTCTGTAATCCACACCCTTGTGAATGGGCTGGCGGTCACCGCCGAGACACCACAGGATATGACTCTTCTCACGATATCGCTTTCCGATCCATTCCCCGTAACCATAGGCATTCTCCTCCGTCACGGTCTTCGGGAACACACCGCCTGCCCAGTCGTCTCCAACCACCAGCTGTCCCCAGACCGGCAGCAGGAGCACATAGAATCCATATTCCTCCGCTTTATCCAGAATCCAGTCCAGATAAGCAAAGTACTTCTCGTTGAGTCTGTTCAGGTCGCCGTCTGATAATGCCGCGTCCCCGGCAGGCGTTCGCATCTGCACATCCCGTTCCGGATCCAACGCCACAATCTGCAATACCGTAAAACCCTGGCTCTTGCGTTTCTGCATCAGATACTCCACATCATCCCATTTCATGCGCTGGGGCATTGTCCATACGGTATCTGCCAGCCAGGGAAAGGGTGTGCCGTCCGCTTTTACAAAAAACCGTCCGTTTTCAGAAATTCGTAATTTTTCCATACCTCATATCCTTTCTACTGTCATCGGAAGTCAATGTTTCCACTATGATCACGAACAGCGCAGCAAGTGCGCAGTTCTGATTGCCAATTACTTCAGGTTTTATTTAGTTGCGTTCCAGCGTCCCATCTCTTATAATGTGGATATTACAGGCAGCAATTCCCGCAGCATATATCTTTGTGTCATAGATCACTCACAGCACAATCGTTCCAACGGCAGGACACAAAGTGCATCACACAAACCAGTAAAGGAGCGACCATGGCATACTATATCACCTACGGCGAAATACAGCGCCATCTGAAGGAACATTACCAAAGAACCGGGAGCGGAATGCAGTTCCCGGAAATGGCAGAATACCTGTACCGCAAAGGCCTGCTCTCCGAGACTCGGCCGGAAAGCATCCCCAATCACAAGATGTTCGGCCAGATGCCGGACGAGGAATTCGAGAAGATCATCGACGATATGGTCCTGACACTGACGGAAGACCTAAAACTCTCCCCTTATGTCAGAGAATCTTCCATCATTCCCACAGAACGGGATACTTATATCATACGGCACCCCAGATATACACGCCCCTTTCTACATACTCACAATTACTTTGAAATCGACTTCGTGGCGTCCGGAAGCTGTACTTTCTTCTTTGAAAGGGAAACGCGGACCATCCGTGAGGGCGAATTATGTATCCTGGCTCCCGACTCCATGCACGACATTTTCATCGGCGACGATTCAACCGTGTTCTGCATCATGCTGCGCAAAAGCACCTTCAATACCAGTTTCTTCTCCATATTGTCCAGACAGGATCTGCTGTCCCTTTTCTTCCGTACTATTCTGCAGGGGGATTCCCATCCCAATTATCTGCTCTTCTTCGTGCAGAATACTACCTGGATCAAGACGATCATCCACAATGCGATGGGCGAATGCTATAAAGATGACTCCTACAGCAATTTCAGCTGCATCAGCTGGATGAACCTGTTGTTCTCCACTCTGCTGCGCAACTACAGCGAGACGCTGCAGTTCTATAATTATCAGATGGGGTCGGATTTCTCTCTGGTGCTGCAATATATCCAGCACAACTACCAGACGCTGTCCCTGTCGGCCCTGGCCGAATTCTTCCACTACAGCGAACCACACCTGTGTACCCTGATCAAACAGAATACGGGTTATAACTTTACGGAACTGATCAAGCAGTTACGCATGGCGGATGCCATAAGCTATCTGACCAATACCAACTTGAAAATAGGCGAGATCGCCGAGCGGGTGGGCTACAATTCGGCGGATCACTTTTCCCGCGTCTTCCGCTCCTCCTATCAGATGTCCCCGCAGGAATACCGTAAGAAGCACGCGCCCGCCGAGGAAGTGTTTATTCCTTTTTCCTGAAAACTTCCTGTTTCCTGCCTGCTCACTCTACAATCAGTTCCGTCAGTTCTTCGATCGCCTTCTCCAGCATTTCCGGCTGGAATGGCAGATACGGCTTATGAGAGATGTCATCCAGGGTGCTTACTCCCATCTCCGGATCCCCTGAGGCGGCGATGCCTGCAATGGCCGGTACATATTTCCCCAGCACTGCCATTGCCTGCGCATCCTTCGCCAGTCTGCCAAGCGTCGTGTGACGGCCATAGGGTTTGCGGAAATCCGTCTCGGGCATATAACAATATTCATGAATGCCCGCCGCAAGCGTCATACTCTTTTCCGGATACCCCGGCAGTTCCACCGCCGCCTCGCATCCAAATGGTATTGCAACCCTGATACACAATTTCCCGTCTTCCCGGATCTCATAGCAGCATTCGTATTTCCCCGATACGGACTGATAGCTGCAGTCAACCCTGCGCAGACGGATATCCGGATGGGGCGCGATCACCGCTTTGCCGAAGCCGGGCACAGACGGACGGATCCCTGCAGCATAAGCGTAAACGAACTCCATGACAGATCCATAAGAATAATGATTGAGGGAGTTCATGCCGGTATTGCTGATCACGCCGTCCTCCCCCACGGAATTCCAACGTTCCCAGATCGTGGTCGCTCCCATGTTCACCTCGAACAACCAGCCCGGATAACTCTCTTTCAGCAACAGATCATAGGCAGTCTCATACATACCCGCTTCTCCCAGGACAGTACACAGAAGCGGCGCGCCCACGAAACCGCACTTAATCTGATACAAATCCTTCTGCAGCCGTTCCTTAAACCGGGCAATGACTTTCTCTCTGTCACGATAGATCCCGAATTTCAGCGCGATCACATAAGCGGCCTGCGTATCAATGGCAAGCCTGCCGTTTGGCGTGAAGAACTCGTTCAGGACGGCCTGCCTGATCTCCTCCTCCAATCCGGCATAGCGCGCCTCGTCTTCCTTTTTCCCGAGGCGGCCCGCCATCTCCTTCACGATCTGCACGGAGCGATAATAGTAGACACCTGAAATGAAGCTGTCATCGGTACTGCCCTTAAAGCTGACAGGCGTCATACCGTCCAGCGCCAGCCAGTCCCCGAAAGTGTCGGCGAAGTCAAACAGATACGTACGCTTTCCCTGGGCCGCGTCGTTACGGTCAATATATTCCACCCAATCCCGCATCAGGGGATAGGCATATGCCATCTCATCCCGATTGCCATAGTATTCATACATGGTATTGGGGACAAACGCGGCCACGTCGCCCCACACGCTGCCCGCCGACTCTTTGTGCCCGAAGTTAGGCAGGAAATTCGGCATGGCGCCGTCCATAAACCGCTGTTCGTCCCGTAAGTCCTGCATGAATTTGTGAAAGAAGGCAGCCGTATCCATATGATAGCTTGCCGTGGGCGCAAACACCTGCGCATCCCCCGTCCAGCCAAGACGTTCACTTCTCTGCGGACAGTCCGTCGGCATATCGATAAAGTTGGATTTCAACCCCCAGACGGTATTCTCATACAGGCGGTTGACCTTCTCGTTCGAGGTCCTGATATATCCCGTCCTTTCCAGATCCGAATAGAGGACTCTTCCCGTAAAAGATTCTTTCCTGCACTCTCCCGGCCAACCCGTCACACGGATATACCGGAAACCGTAGAACGTGAAATGGGGACGCACCGTCTTCGGCGTGCCGTCGGAAATATAAGTGAACTTCGACTCTGCATCTCGGTAATTCCCATGGTAAAAATTTCCCTCCTGCAGGATCTCCGCGCATTCCAGCACGATCTTCGTACCCCTTGCGAAATCCGCCTCGAATTCCACAAAGCCTGCAAAATTCTGTCCGAAATCAAGTACGGTCTCCCCGGCAGGCGTATGGAGCACTTCCTGCACCGGCAGGCTCTCCTTCCCAAGTACCGGCAGGCTAAGACGGTCCGTCAAATGCGCTTTATTCAGGTTTCTCGTCTCCTCCTGCTTCTGCGGCTCATGCAGCGCCTGTACCAGCTTCCACGGATTCTCTTTCGCCTCCCAGAGCAGTTCGTTGACGATCTCACCGTCGTAAATACCGGAATCCTCTATCACGGACCCCTGATACTCCCAGCTTCCGTCGGTGCAGACGACTTCTGTCGCACCGTCCTCATACTCGATATGGATCTCTCCGATCGCCGCCATCCGGCTGCCGTAATGATCCCGTTTCAGATCCAGTCCGAACAAGCCCATGTACCAGCCCCGGCCGAGCAGCATCTCAATCTTATTCGTCCCCTCCTGCAGGCCGTCCAGCGCGTAAGTCATGACCTGTATACGGGTCTCATAATTCGTCAGATAAGGGGCAAGATACTCTTCCCCTGCCTTGCTGTCATTCAGATACAGTTCGAACATCCCCACGCCCGTACCGTAGAACCTGGCTCTTTTCACCGGCTTCTCCACGACGATCTCCTTCTTCAACAGAATGTGAAAATCATCCTGAGGTTCGGCAGCGATCCACTCCGCCTGCCAGGGTTCCGTCATCTTGCCGGTCTCGAACACTGCCGGGTCGCTCACCGCGCTGTCGCCCCCGTCGCCGGTAACCGACACCCGCACGTAATAAGCCGTCCTGGGCTGCAACATAAGATCCAGCTTTTCGCCCTGCCATCTTAAGTCCGCACCCTCCTTGCGGTAGAGGATCTCCCCGAAATCCGACGAAGCGCTGACTTCGACCGCTGCCGCCGCCGGCTTCTTACTCGCGGTCTCCGTCACCCGCCAGGAACAGTTCAGATAATCATAACAAAAACCCATCGGATTCTTAATTCCGTTGATCTTTACGTCTGTAATTCGCATGTCCTGCCTCCTTTACGTCTGCACCATTTCATTAACATGATTATAAAAAGATCCGCCCTAAATATCCATGCGGTTTTTTAGGGCGAATCCGACTTATTTTCATTATATAATTTTTTAGAATAGAACTGTCTGACGCTGTTTACGCATCACCGTGTTCCTTCGCCATCTTCTCCTTCATCTGCGCGATCTCCGGGAAGAATTTCTTAAGCGGATAGAAGATCATGATCACAAGAATTACAACGGACACAACCGCCGGAACAAGGAAGCGGACCACATTAGTACCTGCAATCGCCATCGGTGTCTGACCGAAAGGACCGGCCTGCGCGTCAAATCCACACACGGCCAGAATTGCCAGCATGCCGGAACTTACCACTGTCGTACCACATTTCTGCGCAAAACCTTTGACCGAAGAAATAACACCGTTCAACTGTTTGCCTTCCTTGAGCATGATGAAATCGATCGTATCGTTTACAAGCACATTCACCAGTGCATTTACCATAGCTCCCACCAGTGTTGCGATAAAGGACAGCACGCAGCAGTACATGAAATTCATACGCCCCGTGAAGAACAAAATCACATAGCAGATCACAGTCAAAATCTGGGATACGATCAACGCCTGGTAACCTGTCTTGAATTTCTTCAGGAAGATCGGCATCAGCACCATCATGGAGAACAGCGCTCCCATGGAAATAAATCCCATGTAGGTAGAAATCGTTCCGCCGATGGTCGCTCCGATCGCCGCCTCGTCCATGGTGGTAAAATCCACCCTCTGTCCTGCCAGGATATACTGTGCATAGTATACGGATGAGGTAAACATAAAGCCGTAGGAAATGGATGCCAGGCACCATACCAGCATAACCGGCCAGATCTCCTTATGTCGGAATACGAAGACAAGCTGCTTCAAACCGCCTTCACCTTTCGCCTTCGGCGTCACATAACGCTCCTCCGAGGTCTTATACAATCCCCAGAAAGAGATAACCGCAAATACGGCATATGTACACATCAGATTGCGGTAACTGCCAAAAATCTGCACCAACTGCGTGGAGAAGGTGGATGCGATCGTGAACATCAACGCACACACACCCGCGCCTTTAGCCACTACACCGTTACGCTCCTGATCATCCAGCGTCATTGCCGGCAGGATTGCCATCTGCGGCATCGTGTAAGCCGTCACGATCATGCCATAGAACATGTATGTGATGCATACATAAATACATTTCGTCATCGGGCTCCCCTGGATGAATCCCGGATTGCTGAACAACAGGAACATATCTACCAACAGGAATATCGGTGTAAAGGTAAACCAGGTACGATAACGTCCCCATCTGGGATGCAGCGTATCGCAGATCACGCCCATCATCGGGTCATTGATCGCATCCCACAATGTACAGATCAACAGGATAACCGACAACTGCGCCGCCGTGATCCCGATCTCCTCCTGTACATACAGGGAAAAATAGGAAGCGATCGTGGCCGCGATCGCCATTGCGCCGCCGTTTACGGAAGTTGCATGAAACCAGACAAACGCCTTGCTGAGTCCTTTCTTTTTCGGTTGATTACTCATTACTAATCCTTCCTCCTACTCTTTTATAGTCTGATACAAGCCGCTTTCTAAAAAGAAATCTGTTATGTCGTTTACTATAAGTATCATACCGGACGCCCCTGCGAAGTTGAATGTTGTTTTTTCAGTTGTATCCGACATTTTTTACTGTCAGGATTCCTCCTTATGTACGAAGGCGTAACTTCCCGCCGGCAATGTTCTGCGCTCTCCCTCCAGCACAAACTCCGCCTCCGCATTGAAAGGCACCTCCACCCGATAAGTTACCGTCCCGTCATCCGCATACTCCCAGCCGCTCTTAAAAAGTCCCGCGGAAGCATTCAGCCTTCCTTCGACAAATTTAAGCCGTGCATCCACATGAGGTTCAATCACGGCCTTCCTGTATCCGGCCTCTCCCGGACGGATCCCGCACACATCCCTGTACATCCAGGCCTCAATGCTGCCGTAGCTGTAGTGATTCAGACTGTTCATGCCTTCCGGGCTGATACGGCCGTCCGGCAACACGGAATCCCATCGCTCCCAGATGGTGGTAGCCCCCAGATTGACGCTGTAGAGCCAGCCCGGGAAATCCTCGCCAAGCAGAAGCGATACCGCCGTCTCGTGGCTGCCTGTGGCCGTCAACGCCGGAGCCAGGATCGTGGTGCCCACAAATCCGGTGTTGAGACGCATATCGTTCGCCTCCACCCTGGCCCGCAGAGCCGCCCCTTCCAGCTTGGTTCCGGCCCGCTCCGGAATCAGTCCAAACGCAATGGCCAACGCCGCGCCGGTCTGGGTATGGCAGATGCAAAGTCCCTCCTGGTCGAAGTATTTCTCCTGGATCGCGGCAAGAATCTCCTCCGCCAATCCGTCAAATTTCTTCCTGTCTTCCTCATAACCCAGAACGGCTGCAGCCTCCGCCACACTCTTAGCGCAGCGGTAATAATAAGCGCTGGCGATATAAAGCGGATCCGTGGCGCCGAAAGGCCCCGGCTGCTCATTGTCAAGGGCAAGCCAGTCTGCGAAATGGAACCCGTCTTTGATCAGGTGCGGCCCGCCGAGGGCTTCTTCCCTTCGCCGCTCGCATTCCACCCAGTCCCTCATGCCCGGGTAACACTCCCGCAGCAGCGTTTTGCTGCCGTAATGCAGATAGACGTTCCACGGAATGACCACACCCGCATCCGCCCACGGACAGGACCCGTGCTCAGCAACCATCCCCTCTTTCAGGCGAGGCACCACATTCGACACGGAACCACCCAGGATGCTCTGTTCCGCCCGCATATCCCACAGATATTTCCGGTAAAAAGCCGGCATGTACATATTATAGCAGGCGGTTTCCGAGAAGATCTGGGCATCCCCCGTCCAGCCAAGCCGTTCGTCCCGCTGCGGACAGTCCGTCGGCACATCCAGGAAATTGTCTTTCTGTCCCCAGAGCGCATTTAAGAACAGTCTGTTAACTTTATCGCTGCCCGTTCTGATCTCTCCGATCTGGTCAAAATCACTGCGCAGATGATACGCGGTAAATGCGGCAGCCGGCAATGCCCAAAACTTCGATGCCGTTTCCAACGGCGCGCCGTCCTGATCCAGATACTCCACCTTCATATAGCGGAAACCGTAAAAGGTAAAATGCGGCCTTACCGTCCTCTCTTTTCCGTCGGAGATATAGGTGAATTCCGTCTTTGCCGTCCGCAGATTTTCATGGTAAAAGCAACCGTCCTGCATGATCTCGGAAGCCGTCAGGCGAATCTGCATCCCCCGCGGAAGACAGCCGGTAAACTCCACCCACCCGGTCAGTTCCTGCCCGAAATCCAGTACCGTCTCATTCTTCGGTGTATGGATCACTTCGGCCACGGGAAAGGTTTCTTTCTTCACGATCGGCAGACTGTACCGATCACACAGATCGCCGCATCTGTCCGGAATTTCCGTGCGGACACCCTTCCAGCCCTCCGAAACCTGCAGCGCCGCCTCCAGATTGGCATCATAAACCTCGCCGTCATAAATATTGCTGAATACAACCGGTGACTTTTTACTCTCCCAATCTGCGTCTGTCATGACGACAGGAACCGGCTCTTCGCCCACATAGAGTTCCGCAATCGCATAGCATCTGTCACCGTACAGATTCGTATAACCGCCGTCAAATCCCAGACGTCCACGAAACCACCCGTCGCCAAGCCAGATCCGGATCTCGTTCTCTCCCTCCCGCAGATACTCCGTCACGTCATAAGTCTGCGCCTGCAGATGGAAATCATAGGAATGGTAGCCAGGCGCAAGATACTCGCTGCCTGCCTTCTCACCGTTTAAATACACCTCATACATACCAAGGCCGCAGATATACAGGCGGGAAGCCACAGCGCCTGCCGCTTTCCGCGTCCCTTCAAGGCCTGCCACCGTGAACCGCCTTTGCAGCACCGCCGGCGTATCCGCTCCCATGTCGGCCGTAATCCAGTGACCGCTCCACGCTTCCTGCCCTTTTCCGGTCTCGAACCAGCTCTCCGCCCTGGCCGTCTCTCCATTATCAGCGGTCACCTGCACCTGCCATGTATAGCGGGTTCGCGGCGCGAGATCCAGACTCACCTGATAGTCCAGGCTGTCTGCATTTTCATCCTGTCCGCTGTCGAAGATCTTCTCTTTCTCCTGTCCCGCATTCCTCCAGATACGGATACCGGCCCATTTCTGTCTCTTCGCCTCTCCTGCTTCCACCACTTTCCAGGAAAAACTAAGCGGGGTGATCTGAAAACCCATAGGTGTCTCAACCTGGTTGACCCGCAGTTCAGTCAGTTTCATGTCGATCCTCCTCCATTCCCGTGACAATCCGTCCTTCGTCTTTCTATTGTTTTTCCAGAAAAGCGATCAGCGCACTCGCAGAAGCCTTTGCACCGCCCAGCGCTTTCATATCCGCGCTAAACTCATCTACCTTTTCCTTATATGAAAGATCATTCAGTAAAATCTCTATTTTCTCTTTCAGCATCCCGCTGGTTATTTCCTTTTTATCCAGAAGTGCGAATCCCAGGCCGTTTTTCTCAATCTGTCTGGCTGTGATCGCCTGCTCATCCATTTGCGGAAGCGCTATCATAGGCACGCCGTAATAAATAGCTTCGCCTGTGCCGCCCATTCCTGCATGCGTAATGAATACGGAGGCCTGAGACAGAATATCCAGCTGCGGAACCATCTTCCCCAGTTCCACATTCGCCGGTACGTCCGTCAGGGAGTCGGGATCGATCGCTCCCAACGCGGCAAACACATTGATATCAAGATCTCTGACCGCGTCAAACAGGATCGGGTAATACTCCGGCCAGTTATTAAACGCCGTTCCCAGTGAGGAATACAGCAGGGGTTTTCCGTTATCAGGAGCCTGCCAGGTGCCGAATGTGCTGCGCTTGCCGATCTGCACCCCTGTAAATACAAAGCTGTCATCGAAAGTTTCATAATTGGGAACCAGTCGTTTCTGCATCATGACCAGATTCAGATCCCCTTGTCCGTCAAAGATCTCCTTAACGGTCATCTTCCGGCATCCATACTTTGCAGCATAACCATCCGCGATCTGATCGGCTGCGATCCGGAGCGGATGATCCTCGGGAACCCCCTCAAAAGACGCTGCCACCGAGTAACTTCCGTTGGAAGGATAGCTGGTATACAACATTACATTGGGAATCCCCAGAATGTCCGCTGCCATCGTACCGGCAATCCCCGCAAAATCATGAAGGATCGCATCCGGGCGGTCCTCTCTGAGTACCCTCAGGATATCCTCGATATAAGCGCCGGCCTCATTCAGAAACAGAAACGGCACCACAGCCGCCACATTCTCTTCCTGCCCGTCATTTTTCTCTTCTTTCGTCTCATTATGTTTGTCGTGGTCAGCCATCCATGACTTCATCGGTACGAATTTTGCACCGGTTGGCTCAACTACTTCCCGAAAGGCTTCCGTCGTAAAGTAAGTCACGCGATGACCTGCATTTACTAACTCTGTTGTGAGCGACAACGTGGGATTAATGTGCCCGAAAGCACCCAGCGATACGATTGCAATATGCATGATTTCTTCCTCCTGTTTTCATATCATGGTATATGGCCATGCGTCTGTTACTGAGCCAATGCCGCATGACGCTTTGTGTTGTAATAGCATTTTATAAAAAAGCCCCTGTCATAACAACGTAGTTTCTTTTCCATTACCCGACATATTTTTATATCATTTAATTACTCATCATAGAATTTATTCAACCTTCTCCGTCTGCGGCAGGTTGCTCCAGCGACATGAACCCGTTCCGTCACAATGCGGTGATTGCCGTTATCATATATGATAACCAAAACAGGACCCACCACAGTGAGTCCTGCTCATCTCTTCACCCCTTCGGATCAAGATCACATTCATTATGTCATAATCTTCTTCCGGCTCCTGCGCAGTTCCCATGATATCCGACTTGCTGATAGAGTACATTGTCACTGACTGATCCCAGTTCTGTCTGCAATTGACTTACACTCATCGGAATATCATCAACAGGAATATCCTGAATACTGTCTGCATCTATACAGCGAATAATTTCTTCTACTGCAGATTTTTCTTTTCCCCAAACCTGAGTTCCTTCCCGTTCCAGGAAATCCAGATCTGCTTGTCTCCCGCCGGCAGCACACACTCCAGACTGTCGAAATATTCCAGATGCGGGCAAAGCTCATATTGCCCGTTCACCGGATCCATTATCCTAAGCCCCACATAATACCTGGCAAGCAGGTAGATGGGACTGGCCGACCACGCATGACACAGGCTCTTGCCGAACTTATCGCCGTACATATCATACTGCTCTTCCTGCGGTACGGACGGATCATACTCTTCCCAGAAGGTCACGGCGCCGCGCTCAAGCATACCTCCCCAATATTCCCTGATACGCTCCAGCACTTCCTCCAGATACCCCATCTTACACAGGGCATCCATTTCATAAAACCTGAAGTAGGGTGTAGTGATCTGCGGTACCGCATCATTGTGAAGCACGTTCTGCACAATCTGTACTTTCTGTCTTCCATCCGCAATATCAAACAGGATAGCAAAAATGTTGGCATGCCTCGTCACATGTTCTCTTCCTGAAACAAAGGAATCGATATAGGCACCCTTCCCGG
>CANPTH010000097.1 GCA_947576945.1 uncultured Lachnospiraceae bacterium
GTCCGGTTCTGAGAGGGGTAAGCCCCGTAAGGGACTTACCTACTTACCAAATTTCGATGATATATAAAACTACTTCGGATTTATAAGGACGGGAAGCCCGGCAAAGGGACGCGGTTTCCCACACAATCCGGAAAGGAGAACGAAGAATATGCAGGTAACACAGGATAAGAAAAGATATCCCCTCCTGAATCATTATCGGTATACGTTTCACAAGCTGAAGGAGAAGAGCGGCGGCGGGGCGCTGGCTTTCTGTGCCGGGGATGTGATGTTAAGCGTGCTGCTCCCGTTTCTGGAGGCGGCGCTGGCCGGCGCGGTGGCGGCCTGTCTGGTGAGCGGCAGGAGGCCGGGAGAGATTCTGGCGCTGGTGGCGGGGTATATCGTATTGCTGCAGGTGGTCAGGTTTTTGCAGAGCCACTTTAGGGAACTGCGGACGAAAGCGCTCTTTCTGTTCCGTTGTTCTTTCTCCGAGCTGGACCGGAAGACGCTGTATATGGACGGCCAGAGTCTGGAGAGCGCGCAGGGACAGAAGAAACGGCAGGCGGCGATGCGGAACATATATTCCGGCAATGAGCAGGGGCTTGAGGCTTTTGCCGCGGGATTTCTCAATATGATGATTCAGTTTGCCGGGCTGTTGATCTACGGGACAATCGTGGGCAGATACAGTCTGCTCCTGCTGACGCTGCTTCTGCTGCAGGCGGTGGTCACCGCCTGGCTGCATACACTGGCAGGAAAGAAGGAGTACCGGCTGGAGGAGGAGAATATCAAGGGCTATCAGGGCCTTGGCTATCTGCGGCAGGAATCCATCGCGCCGGGAAACGGGAAGGACATCCGTCTGTATCGGATGGACAGATGGTTTCTGCGGGAGTTTAAGGAGCGGATCGATCAGATCGTGAACCGGGTGGATCGGGGGCGTAACGGATTTGCGGCAGCCCAGATTGGAGGAATGGCGCTTGCTTTTGCGAGGAATGTATTCGTCTATGGCTGGCTGATCCGGGAGATGGCGCTGGGACATCTGGCGCTTCCGGTATTTCTGTTATATGTAGGGATCGTGGCAGGCGTCGAGGCGTGGATGAGCGGGCTGTTCGATGCGGCGCAGGAGATCTACAGGAATAAGGAAATGATGGACGATTTCCGGGATTTTCTGGAATTTGGCGATCCTGAGGAGGGAACGGCAGTTGTGCAGCAGCCGGGCAGAGGACATGAGATCCGTCTGGAGCACGTGAGCTTTTGCTATGAGGGGAAGGAGGAAGCTGCCATCCATGATCTGACGCTGACCATCCGGGCCGGGGAGCGGCTGGCGCTGGTGGGTCCCAACGGCGCGGGTAAGACTACGCTGATCAAGCTGTTGTGCGGGCTTTACCGTCCCACTGCGGGCACTGTTTTTCTGGACGGACAGGATCTTAAGACGCTGCCGCAGAGGGACGTCTTCCGGGAATTTGCAGTGGTGTTCCAGGATGTGTTCGCCTTTTCTTTTCCTCTGGCGGAGAATGTTTCCTGCGTGGAAGCGGGGCAGGAGGATACAGGGCGGCTGCGGGACAGTCTGGAGAAGGCGGGACTCTGGGAGAAAGTATCCTCCCTGCCGAAAGGTGTGCAGACTGCCATGAACCGTGATCTGGACGAGGAGGGCGTGAGTCTTTCCGGCGGTGAGATGCAGAAGCTGATGCTGGCCAGAGCCTTGTACAAGGATGCGCCGGTGGTGATTCTGGACGAGCCGACGGCGGCTTTAGATCCCATCGCCGAGAGCGAGATGTATGAGCGTTACGACGCCATGATTCGGGAAAAAACGGGCATTTTTATCTCCCACCGGTTAAGTTCCACAAGATTCTGCGACAGGATCCTTTTTCTGGAAAACGGGCGTATTGTGGAGGAGGGCAGTCACGATGCGCTGATGGAAAAGGGCGGCTCCTATGCGAAGCTGTTTACCCTGCAGGCCAGATATTATCAGAAGAAGAGAGAGGAGGAAGAGATTTATGCGTGAGATTTTATCCGTACACAAGATCGGATACAGACTGCTTGGGATGATCCACGGCGTGGATTCGACCATCATGCCGATGCATCTGCTGGAGGTGTGTCTTTCGGTGGTACAGGTCTACGCCGGTCTGTATCTGACGGCGGGCCTGATCGATCTGCTGCTTGCGGGAGCGTATGGGCAGGCGGCAGAGTGGGCGCTGTATCTTCTTCTGGTCAATCTGCTTCTGGGAACGGCAACCGTGCTGCTTAAGAGAAAATTCCGGGGGATGGAGACAAGGATCTGGCAGCTCTTCTACGTGTGGATGCGGGAAAAAGCCTTTTCGCTGGATTATGAGACGATGGAGAGGCCGGAGATCTCCGAGAAGATTCTTTTCTCGGAGCGCAGATCGAATATGCATGGCGGACTGGGGATGCTGTTGTATTATTACTGCGATATTCTGCGGGCACTTCTGCACATCCTGCTGTCGGCGGCCATGGTGCTTTATGTGTGTATGGCCCGGCCGTCACAGGAAGCAGGTTTTTGGGGAACGCTGGCAAGGCCTCTGCCTTCGATGATATTGTTTGGCGGGGCGCTTGCGGGGATGGCCGTCGGCTCGTGGAAGGTGTACAGCCGGTTCGGCGCCAGGATTCAGGAGATATTTGAATCCCATACCGGCGTGGAGAATAAGATTTCTTATCTGCAGATGCAGGTGCTGGGGGATGCTAAAGTCGGCAAGATCATCCGTCTGTACGGCATGCAGGAGATGATCTTCAAAAACGCGATGGAAAATCTGAAAAGCTCGGTCGCTTTTTTCGGGAAGATGTGCGACGTGGAGCGGGGACAGGAGAATGCCAACAATGTGGTGAGCAGTCTTTTTGCGGCAGGTTCTTATCTGCTGGTGGCGTTAAAAGCGGTGACCGGCGCGGTGACGGTGGGCGCCTTTACACAGTATGCGGGGGCCATGAACCAGTTTGGCAGCGGGTGTTTCAAGATCATCGCCTGTCATGGCGGACTGCGGGAAATCTGTACCTATATGGGGCCGTTTCTGGAATTCCTGGATACGGACAATCTGCACGCGAAGGGTTCGATCCCGGTAGAGAAGCGGACGGACGGGGAATATGAGCTGGCGTTTGAGCACGTGGATTTCCAGTATCCCGGATGTCAGGAGCTGGTATTGAAAGATGTGAACTGCCGCCTGCGGATCAGGGGCAAACTGGCGGTGGTGGGTAAAAACGGCGCGGGTAAGACGACTTTTATCAACCTGTTATGCCGTCTCTATGAGCCCACGGCCGGGCGCATTACGCTGAACGGCGTGGACATCCGCAAGTATGACGAAGAAGAGTACCGCAGCCTGTTCGGCGTGGTGTTCCAGGATTTCAAGCTGTTTGCCTTTCCGGTCTGGCAGAATGTCACGGCGGGCGGCACGCGGGAGGATGACAGGATCCGGGCGGCGCTGCGGCAGGCGGATGCAGCGGAATTTGTGGAAAAGCTGCCCCAGGGGCTTGACACCTATCTGTATCAGGAACTGGAAGAAGGGGTGACGGTCAGCGGCGGGGAGGCTCAGAAACTGGCGCTGGCGCGGGCGCTCTACAAAGATGCGCCGGTGGTGATCCTCGATGAGCCCACGGCGGCGTTGGATCCGAAAGCGGAAGCGGAGGTCTATGAGCGTTTTCACAAGATGGTGGAGGGCAGAACCAGCATCTATATCTCCCACCGGATGAGCAGCTGCCGCTTCTGCGACGAGATCATCGTCTTTGACAAAGGGCAGATCGTGGAGCGGGGCAGCCATGAGACACTCTACGCCGCCGGCGGCAGCTATGCCCGGATGTGGGATGCGCAGGCCCGGTATTATGCGTAGCGGGCACGTCCGGTTTAACTAACTGACATTGCGGGCTGAACTGTTACAAAATCCTGAAATTTTTTCTAAAAATAACTTGTCATTTATTAGCAGTTATGCTATTATATAATTCGGTTGTTGACTGGGCCGGCGTGTCGGAATGGCAGACGAGGCAGACTCAAAATCTGTTGTGGGCAACCACGTATGGGTTCAAGTCCCATCGCCGGCAGTTATTTTTAGTAGCTGAAGCACTTGGTTTCATGGTGCTTCGGCTTTTTTTATTATTTTTCCTGGCTGATCAAATTTATGCTGTACATATCAAGTTAATTATGATATATTTGTAAAAGAATGTTAAAAAAAGTAATATATTGTAATAAATTTGCAATATTTACACTGTGAAGTAAAGAGACAAAATAAAGAGATAAAGGAGAGAATCCTGTTTTCATCAGGAATGGACAGGGTATCCGGGACGATGCGGGACCGGGAACGCTGTCAGATTCGCGGGAATACGGGTGTATGGTACGAATGAAGAATAAAAGAATAAACCTGGGAAGATGTCTGAAGAGTTTAGCGGCTGTTTGTATGGCAGGAGCCATGATGCTTGCACCGGTGCAGCAGGTGCATGCGATTGGGGTCGGAAGTTCCATTGCCAAAGGAATTGATGTGTCGAAGCATAATCTGGCGATCGACTGGAGCCAGGTTCCCTCCTCGGGAGTCAGTTTCGTTTTTGTGAAGGCAGGGAGCACGAATTCGGGTGTGGATCCTTACTTTGATGCCAATATGCAGGGCGCTGCCGCGGCGGGCCTCAGGACAGGGGTGTATCTGTATTCTTATGCCACTACGGTAGAAGAGGCGCAGAACGAAGCCGATCTTTTAATGCAGTGGATTGGAAATTATACGATCAGCTATCCTGTAGTTTATGACATAGAGGATCCCTGTCATAAGAATATGTCACAGGAGCAGCTGCAGGCATTGATCAATACATTCTGCTCTACGGTGGAAGCACATGGTTATTATCCGGTGGTATATTCCAGCAGGAACATGTTTCAGAACAAGATCGGTAATATCAGATATGATAAATGGGTAGCTCAATATGCAGATACCCTGGAATATGAGGGAGCTTCCTTCTGGCAGAATACATCACACGGCAGTGTGCCGGGGATTCCTACCAGAGTGGATATAAATTATCAGTTCAAGGATTATTCGTCTGCTATCGTGGCGGACGGCTTTGCATCCCGCGGTGACCAGAAGGTGTTCTATGCCAATTACCGGATGCAGCGTTCCTGCTGGGCGCACTGGGAAGACAGGAAGTATCATCTGGATGAGAATGGGTTTGTGCAGAAGGGGTGCTGGTTTGAAGATGAGACCGGGAGATACTTTCTGGCCACCAAGGATGGGCACGCACTGCGGGAGGACGTGACGATCGAAGGCGTGGACTATTATTTTGATGAGAATGCAGTGATGCAGAAGGGGCTTGTTGTCAGACCGGACGGCAATACCTATTATTATGATGAGAATGGTGCACTGCAGAGAAATGTGACGGTGACGATCGACGGTGTAAACTATACGGTGGATCAGAATGGTGTGGCATCGGTGCAGGCGGAGAGTGAACCTCTGCCGGAAGAAGCTGCACCGGCGCAATAACATCAGTACCAAATAGAGGAATGAGAAAGAGTTGATACATGAAATGGTCAGCTCTTTTTTTCGTCACACTGATTTATAGCAGTTTGGCCCTCATAATTCATATAAGCGTCTGCCTGGCATCCTGAACCGCTTCGCAGCGCATTATTTGACTTCATGGATGAACTGTTATACTATTTTTCGCGTTTTCGGGTCATATACTTTTCAAACAGGATACTTATGGTATATAATAAAATCTGTGTGGGCACATAATGAATGACAGGAAACGAATGGCATCTTTTCAGACGGCGTTTCTGTAAAGAATGATATAACCGGCTGCAGGGATCTGTTGCTGCGTCCTGTGGGAAAGACATGGAGTGCGTATGAACTGTAAAGAAGCAGAGAAAAATATACCGTTCTTTTTGCAGGAGGAACTGGGCGGCAGTGAGCTGGAAGAGTTTCTGGAGCATATTGAGAGTTGCCCGGAGTGTGAGGAGGAGCTGACAATCCAGCTTTTGGTCACGGAAGGGTTGGAAAGGCTGGAGACCGGCAATAATTTTAATCTGCAGGATGAACTCCTCATAAAGCTGACAGGAGCCGAGCATCATATCAGAGTGCACCGGACGCTGCTGTATATCCTGTATTGTTTGGAGGCAGCAGTGGCTGCGGCCATAATTATTGCATTATGTGTAGTGTTCCGGCTGTAAAGTTTAACGCAGCAGCCCTGACGGAACAGCGCGGTTACAGCGTCGGACATGACAAGAACAAGAAGGAGTTTTTCATGAGACATAAACTGGTACTGATAGACGGACACAGTATATTAAACAGAGCTTTTTACGGAGTCCCGGATTTGTCGAACAGTCAGGGACTGCACACGAATGCGGTCTATGGATTTTTGAATATTATGTTTAAGATAATAGAAGAGGAACAGCCGGATTATCTGACGGTAGCGTTTGATGTGCATGCACCGACTTTCAGGCATGAGATTTATAAAGAGTATAAGGGCACGAGAAAACCGATGCCGCAGGAACTCAGGGAGCAGGTGCCGGTTATCAAACAGATGCTGCAGGCCATGGGGATCTGTATTATGGAGAAGGCGGGCCTGGAGGCAGACGACATCCTGGGAACCATTGCAAAGCGCGGAGAGCGGGAAGGCATGGAGGTGGCGTTAGTCTCAGGAGACAGGGATCTGCTGCAGGTGGCAACACAGCAGATCAAGATCAGGATTCCGAAGACCAGAGGCGGCAAGACGGAAATCGAGGATTATTATGCAGAGGATGTGGTGAGAAAGTATCAGGTCGATCCGCTCCGGTTTATTGATCTGAAAGCGCTTATGGGAGATACGGCGGATAATATTCCCGGCGTGCCCAAAGTGGGTGAGAAGACGGCTACGGAGTTGATGGTGCGTTTCGGCTCATTAGACGGTATTTACGAACACATAGACGAGGTTACGAAGAAGTCGGTGAAGGAGTCGTTGGTCAACAATCAGGATCTGGCCAGACTTTCCAGGACGCTGGCCACTATCAATGTGGACAGTGAGATTGATTATAGTTTTGACAATGCGAGAGTGGGGAATTACTATACGGAAGAAGCGTATGTATTGTGTAAGCAGCTGGAGTTTAAGAATCTGCTGTCCCGGTTTGAGAGGGATGTGACCGTATTGAATACCCAGACAGACTATTTCGCGCAGATTACGGAGCTGTCGGAAGTGGAAGCGTTGTTTGCAGAGTGTATGACGCAGCAGGCAGAGAACGGGAGCGCTGTCGAAGCGAAAGAAATTGGAATTGCGGTGCTGGCAGACGGAAGTAAGATACAGGATTGTGTGGGGGTGGCGATTGCGCTGCACAAAGAGAAGATAAGATTTATTCCCTGTCAGGGACTGGTAACGGCACAGTATCTGCATGACAGACTGGCACAGCTTGGGAGGAGCGGAGCATGTAAGTTCAGCATGTTCGATATAAAGAAGCAGTACTCTTTTATTGAAGAGGGGCTGGAGGCTGATAAGAAGGATGTTCTGGCTCTTTACAGGGAACGACGTTATTTTGATGTGCTGCTGGCAGCATACCTCTTAAATCCACTGAAAAATGATTATGCCGTGGAAGATATTGCCAATGAATATCTGGAACTTACCATTCCCGACAGAAATCAGGTCTGCGGCAAAGCGACTTATGCCGCAGCCTGTGAACAGAATGCCAGGGCGGTCATGGAATTTGCCTGCTATAATGCTTATGTCTGTCTCGAAGCGGCGCCTCTTTTGCGGGAGAAGCTTTGTCAGCAGGGGATGGATGCCCTGATGTATGAGGTGGAAATGCCGCTGACGAAAGTTCTGTATGAGATGGAGCGGTGTGGCGTACTTGTGAAACCGGATGCATTAAAGGCATATGGGGAAGCGCTGACAGGCAGGATCCTGGAACTGGAGCAGTCTGTTTATAAGCAGGCGGAATGTGAATTTAATATCAATTCTCCGAAGCAGCTGGGAGAAGTGTTGTTTGAGAAAATGGGGATTCCGGGCGGGAAGAAGACAAAGACAGGATATTCAACGGCGGCGGATGTGCTGGAGAAGCTGGCGCCGGAACATCCTATCGTATCGGATATCTTAGAGTATCGAGGCCTCACGAAGCTGAAGTCTACCTATGCGGAAGGTCTGTTTACCTGTATCGGAACGGATGGACGGATACATTCCACATTTAACCAGACAATTACGGCCACAGGCCGGATCAGTTCCACAGAGCCGAATCTGCAGAATATTCCCATGCGGATGGAGCTGGGCAGAAGGATCCGTAAGGTGTTCGTGCCCATGGATGGTTATATCTTCGTAGATGCGGATTATTCGCAGATCGAGCTGAGGATTCTGGCGCATATGTCAGGAGACGAGCAGCTGATCGAGGCTTATAAGATGGATGAGGATATCCATCGGATTACGGCGTCCAAGGTGTTCCATACGCCCTTCGAAGAAGTGACGGATCTGCAGAGACGCAATGCAAAGGCGGTGAATTTCGGCATTGTATATGGCATCAGTTCTTTCGGCCTGAGCCAGGATCTGAGTATTACGAGGAAAGAGGCGGCAGATTATATCGAGCAGTATTTCAAGACCTATCCGGGTGTTAAGAGATTCCTGGATGCGATGGTGGAAAGCGCAAAGAAAGACGGTTATGTGACTACGATGTATGGACGCAGAAGACCGATCCCGGAACTGGCTTCCAGCAATTTCATGCAGCGTTCCTTTGGAGAGCGGGTTGCCATGAACTCTCCTATTCAGGGAACGGCGGCGGATATTATGAAGATTGCCATGATTCGGGTGTGGGAAAGACTGCACAGAGAAGGGCTGCATTCCAGATTGATCCTGCAGGTGCATGATGAGCTGCTGATCGAGACACTGAAAGAAGAGGAAGCGCAGGTACGTGTCATTTTGGCGGAAGAGATGCAGAGGGCAGCTGATCTGGCAGTGACATTGGAAGTGGATATGAATGCAGGAACCGATTGGTATGAGAGTAAATAAGAATCTGTGAGGGGTGCAGGTATCCTGGGAAAGGAATGAAAGGAATATGAAAGTAATCGGGATCACTGGAGGCGTCGGCGCAGGAAAGACGCAGGTACTGCATTATCTGCAGGAGAGAACGGAGTGCAGGATCATCATAGCCGATCAGGCAGCGCATGCGTTGGAAGAACCGGGAGGAGCCTGCTATGAGCAGCTCGTTGCGCTGCTGGGGGCAGGGGTCCTGAGGGAAGACGGCAGGATCGATAAGTTCAGAATGGCGGCAAGGATCTTTGGAGATAAGGAAATACTGGCCAGTGTGAATGCGATCGTGCATCCGGCAGTAAAAACTTATATTACAGAAGTCATTGAAGAAGTCAGAAAGGCCGGAAAGCCGCCATATCTTTTTATTGAAGCGGCGCTGCTGATTGAGGACGGATATGAGCAGCTTGTGGATGAGCTGTGGTATATTCACGCGGATGCTGCTGTCCGCAGAGAACGGTTAAAGTCAGACAGGGGATATGATGATGAGAAGATTGACAGCATCATGCAGGGGCAGCTGCCGGAAGAAACATTTTACAGGCATTGTTCGGTAGTGATAGAGAACAGCGGGGCATTGGAGCAGGTTTACAGACAAATAGATGAGAAACTGGAGGAAGACTTGTGTCAGAAACAATGAAATTTCCGGGGAAATTAATCTTTGGACTGGATATTGGAACGAGAAGCGTGGTCGGTACGGTGGGGTATCGTGTCGGAGAAAAATTTCATGTGGTTTCACAGAGTATCAGGGAACATGGAACAAGAGCCATGCTGGACGGACAGATCCATGATATCTATAAAGTAGGAGCGACTATAAATGATGTGAAGACGGACCTGGAGCTGCGCATCGGCAGGACTCTTAAGGATGTCTGTATTGCGGCCGCCGGCCGTGTGCTGCGTACGGTGACGGTCCGGGTGGATACGGATCTGGGCAGTGACAGGGAAGTGAACGGGGAGGATATATACGCATTGGACTCTTTGGGGGTGGAAAAGGCTTACGGAGAGTTTCTGAACAGTAATGATTCGGACATGAAATTTTACTGTGTGGGCTATTCTGTCGTGCGTTATTATATGAACGGCTACTCTATGGGTAATCTGGAAGGCCACAGGGCGAGAACAATCGGTGCGGATATTATCGCCACTTTTCTGCCGGAAGATGTAGTGGACGGTCTGTATAAGGCGGTAGATCTGGCAGGATTGGATGTGGTGAACCTGACGCTGGAACCTATTGCGGCGATTCAGGTTGCCATTCCGGAAATGTATCGTATGTTGAATATTGCACTGGTTGATGTAGGCGCCGGCACTTCTGATATATCCATTACGAAGGATGGCAGCATTATTGCCTATGGCATGATCCCTGTGGCCGGAGACAGCCTGACGGAGGTAATTGCGAAGCACTGTCTGGTTGACTTTGCGACGGCGGAACAGATCAAGCGTGATGCAGGGGTCAGGGAAGAGATAGAATATAAAGACATTATGGGATTGTCGCAGACGATCAGCATGGCGCAGATCGAAGAAGTGACAGCACAGATGATCGAAGATATGACGGGACAGGTGGCCGATAAGATCAGAGAGCTGAATGGCGGCAAGGCAGTCAGCGCCGTGTTTGTGGTGGGCGGCGGCGGTATGCTGCCGGGATATACGACGGCCCTGGCGGATAAGCTGGCTATTCAGAAAGAGAGGGTTGCTGTGCGCGGCAGGGAGGTCATGCAGAATATAGAATTTCTGGAAGCGGATGCGAAGAAGGATTCTCTGATGGTAACGCCTATTGGTATCTGCTTAAGCTTCTATGAGCAAAGCAACAATTTTATCTTTGTCTATTTTAACGAACAACGGATTAAGATCTATGATAATAACAAAGTGGCGGTAGTGGATGCGGCCATGCAGGCGGAGTTTGCCAATGACGGGTTATTCCCGAAGCGGGGAAAGGAATTGAACTATACGGTGAATGGCAAACCGCGTATCACGAGAGGGGCGCTGGGAGAATCTGCAGTCATTACCGTAAATGGGAACGAAGCGGATATTCATACGCCGGTCCATGCCAATGACCAGATCAAGGTGATCGAATCCACAGCAGGGGAGGCGGCCCGGCTGGATATCGATCAGCTGCCGGAATTTGGTTCTGTCATGCGGGTAGAGGTGAATGACACGCAGGTCGATCTGCCTAAATTTGCCAGTGTCAACGGGAGCCTGCAGTCTGGGTATTACAGTATTCAGGAAGGCGATTCCATTGAAATCCTGAACTATTACACAGTGCGTCAGATTGCTGAGTTTATGGATGTGATTATCAACCAGGATATGAATATTTATGTAAATAATAAGCTGGCGGATATGGACAGCAAAGTATATGAGAACTTCTCGGTGGTCTGGACGATGGAACAGCTGCAGTTGTCGGACAGGGATAAGTACGAGAATGAGGTGGCAGATTCTTTCGATGAGCTGCCGGAGGACGACGGAACCTATCAGAGAAAGGAAGAGAGCGCCGACAGAGAAGTGGATTTTGAAAATGTTGATGAAGCAGACACGGAGCAGGGAACTGCCGGGGAACAGGATGACGGGGAACAGGTGCACGGTGGAGACACGGAAGAAACATTGAGCGAGGGGCAAACAGATCAGACTGTCGGGATGGCAGGGCAGACAGAGGCAGCAGGCACGTCGATCTATGTGACGGTAAACAACGATATGGTGCGTCTGACAGGGAAGATGTCCTATGTGTTTGTCGATGTCTTCGAACATATTGATTTTGATCTTTCCAAACCGCAGGGAAGCGGTATTGTGACCAGGCTCAACGGCAGAGATGCACAATATATGGAAGAGATCGGAAGCGGCGACAGGATTGAGATTTATTGGCGCCGGTAAAATTTTACGGAAAGAAAAGACGAAGAGTATGAGATTATGCAGTATAGCCAGCGGAAGCAGTGGAAATTGCGTTTATGTGGGGACGGATGCCACCCATCTGCTCATAGACGTTGGGATCAGTGGAAAGAGAACGGAAGCAGGACTACGTGAGCTTGGGATCAGACCGCAGGATATAGACGGTATCTTCCTGACACATGAGCATGCAGATCATATCAGTGGTCTGGGAGTCCTGGCAAGAAAGTATGGAGTACCTGTTTACGGTACAAGAGGAACCATCGGAGCAGTCAGGACTGCGCATTCCCTGGGGACGATCGATGAGGAATTGTTTCACTATGTGAAGGCGGATGAGAAATTGACGGTGAAGGACGTGACGGTGTATCCGATACGGACATCTCATGATGCGGCGGAACCAGTGGCGTACCGCATCAGTCATGATAAGAAGAAGGTTGGCATTATCACGGATCTTGGCTGTTATAATGATTATACGGTGGAATGTCTGAGAGATCTGGACATTCTTTACCTGGAGGCGAACCATGACATCAACATGCTTCAGGTGGGACCTTACCCGTATTATTTAAAGCAGCGTATTCTTGGCAGGAAGGGACATCTCTCCAATGAAGCGGCAGGAAAGCTTTTGAGCAGACTGTTACATGATAAGATGCAGGCTGTAGTGCTGGGACATTTGAGTCAGGAGAATAACCTGCCGGAGCTTGCCTATGAGACGGTAAGGCTGGAAGTGGCTATGTCGGACACGGCGTATCAGGCGGATGATTTTCCGCTTTATGTGGCCAAAAGAAATGAAGTATCACAGATGTTGGATGTATAGGCCTGCAAGGCAAACCAAAAATTGCAGAGCCAGATTTGAAATCTGGCTCGTGGCCTCAGCGTAAAACGCTTCGGAATGGAGGAAAGGTTGAATAAATTCTCTGATGA
>CANPTH010000098.1 GCA_947576945.1 uncultured Lachnospiraceae bacterium
CAGAGGACTGAAAATCCTCGTGTCACTGGTTCGATTCCGGTTCTGGGCATTTTTCTATTACTATTTATCGTGGACCACTAGCTCAGGTGGTAGAGCACTTGACTTTTAATCAAGTTGTCTGGGGTTCGAATCCCCAGTGGTTCATTAAAATATAGCAAAGAGTAAATGGGGGATTCGAACCCCGGTTTGATCCCTCATAATGTAGTAAAGCAGCCTCTGAAAGGTAATGATTGCAGACTTTTCAGGGGCTGTTATTTTTCCTATGGGAATTTGTAGTAGAGTGTGGTACTATTATGTGAGTATACTTTCAATATGTCAGGGGAATATGTGAGCCTTTGGTAATTGAAGGCAGGATTGATAAGGGATAAGTTAAAGGGACTGAAGAATGAATAGAATAAAACGACAATGTTTAATGTTATTTGATCATATCAGCGAGTGTATGGCGCCTGTGATTCCTATTGTCCTGGCAGGTGGTATTTTCAAAATGGTGGTACTGCTTCTCACAACGTTTTCTGTTATATCCGGAACAACGGAGAGCATTCTTTCCGCAGTCGCAACAGCGCCCTTTTATTTTATTCCGGTCCTTGTTGCCTGTTCAGCCGCAAAGCATTTTGACACAGATCCCCTGATCGCCATCATCAGTGTGTGCGTGATGCTGCTGCCGGATTTTACTGTATTGATGGAAAGCGGCGAAAAGATAACATTTTTTGGCATTCCGGTGGTGTCTGCCACCTATGCTTACAGTGTGATCCCGATTATCTTATTGATATATTGTATGTCCCACATAGTAAAGTGGTTAAAGAGACTGATCAAGGAGAGCCTTCAGCCTTATCTTCTTGCGGCCTGTTCAATCTTTCTTACGGCTTTGCTGGGGATTCTGGTGATTGAACCGACTGTCAGCCTGATCAGCCGTTTTCTGGCGGAGGCGCTCAATATTATGCAGGCAGAAGCGCCGATACTGGCATGGGGAATTTTTGCGGGATTGACATTCCTGTTGGTATCTACGGGAATGCACTGGATATTTATGACGCTGGCGATCACGCAGATTGGTTTGACCGGTGTAGATTATGGTATTATGGTGGGAATGTTTATTTCTAATATGTCGTTTGGAGGTTGTGATCTGGGGGTATTTTTCAAGGCAAAACAGAAAGAAAAGAAAACAATGGCGATCAGCGCTATGGTGACGGCATTGATTCCGGGGATTACCGAGCCTTCTATCTTTGGAGTGTGTTTTAAAGAGAAAACACCAATGATCGGAAATATTCTCGGCTGTATGGCAGCTGGTATTGTGCAGGGGATTTTGACGGTGCACTGTTATATTTTTACATTCCCGAGTATTCCTTCCATCCTGATGTTCTACAGTGCGGAGGAGCCGTCAAATCTGATGAAGGCGGTTATAGTTGGGGTAGTGGCATTTACAGCCAGCTTTATTATAACAGCGCTTGTATATCGGGATCAGCAGGAGTCAGGGGAAGTTGAGTGATTACTATAAAAACATAAAGTGTTTGTGCCGAAGCGTCACAAATTCTGCTCGTGTCCTCAGCGCAAAGTGTTTCGGGGGTATAAAATGAAAAAAATCATGTTTTTTGAAGGAGATATTGAGACACAGGGGTATTTTTCCAGACAGATTGCTGAGGCGATGCAGGAGCTCGGACATGATGTTTTTATTTATGATCTGAGCAGTCCATGGGGCAGCACAGAGAAGTTTTTTCGCTTTTTTGAAAGAGGCAATACGGTATTGGTTAACTTTAATTTCCATGGGATGAGCGGTGAAGTGTTTTTTCTGGATGAAAATAACAGAACGATGTGGGATGCACTTGACATACCGAGTTACAATATAGTTGTGGATCATCCGATGTATTATCATCATTTTCTGGAGACGGTTCCGCGTAACTATCATCATATCAGTATTGACCGGAATCATGAAAAATATATGAAACGGTTTTTCCCGGAAATTGAGAGAGGGCCGTTTCTGCCACTGGCCGGTACGCAACTGTATCCAAATAAGTCAAATGTTCCCATTGCATACAGGAAATATGATGTAATGATGGTGGGTAATTATTGTGTGCCGCAGACATTTGAGCGGTTTATTACCAGAATTGATGAGGAGTATACAGCATTTTACTATGGAATGATTGATGACCTGATGGCGAATCCCCATAAGACCGTGGAGGAAGTGGCAGAGGCTCATCTGATTGAGGAATTGGGCGAGATACCGGAAGAAGAACTGAAAAAAACAATGGCTGCTTTGACCTTTATTGATCTGTATGTGCGTTATACCCTGCGGGGCAGAGCAGTGCAGGAATTGGTGGATGCAGGTATTAAGGTGCATGTTTTCGGAGACGGATGGGATGCCTTGTCGTGCAGACATACAGAAAACCTGGTTCTGATGAATAACCTGGATTCTGCAGGCTGCCTGAAGAAACTGTGTCAGGCAAAGATATCGCTGAATGTGATGCCGTGGTTTAAGGACGGTGCGCATGACCGTATCTTTAATTCCATGTTAAACGGCGCCTTGTGTCTTACAGACAGCAATGTATATTTGGACGGGATCCTGCACGACGGCGTAGACTGTGGTATTTATTCTTTAAAGGAGATGGAACGGCTGCCGGAGATTGCGGGGAGATTGCTGGCGGAGCCGGAGCGTATGCAGAATATTGTTGATGCGGGTTTTCAATTGGCTAAAGCCGGTCATACGTGGGCACATCGCGCGCAGCAGCTGCATATATTGCTGGAGGAGCCTCTGACGTAAAGGCATATAGAGGGCAAAGGAGGCGGATTCCGGTTCTTATGCATATAGGCAGTGGCGTTAGGGCAGTGCAGGTAAAATGAGTTGAGCGAATTGAATGAAATTGACAGCTGCAGAGTTTATATAGGAATAGTATAGACGGAGGAGAGGCAAAGACATGAACATTCTTAAAAAACACAGGCAGAAAAGACAGGAACGGATTCAAAGGCTTTATGAGAGGCATAAACGCATTCAGGCATTATTGAAGGAGCATGGGGCGGATATACTCAGTTCGGACAATTTCAGAGGGACACGCAGACATATTCAGCATGGTAATATGACGGTGCATAGTCATGTCATAAACGTGGCCCGCTACAGCCTTTTGCTCAACAGGAAGCTGAGGATCGGATGTAATAAGCATGATTTGATAAGAGGCGCATTGCTGCACGATTATTTCCTCTATGACTGGCATGATAAGGAGCACCTTTCACAACGGAGACGGCTGCATGGCTTTTGGCATCCCGGGATTGCGCTTCGCAATGCAGAGAAGGAATATGAGTTGAATGATGTGCAGAGAGAGATTATCAAAAAACATATGTGGCCGTTATCAGTGGTACCTCCTACCTGCAGAGAGGCATGGGTAGTTACCACAGCGGATAAGTACTGTTCACTGATGGAAACCATTGGCCTGCATAAAGGACATGGGGCACAGGCGTCCTGAGGCGTCGTCTGGCAGAAGAAAGCAGGGACGGCTGCATAAAGATAAAAGCAGCAGGAATTATGATGTGTAAGAATAGAGACAGACGGGAATATGATGTGGAAGACAGAGGTTTGTATGAGGAATTAACCGGATACTGTGCTGGCAATGATTATCCTTATCATATGCCAGGGCATAAGCGGAACAGGGAAGCAGGGCCAATGGCGCAGTATTATGAGGTTGATATTACAGAGATAGACGGTTTTGACGACCTGCATCATGCCGAGGGTATCCTTGCAGAGGCGCAGAAGCGTGCAAACAGGCTGTATGGCGGGAATGAGACGGAAACTTTCTACCTGGTCAATGGAAGCACATGCGGTGTGCTGGCTTCGGTAATGACAGCAGCCGTGCGGGGAGAAGAGATTCTGGTCGCCCGTAATTGTCACAAGTCTGTTTATCATGCTGCAATCCTGCAGGAACTGGAACTGCATTATTATTATCCGGCTGTGATAGAGGAATATGGTATATGCGGCGGCGTGAATGCGAAAGACATAGATTGTCTTTTGAGAAAGTACACGAAGTGCAGGGCAGTCGTTATCACTTCACCTACTTATGAAGGAATTCTTTCCGACGTGCGCGCGGTTGCAGACGTGGTGCATGCACATGATAAGATTCTGATTGTGGATGAGGCGCACGGGGCACATCTGGGAATTGCAGGAAATGTACTGTCCGGAGCCGTTTCATGCGGGGCGGATCTGGTGATTCACAGTCTGCACAAAACGCTGCCGGCCATGACACAGACTGCGCTTCTGCATGTACAGGGAGAAAGAGTCGATCGAGACAGGCTGCGCAGGTATCTTAGAATGCTGCAGACGAGCAGTCCGTCTTATATACTGATGGCGAGTATGGATACGTGCATCCGTTATCTGGAGTCACATGGTAAACAGCGCTGCGAGTTTATGATTGAACAATATAATAATTTTTGCAAAAAAACAGATCAATGCAGGCATATACGGATCGGCCGCATACCGTACGAGAGGACTGCGACCGAGGCGGAGAACGTTTCGGAACTGCAGGGCAGATCGCAGCGCAGCCATTTTGCAGAACCAAAGTATCATATTGCGGCCTGGGATATCGGAAAACTTCTGATCTATACGCAGGATGGCAGCCTGTATGGACAGCAGCTTTATGATTTGCTTAGAGAGGAATACCATCTGCAGATGGAGATGGCGGCGGAGAAATATGTACTGGCTGTTATGACGATAATGGATACACAGGAAGGCTGGCAGAGATTGGCTGATGCGTTACGGCAGATTGATGATAGGATAGAGTCAGGGAGTGTGGTCAGGCATGACAGAATGCCGGAAGAGAATGCGCGTATAAAGCCTGACTGGATGGTAAGCGTTGTGGTCAAAACAGATTCGCAATCCAGGAAGGCGGGTACATCAAGCAGGAATGATAGGGGATACAAAGAAGATACGGCCGAAAGAAGAGGCTGTATGACGGTGGCACAGGCATATCTGGGAAGGCGGGTACAGGTGCCGCTTTCGGAATGTGCAGGAAAAGTGGCGGCAGATTTTATTAACCTGTATCCGCCGGGTATTCCTTTGGTGGCGCCGGGAGAGCTCATGGGAGAAGAGCTGTCTGCACAGGTCAGAAAATATCTGAGCTTGGGATTACAGGTGCAGGGCGTGACAGATTTGGGGAAGATTGTATGACTTATACCCGGCCCGCGTATTTACGCCCGATAATATCGATATGAGATTCGTTGTAAATGCAAATGTAATATTTGAAATTACAGCGAAAGTGTGGCATTATTAAAGAAGAGGCAGTTATCGATAAAAGGTATTTTGCAATATGGGAAAAATCGTGTGTCTGATATCCCCATACTGGAGGCGTATGGGCAGATTCAGATATTTTACGGTACAACAGGACGTTGGAGATCCTGCCGGAACCGAATGGCGAAGCGGAATTTCAGCGGGAGAAGAGTTGGAATAAGAAGAGAGGGAGGTGACAGGCATGGATATTAAGGTAAGCGGTGTGCAGCAGGCGGCGTCGGTGGAGCAGACACTACAGCCGCAGGAGACAGACGGCACTTTCAAGTTCACGCTTGTCAGCAGGATAGAGGAGCAGGAACTGCAGAATGCTCTGTCGAATATGATGGAGGAGATCACCAGGCAGGGTGAGAAACTCTCCAAACATCGGGATATCAAAGATATGAAGCGGTATCGTGCGCTGATCAAGGATTTTTTGAACGAAGTAGTTAACCGTTCCCATGCTTTTTCCAGAGAGAACTTTCTGGACAGGAAAGGACGGCACAGAGTGTACGGTATTATCCGGCTGATCGATGAAAATCTGGATCAGCTTGCGCAGGAGCTGGTAAAGGATGAGCAGGATAATCTGGCAATCCTTAGTAAGATTGGTGAGATAAGAGGATTGCTGCTGGATATATTTACGTAAGGTCACTATGGCACAGAAGAGACAGAAGACGGGTGGGGTTGATAAATGGCAGGATTTACGGATATTGTAGGACAGGAACAGCTGAAGGAGCATTTACAGAACGCGATAGCGACAAATAAGGTTTCACACGCATATATCATCAACGGTGAAAGAAATGCCGGCAAGGAGTTTATTGCCCGGGTTTTTGCGATGACACTGCAGTGTGAGAAGGGGGAGGCGGAACCCTGTGGGGAGTGTCACTCCTGTAAGCAGGCTTTGGGGAATAATCAGCCGGATATTATATATATCAGTCATGAGAAGCCCAACACGATAGGTGTGGAGGATATCAGAGTACAGATCAATGGCGATATTGCCATCAAGCCGTACAGCAGTCCGCGCAAGATTTATGTTATTAACGAAGGGGAGAAAATGACGCCGCAGGCACAGAATGCGCTGTTAAAGACACTGGAGGAGCCGCCGGAATATGCAGTGATACTGATCCTGACAACGAATGTAGAAGCGTTGCTGCCCACTGTCCTGAGCCGCTGTGTTGTGTTAAATATGAAGCCGGTGTCGGACAGGCTGGTTAAGAAATATCTGATGGAACAATTGGCAGTGCCGGATTATAAGGCAAATATATGCGTGGCTTTTGCCAGAGGGAATATCGGCAAGGCTAAAATGCTTGCCAGCAGTGAAGAGTTCGAGAAGGTCAAAAATGAAGCAATCTCGCTGGTGAAGAACATCAATGAAATGGAGATAAGCGAGATTGTCAAAGCGATCAGAAAGATTTCCGAATATAAATTTGATGTCAATGACTATCTGGATATTTTGATGGCCTGGTATCGTGATGTGCTGCTCTTTAAGGCGACTAAGGATGTGAACAGCCTGGTGTTTAAAGAAGATATTCAGCAGATTATGAAAATGTCGGATAGAAGTACTTACGAAGGGATAGAGAAGATTGTGAGCGCACTGCAGAGTGCAAAGAAAAGGCTGGAAGCCAACGTTAATTTTGATCTGACGATGGAGCTGCTGTTTTTAGCAGTCAAAGAGAATTAGACCAGCATGAAATTGCTTCCGGGGCCTGTGCAGCAGTATGCATTTGAACTTTTGCGAGGCGGAAGCACGCAGATAAACGGCAGGGAATGAAAACAGGAGGTTAATAGATCATGGTACGAGTAATAGGCGTGCGGTTTCGCACTGCAGGCAAAGTATATTATTTCGATCCGGGTAAACTGGATATTAAGAGAAACGATCATGTGATTGTCGAGACCGCGAGGGGGATTGAGTACGGCACTGTTGTGGGTGATCCGAAGGAAGAATCGGAAGATAAGGTAGTTCAGCCGTTGAAGCCTGTTTTGCGGGTGGCGACACCAAAGGATGACGAGCAGGAAGCTGGCAATAAGCTCAAAGAGAAAGAAGCGTTTAAGATTTGTGTTGAGAAGATCAGGAAGCATAATCTGCAGATGAAGCTGATTGATGCAGAGTATACTTTTGACAATAATAAGGTTTTATTCTATTTTACGGCGGATGGACGGATTGATTTTCGTGAGCTGGTCAAAGATCTGGCTTCTGTGTTTAAGACGAGGATTGAGCTGCGGCAGATCGGAGTCAGGGATGAGACGAAGATTTTGGGTGGTATCGGCATCTGCGGCAGGCCGCTTTGCTGCCATACACACTTGTCAGAATTTGCGCCGGTGTCCATTAAGATGGCAAAAGAGCAGAATCTTTCTTTAAATCCGACGAAGATATCGGGGGTCTGCGGCAGGTTGATGTGTTGCCTGAAAAATGAGGAAGAGACCTATGAGGAACTGAACAGGCGGCTTCCGAATGTGGGAGATTTCGTGACTACGGATGACGGACATAAGGGAGAAGTGCACAGTGTAAATGTGCTGCGCCAGCTGGTGAAGGTTATTGTGAATGTAGATGACGAGAAGGAAATTCAGGAGTACCGGGTGGATCAGCTTCGATTCAAGAGGCGGCATGGCAAGAATCGCAGGATGGACGTCAATGAGGCGGAGTTAAAAGAGCTGGAGAAGCTGGAGAAGCAGGATTCTTCGAAGTCGAAACTGGATGATAATTGATGCTGGCAGATGTGTACGGATTGGATGATCCGGGCGTATTGAGCAATGTGAGCGGTATGGGATTCGATTTGGACGGCGGGCTGTTTTGATCAGAGAACAGGCTTCTGACGACGGATATCGGAAATTACAGGGAATGAGTATGGGGTCGGAGAATGAAGTTTATCTGAAGGAAAATGAAAGGATTGATGATCTGGAGCGAAATGGTTACCGGATTATACAGGATACACACCGTTTCTGTTTTGGTATGGATGCGGTGTTGTTGTCCGGATTTGCCAGGGTGAAGGATGGCGCCAGCGTGTTGGATTTGGGCACGGGGACCGGAATTATTCCGATTCTGTTGGAGGCGAAGACAGGAGCAGCGCATCTGACAGGACTGGAGATTCAGGAAGACAGTGCAGATATGGCAAGACGCAGTGTATGCCTGAATGGTCTGGAGGGGAAAATTTCTATAATCACAGGTGATATTAAAGAGGCAGGGAGTCTGTTTGACGCTGCTTCTTTTGACGTTATTACCTGTAACCCGCCGTATATGACGGCGCAGCATGGATTGCTCAACCCGGAGGACACAAAGGCGATAGCCAGACATGAGATCCTGTGTACGCTGGAGGATGTAATTGCGCAGGCGGCAGGATTGTTAAAACCCGGCGGGAATTTTTTTATGGTACACAGGCCGTTTCGGCTGGCGGAGATTATTGTGCTGCTGCGGACATATAAACTGGAGCCGAAGAGGATGCAGCTGGTGTATCCGTTTGTCAATAAGGAGCCGAATATGGTGCTGATTGAGGCAAACCGTGGCGGGAAACCGCGAATGACAGTGGAGAAGCCGTTGATTGTATATCGTGAGCCTGGGATTTATATGGAGGAAATTTATGATATATATGGGTATTGAGAGGTGCACTCCGGCGGAGTGGACAGGCCCTGTCCCGTCTGCCGGTATATGGAAAGCAGATATACCAGGTGCACAGGGATGTGTTTTGCTGTCTGACAGCATAGGGGTATTTGAGCAGGAATGAGGTATTTCTATGAAAAGCGGTAGAAGATATGTGTGGGAAGCCTTCGCGGCGGTGATGATGATATGCTTCCTGTGCAGTGGATGCGTCGGTGAGCAGAAGGAGACGATGGCCGGTGCTGTGATCGGAGAAGCGGTAGAGGCCGGCGGTGGTTCGGAAGAAGCTGCAGGGGAGAGCGCCCGTGAGATGGAGGATGGCAACAGACCGGACGCCGCAGGTGAATCCGATTTTGAGGACGAAGGGGCAGAAGATAAAGAGCCGGGGACAGAAGATAATGGCATCAGCGGCAACACGTCGGAGCAGTGTGAAGAAGAAGGCGTGTCTGTGGAAGCGGCAGCGCCCCGCAGGGAGCCTGTTAAGGTCAAGGGCATCTATGTGAGCGGTCCGGTGGCGGGAATTGCCAGGATGGAGGAACTGATCGAATTGGTGGATCAGACGGAATTGAATGCCATTGTCATTGATATTAAGAATGATGAGGGCAAAGTCACTTATAAGATGCAGTCGGATCAGGTGTTGGAGATAGGAACTGGCGTGGGCTATATACAGGATATTGATGCGCTGGTGAAAACCTGTAAGGAGAAGGACATTTATCTGATTGCCAGGATTGTGGCATTTCGGGATCCGCTTTTGGCAGAGAAGAGGCCGGAGTGGGCCGTACATACGAAGGATGGCGGGATCTTCCGGGACAAAAGCGGGCTGGCGTGGGTGAATCCGTATGAAAGGGGAGTATGGGATTATCTGGCAGAGATTGCCGCGGAAGCAGCGGCGGCGGGGTTTGATGAGGTGCAGTTTGACTATATCCGATTCTCTACGGATATAAATGCGGATGAAGTGGATTACGGACCGGAAGCTGAGACGGTTGGCAGGATTGATATTATCACGGAATTTACGCAGTATATGTATGAGAAGTTAAGGCCGCTGGGGATATATGTGGCGGCAGATGTATTTGGCACGGTGATTGAGAATGAGACAGACCAGCAGATTGTAGGACAGGATTATGTGAAAATGGCGGAGCATCTCGATTATATCTGCCCGATGATCTATCCCTCACATTATCGTAACGGGTCTTATGGGATTGCAGTGCCGGATGCGGAACCGTATAAGACGATCAATGAGGCATGTTCTGCGTCCGTGCAGGAGCTTGGCAGGCTGCCGGAGGAAAACAGGGCGCAGGTGAGGACCTGGCTGCAAAGTTTTACGGCCAGCTGGGTGCCGGGACATATCAGCTATGGACCGCAGCAGATCCGGGCACAGATCAAGGGAGTCTATGATGCGGGCTATGATGAATGGATTCTGTGGAATGCGGCGGTGAAATATCAACGGGATTCGCTTTTGACGGACGAGGAGGCTGAGGCGGAGCGGCAGCAGTGGGAGACGGAGAAGCAGGCGGCCGAACAGGAAGAAGCAGCACGGCAGGCGGCGGAAGAGAAGAATGCAGAGAAGACAGCCGAAGAACCGGATGGTGGTGCGAAGGAGGCTGAGGAGCAGGCTGGAGAACCGGAAGCAGCCGTGAAGCAGTCAGAGACAGCAGGTACAGAGAACGAATGAAATATTTACAGAACAGCTGACAGCAGCGGTTCAGGAGGAAAGCCATGGCAGGAATGTTATATTTATGCGCGACGCCGATTGGGAATCTGGGGGATATGACGCCGCGGGTGGTGGAGACGCTGCGGGAAGTGGATCTGATCGCGGCGGAGGATACACGCAACAGTATTAAGCTGCTCAATCATTTCGAAATTAAGACTTCTATGACCAGTTACCATGAATATAATAAAGTAGAAAAGGCAGACTATCTTGTGGCGCAGATGCAGCAGGGAAAGAATGTGGCGCTTGTGACGGATGCGGGGACGCCGGGCATCTCGGATCCGGGGGAGGCGCTGGTGGCAAAATGCCATGAAGCGGGGATCACAGTGACTTCTCTGCCGGGAGCGGCGGCCTGTATCACGGCCCTGACGTTGTCGGGGCTTAGTACACGCAGGTTCTGTTTCGAGGCTTTTCTGCCTGCGGACAAGAAGGAGAAAGCGGCGATCCTGGAGGAATTGAAGGAGGAGTCCAGGACGATCATACTTTATGAAGCGCCTCATCGCCTGGTCAGAACGCTGGAAGAGCTGCTGAAGACGCTGGGAGAGAGGCGGCTGACGCTTTGCAGGGAATTGACGAAGAAGTTTGAGACGGTGCTGCCGACTACCATTGCGGGCGCGCTTATGCTGTATGAGAGGGAAGAACCCCGCGGTGAATATGTGCTGGTGATTGAGGGAAAGAGCTTATCGCAGAAGCGGGAGGAAGAGCGGGAATCGTGGCTTGGCATGAGCATTGAAGAGCATCTGGCATACTATACGAAGACGGGTATGGATGAAAAAAGCGCCATGAAGCAGGTCGCAAAGGACCGTGGAGTGCCAAAAAGAGAGATTTATCAACATTTATTATCAAAGTGAATTGACAAAATGTAGAAAACCCGTAAAATTAAGGTTGACAAACATAGTAACAGAGAATATACTTTGAATGTCAAACTATTTTATCAACGGCGAAAAGGAGAGCAGAGAAATGTTAGAGAGAGTTATCGAGATTATTAAGGAACAGTTAAACTATGAGGGATCGGACATCACAGAAGAGACTTCCTTCAAAGATGATTTGGGTGCTGACTCTTTAGATTTATTTGAGCTTGTTATGGCTTTTGAAGAAGAGTATGGCGTAGAGATTCCTTCCGAGGACTTAGAGCAGATCACGACAGTAGGCGCTGTTATTGAATATATGAAGAGCAAAGGCGTAGAGGCATAGGCGAAAGCATGAAGACAAAGATTACAGAACTTCTGGGGATCGAATATCCGATTATCCAGGGCGGTATGGCGTGGGTTGCCGACTATCATCTTGCGGCGGCTGTCTCGGAGGCAGGCGGACTGGGAATTATCGGGGCGGGCGGCGCTCCGGCATCTTTTGTCAGGGAGCAGATCCAGAAGACGAAAGAACTGACGAAGAAGCCTTTCGGGGTGAATGTCATGCTGATGAACCCGGAAGCGGATGAGATTGCCAGGGTTATTGTGGAAGAGGGCGTGCCGGTAGTCACTACCGGGGCGGGGAATCCGGGGAAGTATCTGGCTTCGTGGAAGGAAGCCGGTATTAAAGTGATTCCGGTGGTTGCCAGCGTGGCGCTGGCCAGGATGATGGAGCGTGCCGGTGTGGATGCGGTAATCGCAGAGGGCACGGAATCCGGCGGACATATCGGAGCTGCCACAACGATGACGCTTGTTCCACAGGTAGTGGATGCGGTAAAGATTCCTGTGATCGCAGCGGGCGGCATTGCGGACGGCAGAGGCTTTGCGGCGGCTATGATGCTGGGCGCGGAAGCGGTGCAGATGGGAACCAGGTTTGTAGTAGCCAGGGAGTCCATCGTACATGAGAATTATAAGAAGAAGATTCTGGCGGCCAAGGATATTGATTCGGAAGTGACGGGTACAAGTCACGGGCATCCGGTTCGTCAGCTGCGCAATAACATGACCAGGGAGTACCTGAAATTGGAGAAGGCCGGAGCGCCTTTTGAGGAATTAGAGCACCTGACGCTGGGAGCGCTGCGCAAGGCGGTAGTGGAAGGTGATACTGTCAACGGTACACTGATGGCTGGGCAGATTGCGGGCATGATCAGGGAAGAGATGACCTGCGCAGAGATGATTCAGGAGATTATGAAGCAGGCAGA
>CANPTH010000099.1 GCA_947576945.1 uncultured Lachnospiraceae bacterium
TTGCGTTGTAATCACTCCTGTCATTCTGGAATGGCTTAAAGAATACATAATAGCCGGAATCGATATATTCACCGTCCAGATTTGAATGATGGATAAAATATGTGTTACCGTCTTCACCTTTGATAAACCCATATCTCCTGTCATGATGATATCTTGTTACTCGTCCATACAATATGATATCCTCCTTGTGATTTTGTTTTGTAATTTTGATGTTGCTATGAAATTGCTGTTTTAAGTTGCGTGGGATTATAGTTACGGATATGCTTGCAGGGTACGCTTAAGACACCCCTGTGACGCTCTGTAAGGCTCATACAGGCGTTTTAGAATTGGATGCAAAGTTTTTCTTGCTCAATAAATTAAGACACTAAATAAGCCTCTATCAATCATATTTCTACAACTGATAGGGGCTTATGCTAATACCCTAATATTCTCACAAAATATAGACTCTCACCTCGATTTCTCGGCATTCGAATCCGTTCTTCGACCTACCGCTTACTCTCTGTAAATCGTATATTTCTCTCCATATTTCAATTTTTTCATGTATGCCTATCTGAGTACCCATCCTCCTGTCATGAAGAAGGTCACCTTCACATTATATTTCTTAAGCGTTTCCAGGATGCGTCCCGTGTCTTCATTCCCCCAGGCCGCATCAAAACTGAGCGCCACCTGTTTTTTATCTGTCTCCACACAGTAGATGGGCAGCTCCCTTCCACCCACAGAACTGCTGACTGTAATGGAATCCGGCAGATGTCTGCTCACCCCCTGGATCAGAGCGATGGTCGCCAGTGCGAAGGCCGCCGACTTGGCTACCTGCAGGCAGACACTTCTGATAAAACTCTGCCTCTTCTTTTCCTCTTTGGTGACATAAGCCTCCTGTACGGCACTGCCGCAGTACTGTCCGCCGCCCCTCTGGCATTGTCTTTCCGCGGTCCAGGCTTCCACCTGTTCCTGTCCTGGCCATGCTTCTTCTCTTCTATTATGATACGCCGATTCTCCCTGTATCTTCCTCTCCAGCTCACACATGGCCAGTTTCATCTTATCGTTCCAGCTTTTGCCGTTTCCGTGCATAATGATACCCTGCATATTGTTGTTACTAAAATATATGCAGGGCAGCTTATCCATTACTATACTTTTCTTTATGCTTCAGCATTCTCTCCTATCATCAGATTTAAGATCGTCACATCCGTATCCTTCATACCGACCCTTCCCACATAACCCATACTTTTGATCGTGTCCTCCACATTCTCCCGCACCAGGCCCTCTCCCGGCCGGAAGCAGTGATCCGCATTCTCCAGCATATGCGCCATGATCGCCGCATCCACCGCCGATGCAATCTTCGCCGCACAGGAGGATTTTGCGCCGTCGCAGACCACTCCGCCCATATTGGCAATCGTATTGGTAATAGTATTGGACACCGCTTCATAGTCCCCGCCGTACAGATAAGTGATGGCTGCCCCGGCCCCGCAGGCGGCGCTCACCGCACCGCAGTAGGCGGACAGGCTGCCGATATATTTCTTCTGGTGAATAGCGACCAGATTGCTCACTACCAGCGCCCGGTACATCCGCTCCCTGGACACCTGCCACTCCTTCGCAAACTCGATCACCGGCAGAGAACAGGTCATGCCCTGATTACCGCTGCCGGAATTGATGATCACAGGCATGGAACAGCCATTCATCCTGGCATCTGAACCGGCTGCCGCTTTGGCTCTGGCCCTGACTTTGATATCGTCCCCGTAGGCCGACAGCAAAGTCCTTCCCACTTCTGCTCCGTAATGATTCCGCAGCCCTTCCTCGGAAATGGCGGTATTCATCTCCACCTGCCTGCCGATCACCTCTTCCACATCCTCCATCCGCACCTCATCGGCAAACCGCAGGATATCCCTGACATTCAGAAGCTGCCTTTTATCCGTTTTCTGCTTCTGTGCCGCCGCTTCTGTCTGTTCCTCTGCATAGAGGATCTCCCCGTCCTTCTCCACCCGCTCGATATGGGTATGTTTTCCGGATATGGTAACTGCGGCATGACGGCCTTCCCCTGTCATTTCTACCCGGATATAAAGATTTTCCACACCCTTCTGCAGATGGCAGGTACAGAATTTCCGGTCAAGCAGGTCTCTCACCTGCTCTCTGTCCTCTTCCGTCACGGCCTCCAGCACCTCCAGCTTCCGATCAGCTCTGCCGCCCACTGCGCCAAGCACAGCGGCCGCCTCGATGCCATGCATACCGCCGGAATTAGGTACGGTCACGTTCTTGACATTCTTAATGATATTCCCGCTGCAGAAGACATCCATATGCCCGGGCATACCCCCGAATACTTCCCTGGCGCCGGCCGCCGCATAGGCCAGCGCGATCGGTTCCGTACAGCCCAGCGCCGGCACCAGTTCCTCCTGCAATATTTCCAGATAACTTTGATAGATCTTATCCTCCATACTGTCCTGCTCCTCTTTCCATACACCGCCCTGCGCTCTACGGCAGCTGTTTTCCTGCCGCCAGATACAATTCGTACCACTCTTCCCTGGTCAGCGCCGCCTCACCTGCTTTGCAGATCTCCCGGATGCGCCCTGCATTCACGCTTCCGACGATGGTCTGGATCCCCGCCGGATGGCGCAGAATCCAGGCAGTGGCTATCGCATTCGACGTCACATTATACTTTGCCGCCAGCCTGTCCAGCGCCTTATTGAGGGCAGGAAACTTCTCATTCCCGATAAATACACCCTCAAACATACCGTACTGGAAAGGCGACCAGGCCTGCAGCCTGATCTTTTTCAGACGGCAGTATTCGATTACGCTGCCCTCCCTGACACAGCCGGCATCGTTATGGATGTTCACATTCAGGCCGGCGTCAATGGCAGGACAGTGGGCGATGGAAAACTGGATCTGATCCACGCAGACCGGTTCGTCCAGACAGCTGTTCAACAGCTCGATCTGCATCGGATTATGATTGCTCACACCGAAACTTCTGACTTTGCCCGCTTTCTTTAACTTCCGGAAAGCCTCCGCCACTTCCTCCGGCTCCATCAGGGCATCCGGGCGGTGAAGCAGCAGGACGTCGATATATTCCGTTCCCAGTCTTTTCAGGCTGGCATCCACGGATGACAAAATATGATCTCCTGAAAAATCATAGCAGCAGCCGGGACGGATGGCACATTTCGTCTGGATCACCATCTTCTCCCTGTCTCTGCCCGCAAGCGCTTTGCCGAATACTGCTTCCGCCTCTCCGCCCGCATAGATATCCGCATGGTCAAAGAAATTGATCCCCTCCTCCATACAGACATCGATCAGGCCGCCGACTGCCTTTTCATCCTCCAGCCCCGCCAGTCTCATACAGCCTAATCCGATTGCCGATACCTCCGGCAAACTGTCATTGATCTTTAACATTTTCATCGCAATATCCATTCCTTTCTTTAAACCTGTTACTTTCTATTCTTCCGCTTTCTCTCCAAGCCACCGGTCCAGCCCGAGCAGGGCCCGCACATAGATAGCACTGCGCAGTTGAGATTTTCCACAGACTCGCAGTTGAAAAATCAGCACATCAGTGTGATTTTTCAACCTTACCTCCATTCCGAAGCATCCCTCGCTCCCTCATCTCCATCCGATATTTCTTCGGCGTCATACCTGTTTCCTGTTTAAAAAACCTGATAAACTGCGAAGTATCGTTATATCCGGACATTGACGCGACTTCCGTGACCGAATACTGTTCCTGCTGCAGCAGTTCTCTGGCCCGTTCCATCCTGACCTGCTTTACATAGGCCGCAAACCCGATTCCTTTTTTCCTGGCAAACAGGTGGCTTAAGTAATCCTGATTCATAAACAATTCCTTTTCCGCCAGTTCCTGCAGGGAAATCTCTCTGTTATAGTTCTGGCGCACATAAGAGGCCATGATCTCCACGATATCCTTACGCGCCTCCTCAGACTGTCCGCCTCCTTCGCCCCTGCTCTTACGCGCCAGGCCGGGAGCGCCGAGCCGGCATATATTCTGACAGATACAGCACAGGAAATGCTCCATTTCTTCCAGGCTGTCGAAGCGAAGAATCCCCGCCTGTTCCCGATTTAAGGAAATGCTTTCCTGCCCGCTCTCTCCGATCGCCTGCAGAAACAAAGTGACCAGTCTTGTATACAGCAGTTCCAGACATTCCGCCTTCACCATAACCAGACTGTGCAGTTCTTCAAAAACCGAACGTATACAGGCACACGCCTTCTTACTGTTTCCATCCCCAAGCGCTTCCCGCAGCATATCTTCTTTCGACTGATCCAGATAATAAACAGACGTTTTTCCATTTCTTATCCTGTCCGCATAACAGATATCTTCTCCGTATATTTTATATTTCAGCGCCTCCCATGCCTCCTGATAGGCATTTCCGACACTGACTGCCTTCTTATGCACGAAGCTGATCCCCATTCTGGCATCACAGCCCTGTTCCTGCAGCAGGCTGCGCATCCTTCTCTGGAGGAAAAAATTGTCCGGCGTCGGACAGATCACAAGGACCCAACTGTCAAAATCCGGGTGCAGTAACCTGATCTGTTCCCAGGAGATTCCCTCATACATTTTCTCAACAGCCGACAAAAAATCCGGCGCATCCGGTTTCTTATCCCGAAACCGGACAACCGTGACCTGATACTTGGGAAACACCGTCTCAAACATTTTCTCTTCGACAAAGCTGCGATACTCCGGCGTGCGGATGCTGTTGCCGATGAACTTCGTAACGATGTCCCTGCCTACAATCAGCGCCTCCTTTTTCTCCGTCCGGTTTCGCTGTACGAATTTATCAAGACAGCTGTACAGATCTTCTTTCTCGATCGGTTTCAGCAGATACCCCGCCACACCATTGCTTAAGGCCGTGCGCGCATATTCGAAATCCGAATAGGCGCTCAGGATCACTACCTGTGTGCTACTGTCATTTTCCCGGATCCTCTGCAACAGCGCAAGACCGTCCCTCCCCGGCATGCGGATGTCTGTCAGGATCAGATCCGGTTTTTCCCTGTGATAGACAGATTCTCCCTCTTCTCCGTTGACCGCCTGCAAAATGATAAACTGCCTGTCCGCATCATATTCCCGAAGCAGCTTGATAAGAGATTCTCTCGCGTACAGTTCATCCTCCACTACCAGTATCTTAAACATTGGGCCATCTCCTTTATTCCTCCGTCCGTTTCCTCTGTCATCCTTTGACTGACCCGGCCGTAAGTCCCTTGATAATATACTTCTGGCCAAGACAGTAAATAACCAGCATCGGCAGCATTGCCAGAAGATAAGCGGTAAATGCCATCGTATAATTAAAAGAATATTCTGTCTTGAAATTATACTGGAAAAGCGGCAGTGTCCAGATCTCCTGCGCCCTGTTCAGGATCAGCAGCGGAAGCATGAAATCATTCCAGATCCACAGCGTATCCATAATCAATAAAGTAGAGAGCATCGGCTTTACAAGCGGCAGCACGATCCTTACATAAATCCCGAACACGCCGCAGCCGTCGATCTGAGCCGATTCTTCAATCTCGTAAGGCAGCCCTCTGATATAATTCACAAACAGAAATACACCCTGTGTCAGACTGAAAGCGGCATATAAAACAATCAGTCCTGCATGGTTCAGCAGTCCCAGTTTCGTCATCATCTTAGTCACCGGCAGCATGATCACCTGAGAAGGAATAAAAAGTCCCATAAGAAGATAAAAATATACAGTTTTATAATACCTTTTTTCAAAATTTCTGGCAACTGCATATGAAACCGACGGCACCAGGAGCAGGATCACTCCCACGGATATCACCGTGATCTTCAGGGAATTCCTCAGGAAAATCCAATAATTGCTGTTCGTAAACAATTCTATGAAATTATCGAAGTTCCATCTCTGCGGAAATGCGAAGAAGTTCCTGCCCGCCTCATCCAGCGTCTTAAAGGCATTGATCAGAACCAGATAGAGCGGAAAAAGGATCAGGATCAGTCCGCAGGTAAGCAGTACGGTGCGCAGCAGTTTCCAACCGGTTTCGTCCTTTATCTTTTTCATTCAGCAGCCCCTCCCTTTCCGGTCAGCTTCAACTGTGTGAGCGAGAAGGCCGCCACCACTACAAACAGGACACATGCCTCTGCATTCGCCACAGAAAAGCGCATATTCTTGAAAGCGTCATTATAGATCAGAATGCCGATCACTTCTGTCGCCCGGACCGGACCGCCTCCTGTCAGCGCATACGGGAAATCAAAAGAGGTAAAGCCCTGTTTGATCGTCAGCACAAGATTTACCGTCACGGTAGGCAGCAGGTACGGCATCGTGATATAGCGAAAGCGCGCAAATGCGGTTGCCCCATCGATCCTGGCCGACTCATACTGCTCTTCCGGAATCTGCTGTAATCCGGCGATAAAGATCACGGTCGGCATGGCAGCGGCCTGCCACGACTGCACAAACACCACCGCCGGAAGCGCCGTCTTCCCCGTCATGAGGAGGCTCTGCGAAAGCCACTCGATTCCCAGAAACCGGCCGATCAGCGGCACCACTCTGTAAAAAAGCTGGTCCCAGATCAAGGCAATGGTCACCCCGCCGATCATCGCAGGAATGAAGTAAATAGATTTTACAAATGTTTTGAACCATTTCAGGGAATTTAACGAAATTGCCAAAAACAGGGATGTCAAAATCACTCCCGCCACCAGCATGCAGCTGTAAAAAAGCGTTGTTTTCAGGGCATTCCAGAAATAGGGATTCTTAAACAGCAGCAGATAATTTTTAAATCCCACATATTGGTATTCCATCGATATACCGTCCCAGTCTGTAAAGCTGTATTTGATGCCATTTATGACAGAAATCATGTAAAAAAACGTATACAGCAGCACAGGAATCACTGTAAAAGCAAAATAGACGCCGGTTCCTTTTATTTTTAGTTGTCTTCTCATATAATATTCTTTCCTTTATAAATGAAAAAGGAAACGGCAGAAGATTTACACTCCCGCCGTCCCCCAAAACGATTCTACATTACTCCATTGACGTCACGGCAATAGAGGCATCCATATTTTTTAATAATGTATCCACATCCTGATCAGCCCAGAAGCCCTGTACTACATTATAAAGATCCGTACTGACATTATTGCTGATCGTAGAAGCCATCCAGTCATGAGTCTTCCCTGCATTCAATATCTCAATGATTGGCGCAATCCCTTCGTCATTATTCACTACGCCTTTAATACAGGAAGGCGCTCCGTCGCTGTCATAAAAAAGCTGTGCGTTTTCCGGTTCTGCCAAATAGGCAAGAAACCGATATGCAGCCTCCTTCTCCTCCTCTGATGCTTTGGCGGAAACACAGATCGCCGCATCAATGCCTGCCACACATCTGGTCGTTTCCACCGTATCATTGGGCAGCGGGAAAATACCCAGATCCAGATCGGCATTCAGAGATTCTATGGTTCCTCTGGCGTAAGATCCCGTAATGCACATTGCATACTGTCCATTTGCAAACTGCTCATAGCACTGTATGTCCGAAAGCGCCAGCGCATCCTCATTTGCATAGGTAAACAGAGTTTTCATTTTTTCAAACGCCTGAATAAACTCCTCATTGCCCTCAATCTTAGTCTCCCCTGCCACAGCTTTCTCAATGATTTCCACACCGTTCGGCGCCCATGCGTTTAAAGTACACTGGAAAGTATGTCCCACGCGTCCCGGATCTTTGCCATGCAGCCCCATCGGCGTGATTCCTGCCGCCTGCAGCGTTTCACAAACCGTCAAAAACTCCTCCCATGTGGCGGGCACATCAAGTCCATGTTCCTCAAAAATTGCACGGTTATAATAGACGCCCATAAAACTGCGGCTGTAAGACAATGCATAATACCCTCCGTCTTCCTGTTTAGCCAACTCCAAAGAAGACGCCTCCACGTTATCCAAAAATGCCTGTCCCGTAAGATCCTGTATATATCCGTTTGCCACCTTCTGCCTGAATGCTACCTGCGTGGGGAAATCGGAGAAGATCACCGGAATATCGCCGGATGAAATCCTTGACGTCAATACTGTCGGGGCATCCGGAACCGTATTCATCTCAATCACGATATCCGGATTCTCTGCATTAAATTTATCGATGATAGCCTGATACCCCTTCTGCGGTCCTTCTTCCCCTTTCTGCTGGAAAAATTCTATTGTAAGCGCTTCCCCGGAGGCCTGTTCCTGCTGTTCTTCTGCTTCTCCCGAAGACTGCTTTTGTTCATCCGCGCTCTCCTCTCCGGATGCCTCCTGGGCGCCGGCGTCGGCCGTCTGCTCCTGTTTGCCGCATCCGGCAAAGCTCATTCCTACCATTACTGTACATAAAATAACCGCTATTTTCTTTCTCATAGGTTTTCCTCCTGTTTCTTTACCTTCCTGTGTCCACAACAGCCTCAACATCAACAAGTCACATTGATCGCGAAGCCTCGATCACCCACCGAATCCTCTGTGCGTCAATATCCGTGGGCAGACTGCAGTCCGGTCCCAGGAGAAAGCCCTTCTTACCCGCCAATCGGATAAGCCGTCTTGTTTCTTCCTTAACCTCCTCTTCCGTCCCTCGATACAGAACCCCGCATGTGCGATTGTCAAAGCCGCCCCATGCAGGCCTTCCTTTGAAGAATTCACGAATCTCATTGACATCCATATGATCCACATAAGAAGCCCAGCTTACGGCCGCAGACGGGTAATGCTGCCAGCTCTCCATATGATTACATGTGCCTGCCTCATCCGCATCCCATCCGCAGCAGTGCAGGAAACAGCATTCACTGATGGAATTCGTAAATTCAAGCACTTTGCGGTCGCCTGGTTCTACCCATTTTCTGTACTCTTCTACCGTAAAACGGGTTTTCTCCGCATTCTGCACACTGTACAGGAGGCCGTCCACGCCAGCCTCATGAATAATAGCGTCAATCAATTTGTTCTCATCGTCTGCGATTACGTCGCAGACATGCATAACCGCCGCCGGGTCTTTCCTCATACATTCCATCATCTTATCCCAGCCCACCTGCAGCCTGAAAATAGATAAAGGACAGAATAACGTATAAATCGTAATGCACTCTCCCGCAAGCCTTTCCACAATCTTCTTCGCCCGTTCTACCTGCTCCCGCATAAACGGACTATCCGGACTGATATGCTCTATCTCGTACAACGCCGAAGTATCCTGCAGATCCTCCAGAACTTTGGCCGGCCAGCCAAAATACCCATCGCTGGAAATCTTCAGAAAATCTACATCCGTATCCCGATAAAACTTCAGATGCGCTTCTACAATATCCTCCCCTCGTTCTAACTCCGGCGTGTAATGACGCCAGAAGCACCCAGGAACATGATCCGTCTCCTGTCCATGCAGCGCTGCCAAAACTCTCTCTCTCTTATTCATATCTGCACCCCCATTCCTGACAAATTTCAGATGCTGTTATTATAATCAAAGATCCTGTCGAAAAGTAGAAATAACCTTAGTCAATTAATAGGAATATCCTTAGATTTTCATAAAAAGCTCTATTAAAATGACAACGGCACAGCAGGACGCGGCAACCTGAATCAGGCTCTTACCTCTCCATGCCATATACACTCCTGCCAGAAGCGCCGCCACTCCGGCCGCCCGCACCTGAGTAACCTCCACAATTGCCGGAAATGTCATGACTGCCAATGTTACATATGGCACGTAAGACAGAAAAGACTTCAGGAAAGGATTTCGGATAGGCTTCCGCAGCATCGTCAGGGGCATTGCCCGCACAACATAGGTCATTAATGCAGTAACTAAAATATAGAAATAAATATGATTCATATTTTCCCCCATTTCTGCGCAGTTTTTTGCGAAGGCTGCGAGCCAGATCTCAAATCCGGCTCTGCAATCCCGAGTTTGTTCAGTTTGCTGAACTGAATTGCTCATCAGAGATTTTATTCGGCCTCATTCTCCTTTATCGGAAACAATACCGCGGCCGCCGCCGATATGACAACTGTCAGCAATATCGTGCGATTACCTGCGGACAGCCTGTTCAAAGGCGACAGGATACCTGCCATATAGCTGGCTGCAAAGCTTGCCAGAACACAGATGCCTATCGCTTTATTCGTTTTGACCGGTGGAATGATGACAGCCAGAAACATGCCGTAAAGCGCCACACTCAATCCGCTGACAATCTGCCCCGGAAGAAGGCTGCCCGCTATGATCCCTGCCGCTGTCCCAACCGCCCAAAAGGGCGCCGATCCCAGCATGGCGCCATAAGTGTACCAGGGATTCAAAAATCCCGGTCTCGCGACCGCGATCCCGAATATTTCATCTGTCACATCCAGACCAATTAACAGACGGTGCCTTAACGAGGTTCCCTGCGCCAGCTTTTGACTAAGGGCGCATCCCATCAGCAGATATCTGGCGTTTGTTACCAATGTCATCACCGCCACTTCCAGCAAAGAAGCGCCTGCAGCTATTTGTGTAAAAAATGCATACTGCCCGGCGGATGCATTACACAGCAAACTCGTTACAAAACCCTGAAATGCTGTCATCCCTGCATTTCTTGCTGCAATTCCCAGGGAAAAAGCAACTGCAAAATAACCAATTCCAATAGGAATTCCAGCCTGCACGCCTTCCCTGAATTCCTTTTTTGAAAACAAAAACACTACTCTCTCTGCCTCTGTATTTTTTCTCACCATCGCACCTCTTTCGTTATCATCTGACCTCCAGCCTCACACATATTACCATGTTAAACCCGCACGTTCAATTTTGTATTGCCCATCTTCTTGACAAGCCTATGAATAAAATATATATTTTAACCAGTTATAAGTAAAACAAATATTATTAATGCAACTATAAGGAGAAACGATCCACAGCCATGAATCGATATCTTGCACTGCAGAAAATCATTGAAACGGGAAGCTTTACGAAAGCTTCCGTCAGCCTGGGATATACGCAGTCTTCCATCAGCCAGATGATCGCCTCCCTGGAAAGCGAATTATCCATCAAGCTGTTAAACCGATCAAGAACCGGCATCAAATTGACAATCGAAGGCCAGGAACTCTATCCGCTGATCGAAAAAACCATTATGCAGTATCACGCAATTCTGGAAAAAGCAAACGAGATCAGAGGATTGGATACCGGCATCATCCGCGTCGGTACAATATCAAGTGTCACATGCCATTGGATGCCCTGGCTGATCAGCGGCTTTCAAAAGAAATATCCCAATGTACAGTTCCTTTTTCATCAGGGAGATTACAGATTGATTCCGGAATGGATCAAAAACGGAACCGTAGATTTTGGTTTTGTCACGCCTCCTGCTGCCGGCGGATTGGAAATTATCCCTGTCAAAAGCGGAGAAATGCTCGCCGTTATCCCCGGAAATCACCCTCTCGCTTCCAAAACAACGTTATCGCTCAAAGATCTCATATACGATCCGTTCATTCTTCTGGAAGAAGGCACCTTCAATGAGCCAATGTCTGCCTTCCAGGCTGCCGGTCTGATGCCGAATATCAAATACACCATTCATGACGACTGGTCCATCATGACTATGGTAGAAGCCGGACTGGGTGTCAGCATTCTGGCGGAACTGATGCTGCGGCGCACTGATTACAACATTGTATGTCTGCCGATCGATCCCCCGATTTACCGGGAGCTTGCCGTGGGATTCAAGGATCGTTACAGCCTGCCCATTGCCAGCGAACGCTTCATCGATCATCTGCTGGACAATGTATCGCTGCTCCCCTGATCTGCCCTGCGCCTTTACTGCATAACAGCAGCGGCCGCACGAATATGGGAACTGCTGCCTCCCGGAGAAAGGAATCCGATTATTATGAGTAAAATACAACAGTTGTCTTACCGTACACAGATTTTTATCGCTTCACTTTCCCTTGTTATATTCCCGGCCGTTCTGCTTGGCCTGTTCGCTGTCAATGATTCCACCTCGAAATTAATGCATGAATATAATACTTCCCTCTCCACGATCACCTCGCAGATCAATCTGACATTAGATACGCTCCTGCAGGACGCCTTCAAGGTTGCCGACATGCCCATCCTCAGTGAGGACGTGCGCGCCGCAATGGTTACAGACTATCAGGATGATTATCTGTCATATGCCAAGACTTCCACTTTGTTCCGGGATCTTTTTAACCAGACCAACCGCCTGAACACGGATCTGGAAGCCTGTATTTTTATAAACCGCTACGGTTTTACCTTTGAACACGGCATTGTAAGCGCTCTGCGCCGCAGAGAAATAAACCAAAATATGGAACAATGGATAGCATGCGCACAGAATTCGGCCAATCACACCTACATTACTCCTCTCCAGGTTAACAATCAGCCTGACGTCAACAAAAAAACACTGTCCATAATCAAAATTCTGTTTGACAAATACGACTACAAAGAGATCGGTGTCTGCTACTGCGAAATCAACTTCAAACCCATAGAAAAAATTATGCTCTCCGCCCAAACTACAGCCAATACTCTGCTCATTTATGATGCAGACGACCAGCTCATCTTTTCTTCCAATCCTGACTACATGCAGGAGACTGAAAGAAATGAAGCTCTTTTGTCCCAATGTCACTAAGTTAAGAAGGTAGATAAAAGATCTCTATACCAGAGATGGTA
>CANPTH010000100.1 GCA_947576945.1 uncultured Lachnospiraceae bacterium
TCAAAGGATAGGAAAAATCATTGCAGGAAGATCATCAGGTTCGGTTTTGAGGGTATGTCCTTCAAAGGAAAAAGAGAATAAAGATAATCCTCGATAGCTCAATGGTAGAGCACGCGGCTGTTAACCGCGGGGTTGTAGGTTCGAGCCCTACTCGGGGAGGTATATAAGCTCAAAGACATATTGTCTTTGGGTTTTATTTTTATACTATCAGGTTATAACTGTAGGAGATAAGGCGTCAGGGGTTTCGCTTGTTTCCGTCAGGATTTCGTGATAATATAATAACAATAAGCAGGTATGGTATATTGTATGATAGCCATGAAATTGTAAATGGGGAATGATAATGAAACAGAAGCAGTGCAAAAGAAAGATGGATCAAGGGGTGTCCCTGTTTCTTTCTATTATTTTAGTGTTTGTTGTTTTAGGATCCGTAGTATTTTCGGTTTCGCGGAAAATATCTGAAGAAATGTCAGCGTCAGCGGTTCAGAATCTGAGTGAGAGCCTGGATCTGATCAAATGTACGATAGAGGCAATGTTGAGTAAAGAGGCTGAGTTTCAACAGTTAATGGCACAGGAGATTGCTGTGGCAGAGGATCCTGAGAAGCATCTGCGCTCTTACGGCGGCAGTCGGACGATGGTGAAGGTATCGTTGATCCGGGCAGGGGAAAAAGAAGGGATTTCCGATACAGGAGAGGTATTTACAGAGGAAGAACTGGATTTTTCTGCCGGCGGTGCGGTGGATGGTGTGGCAATTTCTCAGTCATATGTGAATTATATGGGAACATGGGCTTATTCTATGAGATGTCCTGTTGTAAAGGACGGGGAAGAGATTGCTTATCTTTATGTGGAGTATATCTATGATTCTCTTGAAGAATCGCTTCCGTCTGGCTTTTATAATAAAAAAGCAATGCTTTATATTATGGACGCCGAGACCGAACGGCTTGTCTTAAAACCCAAGGGAATGGGGGAACGGGATGCGGGGCATCTGAATCTGAAAGACTTCTATCGGGCAAATGCGATTGAGGAAGAAGCGCTTCTGGCAGAGGTGGAGGAGTGTGTGAAGAGCGGCAGGAATATTATGTTTCAGCATGATATTCGTAATAAAAGTGCGCTCAATTATATGTGGTCAGTCAATGGCGGCACTATTTATCTGATTGGTTACGTGCCGATTGAGGCAATTCAGCAGGAAGGTACATCTGTCAATCATAATATTTTTATTGTTGTGGCTGTGATGTTGATTGCATTTTTCCTCTGCTGCATATTATATTATATCAATCAGCGACAGCAGAATAGAATCAGAAAAGAACAGGAAGCGGAGCGGGAGATTCACAACAGGCAGTTAGCGGAGGCTTTGCAGGCAGCTCAGATTGCGAGCAATTCAAAAACTACATTTTTGTCGAATATGTCCCATGATATCCGTACGCCGATGAATGCAGTACTGGGTTTTACGACATTGCTGGAGAGAGATGCAGAGAATCCGGAGAAAGTACGAGAGTACACGAAGAAGATTATGGCGTCGGGGCAGCATTTGCTGAGCCTGATCAATGATATTCTTGACGTTTCCAAGATCGAGAGCGGTAAGGTGGTGCTCTCAGTGGAAGAATTTACCTTGAATGATCTGGTGTCGTCGGTGGATGCAATTATACGTCCTATGGCCCGCGCCAAAAATCAGAAGTTTTATGTAGAAGTGACAGGAATTAAGCATGAATACCTAATGGGGGATGAGACAAGGATTAACCAGGTGTTGATTAATCTGTTGTCCAATGCGGTGAAATACACGCAGGAAGGCGGTCATATCTGGTTTCGAATTATCGGGCTTGGACAGCGTTCCAGTCAATTCGAGCATATCAGGATCGAGGTAGAGGATGACGGATACGGAATGACACCCGAATATCTGAAGATTATATTTGACGCTTTTACACGGGCGGAGAACAGTACCACGAACAAGGTGCAGGGAACCGGCCTGGGTATGGCGATCACGAAAAATATTGTTGAGCTGATGGGCGGTACGATTGACGTATTCAGTGAGGTGGATAAAGGAAGCCTGTTCAGGGTGGAGCTGGAATGCCGGATACCGGAAGGACAAGTGGATAAGCTGTTCTGGAAAGAGAGCGGTATCTCCCATATCCTGGCAGTGGACGGGAATGTACAGGACAGTGAGACGATACAGGGGCTTATGCAGGACATGGATGTGACTGTGGATACGGTGCAGAGTGTTTCAGATGCCGTGCATCTGCTGGACGGAAAGGTTCGTGAGGAGACAGAATACCAGATTATTCTGCTGGATGGGGATCTGCCGGGCCTGGATGCAGCGGAGGCCGCCGGAAGGTTCAGGTCGGTTATGCCGGAGGCGATAATTTTGCTTTTGGCGGACTATGATGAGGAGGGCGAGAGCGCAGCGCTGTCGATAGAAAATGCAGGAATACTGCAGAAACCTTTCTTCATATCGTCATTGAAGGATAAAGTAATGGCGATACGGCATGGAGGGGCTGCAGGACAGCAGGATACGGAGTGGAGAAGTCTGGCAGGCATGTATTTCCTGGCAGCGGAAGACAATGAGATTAATGCGGAAATTCTGAGAGAAATTTTATCTATAGAACAGGCTGAGTGTGAGATTGTCGAAAATGGTAAACTGGCCGTTGAACGGTTTGCGAATTCTGAAGAAGGCAGGTTCGATGCGATTCTGATGGATGTGCAGATGCCGGTTATGAACGGTTATGAGGCTACCAGAGCGATTCGCGCATTGGAACGTAAGGATGCGGCCGCTATTCCGATCATCGCTATGACAGCAAATGCTTTTGTGGAAGATGAGAAGGAGGCATTGCGTGCTGGTATGAACGTGCATCTGGCAAAGCCCATTAATGTGACACTGTTGAAACAGATCATACAGCAGTATGTCAGAGAATACAGCAAAATGTAAAACAGGGAAAAGAAGTGTGCAGTCTGAAATGCATTTGGTAAGAATGCAGAATTTGGGCAGAAGCGGCAAAGAAGTATGATACAAGAAATAAAATAAGGGGAATAGCATATGAGCAGGAGCAAGAAAAGGAATATCAGCAAAACGATGGTATTCTGCTTGATATCTGTGACGATTTTTATATTGGCAGCTTGTGGAGAAAAGGGGATAGATAGAAATTTAGTCAAGGAGGCGGCGGGAGAGGAGAGAACCGTGAATCTCTTCAGCCCGATGGAGAAGACGGAGGCGAATACTGTCAATGTTGCAAGGAGCGCTGCTGATAAGACTGTGATTATGGCGGAGGAGAAACTGGGGGTGAAGGTAGACTACGTCACCTATACGGCGGAAGATTATCAGGATAAGACATATGACGACGTGGCGCTTGACCGGGTCCGTAACAATATGGATGATATTTACCTGCTTAATCCGGATGTCATTAAGAAATTAGGAGAAGAAGATAAACTGCTGGATCTGTCAGGACTTTCCTGTGCAGATAATCTGCGGGATGTAGTGAAGACGGCAAATACCGTCAATGGCAAGCTGGTAGCAATCCCGCAGGAAGTGGTGGCATATGGATTGTTTATCAATAAAGATATGTTTGATCAGTATGAGTTAGAGCTGCCGGAGACCCCCGAGGAATTTCTGGAATGCTGCCGGGTATTTAAAGAGAACGGCATTGAGACGCCGGTAGGCGCTAACAGATGGTGGCTGGAGAATTTTGTTCTGGCTCAAGCCTATGCAGATCTGTATAATGGGGGCAATACTGAGGCTGAGATTGCGGCTCTGAACAGCGGCGAGAGTAAGTACAGCGACTATATGCGCCCAGGCTTCGAGTTCCTGCAGGAGATGATCGACAGGGGATATATTGATGCAAAGAAAGCTTATGTAAGTGAGGCAATAGAAGGAGAAGGACCGGATTTTCTTGCACAGAGGACGCCTATTGTGATGGCTTACTGGGGCGCTGCGAATGCGGAAACAGCCTATGGAAAACCGGATTTCAATATGTTGGTCATCGGATTTCCCAGCAACAGAGGGAGGATGCCGGTGATGCCGATGACAGGTTTCAGTATTGGTGCGGAGGCGGAGCACGCGGAGGACGCCATGAAAACGCTGGATGTCATGTTGTCAGATGAGGCGCTGCATGTCTATGCCGAAACCAATAAAGTGATTTCATCGTCAAAGAATGTAGAAGTAGAATGTATTCCGGCGCTGCAGCCGTTAAATGACAGGATTCAGTCCAATGTTTATGTGCTGGGCGCCAACGCAAATATGAAGCTGGAGCAGTGGGGGAACACCTGCATGATTGTGAGGGAACTGTTAAATGGCGCAACGGTGGAGGAATGTATGGCGGAATTCGACAGGCTGCAGGCGGAGACACTGGAACAGTAGAGATAAGCATCTATTGCCTTTTGCCTCATAATTGCGGAATCTGACATATTTCACGGTTATCTTCGCAAAGAGGTCAGATTTCGCGCCCGCTGTTACGTTTTCCAGTATTCTACGGCAGGTGCAGGCTGATTGGCTATAGAAATTTTATTAAATATTTCAATGAAATAATCAATTTATTCTTGCCAAATAGTCAGAAGTATGGTATCATATCATTTGTTGAGATTGCTTGTTGGGCAATTCAAAATGATGGCTCCATGGTCAAGCGGTTAAGACATCGCCCTTTCACGGCGGTAACACGGGTTCGATTCCCGTTGGAGTCAGTTAGCATAAGTATTTGTTATATGGATAAGGCGCAGTAGCCAAGCGGTAAGGCGTGGGTCTGCAACACCCTGATTCACCGGTTCAAATCCGGTCTGCGCCTCTTGAAAAACCTCGGGAAACAATGTTTTTCGAGGTTTTTGTTTTATGATTTCTACAATTGCGGCAAATAGTTACACGAGGCGGGAGCGATTGGTACTTCGTGGTCAAAGCACAGGGCATAAAAATACCGGAGAGACGAGATAAGGTCTCTCCGGCGCTTTGATTTAAATATTAATTTGAAGAACCAATTTTCTGATCATCTACCAGGAAGGAATCTCCGTCTTCTACGATACATACCATAGTCTTACCGGTGTTAAGCTGAATCTCGTTACCTGCATCGTCATAATATCTGGTAGCGCCATAATCGGAATTTTTCTCCCAATTAACATGGATGCCTTTGCCATTCGTGAAGAACCATCCATCTCTGGTATTATCGATACACTGGAATGCAAGATAGCCCTTCTCGTCACGGACTTCATAGTAAGTATTCTGAATCAGAAGATTCTTAAAGGATAACTGCTTGCCGTTTGCTTTATCAATGTGCGGACCATCACTGGTTCCGGAAAGATGCTGGAATCTGTCATACATACCGGTTTCTTCATTATAAACAAAATAGCAGTTCGTCACCGGATAGGTAGGAGACATATCTACCTTATTAGCAGTAATGGCATCGCTGTATTGCTCCAGCGTATTAGGATTGCCGGAGGAAGCGAAACGGTAATGATTCTCATCTGCATACCCGCTGCGGTATCTCAGATCATATCCAAGCTTATCAATGTCTGCCAGAATGCCCTGTGTGTCTACATAGGCGTTGTCGGTAGCATTGATTGCGTCGCTTGCACGCCAGAAGTTGCTGCTGGACAGTCCGTCGATATCTTCGGTATCCCTTCGATTAATAACTTCATCTATGTAGAAGGGGCCGCCGAAATGAATATAAAATGCATCCCACTCAAAAGACCAGTATACGTAATAGTCCCGGCAGCTTCTTACATTTCCGATCCGATCGAAATCGTTCCAGTCCTGAAACAGCGCCATCAATCGTGTGATGCTGCCCTCTACATTACATTCATACAGAACATCGGCACTGGAAAGTCCATATTGGGAAGCAGTCTTGGTATTGGGAACCATCACAGTGATCGGTCTTGTATTGTCAACTTCCTCGCTGACCCACTCATTGGTGATCCGGCTGCGCACCATACCTTCTTCCGGAGGAACATCATCGTCAGTGTCGCTGGCTGCTGTCTCCGTCTCTTCTTCCTCTTCTATATCTTCTGGTTCATCGATGTCATCGATAACCTGTTCGACGACCGGCTCATTAGCCTCTTCATCTTTTCCACAACCAAATAATAAAAGAGTAGAAGATAAGGCTACAAGAAAAAGTACTTGTAATCTTTTCATTCTTAATCCTCTCCTTCTTTCTATTTCGGGCATAACCCAACTATTCCTAGTATATCATAAGCAAAAAGGAGAGTCACTAATAAAAAAATGAAAAAGTCCACAAAATGTTACGGGTTTATTACAAAAAGTTTGTGAGTATAACCAGTCACCAAAAACGATTATCCACTGCGGCTGCGCGAGGTTAAATTGTCATGGAGGACAGGTGAGAAACAACATTAATAATTGCATAATTTCATGGGAGGTTGTATGATAATGTTATTGTAAAGATTCCGGCATTTCGAGATGGCCGGAACAGATAGAAAGATGTGACTGAGTGCAGGAATCCGCACGCTGAGAAAGGAGTAAGGTTTTGAATATGAGAAAGGTGATAATAACAGGGGCCAATGGTCAGCTGGGGCGCGCCGTCAATTTACAGTATGCAGGCAGCGGGGAGTATGAACTGATCAATACAGATGTAGGGGAACTGGATATTACCAATATTGATAAAGTAATGGAGTTTGTGCGTGATGTGAAGCCGTATGCGATCATCAATTGTGCTGCCTATACGGCCGTGGATGCCTGTGAGAAGGAAGAGGATCTTGCCTTTCGGATCAATGCCGTCGGGCCGAGGAATCTGAGTATTGCGGCGACGGAGATGGGGGCAAAGATGATGCATGTCTCCACGGATTATGTTTTTGACGGAAACGGGACAAGGCCGTATCGTGAGACGGATCCCACAGGTCCGCAGGGAGCTTATGGACGGACGAAGCTTGCAGGGGAGGAGTTCGTCAGGGAATTTGGGAACAGACATTATATTATTCGTACGGCATGGCTGTATGGCGATGGCAAGAACTTTGTGAAGACCATGCTGCGATTGTCTGAGACAAATGATAAGGTGCGGGTTGTCATGGATCAGGTTGGTTCTCCTACCAGTGCCGATGAGCTGGCGAAGGCCATTGCGTATTTACTGCCTACCGACAATTATGGACTGTTCCACGGAACATGCGAGGGCGATTGCAGCTGGGCGCAGTTTACGGAAGAGATTTTCAGGCTGGCGGGAAGGGACACGATAGTGGAAGCCATTACCTCAGAAGAGTATGCAGCGGCGGCGAAGCGTCCGGCCTACTCTATTCTGGAGAATTATATGTTTAAGATGACTACCGGTTTTATGTTTGCGGACTGGCACGATGCCATTGCGGAGTATATCAGAAAGCTGTAGGCGCCGGAGTACCTGAAAGCATCAGAGAAACTAAGGATATTATGGTATCAGGCGGCGGCGCCGGCAGGAATAGATAAGACAGAGGAAAAGGAGAAAGAGGTAACTATGCAGAAAATAGCGCTGGTCACAGGAATTACAGGGCAGGATGGCTCTTATCTGGCAGAATTTTTGTTGGAGAAGGGATATGAAGTACATGGTTTGATTCGCAGGCACAGTATTTCCAATACAGCCAGAATCGATCATTTGATTCATTCGGATTATTATAAAATAAAATTTTTCCTGCATTTTGCAGATACTACGGATTCCAGCAATTTAATGAGACTGATTGCGGAAATCCGGCCTACGGAGGTATATAATCTGGCGGCACAGTCCCATGTGGGAATATCCTTTGATGTGCCGGAGTATACGGCGGAAGCTACCGGAGTGAGTACCTTGAAGCTGTTGGAGGCAATCAGGGTGAACGGAGGAACATGCAGATTCTATCAGGCATCGACTTCAGAGCTGTTCGGCGGCATTCCGGAGACGGCCCCGCAGAGTGAGAAAACACCTTTTTACCCGAAGAGCCCATATGGTGCGGCCAAGCTCTACTCTTACTGGATCACTGTGAATTACAGGGAATCCTATAATATGTACGCGTGCAACGGGATTCTTTTTAACCATGAATCTCCCAGGCGGGGCGAGAATTTTGTCACAAGGAAGATCACGCTGGCGATCGCGAATATCATTGCCGGCAAACAGGAGAAATTATCATTGGGCAATATGAATGCCAAGAGAGACTGGGGATTTGCAGGAGATTATGTGAAGGGCATGTGGCTGATGCTGCAGCAGGACAAGGCTGATGATTATGTGCTGGCTACCAATGAGACCCATACGGTAAGAGAATTCGTGGAAGCGGCTTTTGGCGAACTGGGAATTGAGATCCGCTGGGAAGGTACCGGAGTCAAGGAGAAGGGGTACGATGCGGCAAGCGGCAGACTGTTAGTGGATGTGAATCCGGAGTTCTATCGTCCTGCCGAGGTTGAGTTTCTCTGGGGAAACTGTCAGAAGGCGGAGCGGGAGCTTGGATGGAAACGGGATGTGGACTTTAAAGGCCTTGTGGCAATGATGATGGAGGCCGATCTGAAGGAGACTGCAGGTTTGACCTGTGAGGAGTACAGGAACAGAAAGTGAAAGGCATAAACTATGCTGGTAGTGACAGGAATATGGATCTATCTATTTCTCACGACTTTTCTTATAGGCTACGGCATTCTGCAGGGCCTGACCAGTCTTGTACCTTATCAGGTCAGGCATGCAGACACCTATTTATTCTGCGGATTGGCGGCAGTGACTGTATATGCGCAGTTCTTCAGTCTGTTTGGCAGTGTGGGTCCGGCGGCGAACCTGCTGCTTGTGGCAGTTTGTATAGGTATCCTGTGGGGGAACAGGCAGAAGCTGTACGGCGTACTGTCAGAAATGTGTCGTGGTATATGGGAAAAGAAATGCAAAGGGTTTTTGCTGCTGGTTCTCTTTTTCCTGTTTGCTTACGGGACTTCAAGAGGCATTCTCCACTATGATACCGGTCTGTATCATGCGCAGAGTATCAGATGGCTGGAGGAATATGGTGTGGTGAAGGGGCTGGGCAATCTGCACTGCAGGCTGGCTTATAACAGTTCTTCCTTTGCTCTTTCAGCGCTGTACAGTATGGCAGCTTTGGGGGAACAGTCATATCACTGTGCTGCCGGATGGCTGGCATTTCTGCTGGCGAAGATCTGCTCGGAAATTGCAGGGCCGCTGCGGAGAGGCAGACTGCGGACAAGCGATTTCGCAAGGGTGATGGGCGTTTATTATCTGGTGATTATTTTTGATGAGATGATATCCCCGGCTTCCGATTATTTTATGGTATTGCTTGCTTTCTATATTGTGATTCGATGGCTGGAACTTATAGAAGGAGGGAGTGACTGTACACAGGCGCCGCGCATTGACAGCGCGGAGGGAATATTTCCCTACGCGATGCTCTGCGTTATGGGTGTATTCCTGATGACGGTAAAGCTGTCGGCGGCTTTGATTCTCCTGCTGACGATCTATCCGGCCTGTTATCTGCTTAAAGGAAGAAGATGGAAGGAGACGGGGCTGTATCTGTTACTCGGCATTGTGACAGCTTTTCCGTTTTTTGCCAGAAATATTATACTGTCGGGCTGGTTGGTCTATCCGTTCACGCAGCTTGATCTGTTCGACGTCAAGTGGAAAATACCAAAGGGCGTGGCGGATTATGATGCGAAAGAGATACAGGTTTGGGGCAGAGGGTATTCGGATGTGACACGATATGAGATTCCGATAGAAGAGTGGCTGCCGGACTGGTTCCGCTCTCTGCCGGGCAGCGACAGGGTACTTGTAGCGATGGCAGCAGCGGCGGTCATTGTTCTGTTTGTGTATGCCGCCGGAATGTTTTCCGGATTTTGGAGCAGGAGATGGGAGCTTATACTGGTGCAGGTCACAATGGCGGCCTCTTTCCTCTTCTGGCTCGGTACTTCGCCTTTGATTCGTTACGGCTGTGTCTATGTATATTTGACATCGGCAGTTGTCTTTGGGGGGATCTATGACGGGATCGTATCCGGGGAAAAGAAGATGTGGAGCGGACGGGCCGGAGGAGAGGCAAACAGGACACGGCAGAAGAACGGATATACAAAGGTGAGGATGCCGCTTTCAGGTAACGGCATGAGAGAGGCGGTCAGATTGGCAGGTATAGCGGCTGTGATTCTGCTTCTGGCCTATAAATGTCTGGCGCTTGGGCGGGAGATTGCCTTGTCCTATGAGAATGCGTACTGGCTGGTACAGAAAGATTACGAAAATTACGAGACGGATTCGTATTTAATAGAAGGTGTTGAATTTTATTGTCCGGTGTATGGGGATCAGACAGGGTATGACGCATTTCCTTCCGCGCCGGTGAGGGCGGAAATAGGGTTCCTTGGAACGGACATGAAAGATGGATTTTTTCCATACAGAATTGAGGATTGAAATAAGGAGCGGTTGGATGCAAAATTTCGGAACGAAGTACCGGGGCCGCAGAATGGAGGAGTTTATAAACCATGAACAAAACAGATAAGATTTATGTGGCAGGACACAGAGGGCTTGTGGGCAGTGCGATCGTGAGAAATCTCGAGCAGAAAGGATATACTAATATCATCGGCAGAACACATCGGGAGCTGGATCTTACAAGCCAGCAGGCAGTGCGGGATTTCTTTGAGGCGGAGAAACCGGATGTAGTGGTGCTGGCAGCAGCCAGGGTTGGCGGTATCAACGCCAACAATACCGCGCCGGCTGAATTTGCTTATGAGAATCTGCAGATTCAGTGCAATGTGATCAAATGCTGTCATGATTATCACGTGAAGAAACTGCTGTTTTTGGGCAGTACCTGTATCTATCCGAAGATGGCGCCACAGCCGATCCCCGAAAGCGCGCTTTTAACCGGGCCGCTTGAGGAGACTAACGAGGCGTATGCCATTGCCAAGATTGCAGGGCTTGAGATGTGTAAATTTTTCAAGAGGCAGTACGGGGATGATTTTATCAGCTGTATGCCTACAAACCTTTACGGACCGCATGATAACTATGATCTGCAGGGATCCCATGTTATGCCTGCAATGATCCGTAAATTCCACGAGGCCAAAGTAAACGGGAATACGCATGTGGAACTCTGGGGAACCGGAACACCCTTAAGAGAGTTCCTGTATGTGGACGATATGGCGGATGCCTGTGTATTCCTGTTGGAGAATTACAGCGGAGAAGAACATGTGAATATCGGTACGGGTAAGGAGGTTACGATCAGGGAACTGGCAGAGACCGTACAGCACGTAGTGGGATATGAGGGTGAGATCCTGTGGAATCAGGAGATGCCGGATGGCACACCGCGGAAACTGACCGATGTGACGAAACTGCAGGGACTTGGATGGCATCATAAGGTGGAGCTGAATGAGGGTGTACAGCTTGCATATGAGTGGTTTAAGGAGAATGTAGATTCTGCCCGGCTATAGGCGATGCCTTACTATTTACAGCGAGTCGTTAATTTGTTATTATGTAGTTAGATAAAAGAAACTACACTAACAATTTGGTTTGATTCGCAAAGGAGTAGGATGGATAATGGCAGAGGAAAGCACAGTGACCAGGCATGAGCTGGAGCAGGCTATTTCCGGTTTTATGTTGGAACTGGGGATTCCGGCACATCTGAGAGGGTATCAATACCTGAGAAGTGCGATTGAAATGTGTGCGGAGGATATGGAATTAGTAGGCAGTGTCACCAAGTTATTGTATCCGGATCTGGCGAAAATGCATAAGACAACGGATCAGAAAATCGAACGCGCGATTCGAAATGCAATTGAAGTGTCTTGGGAAAGAGGCAACGGAATTCTATTTGAAGAATTATTCGGTTACAATAATTCTGAAGAATACAGCAGGCCGACGAACAGTGAGTATATTGCGGCGGTAGCAGATTACATCCGGCTGGAATATGAACTGATTTGACATAAGGCTGCAGAAAATTAAGGAAGAGACCTGTCTCTTCCTTTTTTTGTTGAACTATGCTAGAATTATAATCCCGAGTTTGACACTTGTGAAATCAAAAAGTGGCTACAAACCCAGTAG
>CANPTH010000101.1 GCA_947576945.1 uncultured Lachnospiraceae bacterium
CTTTACATTCCACAATGTATCTATTTCTACGGCAGGCCCGGCGAAAACGCTGGGCCTGCCATTATGGCTTTACATTCCACAATGTATCTATTTCTACGAGTTGACATTTGCATAACGCTTGCAATCTTAACTACTTTACATTCCACAATGTATCTATTTCTACGTTAAGGCAAGAGCAAAAAAAACGAAAGGCAGCCATCTTTACATTCCACAATGTATCTATTTCTACTCTTTAGCCAATAAAGTATAACATATACATATACCTTTACATTCCACAATGTATCTATTTCTACAATATACTCTTTGATATATGTCTATATATACCGTATCTTTACATTCCACAATGTATCTATTTCTACAAATATACTATCCAATAACTCTATATCTGCATTATCCTTTACATTCCACAATGTATCTATTTCTACTATGTTGTTCAAAGAAGATGATTTTAAAATATTTTACTTTACATTCCACAATGTATCTATTTCTACTACGATTTGCTCAAAAACAAGTGTGGTTATATTGGGCTTTACATTCCACAATGTATCTATTTCTACCCGGAGGCGGAACTGGAGAACAAACTACGGTAACGGTCTTTACATTCCACAATGTATCTATTTCTACCAGGACGCGTCAGGGATTCTCTCATGCGTGAAATCACTTTACATTCCACAATGTATCTATTTCTACGCGTTTTCGCCGGGCTTTATATATGGTGAAAGATCACTTTACATTCCACAATGTATCTATTTCTACGAATGCAGACATGTTTTGAATACGATAAACAATCACCTTTACATTCCACAATGTATCTATTTCTACGTCTACAGACGTGTTTGCCAGACACCATTTCAATATCTTTACATTCCACAATGTATCTATTTCTACTAATTTTGAAACGCGACGGATGTTGTATGAACGGGCTTTACATTCCACAATGTATCTATTTCTACATACTTCTTCATATCCTTTTCTTTCTCCCCTTATCCCCTTTACATTCCACAATGTATCTATTTCTACAAGGAGCTGAAAAAAGAACACGGAAAACCGGACTACTTTACATTCCACAATGTATCTATTTCTACAGATTGAGGAATCTTAAAATGCTCATACACGTCTTTCCTTTACATTCCACAATGTATCTATTTCTACGGAAGTGGAAGAACCCGCCGGCGGCGCCAAAGGGACTTTACATTCCACAATGTATCTATTTCTACTCACTGATATGCTACAATATCCTTAAGCGGAATTACTTTACATTCCACAATGTATCTATTTCTACAGACTTACTAAATATTTCCGTCAAAGGCCCTTCCTCCTTTACATTCCACAATGTATCTATTTCTACGAGGTACGAAAAACACTTCGAAATCCGAAGTGGAACTTTACATTCCACAATGTATCTATTTCTACCAGAAACGACGGCGACAGGGGCAACATTCAAAATGCTCTTTACATTCCACAATGTATCTATTTCTACGCAAGAGGTTATGCAGGAATAGATAGCGGACTTACTTTACATTCCACAATGTATCTATTTCTACCGAGTTGACCGAGCATAAGCGTGTTTTTGAAGCTCTCTTTACATTCCACAATGTATCTATTTCTACGTTGTCACGGAAAGAAAAAGACACATAGGGGTTATATCCTTTACATTCCACAATGTATCTATTTCTACCCCCTCTGCCGTTATACAATGATAACGGAGCCTGTCCTTTACATTCCACAATGTATCTATTTCTACCTAACCCACACACCTTTTAAAAATTATGGGTAGAACTTTACATTCCACAATGTATCTATTTCTACACATAAACGGGCTGATGGAAACAGAAACATATTTCTTTACATTCCACAATGTATCTATTTCTACGAGGATTGTAGGTTATAATGATTAAAAATAAAAGAACTTTACATTCCACAATGTATCTATTTCTACCTTGTTGAGGAAATAGCTGACGTTCAAATCATGTTGCTTTACATTCCACAATGTATCTATTTCTACGGGCCGTCAGATAATCCCGTAGTTTATGTACCCTGCTTTACATTCCACAATGTATCTATTTCTACGCATTTCTTCCTTGATGATTACCAGTTCAATTCTGTCCTTTACATTCCACAATGTATCTATTTCTACATTCTCCGTTGATAACGGACATAGCGTCCATTATATCTTTACATTCCACAATGTATCTATTTCTACTGATATTCCAAAAGATGAATAGTGGACAAAATCCTCTTTACATTCCACAATGTATCTATTTCTACTCTTACGCTCTTTCTGCCACTCTGTCCAAAAGTCTACTTTACATTCCACAATGTATCTATTTCTACATAACAACTCCAAAAAAACTCAAAGCGCTCAATGTCTTTACATTCCACAATGTATCTATTTCTACGTCAAACAGATCAGGAGCATCAGCAGATCGCCACTGACTTTACATTCCACAATGTATCTATTTCTACCCGTCCAATCTTCTCACTCTCAAATACAGTGATTACATCCCCTGTTTTGTCGACTTCCTTCCTTATATCGATTCTATCACAAATTTATACTTGTGATAACATCCATTTTACATATCACACCTTATAGCCCTTGCTGAAACTCAGCCTTTCTCAAATATTGTCAACCCACCCTGCTTATAGCATTATCGAAGGTCGACAATACATTTCTCGCTATAGCCAGGGCCATCTACCGTCTACTTGCTTAACATTATTGGATAAAATCACGCTGAAATCTGGTCTCCAAAATATTATGATCCGTATGTCTACAGGGAATCTCTATAAAAAATTAATCCCTTCTTCTACCTTCCCTAATACCAGTCCCAATCCCGATTCACCGTCAAAATCATAGCATAATGCAGTTCGATGAATATCAAACAGGCCTATCGTACCTTTATCAATTCCATCAGGAATGCCATATGTTATGCTCAGGCTCAATGTCATATCTGCCAGCCTGGATTTCAGAAGTTTTCTGATACCGGTATCAATATGCGGTGTTTCCAATAAACCGGCAATACTCTGGATCACTTCACGGTTTTGATCATAGATCGTATCCGGCATGACCGTAATGCTTTGTATTGCCCTGAATTCTTCCTGAACCTCTCTGGCATCATATTCTGCCGGAAGAAGTGTCTTAAAGTGATCTATGTACTTTTCAATTTGCCGGAAATACTGCGTTCCTTTAATATACTCCAAATCATATACCTGATTTATATACCCCACCTTATCGGCTTCCGACAACAACTTATCATCAAACATTTTCAGTAATGCCACCGAACGATCATATATATCTTTATCGTATACCGAACCTCTCCCGGAGTCATTATGATAAATATACACATTGGGGTCAGAGACATTCTTCTTTCCTGCTCTGTTGCATCTTCCCATTCTTTGAAGCAGACTGTCTGCGGTGCACATCTCCGTATACAGAATATCGAAATCAATATCCAGACTCGCCTCAACAATCTGTGTGGTCACCCAGATACCTGATTCTGATTGCGCCGCGGAAAAATCCAGAATCCTTTTTTCTAAAATATTTCGATGTTCTCTGATAAAATGGGAGTGCAGCAGTCCAGCTTCCAGGCCTCTGTCTTTCAGTTCCCGATAAACATTCTGCGCCTTTAATACTGTATTGCAGATGACAAGTATCTTCTTGTTCTGCGCCGTCTCTGCCATTTCTTCAAAATCAAAGTCTCCTTCCACCAATTTGATCCGATGTCTGTTCACCACTGCGGTATCTGAAAAATCATGCCAGACATAATCCCGCCCCTCCACCAGTCTGCTTTTTCTCATAAAAAACTGCAATACCGGCGGAAATGTAGCTGTAATGATCGCAAATCGGCCTCCCATACGTTTCAATTCCGATAAGCCAAAGATCAACGACGCAACGACTCTCGGCGAATAGGACTGTATTTCATCAATCACTACTTTGGAGTATTTTAAAGTCGCTGCAAAGATTTCTGTACCCAGCGCCTTATACACAAATTTAAATAGCTGATCCACCGTGCATACGGTAAGCGGACAGGAAAACAATTTCGCCTGCTCATAATTTCTATAAGCATTTGCCAGCTCACCATCCGCTCTGAGGTAACTGTTCATACTGTCAGAGTGAAGCAGCGCCACGTCCTCATATTGATATTTTTCTCTGATCCTCTGATAAATGGCATTGGATGAGACCTTAAGAGGCAGTGTATAGAATCCCTTTTCGCCGTTAAACCACAGCAGCGCCGCTTCTGTCTTTCCGGAACCGGTCGGCGCGACCATGACCACATTCTGCTCTCTGTTTTCGATCATAAATTGCTGCGCCGGCCTGAAACTTTTTCCCCATGCTTTTTCGATATTTTGACATAATCTCTTTTCCAATAGATCAGGTGCGATCTCGGCATTCTCATACCCGGCGCTGACCGTCCAGTCAAATTTATTCAACATCCCTTTCACAAGCATGTATTCACACCACAATTTTTCATCAATGGCCACCGTGCCTTTTTCATGCCGATCGGAAAAGAGCAGATCATTCCTGTTGCTGAAAAATACCCGCGTCTCAGCATCCCCCAGGAACTCTCTCACATGATTCAGATAATATTCTTCACAGTATTCCTTTAGCGCGTCCGCATCATAACAATCCGGACGTGTGTGATGATAATAGACCGCCGTCAGCAAAACGTCGAAATCATCCCTGTCGCATTGGGGATTATCCCGCAAATAATTCTTTTCCGATAAAAGCAGTGCACTCAGAAACCCATGTGGAACCTGCTCTTTTTTGACTTTTTTTAAAAGCGGATTTACCTTTGTCTGAAACACATAGTTCGCCTTACCAACATCATGCAACCTGCAGGCATCCATGATCAGCTTTTTTTCTTTTTCGCTAAAATACTTGCCATACAGATGAAAGAAGTTATCCGCACAGGCTGTCGTTTCTTCCAAATGCTGCCGCAGAGTCTTATGTTCTGTCACGACCTGCTTCGTCAACAGTTTTTCCCTGTATTTGTGCAGCAGCTTATAACTGTCCTGATCCGACTGGCTTTCAAATACGACAAGCGCCTCATCCAGTCGTTCCAGCAGGCATTGTCTGCTTTCTTCCTGCAAAACAGGTATTGGCGATTTTGCATAATATTCCACACTGCACCTCCTGTACATCCCGGCCTGTAAAAACTTCTCTCCCCTGACAGATGTCGCGCTCCTCACATCCTTCTACGCCAGCGCCACAAGGTCTCCGTACTCGTCAACCAATGCATTTTTGACAAATTCTCCGTAAGGGAAATAGTAAGCTCTCACTTTTCCGCCCTCTGCCTTCCAGCGACGCAGACCCTGTTTGGTGATCTCATACTCTTTCGTAAGCGTATAGAGTGTGACGCTTCTTCTTCCTATCCCGAATGACGCATCCACCGGAATATAAATATCGTAATTTGCTGTCGCTTCCTCTTCCTCACGAAGCTCAACGATCTCCACCTTTCTGATATCCAATATATCCTCGTGCCGTCCGAGAGCCAGATAGACCGGCGGATTGTTCAAAGACCTGTATACTTTGTCAAAATCATCCTCCGACGGAACGATATGCAGGATCATCTCATTGTTGCAGAGCAGTTCCACATGGGCGATTCCCTTAAAAGCACCGTAGGTCTTATCTTTGTCCTGTATACACAGCTGGTGCCTTCCGCTTTCATATTTCGTATCAAATGAAAAAGAATATCGCGTATACAATTCAGATATCGAGCCGGCGTTTTTCCCCTGAATACTTATCTTCATCGGATGAAACTCCGTGTAGCCGCACGCCGTATGTATCATCCCCAACACGGTAGAATAGGGCGGCAGCGGAAAGGATTCTTTAATGATAAAGCTGCTGGGCTTCCTGTAATTGACCAGATTTTGAAAACACTCGACTCTAATCGCTCTCTCCATAATATTCATCCACTTCTTTCTTCAACTGCTTGAATGCCTCTGCGACAGTCCCTGCTCCCAGTTCTTTTTTCACTTCAGAATCATTTTCAAAAATCCCGCTGGTAACCCCTGTAATGGTATGATCCTTGATATCATCACTGCCCGCGAGGATCTCTGTCAGCGTATTAACCTGAATTCTGCCCTTATGCAGAACGATTCGATTCTCAAAGAAAGGATTCTTTCTCCCATAACGTCCGCCGATCACAAATACCGGCGCAAGATTCTCCCTGCGTCCTTTGATGTCACGATACAAAAACTGAATCGTATCCAAAAGAGCCTTCACGCGCTCAGCCCTGTCTGCCTTTGATACAGAAATCTCGCCGTCAATTCCGATTCTGTCAAGATCGACCGTGATCGTGTAGGTATAGAAGGAGCGATGGATCTCACTCTGCGCAATCCCGTTTTCCAGGTCCTGTCTTCGCGCCAGCCCCATGTTGGTGAGAAATTCCAGATCGCTCTGATAAGGCTCCAAAGCGATCGCATTGCTGAGTCTTACCACCGCGCTTCTTGTCAAAGCGCCGCCTTTCTCATTCTTTCCTTCTTCTTTGGAGCTGGTCTTCATATAGCCAAACAGATCGATCTCCGGATACTCCTGTATCGTCGCTGACGGAGCAAACTGCACCACGCCGCTCTTCCCGTCTACCGGCGTATCATCCCAACCAAGCTGCTGAATGATATTGTAGCGCATCGCCTGTCTTGATATATAGGTATACTGCTCGTAGTTGCCTCTGGACATTTTCTTGAGCGTGGAAATATTGCCGACTCCCTCGCCATAATTTGCACTCTCCGCAAGAAATATCATCGTCACTGTCAATCCATGTCTATCCATTTACTTTTTCCTCCTTTTTCTCATAATGACTTCCCTGTAATCCCAGCAGAAAAGCATAGCCGTACTCCGTAAAGGTATCTCTGTCTTTCAGAAACTCAATGAAGGCATCCGGCACCTGTAGTCTTGTAGAGCAGTAAACACGCATGATCACTTCCATAAAATGCTCCACATTACCGACTGACAGAGCATTCAGTAATTGATAGATCGTTCCTCTGATACAGGCGTCGTCACTTGTTCCCTTTGCTCCCAGCAGTGCATTCCGCAGTTCGTAGCCTCTCTCCCTTACCGCATAACGATTCATCACTTCACCTCCCGTATTCATTGTCTTATCTTTTTTCCACGCCAGACTGCTCCTGAGCTGAATATCATATACAAACGATGCTCTGAACAGAAATCCTTCTCCTTCCAACGCCATCTTAAGCAGTTTACTGATCACTTCATACTGATTATGATACCGCAGCAGATTCAGGATCACCGTTTCGTGGACATTCCAATATTCCCTTCCTGTTTTTACGTAAGAATATCTGCCAAGCTGTTCTAAATCGTTGCGAATACTTTTATCATTCAGAAGTTTCAGGATATCTTTGGAGATAACGTCGAAGGTATACCTGTCACTCTCCCCCATGCCTCTGGCAATCACCTGAATATTTCCCAGTTCTCTGTCCTTTTCCTGTAGCAGCAGATTGATCGTTCTTGCGATCCATGAAGAATATCGATCCTTTTCCTTCCGCTTCAGATCGACTGCCATTTTACCATCTGGTGAATTAGCCTGTAACAGCAGGTCGATATTCTGATTCATATTGACAAACACAAACGTTCTGCCTGCCAGTGTAAACCCCAGCGGCGCCAGTGAATAGACAAATGCACACACCGGGCACAGATAAGCGTCTACCTTACAGTTCCAAAAAGCTGACCGCTTCCTTTTCAGATCGTCCGCCTGATCTTTCATAAATGCGATTGAGACCTTCTCTTTTGCATCTATTTTCCCGTCACAGTCAATGCACATATCCTTCGCCTTCTTATGATCCGCGGCGGCATATCTTCTGAACGGTTCCGAAAAGTCCACATCAAAAACTAGCCTCATATTTTTAGAAGCATTCTCTTTCCGCAGAAAACTCTTCCCGTCCCAGAAACGATTGATATAATTGTAAATGATACTTTTCATGGAAAAGGTCTCTTTACACAGTGGCTGCTGCAAAAATATCATAAGCTGCTGCAGCCGCGCACACAGTTCTTCCTTCTCCATGTTTTCCTTCAATTTATGGCTTTTCAGAAGTTCATACACATCCGGATTCTCTATATGATCCTTCATATTGGCGAAACCGGACTGATAGCTGTTCGGCAACAGCTTCTCATTGATAAACTTCAGATCTTCTTTACAGGTTTTCTTATCCCATTCAGGTTGTCCGGCTTTTTTAAGAATGTCACCGATCTTATCCAGAACCACCTGATAATTGGTCAGCTCTCCGTACCGTTTCACAAACGCCTTAAAATACATGTCTGTCCAGTCGGCGTTTACCACAAACTGCCGGTCAAGCCATAGCCCCTGCTTGTCCTCGGCAATTCCGTAGTCGATCTCTTCCTCGGCATCTGAAGCATCCAGCAAATATTTCAGACCCACAAGGCCTGCATTTTTCAAAAAATCACCGATCAACAGCTTTATCTCTTCCACTCTTCTGCCTCCTTTCTGTCATTCTCTGATCTGCATCCGAAAAATCATTTTCCCGATTCTTCTATATAACAATTGAGTAAATATGATTTGTAATCTTCGATAAAAAAAGTTCTTTTAGAGTACCTGTTTCCATACTGTTCAACAAGTTCTTTAACTGTTATGGCTTTTGCTGCGTTCAAGGCATCTATATCCTCTTCCACAATTCTTCTTACCATTTCTTCCGGGTCAGTATTCTTCAGATTACCAATTTTCCATGTTTCTGTCATATGAGTAAAATTGAAATACACATCAAAGCTATTGGACACATTCAACACGATTTCTTCATTATTATGATATACTATATGAGACGTATCCTCTTCGAGCAATTTACAACAATCCTGCTCTGTCATAGCTTTATCATAGTTTAAATAATATGGTATGATTTTTTCCGGAATGTGATCTTTTTCAATTCTAATATTATAAAGTTTGCGATTTTCGCCATCACAACTTCCACAGTGTACAAAGCATTCAAAGATTTCCCCAAATGAGGCACATTTTTCCTCTAACTGCAAGATATCAGCCAGATCCACTAATTGTATGATCTGCTCCTTATTTTCTTCGTTAATGAACACCTGCCATCTTGGTGCAATTTGATTGGCAATGAGAATATCTGTCGCTTTTAACAGTTCTTGAAATGCACCCTTTCGCCCAACATATTTATCTGTCATCTCTTCCATTCCAAAATATGTAAGCTGAACTTTTTTCACACCCACTTCCTTTAAAAAAAGTACATAGTCAGGGTCTCGCACCAGTTGCCAGAAACTTGCTAATTCAAATCGCTGAGGTTTTGAATTGACAGATATCTCATTATCCCTGTTCCAACGCTCTCTGAAATTATTACAAAAATCCGGCTCCCTTAACCAGCTATAGTAAGTGATGTTATCAAAAAATCGTTTAAAATAATTAACGATCCATACATCTGCATCCTTATCCATCCGCTTATTTGGCATATGACCAATCCAACAATGTTTGCATCTGTTAGGACATCCATACATATCTACTGCAAGTATAAGCGAAGTATTAGCCATGACTATGCTCCTTTCTGTTTGCAACGTATATTTATAAACCAGTTTCCGTGGAATACGCAATTCTGAAAAGGGAGTTATCCCGCTCATTAATACTGCGCGTTTATCCAATTACCTCAAATTTGCCGTGCCCCTCCGATCGTCGTGATCCTGCGCCTGCCAAAAGCAGCACATTCAATAGCTGCACAGAGCCTGTCAGTTTAAAAACTCCCAGAGACGCATCGGTGTTCCTGCCAAACACAGGGACGACCACCTTCCTGCCTTTGACCGTTTGGATAGAGAAATTCTCTGTTGACACAGGCAGTTTCATTTTGTCAATAAAAAAGGCTGTATTTTCTTTAAGCGCTTCCTGAAACCCATCCATTTCGCAGGTATAATAAGTGTCCTTATTATTCTCCGCGTCATGACGCCTGACGATCAATGGACTCAGCATTCTGATCACGATCTCCTCTTCCTTGATCTCCTGCAGATTCTGCATTCTGATAGATGTGAGTTTCATGGAATTCCCGGCTATTGGATAATCCCTGTACTTCATCTGCTGGAAACCATTGAAAAAAGACAAAAGCTCCGCCTGGTCGAAATCAGAGAACAGCAGGGAGAATTCCTCCCCTGCAAGTTCTATTCTGTCGTTATGGAATTTCGCCCCCGGAAGGTAGCAGGAATAAGTATATCCCTTTATAACCGACCTGCTTTTATCGTACAATTTCTCATAAAAATGCTGCGAATACGCCTGCGCGGACGACTTAAGAAAGCTCACGATCAGCCTGTCCATCTCACGCGGCAGCTGATTATTTGACAGTGTAAATGTCAGTTTGTATTGATACATGGAATCACCTCCCCTCTGAATGATATTACTATATCATACACATTCCGCGAAGTCAATAACTAACAAAAATACTATTGGGTTATGTTTTATAATTATAACACTATAGGGCAATATTACTATTGAAGTATACATTTTTTCCAGTTATAATACATTTACATTTTGGAATGTAAAGATAGTTTTTTTATTAAGCACTATATATAATAGCTCCATACTGGAACAAATTACATCACATCTCTTCAAGATAGCACTCATCCTGGCAGGATCTTCCTTCGTTCTTGACCAAAAGTGCATATTCATCATAAACCTGCACATCATTTTCCCGCAGGATCTGTCCGATATTCTGCCTGCTGCTTGGAACTACCCGTTCTCTTATCCACCGGATACTCCATTCCGGGCCGATATGTCGAATACCCCGTCTTACGAAAAGTGACATCATAAAAGGCGCTTCCTGTTCGGTGACATCTTCCGGAATGTCAATGGTAAATTCTTTTTTATCTTCATCGTAGATTAGAATTGATAAGATTTTATTCCCATAACGCGCTTCCTTCACTGCGTATTTCTTCATATCTGCACCACCTCTTTCATATCATCTGCCAGATTTTCGTTAAATGGTTTTGCGTCAATATCTCATCCAGTCCATATAAAATATATTCCTTATCCGCTTCCAGAAGTTCTGCAATTTCGAGATCATATTCTAAAGGAATCAATGACAGGTTATATTCCAGCGACCTGGATCCTATAAAATTATTTACCGGAAAATCTCTTAAAATATTAAATTCTTCAATATGTTTTTCCTCTCCATAAGTTGAAAACAGCAGTGACACTCCCTGATCAAAAAGAGGTGCCAACCGTATCTCCTTATCGCCTTTCCTTAATACTTCAAGGTTTCCTCCGTGACGGTCGCGATTTGCGACAAGATAATCTATCAAAAACATCTGATAAATGTATTGTTCTCACCCGCACCCGACAGCAAATTCCAGTGGTGATTCATCATCCCTTTTTTCCAGATCATACAGCAGATCAAATCCTACTTTCTGTTCATCCGGCCTGTGTAAATTATCTGAAGCACATATCCATGTTTCTATTCTCTTATCTCTAATACAGATTTGTGCACGGATCAGTCGATACTGTAAATGAGGAATCTTCAAAATATCCGGCTCTTCAAGGGTGATGGTGGGTAAAAAATACCCACAACCCCAGTATTTATGCTGACTAAGCAGATTTAGGTTTTCGGTTGGGAAGCGGAACCTTCAAATCCGAGCGGACCAGATACACCATATCCAGCATGTTATGGATGTTTCGGAAGCCATATGCCTTGCGGACGATCAGTTTGATTTTATTGTTGGTCGCCTCAATCCGTGCGTTGCTCATCCCCAGCCGAATGGTATTGAGTATGTATTCTTATAGCTGGTTTCGTCAATGCCGATATTTACAAGTCCGTCCAGCCGTCCGGAGCGTTCCGGTTCGATATCGTTCAGGGCACGGTTGACGCATCGTCCTACGGT
>CANPTH010000102.1 GCA_947576945.1 uncultured Lachnospiraceae bacterium
GCATGGATGGCCATGCGGCCCGCCCGACGGCAGGCTGAGCATGATGTAAGTTTACCGTAGAAGCAACCGGCAATCAGGACTACACATCTCAGATTACTTCTAACAGTAATTTATTTAATTATCATAACACAATACACCCATTCATGCAACTTATTGTTCAATTCTTCCAAAACAGGCACTGGCACATCGCAGCGCTTCAGTCTTCCTCCTCTACCAGCTCCAGCTTGCTGACCGACACTTCATAGGCCACTCTTCTCTCAAGCTGATCCTCAGATAACTTTTTCATATATTCTCTGCTCTGGATCCTTCCCCAGATCGCACAGCGGCTGCCCACCTCGAAATTACTTGCAAATCTGGCATTTCTTCCCCAGCAGATACAGGGTATGTAGTCCGATTTACCATATGGCCTGTTCACCGCAAGAAGCAGATCCGCGATCTCCCTCCCCAAAGGAGTCTTGCGATAGATCGGCGCTTTACAGATATAACCATCCAAAAAGATCTGATTCGTCTTGGCACTCTCACTGATCTCGTCCACAAATTCGATCTCTCTGGCAAATACAGACAATACCAGCCTGTTCTTTCTCTCTTCATGTCTGTTGTAGGAGCGGAACTGGCCGACAATGCTGATCTTCATCCCCTTATAATCGTCGGTGACATCCAAAAGCCGCTCCGACACCATTACAGGAATAATATCCGTAGAATCGCTGAGACGGTTCACACTGATATCTACCATATAAAATCCCTCTCCAAAAATCTCATGGCTGAAAGTAAAATCACTCATGATCTCACCCATGATCGCCACCTGGTTGTTTTCAATAACCTTATCTGTCATGTTTTTCTCCCTTCTGACTGTGGAATTGCAGAAATTCCTGATTCCTATTTGTATTGTATTATCAATATATAGGAAATGCGACGAAATTAGAACTGTCATTAATCGCGGAAACCGACATCGCTGCCGGGCAGATAAGACAATGTCCCTGATAATTCCTATGCCGGGAAAACAACGGGCGCAAACTATAATTTAATTTGTCAAAAAATTTAACAACTCTTGCAAGAAAGAATGGCAGATGATATAATGAGCAGGTTTTATAGTTAACGGCATTGGAAATCAGACTGTATTACAGAAAGGCATGGTACCCTCAGTGAACAAAGGAATCCATGGTCAGGGTTGAAGAGTCGGAAAGAAGGCAATTTCAATCCCTGCAAGGCGCTTTCATTCCGTGTACTGGACGTACACGGAATGAAAGCAACGCAGCAGGGGATGAAATTGATTCTTTACCGACCGTGTGTACCTTTGTTCACTGAGGGTAAAGATTGAAAATTAAATTTTCAATCGCGAGATTTGTGTCTGCGCGTTGCTTGCCACAAACTCGTTTAATGCGACGTCTCAACATAGTTGAGACAAAAGCAGCGCAGAAATGGAGTAAAACATGAGACAGACCAGAGAAGATGTGAGAAATGTAGCGATTATCGCCCACGTCGATCACGGCAAGACGACATTGGTAGACGAGCTTTTGAAACAAAGCGGCGTTTTCAGGGAAAATCAGGAAATTGCAGAACGTGTCATGGACTCTAATGATATCGAGAAAGAACGCGGCATTACAATTTTATCCAAGAACACTGCCGTTACTTATAAAGATATTAAGATCAATATCATTGATACGCCCGGCCACGCTGACTTCGGCGGAGAAGTGGAGCGTGTCCTCAAGATGGTGAACGGCGTTATCCTTGTGGTAGACGCCTTCGAGGGACCCATGCCGCAGACCAAGTTCGTACTGCGGAAGGCTCTGGAACTGGAACTGTCCGTCATCGTATGTATCAACAAGTGCGACCGGCCGGAAGCCAGGCCGACCCAGGTTGTTGACGAGGTACTGGAGCTGTTCATGGATCTGGATGCCAACGATGAACAGCTGGACTGTCCCTTCGTCTATGCATCTGCCAAAACAGGAACTGCCAGCACGGATCCTGATACAGAAGGCCGTGACATGACGCCTCTCTTTGACACGATCCTGACACACATTCCGGCCCCCGCCGGAGATCCGGATGCCGGCACGCAGCTGCTTGTCAGCACCATCGACTACAACGAATATGTCGGACGCATCGGTGTCGGCAAAGTGGACAACGGCAGTGTGAAAGTCAATCAGGAAGTAGTCATCGTCAATCATCATGATCCGGATACGATGCGGAAGGTCAGGATCAGTAAATTGTACGAATATGACGGTTTAAATAAAGTTGATGTGAAAGAAGCAGGCATCGGATCCATCGTCGCCATCTCCGGCATCGCAGATATCCACATCGGCGATACCCTCTGTTCCCCCGAGGATCCGACTCCGATTCCCTTCCAGAAGATCTCCGAGCCGACCATCGCCATGCACTTTATCGTCAACGATTCCCCTCTTGCCGGACAGGAAGGGAAATATGTCACCAGCCGTCATATCCGCGACAGGCTGTTCCGGGAATTAAACACCGATGTTTCGCTCCGCGTGGAAGAGACAGACACCACGGAAGCCTTCAAAGTATCCGGACGCGGAGAACTGCATCTGTCTGTCCTGATCGAGAATATGCGCCGTGAAGGATATGAATTTGCAGTCAGCAAGGCGGAAGTCCTGTACAAAACAGATGAAAACGGCAGGAAACTGGAACCCATGGAATTATGCTATATCGATGTGCCGGAAGAGTTCTCCGGAACTATCATCGAGAAGCTGAGCCAGCGCAAAGGCGAACTGCTGAATATGAGCCTGACTTCCGGCAGCTATACCCGCCTGGAGTTCTCAATCCCCTCCCGCGGCCTGATCGGCTACCGCGGCGAGTTCATGACCGACACCAAGGGTAACGGCATCATGAATACCATCTTCGACGGCTATGGTCCCTATAAAGGCGATATCCAGTACCGGAAACAGGGGTCCCTGATCGCCTTTGAAGCCGGGGAAGCTATCACTTACGGCCTGTTTAATGCCCAGGAACGCGGCACGCTCTTTATCGGCCCGGGTACCAAAGTATATTCCGGAATGGTGGTCGGCCAGAACGGACGCGGCGAAGATATCGAATTGAACGTCTGCAAGAAGAAACAGCTGACCAACACCCGGTCCTCCAGTGCAGACGAAGCGCTTCGTCTCACACCGCCCAAAGTCTTAAGCCTGGAACAGGCTCTGGAATTTATCGACACCGATGAGCTGCTGGAGGTAACCCCTAAGACGATCCGCATCCGTAAGAAGATCCTGGATCCCACCTTAAGAAAAAGAGCGGCCATCTCAGCCGCCGCCAAAAAATAGAATATGTTCTCTATCACTTTGGCCAGGTTCGTGCATTCCAAACACTGACCTGGCCGTTTTATATCTTTGTCAATTACCTGTCATCTGCATCTCCATACCGAAATCCCTGTATAAATCTTTAAATCCCCAGCACCACCGTGGCCACCCTGAAATAGATCAACAGCGAGATCGCATCCACGATGGTGGTGATGAACGGGCTTGCCATCACCGCCGGGTCCATCCCGATCTTCTTGGCACACATAGGCAGGGTAGAACCGACTACCTTAGCCACGATCACTGCCATCAGAAGGGTAAAACAGACCACAAAAGCCACATAGATGCCCACCCGGTCAAAGATGAGCAGCTTCACGAAATTGCAGGCTGCCAGCGTCAATCCGCAGAGCGCTGCCGTTCTGACCTCCTTCCACACCACCCTTCTCCAGTCTGCAAAAGCGATCTCGTCCAGTGACAGGCCGCGGATGATGATGGCGCTGGCCTGCCCGCCCGCATTGCCTCCCGTATCCATCAACATGGGAATAAAGGCCGTCAACACCACATATCTGCTCAGCGCATTTTCGAAAGAAGTGATGATACTGCCCGTAAAAGTTGCGGATATCATCAAAAGCAGCAGCCACGGGATCCTTTTCTTATATGCCTCGAAAATGGACATACGCAGATACGGCTTGTCGGAAGGCATCACCGCTGCCATCTTCTCAATATCCTCCGTCGTCTCCTCTTCCAGGATATCCACCACGTCATCCATGGTAATGATCCCTACCAGCCTGTCCTCATTATCCACCACCGGCATGGCTGTAAACTCATACTTCCTGAACATCCTGGCTACTTCTTCCTGATCCATCAGCGTGTGCAGGGACACCACACTTCTGTGCATCATCTCTCCGATCACGGCCTCCGGATCGCTCAAAAGAAGATATCTGAGTGCAACAGTCCCCACCAGGGTCCGCTTATGATCCAGTACATAGCAGATATTGATGGTCTCGCTGTCCAGTCCCACCTTCCGGATTCGTTCTATGGCCTGCGCCACCGTATCATGCTCCTTTAAGTCCACATACTCCACCGTCATGATGCTGCCGGCAGAGTCCTCCGGATAGCGCATCAGATGATTGATCGCCTGCCTGGTATCCGCGCTGGTGTTCGCGATCAGCCTTTTCACGATATTGGCCGGCATCTCCTCCATCAATTCCTTGGCGTCATCGGACATCATATTGTCTATGATATTGCCGGCGTCCTTATCTGACAGGGACGTAATGACAAACTGCTGGAATTCGATCTCCAGATAGGAAAACACATCCGCCGCCAGATCTTTCGGCAGAATCCTGAACACCTTCACGATCTCTTCCTCATCCATATGTTCCAGATGATCCGCGATATCCGCGTCATTCAGTTCCTGCACCAGCTGCCTGAGCCTGGTATACTGCCCTTTGTTCAGCAGCTCTCTAATGTCGTCCACGCCAAAATTCTCGTAGAACTCATGATTCTCCCGCTCCCGAATGCCTGCTTCATTTGTACGCATCTCTTCTCTTCTCTCGCCCATAACCCTCTGTTCCTCCTGTCCCGCCGCATTGATCCCGACCGTTCTGCAGCGTCCATTCCTTCCGGTCTTCCACCGGAAAAGCCGCCGGCAGGAAATCCCGCCTGTCAGCCCATGCCCACGCGCAGCAGGATTCGCTTCGCGAGTTCGAATCAGCGAAAGAATTTCCTATACCATAAAGTAGAACGGATCCGAGACCATAACCTCTGTCCTGCCGGCAGTGGCCTCCGTCACCTCATGCACCACGGCATCCTTATCCTCATACGGCACCCGCACACGTACATGCACCCGCTCTACATACTCGGCATCCACAGGAATCTTTCTTACGCCCAACAGATATTGTATCTTACCGATGCCGTTATAATCCGTCACCAGTTCAATTTCATATCCATAACACATCGTACGCACATCACTGGCCGCAAGCCCGGCCTGGGCCGCTTTCGTATAGGCACGCACCAGTCCCCCGGTTCCAAGCAGGACGCCGCCGAAATATCTGGTCACTACCACCACCAGATTCCGGATGCCGGAGTTTATAAGCACCTCCAGGATCTGTCTGCCCGCCGTTCCCGCTGGTTCCCCGTCGTCGGAAAAGCGCAGCGTCTGTCCCTGTTCGCCCAATACATATGCGTAACAGTTATGTCTCGCGTCCCAGTACTGTTTCTTCCTGGCTTCTATAAAAGCAAGCGCCTCCTCTTCCGTATCTGCCGCCGATACATGAGCGATAAAGCGGGATTTCTTCTCCTCAATCTCTCCTTCTCCCCCATATGCTATGATCTTATATGGTTCCAATCCATGTCCAGATTCCATGTCGTATACTGTCCACTCCATTCCCGGATTTGACACGCCGCAGTGTACCATGTTTCTGCCGTCTGTTCCGATTCCTGCGCATATTATCTCATTTTGGGGAAGGCCAGTCAAGCCAAGCTTTGCCGGCCGTTGACCTGTGCGTGTATAAAAGTGTACATAATTGTAAACAATCCTTAATATAAAATGAAAATCCTTTATTTGCCAGATAATCTTTGTTATAATAATGTAACGTGTATCATTATGCACATGTTTTACGAGGGGATTTTGTGCCTTTGCTGTGCTCCATTCCGGACGGACATGATCACAGCAGGTAATCGTATGAAGGGCAGATCAACCTAAGGAGGAGTAACATGAATTATGGAAAAAAGGGTGTCCGCAGAAAACAGCAGGCACTTCATTCTAAATCCACAAAATGGGGGAAAAAGCTCGGTTTTACTTTGGTACAGATATGTCTGCTGGCTCTGATCGCCGTCGGTATCATCGGTGCAAGCGCCGGGATCGGCATCTTCAAGGGTGTGCTGGCCAGCGCGCCCGACATCAGTAACGTTGATGTGACGCCCACCCGCTTTTCAACTTTTGTCTATGATATCGAGAACAATCAGACCGCCAAGCTGGTCTCCACTGATTCCAACCGTATCCCCGTCACCATCGATATGGTCCCGAAGGATCTGCAGAATGCCTTTGTCGCCATCGAGGATGCCCGCTTCTACACCCACAACGGGATTGATATCAAAGGTATCTTCCGTGCCGCATATGTCGGTATCCAGAATGTACTGACAGGCGGAGAGTTTACAGAAGGCGCCAGCACTATCACCCAGCAGCTGCTTAAGAATAACGTCTTCACAGACTGGACCTCCGAAGATTCCTTCGCCGACAGACTGAAACGTAAGATCCAGGAACAGTATCTTGCCCTGGAACTGGAAAAGGTCATGGACAAGGACGCCATCCTGATCAATTACATGAACTCCATCAATCTGGGCCAGAACACCCTCGGCGTCCAGGCAGCATCCATGCGTTATTTCAACAAATCGGTCAGCGACCTGAATCTTTCGGAGTGCGCAGTCATCGCAGGGATCACGCAGAATCCCTCCCGCTATAACCCCATCACACACCCGGAAGACAATGCTGTGCGTCGTGAGAAAGTGCTTAAGGATATGTACGATCAGGGGTATATTACACAGGAACAGCGGGCTGAGGCTTTGGCGGACGATGTATATTCCCGCATCCAGATCGCTGATTCCGAGAATGAAGACTCCACCGTCAATACATATTTCGTAGATGCACTGACGGACGATATCCTGGAAGATCTGATCGCGGCCGGCTACAATGAGACCCAGGCATATACCCTGCTCTACAGCGGCGGCCTGAAAATTTATTCTACACAGGATCCCAAGATCCAGAAGATCTGTGACGATGCCTTTGCCGATGAGAATAATTTCCCTGCCAACACGAAATGGTATCTGAATTACGAACTGACCGTCGATAAGAGCAACGGCGACCGTGAGAACCACAGTACGGAAATGTTCCGCACCTACTGGCAGGAGAACCGTTCTGCCAAATATAACCTGATCTATGCCTCTCAGGAAGAAGCTTATCAGGACATCGAATTATATAAGGAAGCGGTTCTGTCACCCGGTGACTCCGTATTTCTCGAGAACGTCAGCCTGACCGTACAGCCTCAGGTATCACTTGTTGTACAGGATCAAAGTACCGGCTATGTCGTTGCCATGGAAGGCGGCCGCGGCGCCAAGCTGGGCAGCCGTACCCTGAATCGGGCCACCGATACCGCAAGACAGCCCGGTTCTACCTTTAAGGTCGTATCCACCTACGCACCGGCTCTTGACAGCGCCGGACTGACACTTGCTACAGTCATGAACGACGCACCCTTTAACTACGCAGACGGCCGGCCGGTGGCCAACTGGTACGGCGAGGCTTACCGGGGGCTTTCTTCCCTCAGAGTAGGTATCGCCCAGTCCATGAACATCGTGGCAGTCAAGACATTGACACAGATCACACCCAGACTGGGATTCGACTATCTGACGAATTTCGGCTTCACTACCCTGGAGGAGAGCAAAGAGATCAACGGCAAGGTCTTCTCCGATATTCAACAGGCTCTTGCACTTGGCGGTATCACCAACGGCGTGACCAACGAAGAGCTGAATGCCGCTTATGCCTGTATCGCCAACGGCGGCACTTATATCAAACCCAAGCTGTATACAAGAGTCGTCGATCACGACGGCAATATCATTCTGGACAACACAACGCCGCAGTCCAGACAGGTCATCAAGGAATCCACGGCCTTTCTGCTGACAGATGCCATGGTGGATGTTGTCACCAGCGGTACCGGCGGTTCCGTCAATTTCGGCGGCATGGCCATTGCAGGTAAGACCGGTACTACATCAGACTACAATGACGTATGGTTCTCCGGTTACACGCCTTACTATACGGCAACCACCTGGGCAGGATTCGACAACAACGTCAAATTATCCGGTGACGAGAAGAATCTGGCGAAGAAGTTATGGCGGGCAGTCATGTCACAGATCCACGAGGGACTGCCGAGTGAATCCTTCCCGGTTCCTTCCGGTATCGTCACCGCAACAGTATGCGCCCGCTCCGGCAAGCTGCCGATCGACGGTCTCTGCTCCGGCACCATGCGCACGGAATACTTTGCAGAGGGCACCGTGCCTACCGCGACATGCGACGTACATTATGCCGGTCAGGTCTGCCAGTACTGCAGCCTCCCCGCCTATGAGGGCTGTCCTTTCAAGGTAGAGAGTGTGCTGGAACTGACGCCGATCGAAGATATTTCTCTGCAGAGCGGCTCCGCCGCTGCCACCGGTCAGCCTGTACAGCCACAGCCGGAACAGCCTGCCGGAGAAGACGGTACAGACGTGCCGCCGCCGTCCACACCAGTGAACATGTGTCCACACAGTCCGGAATTCTTTGCCAACCCGGATTGGGAAGCCATCGTCAACGGGCAGCGGGCCGAAATGGAACAACGGGCTCTTGCGGCACAACAGGCCGCGCAGCAGGCTGCACAGGAACAGCAGGCACAACAGCCACAGCCGCCGGAACAGACTCCGTAATCATTTTAAATACAATTATGAATACCCCGCAGGTGCAAAACCGCGGGGTATTTAATATTATATTAACAATCTGCTTTGAAGCTGCCGTAAATTCATTCTTGTCATCATATAATCGGCACGGATATCCTGTGACGTACTGTCCTCCTGCTCCCTGGGTGAAAGCGCTGAATGAATATAGAAACTTTCCATCCCCACCCTGAAGGCGCCTGCAATATCATCATACATATTATTGCCGATCATCAGGGATTCCTCCGGTTTCAGCGAGAAACGTTCCAACAGGATCCGGAAGAATCTCTCATCCGGCTTCTTACATCCATGGTCGGAAGAAATCTGTATGCCGTCAAACAGATCCCAGATTCCCAAACAGCGCATCTCATACTCCGTAAAAATACGCTGCGCATTGGACAACAGGTAAACTTTCTTTCCGGCAGCCTTCAGTGCTTCCAGCAGCTCCTTTGCATGGGCATACAGGCGGATCTCTTTTACTGAGCAGGCCCTGAACATCTGTGCAGTATGAAGAACCAGCTGCTGATCCGGTACAATCCCCTTATCCGTATACAAACCGCCAAATACTTCTTCATAAAGTATTTCCGGATGACTTTCATGACGATACTTTACCTCATACTCTTTCTTCAACTGATCGTTCTTATCCTGTACAGACAATAAGTAGGCCCGGCGCAGTTCATCTGCCTCATACAACGCACCATAATAACCGTAGAACCGGCACATATGTTCCCACAGCCTCCTGTCTGTCTCATCCACGTCAATATCTACCAGCGTTCCATAAAGATCAAAAATATAATTGCGATACTCTTTCATAACACACGCTCCTTTGACAGTCTTTTCCTATTTTATGGCAGTACATTGGCCATGTCAAGCTGCAGGTTTATCGGCCGGCTGCCCCGCAGAGGGATGCAGGCAGCCACTTGGCTCGTTACTCGCGGGAATAAAACACTTGTCATGTAGTAACAAAAACTATATAATGAAACATATATAGTAAACTTACATCATGCTCAGCCTGCCGCCTGGCGGGCCGCATGGCCATCCATGCTGTGAAAGTCGAAGACTTTCATAGCAAAATTTTTGAGGACAAGCCTGGGGGATTAATATGACGATCAATACCGAAGATCTGCTAAGCAGTATATTAGAAAGCCTTGACCGGATCGAATATATCAGTGCCAAAGATATTCCGAGCATCGATCTATATATGGATCAGGTCACTACTTTCATGGAGTCTCACCTGAAACATGCAGCGAGAAATCCTGACGAGGATAAAATCCTCACCAAAACCATGATCAATAATTACGCAAAGAATAATCTGCTCCCGCCTCCGATCCGGAAAAAGTATTCCAAAGAGCACGTTATGCTGCTCATCTTCATCTACTATTACAAGGGAATCCTCTCCATCAGTGACATTCAGCAGTTGCTGCACCCTATCACCTCTAAATTTTTCAACACGAACGAAGATTATAATCTGGAAAAAATCTATGAGGAAGCTTTTGGACTGGAAAAGGAACAGATTGGCATTTTAAAACACGATATCATGGAAAAATTCAGAAGATCAGAACAGACTTTTCAGGATGCTCCACAAGAGAATCAGAACTTTCTGCAGACATTTGCTTTTATCTGCATGTTAAGTTTTGATGTCTATGTCAAGAAGCTGCTGATTGAGAAAATGATAGACGGGATGCGGCGAGACACATCCGGCAGCGGAGAAAAGAAGCATAGAAACAAGTCGGAGGGAAAAGATGGCGCCGGAACAGATCTTTGATATTGTATTTTACATGGAAATCATCGGAACTATCGCATTCGCGGCATCCGGCGCGATGACCGGCATCCATCGGGGCATGGATATTTTTGGCGTATGCGTGTTAGGTGTGGTCACGGCAGTGGGCGGCGGTATGACCCGGGACATGATTCTCGGAAATATACCGGGCGCTCTGGTAAGGCCGGTATATGTAATGGTTGCCGTTGCTTCCGCCCTGCTGGTATTTTCCGTCCTGTACTTTAGAAACGGGCTTCTACAGGGAAAGCCCGGTCTGTTATATGACCGGGCAATGTTTATCATGGATTCCGTTGGCCTTGGTATCTTCACCGTAATGGGCGTTATGACCGGTATTCAAAACGGATATCCGGATAATACCTTTCTATTGGTCTTCCTGGGTACACTGACCGGTGTCGGCGGCGGCCTTCTACGGGATATCATGGCAGGTGTACCGCCCTATATATTTGTAAAGCATATTTACGCCTGTGCTTCTGTTATAGGCGCCTTAAGCTGTGTATGGATCTATCGGGCATTCGGGCAGACTCCATCCATGGTCATATCCGCTCTGCTCATCATACTGATTCGGTTTCTGGCAGCATACTTTCACTGGAACCTGCCTCATATCAAACAGAAGAACTGACCTGTGCTCCTGCTGTTCCTGTCAGGCAGACTATCTGCCTGACGCTGCCTTCTGTGCATAGCTGGTGTCCACCAGATCGGCATAGGGTACCCGTTCCTCCAATTCCCCGGACTCCTCCAGGATATTCTGCAGAAGGGTAAAGCTGTCTTCCTCGAAGATCAGATCTTCTTTCCATGTATCCTGAGAAGCATACCTCTCTACAATCGTGGTAATCGTAGCCAGATCCGTCTCCTCAAACTGCGGAGCGATCACTTTGGCAATTTCTTCCGCTGTATGGGACTGCACATAATCCATCCCCTTCTGCAGGGCATTGGTGAAGGACTGGATAACCTCCGGATTCTGCTCGAGATAACTCTTCCTGGCCGAGAAGGCGGTGTAGGGCACATAGCCGGAATCTTTACCCAGAGAAGCTACCACATAACCGTCACCCTTGGCTTCCAGAGAAGTCGCATGCGGCTCAAATTCGACGGTGAAATCCGCCTGCCCTCCGGAAAAGGCTGCCGCGGTGGAACCAAAATCAATGCTCTGGTCAATAGACAGGTCTGCGGCCGGGTCGATGCCGTTTTTCTTTAAGATGTACTCGAATACCATCTCAGGCATACCGCCAGTCTGCCCTAGCATGATGAACATTTTTTCCACACTCGTCAATT
>CANPTH010000103.1 GCA_947576945.1 uncultured Lachnospiraceae bacterium
AATCCACTCTCTACAAAATCAATGGCAGCTTTTTTACTCCAGAAACTGCCCCTTTCTCACCAATCTGAAGCACACTCTCGATTTCTTTCTTATCCGTTATCATTATCGCACCTCTTTTTATCTCACATCTCTGCTATCCCTTTTCTTCCTTATAGCTTTTTGAATAATCTCATCCACATTACTTTCCTTTACTTTTTCCCCTTCATATTTTTGAACTTGAAGCACTGCCTGTTTTGATAATGCCTCTTCACGTTCCTGTTCCATAAATAATTCTTTTAGGTTTTCTGAATCTAAAGCCGCTTTCAAAACCTGTATTGCATATTCAGAAATATTATCCCATCCGCCATACAGATTTTTTACTGCACAATCAATCTGCTGATAGCTTAAAGACTTTCCCATTCTTTCCTGTTCACCCAAAATACCAATAATATCAGAAAAATCTTTCTTATAACGTCTCCCGGACATTAATTTCATAGCAACAAGATATTCCGCACTGATTGTCCTGATATTCAACACATTAGAATAGGTATGGTAATACTTAGAGTATCGCGATAATTTAGGACTATAAGAACTCGTATTCTTAAAATCTGCATTCAGCCAGCCATTTGGCAAACCGAGACGGTCTCCTACTGCATTAACAGCTCCCTTCATGGCCGATGATGCTGTTATGACCGCATCTATATCATAGGTCATTTCACGAAACCCATAATTGGCAAGAATTGCCGCGCCTCCAACTAACACAATCTCAGCAGGCATATTTTTTCCATTTCTCTTCCGAAACTCTTTTGCAAGTTCCTTCAAATAATAATCTAAATTTTCTTTGGTAAAACCTTTCTCAACAGACATTCCTTATCTCGCTTTCTATAATATTAAACCTCAAAAATTCGGGAATCGCTTCTTTTAAACATTGTTCTTTCCTATCAAGGGAATCATCCAATTTTGCAGCAAGAACAACATCCCACGGATATAACGGCTCCGGCAATGTACAATTCCTTATATCTTCATAATCATTGCACAATGGAAGTCCATTTTCCCTGCTTAAGTAATCTACCATAGCCAGAAGATAAAAGCTTTCCCGATACCATTGTCGTTCCCAATAAGCCCTTATTTGATTTTCTTTTAAAATATCAATAATAAAGTCCATATCTCCCTTATCTTTCACTAAATGGCAGATATTACTTTTATATATTTCAAAATCTTTTAAATTGGGGGCATTTTCATCTTCTCTAAAACATTCTATCAAAAGTTCTTCCATTGTCACATGGAGCGTCCTCGCTAATTTATATATTGTTTCTGCGGTACATTTTTCAATCCTGGTTTTCCCTTTCACAATATCTGATAATGTAGTGTATGGTACATGGCTTTCTTTCGCACACTGATAAACAGAAAGCTGCTTTTCCTTTAACAAATTCATCAATTCCATTTCTCTATTCTCCATTTCATGGATTCTTTTTCTATTGATTATAACGGTATATCGTGACAGTGTCAAGAAATGAAAATTCAACATAAAACATTAAAAACCCCTGCAAATGGCATTCCCACACCATTCACAAGGGTTTTTCCTATCTCTATTCGCCTGATTTCGACAAATTTCTACGCATTCATCTGTTTTGCAACCTCTTCCGCAAAGTTCTCTTCCTTCTTCTCAAGACCTTCGCCTGTCTCAAAACGAACAAATCTCTTAACGGAAAGGTTTGCGCCATTCTCCCTGGCAACCTGTTCAATATACTTCGCTACCGTCTGCTTACCATCTTCAGCCTTAACATATACCTGCTCTAACAGGCATACTTCTTTCAACTCTTTATTGAGACGGCCGATCACTGCGCCCTCGATCACCTTATCCGGCTTACCTGCCATCTTGGGATCATTCTTAATCTGCTCCGTAAGAATCTCCTTCTCGTGAGCTTTATACTCCTCGGATACCTCAGCAGTAGACACATACCTGGGATATAATGCCGCCACCTGCATGGCAATATTTGTCAGTGCCTCTTTCACTGCATCATTGACAACATCTGTCACTGCCTCAACAATTACGCCGATCCTGCCGCCGCCATGTACATAAGACACAGCACAGCCGTCATTTGCTACCACCTTCTCGAATCTTCTGATAGTCAGATTCTCACCGATCACGGCGATCTTGTCAACCAGAGCATCCTTCACTGTCTTAGCAGCATCCAGATGCCATGCCTCTGCCAAAAATGCGTCCAGATCAGCTGCGTCAGACTCAACCGCCTGTTTTGCAACCGCTTCCACATATGCCTGAAAATCAGCATTCTTCGCCACGAAGTCCGTCTCGGAATTCACTTCCACCACCGCTACTGTCCTGTCATCCTTAATCGATACGCGGCAGAGACCTTCTGCTGCGATTCTGCCTGCCTTCTTCTCAGCTTTAGCCTGTCCGTTCTTCCTCAAATATTCAACCGCTGCATCCATATCTCCATCGGTTTCACCCAGTGCCTTCTTACAATCCATCATACCCGCACCGGTCATCTCTCTTAACTCTTTTACCATTGCTGCTGTAATAGCCATCTATCTGTCCTCCAAATTATTTCTGTTCTATCATCAACGACACAAAATTTCGTTCGCCATATTAACCGCTTACTCGTTGTCCTCGTCAGTTTCCTCTGCCTTCTGAGCCTCTGCTTCATCAACATACTCTTCGGCGCCCTGGTTAGCCTCAACAACAGCATCTGCCATCTTGGAAACGATCAGCTTAACTGCTCTGATCGCATCATCATTACCAGGTATAATATAATCCAGCTCTTCAGGATCGCAGTTCGTATCGCCAATACCAATCAAAGTAATGCCAAGCGTATGAGCTTCCTGCACACAGATTCTCTCTTTCTTCGGATCTACCACAAAGATACAGTCAGGAATTCTGGTCATATCCTTGATACCGCCCAGGTTCTTCTCAAGCTTCTCCCATTCTTTCTTAATCTTAATAACCTCTTTCTTGGGAAGCACATCAAAAGTACCATCCTCAGCCATAACCTCAATGGCTTTCAATCTGTCGATTCTGGACTGGATCGTTTTAAAATTAGTGAGCATGCCACCCAGCCATCTCTCGTTGACATAATACATTCCACAACGCTCTGCCTCTGTCTTAACTGCATCCTGCGCCTGCTTCTTTGTACCAACGAACAGAATAGTGCCACCCTGTGAAGCCACATCAAACACTGCTCTGTAAGCTTCGTCCACTTTTCCTACAGATTTCTGCAGATCGATAATATGGATACCATTTCTCTCGGTAAAAATGTATGGAGCCATCTTAGGGTTCCATCTTCTTGTCTGGTGCCCGAAATGTACACCGGCTTCTAATAACTGTTTCATTGAAATAACGCTCATTGTTCTACCTCCATCTGGTTCTGCTTCCATATATCCTGCCCACACTGCCACTCCTGCGTTATGAAGCACCAACAGTCTCCGGATATATGTGATTACTTGTTTCTATGCATTTACACACACTTAATAAGAATACCATAAAAAAAGCTCTTTTGCAAGAGCCTTTTTATTCAACACCTGTTATGATTTTTGCAATCTGATCATCGTCGGCATCAGCCGGAATATAGAAAGTTCCCGTTCTGAGTTTCTTATCATATCCGTTCTGACACAAAAACTGATCAAAACTGTCCGCTGACGACACAATTCCGGCCTCAGCCAGCTTCCTCGCCACGGTATGGGAACCATCGCCACTGCTCACCGTAATATTGCCACCCTCACCTTTCCTGCTGTCATTCTCCGAACCGGGCTGATCCGCCTTCTTGTCTCGGTCAGCAGGCTGATTCGTTCCGTTTACTTCTCCTGCCTTATCCTCCTCTGCCGATTGATCAGGGCTATCCTGTCCGTCTTGTGCCTCGCTGCTGTTATCCGAACCTCCGTTCAGATTTTTATCTTCACCGCTATCGTCCGAATCTCTGTCTGCCTCTTTGCTTTTACTGTCACCATCCTGCGCCGGGTTTATTTCCCTGGATTCATCACCGTCAGCCTGCAGCCCCTTTTCTTCGTTCGTATTACCATCTGCAGTCTGCTTTCCATCCACAACGCCGCTATTGTCTTCTTCCGATCCGCCTCCATTCACGGCTGCAGCCTCATCTGCCTCTTCTACATTCATATCAGACAGAACCGTATTCTCCACCATACCGAGCTCTTTCGCTCTCGCTATGATTTCCTGATCTGTCATTGTTCTCCCATGCGATGTGACAGCGCCCATAATGATTGCTGTCACTGCAATGCCGAGACCAAGACCACGGAAATAGTATTTTCGTTCCATATCAACCCTTCTTAAATATTATAAAGATTCCTTGTTATACTCTCTAACCGCCATATTTCCAATTCACAAAGTCAGGAATTTGCATAATTCACAAAGCATATCCGTAGCTACTGACGAAATGCTCTCCGGCACGAATTGAAAATACTACATACCCTCAAACAAATCAATCACCAATTTCACCTCACCAAGGCCAAGGCCCAGTTCCTTGGCGATCGCCATATTAGATTTACCTGCCTTGTGCAAATCAAGAATTCTTTCATTGCTGTTGCGTCCATTATCCTGTGTAAACGGCAGATCTATCATTGCCGGACTCTCCTGTATCTCTTCCATTTGCTCATGCACTGCTTCCTCTTCCGGCTCTTCCGGCTCATGAATAATCTCCACCCGCTTCGGCGCAATAGGCTTAAACTCTTTCTCTTCCGCTATCGCAACATTCTCCGTTATCACAGGCTTTTGCTCCTGCTGTATTTCCTCTAAAGCCATTTCACGGGACGCCTTCATATCAGACAGCACGTCAATCGCCGATCTCTTTGCTTTGACTTCTGTTTTGATTTCTGCTTTGACTTCTGCTTCAATTTCTGATTTTGCTTCTTCCTTTACTTCTGTGCCCGGCTCTGTCTTCGTTTCGGCTTCCCTTCCTGTCAGATCAGATGCAATGCGGATGGCTTCCTGCGCTGCTTCTCTTGCAACCCGCGCTGCATTCTGTGCATCCCACACGCCTTTGACTGCGTCATCGGCTGCCCTGAGCACATCATTGATCCTTGCCGAAGCCTCATTTACCGCCCGCAGCACATCATCCGCCTTATCCATTGCATCATGAACTGTAATCTCTGCATCACTCAGCGTATGCCTGACTCCTTCCGCAGTCTGTGTCGCCTCGCTGACTGCAGATGTCAGATTTTCATGTTTGTCATTCAACATATCATACAGGAAGACTACTTCTTTATGGTTCTTATGGATCTCCTCCAACACGGTGTCAGAATACTCATTAATGGCCATGATCTTCTCGTTAGTCAGCCGTTCCATAGCCCGCTCCGTCTTCTCGATCGAATAGCTGACTGTCTCCTCAACAACATCTGCGACCTTATTCTTAATATGCTCTTCCTCACCTGCTATCAGCTTCCGGATCTCATCTTCACCGATCAGCTTTACATCTTCCCCCATATCCTTCTTTCTGGCCGGCATAAAATATCCCAACAAAAATATTGCCACGCCAACCACAATCAGAATGACTTCTGTTACATCCATATCTATATCCATTCCCTTCCGCAAACTACGGAACTGTCCGTGCAGATCATTCCGCGATAACTCCTATAGCCGTATATCTACCCGCTTCATGATCACTTTACCGTCGGAATCCTTTTCCTGCTTGTTCTTTCTCGACCGACCGCCATCTCCACGGTACTCATTACTTCCCTTGTCTTTGGCATCAAATTTACGCTCATGATACTCAGGATCCTTACCCTCATTGACTCTTTTGGTCTGCTTCTCAACCTGTTTGGTCATCTGCTGTCCAAAGTTCGCCTGCTCCACCATTCCTCTGGTGTCATCATTGTGCTTAATCATCGTATAATCCTGAGCCCGCGTAATCTGCCCCTGCATTTCCACAAATCCTATTGCCATATATAATCGCCCTCTGTTCTGCTTTCCCCATGTTCCTTTATTTCTTCTTAACCCCTGTCTCTGTCAGGATTCCAATATAATTCCCCATCTTTCCCCGCATTTTCTGAAGCGCTCTTGTATGAAGCTGTGAAATCCTGGATTCTGACACGCCTAAAATATTACTGATCTCCTTCAAGGTAAGATCCTCATAATAATAAAATACAATAACCTTGCGCTCCTTCTCCGTCAAAAGCTCCAGAGATTCTACCAGCATTTTCCTGATCTCTTCTCTCTCCAGAACTTCCTCCGGGCTGTCGAACTGCGAACTTCTGCTCTGTGCCGACTCATTGGGTACTTCGCTGCCCTGTTCCAAAAATTCATTGAGCGAAACCACATTGGTTATTTTCATCTGTGACTGCCAGTCCAGATACTCTTCCCCCGTAATACCGAGGCCGGCGGAAATTTCCTCATCTGTAGCGCTTCTGCCATACCTCGTTTCAATCTCTCTGATCACTGCATCAATCTTCTTCTGTTTCTGCCTGATCGTCCGCGGAATCCAGTCCATCTTACGGATCTGATCTAAGATTGATCCCCTGATCCTTAAACTCGCATACGTCTCAAATTTAACATCCTTTAAAAAATCAAATTTATCTATGGCATCAATAAGACCAAATATACCATAGCTGACCAGATCCTCATACTCCACATTGTATCCCAGATACATGCTCAAACGGCCTGCCACGACTTTTACAAGCGGAGCATACTCCAATATGATCTTTTCTCTGACTTCAGGAGACTTTGCCCGCGCATATTCCTCCCAAAGCTTCTTTTTGCCTGCCTCATCCATTTATGCTCTAATCATCCTTTACCTTCTTCTGCGAGTTCCTTCTCGATGACTTCGCCCTCTTCCATGTCGGCTTCTTCCAATTGATGTTCAAATCTGTCCAGCATACCTTTATAAATGCATCCTACAATATAAAACCCTATAAGCGCGCACAGCAAAATGATCAGCATAGACTTCGTATCGTAGTGCTCAACCCGCAGGGTAATACTGACTGCTGCACCCGCCAGCAGCATGACAAAAGGCGGGATCAATCTGCGTTTCTTTGCACGAAAAGCCCTCGCCTGCGCTTCTCTCTTCTCCCGCGCTTCCCGTTCCGCAGTGCTTTCCACTTCGGGCTGATTTTCCTGCTCATCTTCAATTTCTTCAACGGTATTTACTGCTTCGTTTTCCAACTTAAATCCCTTTCACCCTCTATATTCTGGCCATTAAATCACACTTTCCGGTTTCCCTACTGCGCGGATCACAAAATCACCTGTCTCCGGATAGAAAATCACAGTCCGTCCATAATTTTTACCTGTATCCTGCGCTATAACAGGTATTCGCAGCTGCGCCAGCTTCTTCCTTGTTGCCTCCACGTTACGCTCTCCTACACGCACCATGTCATTTTTGCTCTGAAAAGCAAACATCTGCGCACCGCCTGCAATCTTGGCCACCAGACGTCCTCTGTTCGCACCTCTGGCTACCACCTGTTTCACTAATTCCTCTATTCCAGTATCCGCAAATTTCGGGATATTCGTATTATTTCGGATAATAGTGCTATCCGGAAGCATGACATGCGCCAATCCGCCGATCTTAGTGACAGGATCACGGAGTGCGATTCCGACACAGGATCCCAGTCCCAACGTGGTAATACTGTCAGGACTGACACATACATTTAAATCAGCCATACCGACCTTTATCACCTTGCCCATAATATGACATCTCCTGTTTCTATTATCAAATTATATTTATCAGTACCAGTAACAGATCAGATACCTTCACTGTTGTCGCCATCATGCTTTATGCAAGTCCTAATGCCGATAAAATTTTACTATAAGAATCCAGATTCGGAACCAGGATAAAATATCCATCCAAAACCATATCATCGAAAAACTGCGTCTGGATCAGCAGCATCTTATCCCCCAATGTCCCAAACTCGATCGCGGGAACACTCAGAATCGCTCCCGCCATATCCACCGTCAGGTCGGGAACCGACGGCTGAAGCTTCAGATTCGTCAGACTGGCCAGAGAGTTCAAATAAGCTGCCGTAATAATATTTCCAACCTCCTTCAAGGCCGAAAATTCCATTTCTGAAAATTCTTCCCCTTCTATAGATGTACCCATCAGCTTATTCACCAGATGTCTTGCGGCCTGTTTCTCCAGAAGGAACATAATACTGCCCGCAACATCTCCCTCGATAGCCAGATAAATACCGGCCATGATGATTTCCTCACCGCCCATAAGCTGACCCAGTTCTTTGAACTCCATTAATTTTACCTGCGGAACCGACATGTCTACTTTGCACTGCATCATCTGCGACAATGCTGTCGTTGCATTGCCGGCTCCGATATTCCCCAGTTCTTTCAAAACATCGAAATACTCATCAGACATTTCTTCTAAAGTAATCCCGCCCACGATACATCCTCCTAAATATTTTCGAGCACGACTGAATTCAAATCCAAGAGAGAGATCAATCCGCCCGCACATTTGCCAACTCCGTATAAAAAGCTGTCCTTCTCCTCCTTAGAGTCATATGCGATCTTTTCAATCTGATCGCTTTCCAGCGTAACGACCTCCTTCACCTCATCTACAATGATGCCGATCTGGCCGTTCATTTCCAGTTTTAAAATTATGATTCTGCTGGATTTCGTCTCCGTGTCCGGCTGCAGTCCCATTTTAATGCGGATACTCATCACCGGAATAACTTCACCCCGAAGATTGATCACGCCCTTTAAGTAACAATCAACCTTCGGCACTCTTGTTATATGCTGCATCCTGACAATATTCTCAATATACTTAATATCTATTCCGTACTGTTCATCCCCTAACTTGATCACAATGAACTGTTTGCTTCCGCCAGCTGCTTTTAATTCTTCCATATCGCCATTCCTCCCTCCGCTTAAATCAATGTATTGGCATCCAGGATCAGAGCCACTTCACCATCACCCAATACGGTTGCGCCGCTGATGAGTTTGCATTTGCTGACATACTTACCAAGCGGTTTGATTACGATCTCCTGCTGTCCGATCAGCTCATCTACCACCAGACCAGCCAGCTTATCGCCCTTCTTCACAATAACTACAACCATATTCTCTTCCGGATCCTTCTTGCTCTCAATATCCAGGATCTCATTCAGACGAATCAACGGAATGACAAGATCGCGCAGCTGAATCACTTCCTTAGCCTGCACAAGCTTTACATCCCGCGGCGGAATATCCTCTATCGTCTGGATCGCGCCGAGAGAAATCGCATATTTCTCGTTGCCGATGTCCACCATAAGAGCCTGAATGATCGCCAGCGTCAGCGGCAGTCTTATGATCCAGGAGCTTCCTTCTCCCAGCTTGGACTTTACTTCCACTTCGCCGCTCAAAGACTCTATCTTGGATTTAACAACATCAAGACCCACACCTCGGCCAGATACGTCAGACACTACTTTAGCCGTAGAAAATCCTGCATTAAACAACAGCTCAATGCTGTCTTTCTCGCTCATATTCTCAGCCTGCTCCGGTGTGATAACCCCACGCTCAATCGCTTTATTCCTGACAGCCTGCGTGTCAATACCATTACCGTCATCTCTTACTTCGATAACTACGTTATTACCGTCCTGATAAGCATCCAGGAAAATAGAACCAACTTCCGGCTTTCCTCTTTCCCTACGCACTTCAGCCGACTCTAAACCATGATCCGCAGAATTACGCAGAAGGTGCATCAGAGGATCTCCGATCTCATCTACCACAGTACGGTCGAGTTCTGTTTCTTCACCCGTCATGTATAATTCCATCTTCTTGCCCAGCTTCTTCTGCAGGTCGCGTACCATACGGGGGAATTTGCTTACCGTACTCTCAATGGGAACCATTCGCACTTTCATGACAGATTCATGAAGGGATGTGGTCACACTCTCCAGATATTCAATCTGCTCATTTACCGCTGTGCTGGAAGTCCCGGAAACAGTAGACGCCGAAACGAGAGAGTTCTTCGCGATGATCAGCTCACTCACCAGATTCATCAACGTATCCAGCTTCTCGATATCAACTCTGACTGTTCTGTTTACAACCGGCTTACTCGCTGCCGGTTTCTTCTCCTCGGCCTTCTTATTGCTTTTGGCCGGAACTGCCGGAGCCGGTACAGTCTCTGCAGGCGTTGCGGCATGTTCTGCCGCTTCCGTCTGCTTCTCTTTCGTTTCCTGCACTTCTTCTGCGGCAACTTCCTGATCCGGATCAAAAACATCACCAATAACATCCTGGATCTCAGATACATTTTTTGCCGCAGCTATTACTTTATCCAACGGACTGCCGGTTACTACAACCAGGCTGAAATCCAAACCGAACTTCTCATCTTCGATTTCCTGCGCCGGAGGGTCGGAAACAATGATCTCACCATCCTCCTCGATCGCCTTAAATACCAGAAAAGCTCTGGCCGCTTTCAAAATACATGACTCCTGTATGCTGACCGTAAGGCCATAGACATTCTGTCCCTGCTTGGCCGCTTCCTTTAAAACAGCGCGTTCGCTGTCACCCAGCTTAATCTCCAGCCATTTCTTACCGCCTGTTGCAGATGCAGCCTGACTGGCAGCCGGCGCTTCCTCAGAAGATGCCGATTCCACTCCGCCTTTTCCTTCATTCATGATCTCATTCAGCTGCTTGATCAAAGGCTCATTGTCATTCGTTCCCTCATCGGCGCTCTCGCGAATACTCGTATTATATTCTTCCAATGCATCAAGACACTGGAAAAGCACATCAATCATCTCTGCTTTCACCTTGATATTGCCGTTACGTACTTCGGAGAAAACATTTTCCATGTCATGGGTCAACGTCTGCATTCTCTTATAACCCATCGTCCCGGCCATTCCTTTCAGGGAATGCGCTGCACGGAAGATCTCGTTGATCGTATCCATATTATCCGGTTCCTGCTCCAACAGTAAAATCTGCGTGTTCAGGTTCTGCAAATGCTCATCTGTTTCATCAAGGAAAATTTCAAGATATTGACTAACGTCCATATTATTTT
>CANPTH010000104.1 GCA_947576945.1 uncultured Lachnospiraceae bacterium
GGATAGCACATTTTGTTGAAGTTCTTTTATATTTTTATCTAGCACAACAGGTTAAGTTATAATGATTATCATGAGGATTATTATCATGCTTTTCTTGCGGGCGCTTTCGTTGGACTGGGTTACGAAGTGGAATCCAATAAGGGGAAGGGACTTGGAAGACCGGATATATTCTTGAAGGATGATGATAACCGCCGTGTCATAATTATTGAAACTAAGAGGTCGAAGAAAGAAGACAATCTGGATCAGGACTGTGACAGGGCAGTTAATCAGATTCTCAGTAAAAAGTATGCGGAGGGACTCTATGGCTATACGCAGATTCTTTGCTATGGAATCGCTTTCTTTCAGAAGGAGGCCAGGGTGAAGAGGGTGTTGTGAAAAAAACTTCTGTCATAAAATTCGGGAGTGAAACGGAGGGTCTGTATTATGATCGATATTGCGTCTGTATTAAAAGAAAAAGAACATGTTAATATTGAAGTGAAATCAGCGGGTAGAGGAATACCGAATAGTATTTGGGATACCTATTCGTCTTTTGCCAATACATTTGGCGGTACTATTATTCTTGGTATAGAAGAAGACAGGGCAACAAAAGCATTTATTCTTAAAGGCATTCAGAATCCGCAGCAAATGCTTTCCGATATTTGGAATACATTGAATAACCGACAAAAAATCAATATCAACATTCTTCTTGAACATCATGTTTACAGCGTTGAACACGAAGGGATGCATTTTATTGTAATTGAAGTTCCACGTGCCGATCGTCGGGATAAACCAGTGTATGTGGGACAGGATATGTTCAAAGGAACCTTTCGCAGAAATCATGAAGGAGATTATCATTGCTCTGTAGAAGAAATAAAATCTATGCTTCGTGATCAAGCGGATACATCTCAGGATGCTCTTCTACTTGAAAATCTGTTGATCAGCGATTTAAATCAGGAATCTATCCAACGCTACCGAATCCTTTTTAACAACCTGAAACCTGATCATATATGGGCAAAACTTGGAAACGAAGAATTCCTTTTGAAAATCGGTGCGGCAAAGAAAAGTCAGACTGACGGTAAAATCCATCCTACACTTGGAGGGTTGGTCTTTTTTGGAGATTTTATGACTATTACGGATGAATTACCAAATTACTTTCTTGATTACAGAGAACATCTTACAAATGATAGCCGTTGGTCTGATCGTGTCAATTCTGGCGATGGTACATGGAGTGGCAATATATTTGATTTTTATTACAAAGTTATTGACCGCCTGACCGCAGATGTCAAGAAACCGTTCAGGCTCGATTCTAATTTATTGCGTATAGATGATACTTCCATTCATAAATCTCTTAGAGAATGTCTCGCAAATGCCCTTATTCATGCTGATTTCCATGGACGACGTGGCATTGTGGTCGATAAGGAATTTCGTAAAATTGTAATTGCAAATCCGGGCACATTTCGTATCGGTATTGATGAAGCGATTGCCGGTGGTATCAGTGATGCACGAAATGGAAGAATTTTTAATATGTTTGCACTGATCAATGTGGGCGAACGTTCCGGTACAGGGATTTGTGATGTATACCATATATGGGCAGAAAATGGATTTAAGGAGCCTTCTTACGTTGAAACAGTCGATCCTGACCGCATTGTTCTTACCCTTCAAATGGATCCTTATGATAATGGTGATGATGGTAATGATGGTAATAATGATGGTAATGATGATGGTAATGATGGTAATAATGATGGTAATGATGGGAGTCTTACACAGAATGAAATATATGTCTTACAGGTTATATCCAAAATGCCTGCTCTGTCAGCTTCTAAAATTGCTGCTGCAACAGGTATCTCAAAGCCATCCGTAGAGCGGGCGCTCCGTTCTTTAAAAGAAAAGAAGTATATCCGCAGAGAAGGATCAACCCGGGGCAGATGGATCATTTTGAAGGAAAGATACAGGAGAGTATAGTGTACAGGATTGGTATATGTGACGACGACGAGGCTTTTTGTGGACAGATGGAAGGATATCTTGCGGTTTATGCGCGGAAAACAGAAACCGTTATTGTCACGGAGATATTTCTTTCGGGAGAGGCGTATCTGGAATTTATGGAAAAGGAACCTCCGCTTGATCTTCTTTTTCTTGATATTAAGCTGGGTGGGGCAGATGGCGTATCGGTGGGACAGAAGCTGAGACAGGATATTTTAAATGAGGTCATGCAGATCGTATATATGTCTTCAGAACAGGGCTATGCCATGTCTCTTTTTCAAAACAGACCGATGGACTTCCTGTTAAAGCCGGTGGATCAGGATACCGTAGACCGGGTCATGCAGGAATACAGGCGTGTGTATGACAGACAGAATCATTTCTTTGAATTTCAGATCGGCAGGGCGGAGCACAGGATTTCTTTTGGTACGATTCTTTATTTCCAGTGTGAGGGCAAGAAGATTCATATTGTGACATGCGATGGCCAAAGACGGCAATTCTATGGATCTATGAAAAAAGTGGAGGAACAGCTTGACAGGAATGTTTTCTGTGTCATTCACAAGTCTTATATTGTCAATGCTGCTTATGTTTCTGAGTTTCGGACCTATGAGGTCATCATGGTAACAGGGGAGACGCTGCCGATCAGCCAGCCGATGCGTAAGAAAGTGCAGAAATGGCTGCTGGAAGTATACATGATAAAACGAAGGTTATAGTTATGGAGTTGAAGTTTTATGAACTGCTGCTCAGTGGGTCGCTCAATGTGCTGAGCGTATACGTCAATATGAGGGTATTGAGATTATTTCTGTATCGTAAGAAGGAGAGAGCGGGAATTGCCATGCCGCTTTATTTCTTCGTATGGCTGGTAAACTGGCTGGCTTATGCGATCCTGGAAAATTATTATCTCACAACGCTGTCTATGATCTGCGGTTTATTGTTAGCAGCGTGGGTTCTCTATGAAGGAACTGCCGGAAAAAGAGCAGCGGCCGTCGCAGTCTCAGCAGCGCTTATATTGACGGCCGAGGAAATTGTGTGGAGAGTTATGGATCTTGCAGGATTAGGAGCGGATCATGGAGCGATCGGGAGTCTGTGTGCAATTCTGCTGTCTTTGAGTATTCTTTTTCTGCTTGAAAATAAAGTATCTTTGGATAAGAGTATACGACTGCCAGGTATCAGTTATTTTTATGTGATATTCGTCATTGCCGGAAGTATCGTGCTGACAGAGATATTTTCCAGTGCAGAGATTACGAATAAGTATGTTATTGTGGGTACAGCTGTCATCTATCTGCTCGATGTGACCGTATGTTTTCTATATGAAAAGGTCATTGAATCCTATCGTGAGAAATTAAAAGCAACGATCATGGAAGAGCAGGTTAAAATGTATGGGCAGCAGTTTGATATGGTCAAACAATCCCAAAGAAACCTGCAATCCATGCGCCACGATATGAAGAATCATCTGCAACGGATCAGTGATTATCTGCGGAATGCGAAATATGAGGAGGCGGAAAGGTACATAGAGCAGATGGAGGGCAGATTGGAGACTGCCAGAGAATATATACGGACAGGGAATGTGGAGATCGATGCGATCTTGAATCATAAACTGGGTATTGCAGAAGAAGCGGGATGCAAAACAGTGATAAAAGCGGATATTCCGGAACAAAAGTTTATGTCGGATTTTGATCTGACTATTCTGCTTGGAAATCTGCTGGACAATGCTGTTGAGGCTCTGCAGAAGGCGGAAGAGAAGTTTTTGAGTGTTGAGATTCGATATATGAAGGGAGTCTTATATCTTAGTGTTTCTAATTCTTTCCAAGGAGTATTGCATAGGATGGACGGGAAAAGGAATAGATTTTACAGCACGAAAAAGAATCCGGAAAACCATGGAATTGGGCTGCTGAATATTGAAGATATTGTGAACAGGTATCATGGAGAAATGAGGACAGACAGCAGCGGTGGAATCTATCGGACGGATATTATTTTGTATGTGCAGGACAGTGAAGTCTGGAAGTAAACTTCCATTACGCATTCAGGGGTATTGCAGTCATAGACAGCAATATCCAGATGGAGGTTAGCTTAATTTTTTCCCGGTAGAGATCAGATTTTTCCAGGATGAGAAAATGAGGAAACTTATATGTTATACTTACGAAATAATATGATTGCAGAGCAGAATCTGAAATTCTGCTCGTGGCCTTCGCAAAAGAACTGCTTCGGCATAGAGGTAAAAATGACAAGGTTTTCGGGATTATACTAAAAATGCGAGATGATTGGAGGAGGCGGAAATGAGTATTTTGGAATTGCGCGGGACAGGTTACACCTATCGTACACAATATCAGCAGGTTGAAGCCCTGAAAGGGGTCAGTTACAGTTTTGAGACAGGAAAGCTCCATGCCATTATGGGCCGTTCGGGCAGCGGTAAGACAACTCTGCTCAGTCTGATGGCAGGGCTGGATCTGCCTACTGCGGGGCAGGTGCTTTTTGAAGGGACGTCCACGGCTGAGATGGATCTGGAAAGATACCGCCGGGAGAAGGCGGCGGTGATCTATCAGAATTTCCGTCTTTTTCCCTTGTTGACGGTGGCGGAGAATGTGATGTACCCCATGGAACTGCAGGGAATGCGCCCGAAACAGGCGAAAGAGAAGGCGGCGGCTCTTGTAGAGCGTGCGGGCCTGCCATCCAGTGTCCTCAACCGTTTTCCCACCATGCTTTCCGGCGGAGAGCAGCAGCGGGTAGCCATCGCCCGGGCTCTTGGCATGGAGACCAGGCTGTTGCTGGCGGACGAGCCCACGGGCAATCTGGACGTTGCCAACGGCGAAAATGTTCTGGCCATTCTGGAGGGGCTGGCTCATGAGGAAGACTACTGCGTGGTAGTGGTTACCCATGATCCTGCCATCGGCGTGCGTGCAGATGCCTTGATGGAGCTGCGTGACGGTGCGGTGGTGTAGGGAGGTGATGAGAATGCCGATACGAAACGGTCTTTTGTCTACTTTGCGGGCCAGGGGGCGTACCGCCCTCTTCGCTCTGTTGATCCTGGTACTTACCGTGGCCCTGTCTCTGGGCCTTGGCATGTGGGCATACTGCGGCGCTTTGCTGGCCCGGATGGAGGAGCAGTATACCTCTGTGGCTCTCGTGGAGTATATGGGAGAAGATTATCCGGACGCGGATGCGGCCGATTCCGGCTCCCGTGCCGCACTTGAGCTGCTGGATCAGGAAGCCATAGCCGCCACGGACGGGGTAGAGTTGTGGGAGCAGACGAAGAGTACTCTCGTATCTGTCAGCGGTTACAGGAATTCCAGCGTGGTCACTCCTTACAGTGACAACGCGGTGATCGTGGCTTCTATCAAGGCGGAGTATACCACGGGTTATAGGGCCGTGGATGAGGCAGATCTGCCAGAAAGCCGGGCGATCCTGTACAGCGTGGCGGGAGACAATGATATTCCCGATGGCAGTTTTATCCTGCCGGACGGCAATATCGCCGTCTGGAACGGTTATTATATATTCTACCTGCCGGACATGGAGCCTTTAAAGCTGCCCTGTTACTATCTGGGCGATGGTGTGACAAACCAACGTCAGGGCGTTTGGTCCGGGGACGGGATCAGCGAAAAAGAGCCGGAGGATCTTTACGTCCTGTGGCATCGCGTTACGGTAAGAGAAGGTACGTCTTCCCGGAGCGTGTACAGGGATGATGTCATAGGAGAGCTTCCGGCCGGATATGACAGGGAGACCCTGCAGGATCTGCTGGAAAATGCCCGTTACTATTACGTGGAAAGTTCGGACACCTATATGGGAGACAATGAGACGATCTTAAGTGACAGGAGTTACGGTCGGATCAGCCGTGCCCTGTACAGCCCTTATGGAGCGGACAATATGCTCAGTTATTTCACGCTGGCTGACAGCGGTTTTGTCCCGGAGGAAGGTAAGTCCTATCTGCTGAACGGATCCTTTGTATCCTGGGGCGTCGGCAGTCGAAGCTTTGAGGTGCAGCCGTTCCCGGACTCTGACGCCAGGCCATGGCTGGAGCTGTCCGGAGAGGATGATCCTGCCCTGACAGAGGGTATCTTTGCGGAACATGCCACTCTCTACAGCATGGCCAACAACACCGCTGTTCTTACCGCCAGTGATCATATTACTGCCCTGGAAGAGTTTCAGCAGGGTCATCTCTATCTGAAGGAAGGGCGATTCCCGCAGGCCGGGGAGAAGGGCGTGTGCGTTATCAGCGGCGGAATGGCGGAGTATCTGACGGTGGGTGTGGGAGATACCGTTTCTCTGGAGATTCTGGATTCTGACCCGGGTGAGCGCTACAAGGTCACTGCAACAGGGGATCAGCGTTCTCTGGAGATCGTGGGGATTACGAATCCTTCTGCTGACTATCCGGACCGGCTGTGGGTTTCGGATGCCGAGAGTGGATTCCCTGCTCCTTTGTTTGGATACTCTCTTGGCAGGGCGGTGCTTGATAATCGTAAGGCGGTACAGGCGGCAGAGGAACTTCCGGCTCTGCTTCCTTCCGGCGTCCAGCTGACCATGTACGATCAGGGCTACACCGCTGCGGCCAGGCCTATCCGGGCCATGGAGTCCGCTGCCAGGGCTGTCACACTGGCGGCCGCCATCGGCGCGCTGGCAGTGCTGACGCTGTTTGCTTTTCTTTTCGTGGGGCGCCAGCGGGAGACTGTGGGCGTGCTGGTATCTTTGGGTACGCCTGGAGGAAAAATACGGCTTTGGCTTCTTTCCGGTGCATCAGCCGTATCCGGTGCGGCGGCGCTGGCGGGAGCGGTTATTGGTTCCCTGACACTGAGTCGTGTGGTCACGGCGGCCATGGAGACGGCAAAACGCCTCTACCATGCCGATACCCGATACAGCGAGGCTGTGGTAGGTCTGGTCAGGGAATCGGAGGAGATGGAAGCAGTCCCGGGCTGGCCTGCTCTTGCAGCAGGTTTGACGGTATTCTTCGCAGCGCTTATGCTCTGCCTTATCTTTCTGCGTCATGCCAGAAAGGAGAACGCTCCAAAGAAAGGGCAGGTTTTGGTTCGGGTGCCCAGGGGATGCACCTCCACCAGGGGACAGGGTCCTCTGCGCTTCGCTGTCCTGTCCGCCCGCCGGGGCGGGCGACGGTCCGTGATCGTGATTGTTGCAGCGCTGGTGCTCACTCTGTTCGTGTCTCTTCTGTCTGCCAGCGCCCAGAGCCGGAGCGGCCAGATGGAAAGCCTGTATGCGGACAGCGTGTTAGGTGGCCAGGTTATCAGCTTCAATGGGCGAAAGCAGACCGGGCTGGCTGTCCCTACCCGGGATATCCAACAGCTGTGGAAGTCCGGGAACCTGAAAGATATCTTCGTATCCCGCAGCTGGCCCTATGAATATACAACAGAGGAATCCCTGCCCGATATTACTCCTACTACTTCCGTGTTGGAAGACAAGGCTGTGAAGATACTCCGGATGCCCAGACTTTCGACAGTGAACAGCCTTTCGGCAGCAGAGGAATTTTACTATACCGACCGGCCTGAGATCCGGTGGCTGGAGGGCTGGGACGAGAGCTGCCTGTCGGATGAGAGCTGTCCTGCCGTGATCGAATCCATCTATGAGCGCCTTTACGAGGAGGAGAATTACGTGCCGTCCGATTACATCTATCCTGTTATAGTGGGCAGCCGTTTCCTGGAGGACAACGATTTAAAGCCGGGGGACATGCTGACGCTCAGGCTGTATATGTACCTGTATGTGGACAGTCGCGAACTCCTGGTGGAGTGGCCTGTGAACTTTCGGATCGTGGGCAGCTTTACCTCCGTCGGCGCGAAGGATAATGTGTATGCGCCGCTGTCGTTGTGGTGCAGCCCGGAGTGGTTGTATGGAGAGGGAGACAAGGAGATGCCCAGTCGTGATCTGGGCCGGATCATGAATGTGGACAGTCTGAAGAAGAGCCTCTATTTCCGCATTCGCTTCGAGACCTGCCGTTTCACTCTGCGCTCTGCCTATAAACTGGAAGATCTACGGGACTGGCTGGCAGAGCAGCAATACAGTCAGGTAGGCGTTACAAACCGTAATCGGGTCACCGTCCTGCTCCGGGATCAGAACTTTGTGGAGACGGTAGGGGGATTGAACCGCTATATCAGTTTCAGCAGCATCCTCTTTCCGGCGCTGTTTCTGGTGGTGGGGCTGCTGGGCTTTATCATCTCCTGGCTAATGGTGAGCAGCCGTCGGATGGAACTGGCGATCATGCGGGGGCTTGGCGCGTCCCCTTTGCGGGCATTTGCTTCCTTTTTCCTGGAACAGGCGGTACTGTGTCTGCTGGGCTGTATCATTGGCGTTCTGGCTATGACTCTGCTGTATCCCGGCGGGGTGTTGTGGTTGGCAGGAGCGGGATTTCTGGCCTGCTATCTGGCTGGGTGCGCCCTGTCGGTACTGACTGCAGGCCGGACTAACCTGATGATGCTGCTTTCTGAACGGGAATAATGCTGTAATTATGTCCCCGGATTCATTTACTGATGAGGCCGGGGCGTTCATTGTTCTGCAGCTGGTTCGGATAGCCAGCTGCATTTCCGGTATCCGTGATGGACAGGTCGGTGAGCTGGATTGATTTCACCTGAAAAGAGTGTTATTATAGATAAATACAATACGATAAAATGTAACATCAGAATACAATATGTTTTTGTTGCTATAGGTGGTTTATTTATGAAGAAAAGAAAGCTTTTTATAGCAGTTATTTTTTTATTTACAGGTATTCTATTTTTTTCTTTAAGCTTGTTCAAACCTATGGAAGAAAGAGAAATTAAAACTACATTCACTACAGAAGAGTTTCTTGCTGATTTTGATGAATTGTGGGAGATTCTTAGTGAAAATTACTATTATTTTCCTTATCTGGAGAAGAATGGGGTGGATATAGAAGCTTTAAAAGCAGATACAAGAAGACAACTGGAAAGCAGGATTCATGACATAGAAGGTTTTTATTATTTATTGGAAGTTATGTTCAGAAAGATGTATAATTTTGCGCATTTAGACATTGTTAATGCAACTGTTTATGCTACGTATCAAAACAATTATGGATTAGAGAGTATTCCAGACAATAATTGGAAGAATGTTTTGCAAAACCCACAAACGCAGGCAATATATGCATATTTGGAAGAAACTGATAAAATTAAAGTTTTGCAAAAGTATGACGACTACTTTATCCCGGAAATTGAGGCCTCATATGATGAAACGCGGGATGTCATAATTTTTAAAATTTTTTCATTCGATGGTCGGATCTGCGAAAGAGATCAGCATAAGATTGAAGAATATCTAACCGCCATTAACGATAATAAAATTGCTCACATTATCTTCGATATAAGAGGAAATGCAGGTGGAAATGATAAATATTGGTGGAATAATATAGTCGGACCATTTGGTGGAGATTATGAATGGACTAATTGGTATTATGTGAGAGAGACAGAATTAATATGGGATTATTTTTTCAATGATTTTCATCCCATGCGAATCAGTAATATACAGGAACATAATGTCCCTGCTGCTGTAGAAGACTTCGGTCTAACACATTATTTTACATTTACACGGAAGTTATCTTCAGATACAGTTTTAAAAGAAAAGATGTTAAGTGCGAAGCGGTGGGTAATTATTGATGAACAGGTTTATTCTTCGGCTGATAGTTTTGCTGCATTTTGTAAAGAAACTGGTTGGGCAACTTTGGTTGGGGAAAGGACGAAGGGAGATGGTAAAGGTGTATCTCCTATTTTGATAACGCTTCCTAAGACAGGTTTACTGGTAAGATTCAGCGGTGTTGCAGTCGAGTCATCTGATGGCAATTTAAATGCGATTACTGGAACAAGTCCAGATGTGAGGATTAATATATCAAATGGAAATGTTTATGATGAAATATATAAGATAATAGAGGAAGAATGATTTTATGGATCGGGAAGGTCAGGTGATTTATGAAAACAAAAGCATTGTTAAAATGCATCGGTTTAATCTGCATATGGTTCCTGTCTCTGCAATTTTTTTCGATTCTGTTCCGCAATGCAGATATCACCAGGATTTTGTCCATATTGATCGTGGGTATTCTGGTTTTCTGCATGAACAGAAAGAATCATTATATCCGTTTTGTGCCCGAGGAAAAACCGCGGATGCAGATCATCCTGCTGGCGTTACTGTCCGGAATTGGTCTGTCATTTTTTAATATGATTTCTGCATTACAATTTATGCTGAGCGGGGCAATGGAGGAAATGGCACAAGTACAGACAGATGATGTGAGTATCTCACTTTTGTTTATTGCCCTTAGCGTGGCAGGCGCGGTCGTGGAAGAATTATTTTTCAGAGGAATTCTTTTGAATCTGTGCCGGCCATATGATAGAGCGGCGTCTGCAATTATCATATCGGCTGTGCTTTTTGCGGTGATGCATTTAAGTCCACTGATGATGTTGCATACTTTTATTTCAGGGCTTGTATTCGGTTACTTTTATTACCATACGGAAAATATTTACATACCCATACTTATGCATCTGACGAATAATCTATTGTGGTCAACTGCGTTGAATGCCTGGCTGTTTGGCCCGTTTATGCCGTTAACGGGAGAGTTGCAAGGGGCGGTTATCATGGTTGTGGCGGGTCTTGTCATGGTCATCTGTTCGACAGCAGTTTTTGCACAAAAATATGTAAAGTGATCATAACATCGTTTCGCAGTATTTTATGAAAGATTCTGCCGAAACAGCTTTTGTTCAAGTAAGGTATTCTCGGTTGACACCGTGGGGCAGGAATAGTATATTATTAAGTATAAAAGAATATGTTAGTAATGAGCATGATTATTTTTGAGGTCGGAAATGGTTCCCGACGCACTCTGAAAAGAGTACCTGAGATGATGGATACAC
>CANPTH010000105.1 GCA_947576945.1 uncultured Lachnospiraceae bacterium
AGATTTATTTAATGAAGCATTATGATTATTTCATGAATAATGCCTTGCAAATTACCGATGAATTGCGGTATTATGCCTATGAGGAAGATGAATATGAATTTCCGGTTGTGTGTCATGGAGATTACCAGTACCATAACATTCTGCGGACCGATACAGGCAATGTACTGATCAATTTTGAGAAATGCGTACGGGATTATCCGGTACGGGATCTATATCTGTATCTGCGGAAACTGCTGGAAAAAAATAACTGGTCGCAGACACTTGGGAATTTGCTTCTGGAGAGTTATAATGGAGTCAGGAATCTGACAGACAGGGATTACAGGCAGTTATATTACCGGCTGGCATATCCCGAGAAATTCTGGAAGATTGTCAATTTCTATTATAACACGGGTAAAGCATGGATTCCCGGCAGGAATATGGAGAAGATTGAGAAATTGTTCGCCCAGGAGAGGGAGAAGCAGCTTTTTCTGGAGTATATTTTTAAAGGCGGACGGAAATAGAAAGGATAAGGATCAGGATGCACGGAAGAATTTCACAGGCAGTAACGGTTATCATGATTATGGTATTAATGATTACCGGATGTACATCGCAGGCATTTAATATCGGTATGGCCAAAGACAAGGAGCATAATGTGGTGGATACCGGGTTCAGCGTCAGTACAGTCGGGAGCTACGATTCGGCGGATACGGCGGTTGTGATGGATGTGGATCAGGAGAACAGCTGTGTCGTTTTCATGAATATGGATACGGGCAGGCAGTATACTCTGTATTATGACGGGACTACTTATGTGACGGATAAATACGACGGACCCATGACAATTTCTCAGATCAGGGCCGGGGATGTGGTTGACGTTAACTTTTTAAAAGGAAAGCGGCAAATCGCAAATATCAAAGTGTCTCCCAGTGCATGGGTCTACGAAGATATAGAGAATTATGATCTGGGGGGTATTAATAAAACGGCCAGTATCGGTTCCAGTACTTATTCGCTTCCGGATGAGGCGGTGGTCCTTTCGGAGGGGAAGCGTGTTGAAGTGATGGATGTAGTGGCACAGGATCGGGTTACGATCCGCGGCATTGATCACAGAATTTACAGCATCAATGTGGAGAGAGGCCATGGTTATCTGCGGCTGCGAAATGAACAGGCTTTGATCGGCGGCTGGATCGAAGTGGGTAATACGGTGATCAGAGAGATTACGGAAGATATGCTTTTGGTGGTACCGGAAGGCAGCTACCAGGTGGCGTTGTCTAACGGCGGCATCAGCAGCACTAAGGATATTGTGATCGAAAGAGATAAGGAAACAGTGCTGGATGTAGGAGATATTGAGATCGTTGAGGATAAGGTGGGCAGGATTCTCTTTTCTGTTAAGCCGGCGGACGCAGAAGTTACCATAGATGGCGAATCTGTAGATATCAGCAGCGCAGTTGAACTGCCATATGGGATTCATCAGGTTCATTTGGAAGCGGAAGGATACGATTCCCTTACCAAATATATTCAGGTCGGTTCGGAGTACGCTAAACTCTCCTTTACATTGGAAGAGAAAAAGGAAGATACGTCAACGGTGAGCGAGAACAGTTCGGATGTGAAGAAGCCGGAAGATACCAAACCTTCAGATTCTGTAAGTGAGAATACCATATTGCCGACGCAGGGCAACAAAGTATACATTGATGCGCCGAAGAATGTGGAAGTGTATGTAGACAGTAATTATGTGGGTATTGCGCCGGTCAGCTTTAAGAAGAATATAGGCAGTCATACCGTAACGCTGCGCAAGAGCGGCTATAAGACCAAGAGTTATACGATTTATTTATATAATGACGGAGAGGATATTACGTATTCCTTCGCGGATTTGGAGAAGGAGACGGAAACTCCGAGTGGAAATTCAGGTTCCAAAAATCCATCAGGCAGCAGTACAGAGAACCCGTCCAGCAGTAGCAGCAGTACGGAAACTTCGTCGTCGGGCAGCAGTACGGAGACTCCGTCGTCAGGAAGCAGTACAGAGACACCATCGTCAGGAAGCAGTACGGAGACTCCGTCGTCAGGAAGCAGTACAGAGACACCATCGTCAGGAAGCAGTACGGAGACTCCATCATCAGGAAGCAGTACAGAGACACCATCATCAGGAAGCAGTACAGAAACACCATCGTCGGGCAGCAGTACGGAAACCCCTCCGGACGGCGACGAAAATGATGCACCAAGATTTCCTTATTAGAGAATGCTTATAAATGTAATTAAGTAAATTAGCGAGATGGCGAAGATTGAAAGCGGAAAAGACGGGAGCGTCATGATTATAAGTGAGAGTAAGAAATATACATACGAAGATTTTCTTGAAATAATTAAGATGCTCAGGGGAGAAAATGGCTGCCCCTGGGACAGAGTGCAGACACATGAGAGTCTGAAGCCATGTATGATGGAAGAAGCGGCGGAACTGCTTGCCTCCATTCGCATTTATGGTCAGACGGGTAACCCCGAAAATATGAGGGAGGAGCTTGGCGATGTGCTCTTACAGGTGGTAATGCATGCAGAGATCGCATCGGAAGAAGGTCTTTTTACGATGGAGGATGTTGTGGATGAAGTCAGCCGTAAGATGATCCGCAGACATCCGCATGTATTTGGGACATGCAGTGCGGATAATTCTGAAGAGGCTCTTGCAAACTGGGAGGAGATCAAGAAAGAGGAGAAGAAAGATAAAGAGTGGATTGTTTCTCCTCTGAGGGAAATTCCGCAGGAACTGCCGGCGTTGACCAGAGCTTCCAAAGTATTGAAGAGAATAGATAAGAATTATGAGAAGGGTAATTCTTATGTGCAGAATGTGGAGGCGCTGCAGGAAGCGGTTGGAGCGCTGAAATCATATGACCATAAACCGGACAGCAGGGAGCTGGAGAAGATCGTGGGAGATATTCTGATATGTGTATCGGATATCGCGAGAATTGCCAGGATTTCGCAGGAACAGGTGCTCTCAGACAGGATAGAAGATTTGATTGAGAAGTATGAGCATGCACTGAATGAACTGTAGCAAAATGCCTTAAAATGGCGAAAAAAAAGCCATCTTTCTGCTTGACAACAGGGGGAAAAGCGTATATAAATAGGTGTAGGCGTTTCAAAAGAGGAACATCTAATAATAAAGTGAAGACTCATTTAAGGAGGAGTTCAAGATGAACAAAACAGAATTAGTTGCAGCTATGGCTGATCAGGCAGGATTATCCAAAAAAGACGCAGAGAAGGCATTAAAGGCTTTTACAGATGTTGTTGCTGACGAGTTGAAAAAAGGCGGTAAGGTACAGTTAGTTGGTTTTGGCACTTTTGAGGTTTCCGAGAGAGCAGCAAGAGAGGGCAGAAATCCTCAGAGCGGCGAAGTTATGAAGATCGCAGCTTCCAAGGCTCCTAAGTTCAAAGCCGGCAAGGCATTAAAGGACATGCTTAACGCATAAGTCATATGAGCGAAAGTAAAGGCCTGTATGCAGACGCATATAGGCTTTTTTGTTTCATGGAATGTGTATGTATGAAAATTGCTTCGGCATGGAGGTAAGGTTGAAAAATCACACTGATGTGCTGATTTTTCAACTGCGAGTTTGTGCCGGAGCCGCAAACTCGGGATTGCAGAGCCAAATTTGAGATTTGGCTCGCAGCCTTCGCAAAAAACTGCTTCGGCATGGAGGTAAAGATGAGACTAGACAAATACTTAAAGGTTTCCCGCCTGATCAAACGCCGTACGGTGGCAAATGAGGCATGTGATGCGGGCAGGGTGTTGGTAAACGAGAAACCGGCGAAGGCTTCCGTCAATGTGAAAGCGGGTGACGTTATCACCATCCAGTTCGGCAACAAAGAGGTAAGGGTAGAGGTTCTGGATGTGCAGGAAACCGTTCGCAAAGAGGAAGCCAAAGAACTGTTTCGGTATCTGCCTTGAATGGCATAAGGGCATGAGAGAGGTTTTGCCAGGAAGGAAGACTGATTGTAAAACAGGCATATTCGTTCAGGGTCTGACATACATTTAATTAATAAGTCTTTGCCTTATGGGAGGTATGTATGGAAGATTTGAACAGTGTGAACAGAAAACCGCATAAGCTGCTGCTTACCAATAGAAGGACATGTAATATAAGCGGTGTCAATGATGTGTTATCGTTTGATGTCAATGAAATCCTGCTCGAGACGGAGCAGGGAATGTTGATGATCAAAGGCAGCGAACTGCATGTCAGCCGGTTATCTCTGGATAAGGGCGAAGTGGATGTAGACGGCCGGATCGACAGCTTTACCTATTCGGAAAATGCGGGCTATGGGGCTAAAGGGGAATCACTGCTTGCCAGATTGTTCAAATAGAGTGGGGGATTTGCCGGATATGAGTCAGGACATTGTGCAGGAAGTTATTTTTTTTCTACATTCTATTCTCATGGGCCTGGTAATAACCTTTGCCTATGATTGGATACTGATTCTCAGAAAGCTCTTTGCGCACGGCAGATTTTTAATGTCCGTAGAAGATTTTATCTATTGGTTTATGTGCGGGATCAGTGTTTTCTATGTGCTTTACAGGGAGAATAATGGCGTTCTGAGATGGTTTGCCGTATTGGGGGCCGCTCTTGGAATGCTTTCTTATAAATTGACAATTAAGAATCGTTTTATAAATATTATGTCAATATGTATACACAAGATAATGTGGTTTATATTTCGAGTCATACAAGTTGTGCTAAAACCTCTGAAATGCCTTTTTTTAGCGGCTCGAAGGTGTGTTCGATTTGCGGGGAGAAAACTGAAAAATGTGAAAGAATTTATAAAAAAGCGGTTGACGGCTTGTGTGAAAACCATTAGAATGATTTTATGCAAGCAGTGAGAAATCAGAAAGGAAGTATTGGTAGCAACATGGCAGGAAAAGCAGCATATCGTAAGAAGCGCCAGAACAAGATGGCTATGCTTTTGGTTACCACAGTTGTTATCATGATGCTGATAGTGGTTTCGGTCAAGAGCATGGAGCTGCGCAGTAAGCGGGCAGCTTATACGGAAAGAGAAGAGGCTCTTTTGCTGGAGATTGAGGCGGAGCAGGCGAGAGCGGAAGAGATAGAGGAGTATGAGAAGTATACACAGACTAAGAAATATGTAGAAGAGATTGCGAAGAATAAGCTTGGTCTGGTGTACGAGGGAGAGATCATATTTAAGGATGAGAATTAAGCAGGTTTTGGAGTCATCTCCGGGATTTGCTTTTTTCTGTTGGAGTGAATAAATTTCCGATAATGTAGACGATACGACGAATAATCCGGACAACCCCCACATATATTGATAGAGACTGATTAAACTGGGGAGGTGTGTCATGAAGAGACAGGCAGAGTGCAGGGACGATAATAAGATTACAATCATACCGGAATATGGAAGACAGAAACTTTTGACTTATGCGGAATCCTTCAGGGATCTGGCGGATCTGTTTGAAAGCGGGGAAGCAGAACCCGGGGCGATGAGCGATCATGACCCGGAGGATCGCAAAGACTATCTCTGGCATCGTAAGCTGCAGGAGAATCAGGAACTTCTGGCAGAGCATTTGAAGGAAATGGCGCATATCATGGCAGAGGTAGCCAGTGAGACATGCCTGTACCGGCCCATGGGGGAAAGAAAGTATAAGCAGATTTCGAAAATGCTCAGGGAGTCGGGGATCCTGCTGCGCAACTTCTTTGAGCTGGAGAGAGAGGACGGGCATATTGAGATCAGTCTGACCATGAAGACGATCTCTGAGAAGTATACGAAACTGGGTGAGCATGTATGCGTGGAAGACGTGGCGGATTTCATTTCAGTGGCGATGAATATGAGACTGCGTGCTGCCAGAAATTCACTGCAGTATCTGACGCCGGATTGGAATACTTATTATTTTATGCAGGAGCCGGATTATTACCTGTTGACCGGGGTTGCAAAGGCGATCAAGGAATCGGAAACGGTGTCAGGGGATAATTACTCGTTCTATGAGGTGGAGAACGGCAGGATGGTGGCATCTTTATCAGACGGTATGGGATCCGGGGAAAAGGCGTGCAGCGATTCGGAGCGCGTGATCGAGAAGATGGAGCGGCTGTTGGAAGCGGGATTCCGTAAAGAGCCGGCGGTGCAGATGATCAACGGCGCTCTGGTGGCAGCCGGCCAGGAAGAAAATATGTCTACGTTGGATCTGTGTGATATTAATCTGTATACCGGAGAATGTGAATTTATGAAAGCAGGCGCTGCATGCAGTTATATTAAACGGGGCCGTCTGGTGGACAGGCTGTCGGCGCTCAATTTTCCGTTAGGAGTTTTTGGGCAGATTGAGCCGGAAACCATGCACAGAGTGCTGCAGAGCGGTGATTATGTGATTATGTTGTCGGACGGTATTCTGGATGCGCTCTCTCAGGGGATCGGCGAGGAGATTCTGCCGGAGATCATCGGCAGAACGGAATATACCAATCCGAACGAGATTGCGAATCAGATCCTGGCCTGCTGTCTGAAGCAGAGTAACGGTCAGGTACGGGACGATATGACGGTACTGGTAATCGGGATGTGGAAGAAAGATACGGAAGAAAGTGATGAGTACTACCTACAATAAGGTAAAAAGATTTCTGGATAAATATCGCATGATAGAAGCGGGTGACCTGGTGGCGGCGGGAGTATCGGGAGGTGCAGATTCGGTGTGCCTGCTGCATATTCTGTGTCTGCTGCGGGAAGAGATAAGATTTCGACTGCTGGCGGTGCATGTGGATCATGGGGTGCGGTCTGACTCGGCAGCAGATGCTTCTTACGTGGAAGCTCTTTGCAGAAGGCTTGCGGTTCCCTTCTATCTGCAGAAAGTGGATATGAATGGTTATGCCGCTGAGCACAGGCTGTCTGCGGAAGAGGCGGGGCGGATACTGCGGTACGAGGCTTTTGCCAAAGCGCTGTGGGAACAGAAGCGGGAAGGTGAGCGTTGTAAGAGCGCGGTGGCTCATAACTGTAATGACAGGGCAGAGACGATGCTGTTCCATATGTTTCGCGGCAGCGGACTCAGAGGGCTTGCCTCCATCCAGCCGGTGAGGGGAGCGGTAATCCGGCCGCTGCTTTGTCTGCAGCGGAAGGAGATCGAGGAATATCTTGCGCAGGAGGGGCTGCATTACTGCCAGGACAGTACCAACGATGAGGATACCTATACGCGCAACAGAATAAGGCATCATATTCTGCCGTATGCGGAAAAGGAAATCTGTGCCGGTGCGGCAGCACATATGGGAGAGCTGGCGGAAATTCTCTCGGAGACGGAACGGTATCTGGAAGGGCAGACGAGGAAGCTGTACGAGATGTGTGTACAGGAAGAGTACATGCAGGAGGAATGTGTGCTGGGAGATTGTGCGGGCACTGTACAGATAATCGGTGAAGGAATACGGCCTGTGAAAACTGTCGTGAAAAGCCTGTGTATCCAGAGTAAATTATTGCTTATGGAAGATCCGGTGTTGTATAAACGGGTGCTGCTTGCCTGTCTGGAACGTCTGACACCGCACAGGAAGGATATTACAGGGCAGCATGTTGCCGATCTGGTTCGGCTGATGACGAAGGGGGGCAGTAAAGAGATCAGCCTTCCTTATGGAATCAGGGCGTATAAGGAGTATGACAGGCTGTATTTGAACAGGAAGGCAGAAGGAGCAATAAGGCCTGTAAGAGTAAAAGAGCCGGAAGATGTAGCAAGTGCGGCAGGCTGCACGGCGGTTTCGGATAGCTGTCACGAATATGAAATACAGCCTCCCATGAAGATACGGCTGACGGGGGAAGGGATTTTTGTCTTCCGTTTACTGGAAAAGGGGGCTGGATTCATAGAAAAAGAGCAAAATATTCCACGAAATAGATATACGAAATGGTTTGATTATGATAAAATAACTACGTCTTTGATACTTCGTACGCGGCGGCAGGGGGATTATCTGACGATTGATGGCGCGATGCATACGAAGTCGGTCAAACAATACATGATCAATGAGAAAATCCCGAAAATGCAGCGAGACGGTATGCATTTATTGGCTGACGGATCCCATGTCCTGTGGATTCCGGGTTACCGGATCAGCCAGAAGTACAAAGTGGAAGAAAGTACAGAGCGTATTTTGGAAGTGCGGCTCGAAGGAGGAAGCGATGGCGGAACGAATCGAAGTGTTGTTGAGTGAAGAGGAAGTGGATAAGAGGATTCAGGAGATCGGGGATCAGATTTCCAGAGATTATGCAGGGAAACAGGTACATTTAGTCTGTGTGCTTAAGGGCGGCAGCTTTTTTATGTGTGAGCTTGCCAAGCGGATTACGGTACCGGTATCTTTGGATTTCATGTCGGTTTCCAGTTATGGCGGGGACACGAAATCCAGCGGTGTGGTGAAGATTGTGAAGGATCTGGACGAATCGCTGTCAGAGAAGCATGTACTGGTGGTGGAAGACATTGTGGACTCCGGAAGGACGCTCAGTTATCTGCTGGAAATGCTGAAAGACAGAGGGCCGGCGGATGTGAAGCTGTGTACACTTTTGGACAAACCGGAGAGAAGAGTGGTTGAAGTGAAGGTGGATTATACGGGATTTGAGATTCCCGATGAGTTTGTGGTGGGATATGGACTTGATTACGACCAGAAGTACAGGAATCTGCCCTATATCGGCGTTGTGAAATTTGACTGATCATAACGGAAAAGAATATGCTTTATGAAAGAGGTTTATTTTGAACAGGAATAATAAGAGTTTCTACATGTATTTTGTGATCATCATGGGATTGCTGTTGTTTACCGTATGGATCGGGACGATCAGAATCCAGGACAGCAGCTATACGAAGGGTGAGTTTGTCAGCCAGATGGAGAACAATGAGGTAGCCATCGTCAAGATCTGTCCCAACAAGAATACCAATGCCGGTTCGTTGGAGGTGACGCTGAAAAGCGGTGAAGAAAGACGGTTGAACGTGACGGATATTTCTGAGGCGGAGGCACTGGTGCGCAGCTACGAGCTGGATCCGGTGGTGGAGAGTGTGCCGGAGGAGAGCTGGTTTCTGAACAGTGTGTTTCCGATCCTGATCGTGGTGGTGGTCTGTGTTTTCTTTTTCGTGATGATGAATGCGCAGAATGCGGCCGGCGGCGGTGGTAACGGCAAGATGATGAATTTCGGCAGAAGCCGTGCCAGGCTGACGCTGGGCGGAGAGAATAAGATCAAGCTGGACGGTGTGGCCGGCCTGAAGGAAGAGAAAGAAGAGCTGCAGGAGATCGTGGAATTTCTGCGGGAGCCGGGCAAGTTTACGAAAGTGGGGGCGCGTATTCCCAAGGGTGTTCTTCTGGAAGGTGCGCCGGGTACCGGTAAAACGCTGCTGGCCAAGGCGATCGCGGGGGAGGCCAACGTACCCTTCTTCAGCATTTCCGGTTCGGATTTCGTGGAGATGTTTGTCGGCGTGGGCGCTTCCCGCGTGCGCGATATGTTTGCTGAGGCGAAACGGCATGCGCCGTGTATTATTTTTATTGATGAGATCGATGCTGTGGCAAGACGCCGCGGTACCGGTATGGGCGGCGGCCACGACGAGCGTGAGCAGACGCTGAATCAGCTGTTGGTGGAGATGGACGGTTTCGGCGTCAACGAGGGCATTATTGTAATGGCGGCCACCAACCGTGTGGATATATTAGATCCGGCGATCTTAAGGCCGGGACGTTTCGACCGTAAGATCACGGTGGCGGCGCCGGATGTGCGGGGCCGGGAAGATATTCTGAAAGTCCATGCACAGAACAAACCGCTGGGGGATGATGTGGATCTTTCACAGATTGCGCAGACTACGGCGGGCTTTACGGGAGCGGATCTGGAGAACCTTTTGAATGAGGCGGCCATTAATGCGGCCATGGAGAAGCGGGTATTTGTAAAGCAGGATGATATCAAACGGGCCTTCGTCAAGGTAGGTATCGGCGCGGAGAAGAAGAGCCGTATTATCTCTGACAAGGAGAAGAGGATTACGGCTTATCATGAAGCCGGGCATGCGATCCTGTTTCATGTACTGCCTGATGTGGGGCCTGTGTATACGGTGTCCATCATTCCTACAGGTATTGGTGCGGCGGGCTATACCATGCCTCTTCCGGAAAAGGACGAGATGTTCCTGACCAAAGGCAGGATGCTTCAGGATATTATGGTCTCGCTGGGCGGGCGTATCGCGGAGGAGATTATTTTTGATGATATAACGACAGGTGCGTCCAGCGATATCAAGAAAGCCACGAAGGTTGCCCGCAGAATGGTGACACGTTACGGCATGTCGGACAATATCGGTGTGATCAACTATGACGATGATGATGACGAGGTGTTTATCGGCAGAGATCTGGCGCACGCCAAGGGCCACAGCGAGGTGGTTTCCGGGGAGATTGACCGGGAAGTGAAGGCAATTATTGACGACTGCTACGAGAAGGCGAAAGCAATGATTTTAGAGCAGGAGGATGTACTGCATAAGTGTGCCGAATTGCTGCTTAAGAAGGAGAAGATCAATCGTTCCGAGTTTGAGGCGCTTTTTGACACTGCTTATCCGCAGCCGGAAACGCCGGAAATCAAGCTGTAGCGAGGGAGGTTACGCTGCATGCAGGACAGTTTATTTGGGGATTGTGCAATTTTCACAAAAACAGATAGTCAAATTTGTAATATTTGTGAATCCTTAGTATTGTAGACAGGTACATGCTATGCTATTATACTACTTGTAACCCCCCAATACATTATATAGTTTTTGCTATACCCCATAAGAAAGAAATACCTTCTCTAAAA
>CANPTH010000106.1 GCA_947576945.1 uncultured Lachnospiraceae bacterium
AAATACGGATTTACAAAGTACCCATTCCATTCCTATCCTTTCCCCTAACCCCTCTCCTTTGGAGCAGGAAGCGGCTGCGCCGCCGGAACGGAAACGAAAGGAAGCGGAAGCACAGACCGCTTTTGAGATTTACCGGGAGATCATCAAGGACAATATCGACTATGACATTCTCATACAGGATATGAAGTTTGACGGGGACAGGCTGAATGAAATTGTAGACCTCATGCTGGAAACCGTCTGCACCCGGAGAAAGACAATCCGCATTGCCGGGGACGACTACCCCGCCGAGCTGGTGAAAGCAAAGTTTATGAAGCTGGACGGCGAACATATCCGCTTTGTGCTGGACTGTATGCGGGAGAACACAACCAAAATCCGCAACATCAAGCAGTATTTACGGGCGGTGCTTTTCAATGCCCCGTCCACAATCGGCAATTATTACACGTCCCTTGTGGCTCACGACATGGCAAGCGGCGCACTTGCGCCAAAGGAGCCGCACGACCCCTATTCATTCAAACCGGGCGAAAGCCTGTAACCACCCACAACCACAAAAGGAGGATTTTATTATGGGCAGGCCAGCCGTGAAATTGCAGAACAAATCTTTGCAGCTTAACACCAACAAAGCTTTTCTGCATTACGATATGGCTTCCACCGAAGTGATGTGGAAGGACGGAGCGAAGTTCTCCCCTGCAGGCGTAAGCGTCAGTGCGGCGGATGTGAAAGCACAGAATATCAACAACAGCGGCATTGTATTTGCCTTCGATCGGGCAGAAAATACGATCATTGCAAAGCTGAACAATACCACTGTCGCAAAAGGCAGTTACAAGTTCAAAGTAAACGTAAAGGTGACAGACACATTGACGATCAGCACGCCTCTCACCGTCAAAGTTGTTGATACGGCAGCAGATAAATCCGTCAAGGTTTCCTCCAAAGGAAGCATTGACGTCTTAAACCGTACAAATACCTTCGTGACAGTGACACCTGCCCTGAAAGCCCTCAACGGCAAAATCACCGCCGTACAGCTTACAGGCAATGCGGCACACCTGTTTGAAGCGGAATGTGCTGACAATAAAGTCATCATCCATGCAAAAGAAAATGCCAGCCTGATCACAAAGTACAGCTACAAGGTCATACTCCTCCTTACCCTGCAAAATGCAGAGGGCGACGCTCTCCAGTACACAACACCGGATATCAGCCTCAAGCTGAAACAGGGCAAACCTAAAGTTACCATAGCGCCTAATCATGAGAAAACACACGCCGGGAAAACTCCCGGCGTGTGCCTTTGTGTTACTGTCCAAATTTGTTCTGCAGCATTTTGATCGCTTCTTCATACCCCTGCGCTGCTGCCTTCTCAAGCCATTCTCTGGCCTTATCCCGATTTTTATCCGTATTCCCCTCATGATAATATCTGGCGCCACATTCATATTGCGCTCTCGCCAATCCCTGCTCTGCCGCTTTCAGAAACCAGTTCATCGCCTCATAGCCGTTTCTCGGTACAGACTTGCCGTATGCATACATAAGGCCGCAGAAGAATTGCGCCCACACACACTCCTGCTGCGCCGCTTTCTGAAACCAGCTCATGGCCTCTGCATCGTCTTTCTCTACACCTTCTCCATTATAGTACATCTGTCCGTATTTAAACTGCGCTTCCGCATAGCCTTGCTCTGCTGCCTGCTTAAAACAGGAAAGCGCTTTTGTATAATTGTCTGCCTCATATGCTTTCATGCCGTTCTGAAACAACTTCATTGCCCGTATGCATTTCTCATCCTTCTCTTTCGCCTTGGGCACAGTCTCCGGAACTACATCTGCATCCTCCCCGGACATCACCTCCGGAATCACTTCTATATCCTCCTCAGACATCACCTCCAGAATCACATCTGCATCTGCATCAGACTCAGACACCGTCTCCGGAACCACTTCTGTCTCTGCCTCAGACACCACTTCCGGAACCACTTCTGCGTCCGATTCAGGCTCCATCTCACCGGCAAGAACATGCAAAACCGCCCTTAAGGCTAATCTTAAGAAGTTTGCCCGAACACCGCAATGCACATCAACTCGTCGTCCGTCCCGCAAAGTAAAAACCAAATGCGTATTCCTGCTGCCGCCCAGCTCTACCTGCATGATCTGGTCATATGGCAAAGGCCGTGGAAGTCTTTTCTCATCCAGTCTGGATCTGTCATAATACATCGCTTCCGCGGTGAACAGATACCCCTTCTTCCCCGAACATAATAAATCCTCTTCTACAAGGGCTGCCACATCCTCAGGCATACAATCGGAGGCAAAGGATTCGATGGCGTTCCTTATCTTCCTCTGCGGAAGCTCTCCTTCCATATAGATGCAAGGCGGATAATTATTGTGCTTAACAGCATTCACTTCCTCCTGCTTTACTGAGGCTATAGCCTTCCTGACCAGTTCTTTCTTATTCATACCTTTCTCCCCTATATATTCTCATAGCACACTTAATATATCGTCTATGCTCTATTCCGCAAGCCATACAAAAACAAACCCCCAGGGATCGAATACATATCATCCCTGGGGTGTCATAATCATAGCTGTGCTCCATCTTAAGTTTGACACAGATACTCATGAAAAATCAGGTACAGCCGTCAGAATACACAATGCTACTGAAACATTCTCAGCATAAAATTCTGCTGGTTCATCTGTTCCCGCATCATAAAGTTCTTATAGCCGACCAGAACTTCCTGTTTCTTCTTCTCGGAAACTGCCTTCGGCAGATCCAGATCCTCCAGACGGCTTCTGGAGCCAAGCTGCTCTAAGGACGCTCTCGTATTGTAGTTAAACGTATGTTCCAGACGGTTGGTATAGGCTCCAAGGCTACCCCGCTGCGACGTCACCGTCTTAAGCGCCTTGTCGATGGAATCCAGGCTGAAATCAGCTGATGTCACATCAAGATCGGCAATCCCCAGCGCTTCCAGTGTAGAATTCGCCATCTGAATCTTCATACCGCCGCCGTTGGGATTCGTTGCCAGCCCCATATCAGCCATACTGCCGTCCAACAGCTTCTGCTCATTCAACGAGGTGTCTTTCGCCAGTGACTGAATGCCCTCCTTCAACTGGTCAATCTCATTCTGGTAAATCTGTTTATCCTCGGCAGAGTTCAATCCGTTCATGGACCGCAATGCAAGCTCTCTGATCCTCTGCAGATAGTCTGTCACACCGTCAAGCGCGCCGTCCGCCACATTCAAAGCGCCGATGCCGGCCTGTGCATTCTCGGCGCCCACACGAAGCCCGGTCTCTTCTCTCTGCATCTTCTTCGCGATTGCAAGACCCGCAGCATCATCCGCCGCCGAATTGATCCGCTTACCGCTGGCAATATGGGAATAAGAATTCAAAAATCCACCATTAATTGTCATCGCACTCATAACTGTCCTCCTTTCCTGCGAATATCTGTCTTCTGCTGTATCGCAATCAGCAGTTTATCTACCGGTTACGATACCCTCAGTGAACAAAGGAATACACGCCCTGAACCATGATATTTGAGCGGTTTTCTGCGTTGTCCTCAATCGGCGTACGTCCGGTACGCCTCAATCGTCCGCCTTGGAAATCACTCAAATATCCATGGTCAGGGTCGAAGAGTCGGAAAGAAGGCAATTTCAATCCCTGCAAGGCGCTTGATTGACGTGTACTGGACGTACACGGAATGAAAGCAACGCAGCAGGGGATGAAATTGATTCTTTACCGACCGTGTGTACCTTTGTTCACTGAGGGTAATAATAAATTATTAATATTCTGCTGTTATGTTCGCGTTTTCTTTATCTTTATCATAACATATCTTCCGGATGCGTCAAGCTGTTTTACAACAGTTGAGGCACTAAAATATTTTCTGAAACCTCAGCTTAATCGGCCGGATACCCTGCAGCGAGGTGCAGGGCGCCGCAAACCGTAATATTTTATATGCATCATCTATTGACTCTAAGTGTACATTGTGTTATCTTACTATTATAGATTACATGTTGTACTCTTACGCATGCCTAAAATGCAAACCGAAACATTACCCAATCCACGGCAAAGCTACCTTCAATCGACAAAGATATACACAATCAGAGCTGAATACATTCCACTTGTGTAATTGGACTCTCCAAAGAGCATCCAACCTGATCGACGCATTGTCGATTGAAGATAAGACCGAAACTGACCAGGGAGGAACCTATGCAGCAAATATCAGACTACGAATTGGAATTAATGAAAACAATCTGGGGAAATGGCGGCTCAGCGCTTTATGCAGAGATCGTAACCGCTCTGTCGGCCAAAGGCCTGAACTGGACCAAGAACACAATCATCACCCTGCTCTCCCGCCTGATCGACAAAGGCCTGCTTAAGACCAATAAGATCGGGCACCGCAACCGCTATACTGCAATCGTTTCCGCCGATGAATACCAGTCTTCCCAGACCGAAACCTTTCTCGACAAAATCTATGAAGGAAATGCCAGAGATCTGGTTGCCACTCTGATTCAGAAGGATCTGCTGTCCGCCTCGGACTACGACGACCTGAAGAAATACTGGCAGGCTGTCACCGGCGATACACCGTCTGACACATAATACAGCCTACGGTGCAGTTAAATCTCTCCTGCTGCAGAATCTGATAACAGCCATAGCCGAAAGGTAAAGGAACAACGCCGGAAAATATCCTTCCGGAAGACGGCTCTCTAATGGCTGAGAAATGGAGTAATACGAGAAAATGAACGAAATCATAAAATTGATGTTATCATTATCTTTATCCGGGACTGCACTGATCATATTACTGCTGCTGTTTCGTCCTCTGTATCGGAAGCGGCTGAGCAGGAAATGGCAGTACTATATCTGGCTGGTCGTAATCTGGCGGCTGCTCCTGCCCATAACGCCGCAGACTAGTTTGACGGGGAATCTTATACTGACAGCAGAACAGATTCTGCCCGGCATTACCACATCCGCCCCTCTACCACAGGGCGCCGGAAGCTCTTCACCCGAAAACATTTCCAATGTGAAATCCGACAGCGGGCAGTCCGGCAGAATACAGAATGGGCAGCAGCCTGCTGAGCTTCTGCCTGACGCTGACACTGCTGCCATGGCAGATGCAGAAAATGCTATCGACAGGCCTGTCTCCGCCGGAACCCTGGTCTTCGCCCTCTGGCTGATCACGGCACTGCTCCTCCTGATGCGCAAGATCACTATCTACCAGAGTTTTCGGAAGTACATTGATGCCGGATGCAGTCCGCTCAATGACATGCAGCTGTTAGAGTGTTTCGGACGTATCATAGAAGAAAATCATATAAAGAGTTCCCTGGATCTCTATACCAACAGCCTCGTGTCCTCTCCTCTGTTGATCGGGCTGTTCCGTCCCCGTATCATTCTGCCGGATGCGGATCTGTCCGAGCGCGATTTCTACTATACCGTGCTGCATGAACTGGTCCATTACAGTCGGCGGGATATGCTCTACAAATGGCTGATGCAGTTTACTCTCTGTGTACATTGGTTCAATCCTTTTGTCTATTTGATGAAAAATGAAGTCAACCAACTCTGCGAACTCTCCTGTGACGAGAGAGTTATTGAGTTGATTCCCGAAAATGCGCGCATATCCTATGGCGATACGCTGCTGAATGCCGCTGCTGTCGGCGGCTCCTACAAAGATACCCTGGCCTCTGTCACCTTGCATGAGAGCAAAGAATTACTAAAAAGAAGGTTGGATGCGATCATGAACCATAAGAAATTCACGAAAACCATACAATTTATCACTTTATTTGTTACCGGAATCCTGGTCGGCGGCGCCATCGTTCTCGGCGCATATGCCGCACCCGGCAGCCACTCAGACAGTTCTGCCGACAGCAGTGCCCAACCGGACATACCTGCAGGCGCTGTCACTGACCAGGCAAAGTCCACCCACAGCAACAGTAACGTCTATGCCGACGCAGTCCCCCTGCACGACTACCGCATAGAGCGTGAGGACACCATCTACTACATCTATGTGGATGGTGCGGATGAAACAGACAGACCACTTTCCAAGGTTACCAACGGCTTCTACAAACTGGTTTTTGTCTACGAAGACCGCTACTCTACCTTCGGTTCATTTCGGGAAAAAGATATGTCCGGTCTTGTCAGACATATTGGTGAGCAGTGCCGTACAATGGTAGGAAACGGCACGATCACGCAGGCAGATGCAGATTTCTACCTGCTGGCTGCAGGTGACATACAAGATACCTTTCTCACCGAAGAAGAATTCTCTGAGAATGAAGTCCCTGAGGAAGAAGTTCCCGAGACCGATCATCACTTTAGCGTACAGTGCTTCTTTTACCAACACCCTTATCTGATCGGGCTTTGCTACAGTAATTCGCCTGACAGACTCCAGACAGATGCCTACAGCAGGACGCAGATCGTCTTGTCGGACGAAAGCACTGTACAAGTCTACTCCGCTCCTGAATATATCCCTCTCCTGGAGGATCCGGAAACGCAAAATGCCGTTACGGCTGCATCCAGTCGTATGCTTGTGCGGGTAGACCCTGAATCGGTCTATACAGCTTCTATCATCGTTACAGACATAGAATACGTAGGAAATGACAACTTCCCCGCTTTGGCAGAGAAGTACTGGGAGACACAGAAACTTCCGCAGTTTTCCGCCATTTTCCGTGAACTTGACAGCCAGACGCAGACACAATATCTGGAGCAGATGTTTGCTGAGAGAAACGTTTCCTTCTTCGCCTGCTGTATCGGTGAACTGGAAGATAACGGGATACAGGAGGAAGCGGTGGAACGCTATGCCCTGAAAGCCTATCAGGAAAATGTTATCTCCTTTTTCGCCGTCCTGATCGGAATGATGGATGCGGAAAGCAAGGTTAAGTGGCTGGAAAAGTGCCGGGAAGACAATGCTGCCAACTATCTCCATCTTTTTGGTGATTCTGCTGACTTTGAAGACTTTGATAGCTTTGATAAATTTGATGACTTTGATGATTTTGATAAATTTGATAAATTTGATGATTTTGATAATTTTGATGATTTCGAAGACTTCGATGATTTTAATAAATTTGACGACTTTGATAATTTTGACATATTTGATGATTTTAATGATTTCGATAACCCTGACAACCGGGATGCATATAACAAGAACAGTATATCCAAACCGACCGTTGTGGATCTGAACCGTGTCACGCAGACGGAAGTATCTGATAAAATCCGTAATGCCCTGAGCGCCTGCGAGGACGGCAAGTGGTACGTGATCGAATCGGACGGCTGCCAATACATCTACTACAACGGCCTGCCCCACACCTACGCCTACGAGCCGCAGTTCACCGACAGTGCAAAAGGCAGCCTGATTACCGTCAGCATTGTGGATATCAAGTCAGATTCGCCGCACCTTCAAAGAATAGAAGCTGCCAATCATTATGTGCTGTTGACCTTTTCCTGTACTCCGGCTGACCCGGATGCAGAATACGAACTGACCATTCAATATAACCATATTCCCGTGACCTATACAAGAAGTCAGGCGTAATACGCCTGACTTCCTGTATATCCATAAGCATACACCATAACTACCACGTCTTTCTCGGTTTTCAGGCTTCCTGCTTGATTTTCATGGTCAGTCCTATTCTCTTCTTGGCCACATCCACCGTAAGCACCTGCACATCCACCACGTCGCCCACACTGACTGCCTCCAGCGGATGCTTGATATAACGATTGGTGATCTGCGAAATATGTACGAGTCCGTCCTGGTGCACGCCGATATCCACAAACACCCCGAAGTCTATCACGTTCCGCACCGTGCCTTTCAAGATCATACCCGGTTTTAAGTCCTTCATATCCAGCACATCGCTGCGCAGAATCGGCGCCGGCATATCGTCACGAGGATCTCTGGCCGGCTTCTCCAGCTCTTTAAGAATATCGGTCAGCGTGATCTCACCGATGCCAAGTTCCTCCGCCAGCTTCTTTTTATCCTTGATCTTCTTCTCTAAGCTGCTGACCGTCATATCCGGCTTATCGCTGCCTTTAGCCGCCTTCCCGCCGGCATTGCCGTTATTATTCCTGTCAGTATCTTCCCCCTCCAGCGTCATGCCGCCCATAGCCGCCGCCAGCGCCTTGCCCATGGCGGTGTTGGTATTGCGGATAACCACCTTCGGCTGCGGTTTTTTCTTTTCTTTAACCGGCGCTGCTGCCTTCTTACCCGACGTCTTCTGAGCCGCCGCCTTTTTCTGGGCTTCCTTCACGTCTTCCATGGTCAGGCCCATCCTGTCAAGCAGCTTCTTCGCCGCCTCGTATGACTCCGGATGCACACTGGTGGCATCCAGCGGATTGTCGCCGTCCGCAATGCGCATAAAGCCCGCGCACTGTTCGTAAGCCTTCGGCCCCAGCTTGGCCACCTTAAGCAGCTGCGCCCGGTTGGAAAATCTACCGTTGGTCTCCCGGTAATCCACGATATTTCTGGCCACCGCCTTGCTCACGCCGGAGACATATTCCAGAAGGGAAGCGGAAGCGGTATTCAGGTCCACACCTACTTTATTTACACTGTCTTCCACCACGCCGTGCAGCGCCTCGCTCAGTTTCTTCTGGTTCATATCGTGCTGGTACTGGCCCACACCGATGGATTTCGGATCGATCTTCACCAGTTCCGCCAGCGGATCCTGCAGTCTTCTGGCAATGGAAGCGGCGCTCCTCTGTCCCACGTCGAAGTTGGGGAACTCCTCCGTGGCCAGCTTACTCGCAGAATACACCGACGCGCCCGCCTCGTTGACGATCACATACTGTACCGGCGTATCCAGTTCTTTTAACAGCTCCACGATCACCTGCTCGGATTCTCTGGAAGCCGTACCGTTGCCGACGGAAATCAGGGATACATTATATTTCCTGATCAATCTCTTAAGCTCTGCCTTGGCCTCTGTCACCTTGTTCTGCGGTGCAGTGGGATAGATTACTTTCGTGTCAAGCACTTTGCCCGTCTCGTCCACCACCGCCAGTTTACAGCCGGTACGGAAAGCCGGATCCCAGCCCAGAACCACCTTGCCGGCGATGGGCGGCTGCAGCAGAAGCTGCTCTAAGTTCTTGCCAAATACGGAGATTGCGCCGTCCTCCGCCTTTTCCGTCAGATCGTTGCGGATCTCCCGCTCGATGGCCGGTGCGATCAGTCTGCTGTAGCTGTCTTCAATCACATCCTCCAGGATCGGGGAAGTGACCTCATTGTCCCTGGTGATCACCTTCGTGCGCAGGTACTGTAAGATGCGCTCCACCGGCGCCTCCACCTTCACCACCAGGAATTTCTCATTCTCCCCGCGGTTCAGGGCAAGCGTCCTGTGGCCGGCAACCTTTTTCACCGGTTCTTCGTACTGATAGTACATCTCGTACACGCTCTCAGCCTTCTCATCCCTGGCAACGCTTGTCAGCTTACCTTCCTCTATCGTGATATTACGGATATAGATACGATAATCCGCCTCGTCCGATATCATCTCGGCAATGATATCCTTAGCGCCCTGAATGGCATCTTCCACGGTAGCCACTGTCCTGGCGGCATCTTCATCCTCGTGGACATATCTGGCTGCTTCCTCCTCAATGGGAGCCGTCGTCTCCTGCGCCAGAATAAACTGCGCCAGGCCGTCCAGTCCTTTCTCCTTGGCCACGCTGGCCCTGGTCTTACGCTTCGGACGGTAAGGCCTGTAAAGATCCTCCACCACCACCATGGTTTCCGCCGCCACGATCTTCGCCTGCAGCTCCTCGGTCAGTTTCCCCTGTTCCTCTATGCTTTTTAAAACCTGTTCCTTCTTCTCTTCCAGATTCCGCAGATAAGTAAGCCGCTCATGCAGGTCACGCAGCACCTCATCATTGAGAGACCCCGTCGCTTCCTTACGGTATCTGGAGATAAAAGGAATGGTATTCCCTTCATCGATCAGCTTCACGGCAGCTTCTACCTGCCATTTCTCCACTTTCAGTTCATCCTTGAGTTTTAAAATAATGTCCATCCTTGCTCTTGTGCCTTTCTTCCTTAACGATATGATTTTGCTTTTCCTGCATATACAGGTTGTGTTAAACATGATTTAGTTCTGCCTGGCCTGCGTTCTTTGCAGCCTTAGCAGAACTCTATGTCGAACATGATTTAGTTGTACTTATGTGCTGTCCTTCAGCACCTTAGTACAACTTCATGTTCTATTATATCATGAACCCTCCCATTCCCGCCACCTAATTTATATAGAAAAGAGCAAAGTCATAACAACATAAAAGCACAGATTATCTGGGCCAGCGCTCCGGAGCTTCTTTCAGTTTCGTAAATGCGTTATGCGGTTCGTTCTGATACCAATACGCCACACTTGTATAGTCTGTAGTGGTCAAGCATTTTTGTAACGCTTGTGGCTAAAAAATATTTCTTTTAT
>CANPTH010000107.1 GCA_947576945.1 uncultured Lachnospiraceae bacterium
AATACATTATATAGTTTTTGCTATACCCCATAAGAAAGAAATACCTTCTCTAAAAAAGGCAGCGACCGAAAAGCTGCCTTTTTTACTTGCCCTAAACGAGCGCAGCTCGTTTTCTGCTTGAACATCTACCCTATATAGTATAGAATAGATTATATGTCTATCGACTGATTAAAGAAAGGCAGAAAGCATGGATATAAGCCAATTTCAGAGAGCAGAGAAGAATCAGCAGTATATAGCAGGGATGCGTCCGGTTATTAATAAAGAAGCCCTGTTTTCAGATACCACAGAGGACTACGTTTATCCTCCGGAGCCAAGCGCTTACGGGGAGGTCACCATCCGCTTCCGGTCAGCCAGAAATAATATTGACAGAGTGTTTTTCGTATGCAAGGATGAGAAGCACATCATGTTAAAGACGGAGACGGATAACTATTTTGATTACTATTCCTATTCTGTACAGCTTGATAATGAGAAGCTGGTCTATTATTTTGAAATACGCGTAGGCAGGATCGACTGCTTCTATGACACGCGCGGCATCTGCAAAGATATCAATGAATATTATCATTTTCAGATTATTCCGGGATTTAAGACGCCGGACTGGGCGAAAGGAGCCGTGTTCTATCAGATCTACGTGGATCGGTTCTACAATGGAGATCCTTCTAACGATGTGTTGACGAATGAATATCAGTATATCGGGGATAAGACGGTCAGGGTAGAGGATTGGAATAAATATCCGGCAGCTATGGGGGTGCGCGAATTCTATGGCGGCGATCTGCAGGGCGTTCTTGATAAGATGGATTACCTGCAGGATCTGGGTGTGGATGTGATTTACTTTAATCCATTGTTTGTATCGCCTTCCAATCATAAGTATGATATTCAGGATTATGATTATATAGATCCTCATGTGGGCAGGATCGTCCACGATGAGGGAGAGCTGCTGCCGCATGACCAGCATGAGAACCGGTTTGCCACCAGATATATTGACCGGGTATCTAATAAACAGAATCTGGAAGCCAGTAATGAACTTTTTGCCAATGTGGTGCAGGAAGCTCACAGAAGAGGGATGAAGGTGATCCTGGACGGAGTATTCAACCACTGCGGATCCTTTAACAAATGGATGGACAGAGAACGCATTTATGAACATGCTTCCGGTTATGAGAAGGGCGCCTATGTGGCACAGGACAGTCCGTACCACACGTATTTCCAGTTTCACGACAACAATAAATGGCCCTATAATGGTTCCTATGACGGGTGGTGGGGGCATGACACGCTGCCCAAGCTGAATTACGAGAATTCCCAGCAGCTGGAGGATTATATTCTGTATATTGCGCGGAAATGGATTGCAGCGCCCTATCATATAGACGGCTGGCGGTTGGATGTGGCGGCGGATTTGGGGCATACGCCGGAGTACAATCATTATTTTTGGAAAGAATTCCGCAGAGCGGTGAAGATGGGAAATCCGGAAGCCATCGTGCTGGCGGAGCATTACGGGAGTCCGAAAGAATGGCTGCAGGGCGATGAGTGGGATACCGTGATGAACTATGATGCTTTTATGGAGCCGGTGACATGGTTTTTGACCGGGATGCAGAAGCACAGCGACGATTACCGGGAAGATCTGCGGGGGAATGCAGACAGCTTCTGGGGAGCCATGCAGCACCACGGCGCCAGCTTTACTACGCCTTCTCTACAGGTGGCTATGAATGAGCTGTCCAATCATGATCACTCCCGATTTCTGACCAGAACCAACAGGAAAGTGGGGAGAACCAACACACTGGGACCGGAGGCGGCCAATGCCGGTGTGAATAAGGCGGTCATGCGTGAAGCGGTGGTCATCCAGATGACCTGGCCCGGAGCGCCTACCATTTATTACGGTGATGAGGCGGGCGTATGCGGTTTCACCGATCCGGATAACAGGCGTACGTATCCCTGGGGGCATGAAGATCAGGAGCTGATTGCATTTCACAGGGAAATTATCAGGATCCACAAGAGCCACAGAGAGTTTCTGACAGGCTCCATTAAACAGATGGAGAGTGATTACAATGTGATCGGGTACGGCAGGTTCACAAGGGAGGGACAATCCGTGATCCTGATTAATAATAACGATTATGAGATCACGAAAGAGCTGTTCGTATGGCATCTGGGTGTGCCCAAGGAGTGTATGATCAAACAGCTGCTGCTGACTACAGCGGACGGATTTACCACGGAAGAGAAAGAATATCCGGTCAGAGCCGGTAAAGTTTCCGTAACCCTTCCGCCCACGTCCGCCATTATTCTGCGGTATGAGGATGAAGAGATCAGCAGTTTTATGGAATACAGATAATTGGAGGAAAGACCGGAGGGATAGAGTGTATCCTGCCGGTCTTTCTTATGGAATATAAGGACATTATTATAGTATATACTTGACAGAATGATAAGTGAAATGTATAATTTAACCGCGTTACAAATGTAACACGGTTGAGGAGAGGAAGAGTCCTAAGGTAGTATAATTTCATTTTTTTTATTTATTTTAAAACCGGTCATAAAGGATAAACTTCCTAAATCATTTCAATATTATATGTGGATTTCAGTCGTGATAGCTTTGATATTGCCTGTTGAAAGTATTTACGTTGATTATATTGATTTTGAGTCATTTACTTCCAACCAAAAGTAGATGAGTAAAAGCGCCTGCATTACGCAGGCATTTTTTGGAGAAAGGGAATCATCATGATGAGGAGTAAGCATAGTGATAATGAGAAGAACAGGAAAAATAAACAGAATATGAGATAATGTATTAAATAATGACACAACTTTGACACATCTATAGTATATACTGTTGCAAGTAAAATTTTGTAACAAGGACAGTCATATGGCATACCGATTCGGCTGTATGATGCGGGTTTGTTATATAGATGGGGAGTGTTCAGCAATGCAGAAAATCCTGATCGTCGAAGACGATGCGGCCATCGCAAATCTGATCAAGATCAATCTGGAGACGGAGAGTTACAGATGTACCTGTGCTTTTGACGGCAAAGCCGGGGCAGATCTGATTGAGGAGGAGCGCTTTGACCTGATCCTGTTAGACATTATGCTGCCGGAGATTGACGGTTATGAGCTGCTTGAATATATCAAGCCGATGGGAATACCGGTGATCTTCCTGACGGCGAAGGGCAATGTCGATGACCGTATTAAGGGATTAAAACTGGGAGCGGATGATTACATTGTCAAGCCGTTTCAGGTGGGAGAACTGACTGCGCGGGTGGAGGCCGTGTTGCGGAGATATGGGAAGGCAGGCCAGAAGCTGTCTTTTGCGGATGTGGAGATTGACGTGATCTCCCGGACTGTAACACAGGCGGGTGTCCCGGTGGAGCTGACGATCAAAGAGTTTGATTTGCTGGTAGAACTGATGCAGAATAAGAATGTAGCGCTGTACCGGGAGCGCATCTACGAGAAGGTTTGGGGCGGATCTTTTATGGGAGACACCCGTACATTGGATTCTCATATCCAGCGTCTGAGGAAGAAGCTGGGATGGGAGAACTATATCAGGACGGTGTTTCGGATCGGATACCGCCTGGAGGATGATACATGAAACTTTTTCATAAAGTATTCCTCTGCTTTGTGGTTCTCTTTGGGATCGCTTTTCAGGCGGCGGGCGTGATGCTGATTGACTATGCCTACGAAAATGCCATCGAACAGGAAAAGAAGTATGCATTGCAGCAGTTTCAATATAACAAGTATATTCTACAGTCTATTTTGTACTCGGAGCCGGACTTTCTGTGGGTACAGGAAGGTAATCCGGAAATCCGGGGTTCTTTCACAGCGCCGGTGGCGTTGTATGATTCTGACAAAAACCGCATTTATTCCAATATGATAATGGAGCCGGATATGATGGATTTTACAAGTAGCGGGGAAGGACGGCTTGCTTTTCGGATCTATCAAAAGGAAGGGGACAGTTATATTTACGTATATGATCATGTGAGGCAGGGGGAGAGTGAGGCTTATCTGGTGACGCAGACGGATATCAGTTCGGTGGTGGATATCCAGAGAAACATGACGGCTTATTTTCAGAGGATTTATCTGATTATTTTATGCATTGGATTCCCATTGATTTTCCTGTTGACCAATCTGCTCACCGGATCCATCAAAAGGGTGGGCAAGGCAGCCAGAAGGATTGCCAGAGGGAAATATTCCGAGAGGATCCATGTGGGAACAAAGGATGAGATTGGCCAGCTGGCGGCGGATTTCAATCAGATGGCGGAGAAGATAGAGGAGAAGGTAAGGGAGTTATCCGAGGCAGCCAAAGCGAAGGAGGATTTTACGGCTAATTTTGCGCATGAGTTGAAGACGCCGCTGACGTCGGTGATCGGTTATGCGGATATGCTGTATCAGCGGGAGCTGTCAAGGAAGCAGGTCAGGGAGGCGGCGGGCTATATTCTGCATGAGGGTATGCGCCTGGAAGCGCTTTCTTTGAAGCTGATGGATCTGTTTGTTATGGACAGGCAGGACTTTTTACTGGAAAAACTGGAGACGGGGGGGTTGTTTGAAAACCTGCGGCAAGGCATACTGCCTGTGTGCGGCAAGCATAGTGTCAGGCTGCATATGGACATAGAAGAAGACGAGATCGCAGTGGAGTTCGATCTTTTCAAGACAATGATACTCAATATTATTGATAATGCTGTCAAGGCGGAGTGCAGCGATATCTGGATTACCGGCAGGAGGGAGAAGACCTGCTATCAGATTTGTATTACGGATAACGGAAAAGGGATTCCGCCGGCAGAGCTGGGGCGGATTACGGAAGCTTTTTACATGGTGGACAAATCACGGTCGAGGAAACAGCATGGAGCGGGGCTTGGTATGGCGCTGGTGGCTAAGATCGCGCAGCTTCACAGGGCAGGGATGCGGGTGCAGAGTGACGGCAGAACCGGTACTACGGTTCGAATCACGTTCGGTCTGTCGGAAGGAGGGCATAGTGAAGAGGGTGTCTAAGTATACATTGGTTTGCCTGCTGCTTGCGGCGGTTTTTGCCCTGGGAAGTACGGCAGGGATGAATGTGATTCTGCAGATGCGGGAGCGGCAGCGGTTGGAGGAGAGCGGTACTGTGGCGGTGGAATCTCCCGTTCTGGCATGGCAGGACACGGCTGCAGAGGATACTGCCGCGGGAGAGGGTGAAGAGACGGGGGAGACGAAGGAAGATGCAGAGCGCATTTTGACGGTGGGACAGATGGAGAAGGTACTAAGATACAGGAGTCACTGTGAGGGAGAGATTCTGCATGAACCGGCAGTGGGGCAGATCACGATGGAGGAGGCTATCGCCTCCGGTGAAAACTGGCTTGTGGAGATGGGATTTCTGACAAAGACGGAGAAAAAGTCCAAAGAATCGGCGGGAAGCGAAGGCGGAACAGAAATTGTGACCGCATCTGACAGGCAGAATCCGGAGATCCTGTCCCGAAGGGCATCTTTGGGGGTAAAAGCGGATTTAAGTGCGCTGGAAGTGCCGATGGAGTCCTGGTACAGTTTCTGGACAGTACGCTTTTCGAATGAGTATCTGTATGCGACATTATCTGTCAATGCAGTCACGGGTAAAGTGTGGGATGCGGAGATATCGTTGTATAGAAATATGATATACAGGCAGTCATTTGATAAGCTGGAGCTTTTTGTCCGCCTGGCAGGCGTACAGGGGGAAGTGGAGAAGTTTGCACAGACAAATAAAAGCGGGTCATTGGTGAGTATAGCGGTAAAAGGGACTCGGCTGTATGCACAGCAGGGATATTACAGTGTGGAGATCGATGGATTTACTGAATATGAGAAGAATAAAAAAATTGAGCTGCATGAACAGCGGGTGATAGACTATCATCTGAAGGCAGAAGAAAAAGATTAAGATCAGGCGGGAAGGAATTTCGAAACTGGTGTCAACACACTGGTTCTGCTTATTTTTACAAGTACGACACATTTTTATCGAAAGTATGACGCAACACTCTGTTAGGATGAAAGCATTGATCCTAACAGAGTATTTTTATGGGATAGAAAATTGCCGCGGATTCCGCAAGGAAGCGTGGCAGCGATGGAGCCGGAAAAGTCAGGATAGCATTGGGGGAAAGAGAAATGAGAAATTACATGGAGAGTGACAGAGAAATGGAACGGCAGATGGAATACAGGAGAAGGAAACAGCTCAAAAAGTTACAGAGAAATATATTTTACGCTGTTTTGGGTATGACCCTGGTTTTGTATGGAATGCGGATCCGGCAGCTGGGGGTATCTCTGACGAAGGTACAGACGACTTTGAAACAGATAGAAGCCCTGCAGCAGAAAGCGGCAGAGAGCAGTTCGGATGCAATGGACACATTTGGAGAGCGGCAGGCCGGCGGACAGCAGACGGCGGATTTTATCAGCAGCATCCAGGCAGTGCGTTTGGACAAGCCCATCAAACGGACACGGGAGGAAGCGGTGCGCAGGCTGGAAGAGCTGGGCCAGTCGAATCCGGTGATCGCACAGATTGGCCAAAACAGTTCCCTCTATCCGGAAAATATGCTGACAGCGTTGGCCAATAATCCTGAAATGGCAGATTTTGCGGCGGGATATCTGGAGAAGGACAAGGTGGCGACAGGCGGATTGACGGAGGAAGAAAAGAGACAGGACTTCCCGCTTTTTCTCCAGTGGGATCCGCGGTGGGGCTATGCTTCCTATGGCGTTGACAGCAATATTGGCCTGTCGGGATGCGGGCCAACCTGTATGTCGATGGTGCTGTATTATCTGACAGGGGACGAGACGCTGACACCGGACCGGATCGCCGATTATGCCATGGAAAATGGCTACTATGTGGAAGGAACGGGAACAGCCTGGGCTTTGATGCAGGATATGCCCGGGCTGTATGGGGTGCGGGTGATCGAACCGGATATGTCCGAGTATGGATTTCGGAATGCACTGTCCAAGGGACGCGTGCTGATCTGTGCCATGGGAGCAGGAGACTTTACGGCAGCAGGACATTTTATCGTGATCTATGGGTATGATCAGAATGGTTTCATGGTAAACGACTCTAATTGCGTGGCGAGAAGCCAGAAGAGATGGACTTTTGAGGAAATCCGCGGACAGATCAAGATGGTATGGGCCTATGAACCGCGGGGAAATCAGATCGAGGAAGAGCAGGTGATCACTTTTGTGGATTATGCAGGGTAAAGGTGCAACCTTGGAGGCTCCTTGCGGGTATATAAGACAGAGTCTGTGCTGGTCGGTGAATGTATTATCATGTATAATAAGAGCCAGCCTATATTATTTCTGCAGGCAAGCTGCGGGGTAATTGACTTTGACGGGGGATTTCTATGCCAAAAGAGGAGCGGATAACGACGCAGGCAGCGATCGACAGATATGCGGATATGGTCTATCGGCTGGCTTTGTCGCAGATGAAGAATACAACAGATGCAGACGATCTGTTTCAGGAAGTGTTTATCAGGCTTGTGCGTCATGTACAGGATCTGGAATCATGGGAGCATGTGAAAGCGTGGCTGATCCGGGTGACGATCAACTGTGCGAAGAAATATTACGAACAGTACTGGAACCGGAATGTGGATTATATGGAAGAGCCGGAGCGTATAGCGGATGAGAGTGAGATTTTTGAGCTGCCGGGAGAACATCCCGTGCGTGCGGCGGTGCAGAAGCTGCCGCAGAAATACGGTCTGGTGATCCATTTATTTTATTTTGAAGAGCTGTCGGTGGCAGAGATTGCGCAGTTGACGGAACAGAAAGAGAGCACCGTGAAATCCCAGCTGCACCGGGCAAGACAGATGCTGCGGGACCTGCTGGGGGAAGAGTGGGAAAACAGCGGATAAAAAAGTGAAAAAGCGGCAGGTGAAAAAGCGGCGGATGAAAAAGTGAAAAGCAGCAGGTGAAAAAGTGAAAAGCAGCTGTGCCACAGAACGTTTGCCCTGTCGGTGGGAAACGGGAAAATCATAGAGAAAGTGAAGCCATATTGATGACGGATCAGGAAAAGAAACAAAATAAAAATGTATATAGAGAAGAGACATCCCAGATTCATGCACCGGTGGATCTGATTCTGAGGACAAAGCAGGCAGTCGCAGAAGAGGAAGAAAGACTGCATAAGGAGATGGGACAGGCCGGACAGCGGCAGGAATCGGAACGGAATCAGGGGAAAGAACTGCGGCAGGATCTGCGGCAGATTTCTCCGGCAGATTTAAATGGAACTGGCATGGTTGGGGCAGAGTCTGACGGGAAAAAGATGGAATCCAAGTGGGAGAAGTACTATAGAAGAGTGCCCAGGTTGGTTCTTCCGGTGACGGCGGCGGCAGTGTTTGTGCTTGTTCTGCGTGTGTCTGTGGTACAATTTTCCTATCTCTTTGCAGACAGGCGGGGAGGAGCGGATTATGCAGCTTCGGCGGAAGATATGTCGGGAAGCGCAGGGGAAGAGGGTTTTATGGAAGGCATGTCGGGAAGTGCGGGCGACGCGGGCCTGGCAGGAGGCATGTCAGGAAGTGCGGATGAAGATGGTTTGGCAGGAGGCGTGTCGGAAAGTGCGGATGGAGATGGTTTGGCAGGAGGCATAGCGGGAAGTACGGGTGAAAGGTGTTCGGCGTCGGGTCGGCCGGGGAACACAGATGGCGAAAGTTTGAGGGAAGGAGAGCTGCTCGAAGATCTGGAAAGAGAGGAGGAGACGGCCTCATCTGCAGATATGGCTGAAGCAAGGAAACAAAGTAAATCAGAAGATATGCAGCAGGCTCCTTATGCCCGGGCATATCTGGAGTTCCTGACGGAATATGTGCAGAACAGCAAAGACGGCAAAGGACAGGGGGCACGGTTTTCGCTGGCTTTTGTTGATGATGACGACATTCCGGAGCTGCTGCTGATGGAGGACGACTGTCATGCCGAAGGGGTAAAAGTTTTTACTTATTATCAGGATCAGGTGGTAGAACTGGGAGCATTTGGTTCTTCCGGTCTGATGCAGTATGTAGAAAGAGCCGGTTTGATTTTCAGCCACTATATGGGACATGGCGAGTCTGACAATGATTTTTTTGAAATAAAAGAAGGGCAGGCTGTTCTGATCTGCAACATGCATTCGACTCCGTATCGTAAAAACGGCATAGACGCCAATCTGTATGAAATCGACGGTGTTGCCGTGAATGAGAAAACCTACCGGGCCAGGTGGAAGGCCTTATATGAGGATCAGGACTATATATTGATCGGGTATAAGGACGGAACTCCGGTAGAGGAAGCCGCAGAAAGTGAATTGCTGCGGCAGTGATCACTGCTGTAGATAGATCTTAGATAAGTCGTAGATAAATCATATAGAAACAGGGAAGCCGCTAACTTCCCTGTTTATTTCCCTGCCTCTTCATCAGTCGATGCTTGAAAGCTCTGATCTTTGCGCCATATCGGGTTGCGTAGAGCAGGCAGACCAGGAGCAGTCCAACGGCAAGTCCCTGCATAAAATCCAGTGCTGTCATAACGGCCGGATTGTTATAGAGGCTCGTGTCTTTGATGAGGGTATAAGATAATACCAGAAGTAATGCGATTCCATTACATATGCGTAGACGTTTGTTATACCGCTCTGTCTCTGCATTTGTATAATCTACTGCCTGTAATACAGTTTCTTTTATCTCTTTATCCATATTGTCACTTTTCCTTTCTCCATTCAGAATTTCCCGCAGGTCAACCTCGTAATAATCGGATATTTCAATCAGAATATCCAGATCCGGCATATTATTGCCATTTTCCCAACGGGATATGGTTCTGTTTGATACATTGAATTTCTCTGCGATTTGTTGCTGGGTAAGTCCTTTTTGCTTACGGAGTTCTTTTAAGAACGCGCCGATTTTCTCCTGATTCATTTTTCTTCTGCCTCCTTATGAAAATTGTATCAAAAATGCCTGCAAAAGAACACGACACAAAGCGGGAACTCATTTTTGTGGAATTGCTATATTGCTGAATTGACCTATCCGTGGACAAAATCCCCTCCATGTGGTACGATACCCCGCAGAAAGGAGTTGCCCGCTATGTTTACACTGGAGAATTACCTGGTCTCATTTATAGGTACACTGATTCCCCACGCCGTCCTGGCGGTCTACCTGTTTGTGATCATGGGTACGCGAGGGCGGCGGGTGCTGAAAAAACTGCCCGCCTTCCTGCTCTCCCCGCTGCTGGCCGTCCTGCTGGAGGCGGGTCTGTATGTACTTTTCCCCAACCACGGAGTGATCCGCGTCTGCATGACTACGCTTGCCATCCTGCTGATGTGCACCCTTTGGGTCCGGTGGGCGTGGCGGACTGAATTCTGGCGGGCCTTTTCCGCTG
>CANPTH010000108.1 GCA_947576945.1 uncultured Lachnospiraceae bacterium
ACAGGTGTAAATCCTGTCTCATTTATTGATTATACCCAAAGTTCAGAAAGAACCAGCACCTTTGGGGTGCTTTTTTTGCGCCCATTTTTACAGAGAAAAGGAAAAGGATCAGGTATGAAAACAGTAAGAGGGGTTTATGCTGAAGCAAAGATTTTTACAGACGACGTGGAAGATTACGCACTGGCGCAGGTGAAAATGATATGTGATAACGAGGTCGCCAAAGGCAGTACGATCTGCATGATGCCGGACGTCCATCCGGGCAGGATCGCGCCGATCGGGCTTTCCATGACCGTTGCAGATAAGGTGATCCCACAGCTTTTAGGCGTGGATATCGGGTGCGGCATGACCTGTGTCAAACTGAATAAGAACAGTGCAGAATTCCAGAAATTAGACAAAGTGATCCGCGGGAATGTACCGTCTGGCTTTGCCATTCGGAAAGAACCACACTATATGGCGGCGGAATTTGCCTGTGAGGAACTTCACTGTATCCGTCACATCAACAGGCAGAAAGCAGCGAGAAGCCTTGGTACACTCGGCGGCGGCAATCATTTCATAGAACTGGACCAGAGCAGCGATGGCAGTCTGTATCTTGTAGTTCACACGGGAAGCAGGCATTTAGGAGAAGAAGTTGCAGAGTATTATACCAGACTTGCCAATACCCGTTTGAAGGAACAGGGCAGGGAAATACCCTACTATATGAGTTATCTGGAAGGGGATGATAAGGCTGCCTATCTGGAGGATGTAAAGATCATTCAGCAGTATGCCGAGTGGAACAGGCAGATTATTGTCAGAGAGATCTTAAAAGGGATGAAATGGAAAGCGGTCGAATACTTTTCGGTGCCGCATAATTATGTGGATGACTCCGGCATACTCCGCAAAGGCGCCGTCTCTGCCGGAAAAGGAGAACCGGTGGTCATTCCGGCGAATATGAGAGACGGGGTTATCCTGGGCATTGGAAAAGGCAATGCTGACTGGAATCACTCGGCGCCTCACGGTTCCGGCAGAAAGCTAAAGCGCGAAGAGGTAAAGAACCATTATACGGTGTCGGAGTTCAAAAAGGCAATGCAGGGCATCTACAGCAGTTGTGTCGGTACGGATACGCTGGATGAGGCGCCTTTTGCCTATCGTCCCATAGATGAGATCGTGGAGCAGATCAAAGATACCGTGGAGGTGTCAGAAATATTGAAGCCTGTCTATAATTTCAAGGCAGGAAGCAGGAGATAGAGGAGCGGTAACGGTGAAGATACTGACTGGTTCCGCGATCGTTCAACAATCGCTTAGAAGGAGAAAGAAAATTATGATAGTACAGATCAGCGCCGGGCAGGGGCCGGCCGAGTGTCAGCTGGCGGTGGCAAAGCTGTTTGCCGCACTGCAAAAAGAATATGGTGATTTAGAAGAGACAGCAAGAACAAAAGGCTGTGAAAAGGGCTGTTATGATTCAATCCAATTTCGGACGAAGCATGACCTTGGCAGCCTTGAAGGTACGGTATTGTGGATATGCAAAAGTCCGTTCCGCAAAAATCATAAAAGGAAAAACTGGTATGTGGATGTGAGCCTTATTCCGGAACAGGGGAGGATCGCGTCAGAAAAAGAATACCGCATTGAGAAATTTCATTGTGGAGGGAAAGGCGGCCAGCATGTCAATAAGGTAGAAACAGGCGTGCGGATCATCCATATCCCGACAGGACTCACAGCGCAGTCTACAGAGGAACGGAGCCAGTTCCGGAACAGGCAGCGTGCTATGGAGAAGCTGCAGGAAATGCTTGCTGCTTTACAGAAAGAACAGGAGGCAATACAGATCAATACTGCATGGCGTGAGCATACCAGCATTGTAAGGGGAAATCCGGTGCGGATTTATGAGGGTGAGAAGTTTATTCTGAAAAGGTAATGAGGGTGGAGCGTATATGGTATGTTAATACGACTTTAGAATATTGCTTTTGTTTATTGTATTGATTATTTTAGGAGCATTGGTTGAAAAAAGGGCTAAGCAAAATGCGGTCAGATTGTCGGAAAGTATCATTCCGGCGCCGGAAAGACAACATTTGTCAAATTGATGACCAGAATGTATGACCCGACAGAAGGCGAGATCCTTTTGGATGGAGTAAATATCAAAACAATAGACTATGAACAGTATGTGAGCATTTTTTCATCAGTATTTCAGGGCTACAGGCTGTTTTCATTTTCTATCAAAGACAATGTTGCATTCGCACAGCCTATGGACGAAGATAAAGTGAGATATATTCTTGAGTATGTAGGGTTCGGAGAAAAATTGCGCAGTCTGCAAAATGGTATTGATACTTCTGTTTTTAAGAATTTTGACGAAGCGGGATTTGAGCCGTCGGGAGGAGATGGGCAGAAACTTGCTTTGGCGCGTGCTTTATATAAAGATGCTCCGATTGTACTTTTAGATGAACCGACTGCCGCCATGGATCCGAAAGCTGAATATTACCGTTAATGGTTTTGAAAGCAGATTGAAGCAGATCTAAGTTCCGTTTATTAAGTTATGCAAAAGCAAAAGGGTATGCTGTTACCGAAATGGCATATCCTTTTTGCCGGTCAGGAGGAATATCAGAGACGACGGAATGAACTGGTCGCAGGGTACGGGGCGGCCGGGGATGAAATTAATAGCTTTATTGAAATATGCCGACCCATTTGGTATAATGTGCTTGTTTTCTCTGTGTAAATGCTGACAAAATTTGTATGACCGCATTTCTGCCTGCAGCAGTTCATAAGCCGGCCTCCTGTGGAGGCGGAACCGTCCGACGCTACCATGTACTGGATAAGGACCGATGGAAACGTCGACGTGTCCGATACCGATGGCAGAGACGGTGATCTCATGGACAATCTGGGCTTATACAGTGGCTGCCAGGTGGAGACACGGGCAGAAAGCTACGCCGGGATCAACCTGAACGCTGTGTAGCTGAACAAAATGGATGCTGAAAGTCAGGTTGAGATTGCTGAAGACGGGGGAAAACTTGAAATTAATGCGATTTCCGTAGACCGTGGGATACCGTAGCAGTGCTGGACGCGTATAGATAAAGAACAGAGAGGATAGGAGAAACATGATATGAGACATGGAGAAAAGAAGTTTTTTCGGCGGGGCATTGCTCTGCTTTTGTCGCTGAGCCTTGCGCTGGGCTGCGCCGGGTGCGGCGACACCGGCGGTACGGGTATGAGTGCAAGCGCCGCTACGATGTTTTTGCGCAAAACGGAAGGGGCAGTGACAGTTTCCGACGCCGAGGGGCAGAGCGTGGAGCCTGCGGAAAACCTCGGGCTTTACAGTGGGTACGGTGTGGGAACGGAGGCCGAGAGTTTTGCGTGGATCGATCTGGATAAAGTAAAGCTTGCGAAGCTTGATGAATACAGTGAGGCCGCCATTTCGAAGGACGGCAAAAACCTTTCGATCGAGATCCAGTCCGGCAGCCTCTTTTTCAACGTTACCGAGCCGCTGGCCGATGACGAGACGATGGAGATCCGCACATCCTCCATGATGGTGGGCATCCGTGGCACCTGCGGGTGGGTGGAAACGCCGGAAAACGATGCCATGCGCGTATACATTTTGGAGGGTGCGGTAGAATGCACGGCGGGGGAAAAGACGGCCACGGTGCGTGCCGGAGAGATGGCCGCGATGACAGAGGATGGACAAATCACAGTGGAACCGTTTTATGTGGAGGACGTGCCCGCTTTCGTGTCTGGAGAGCTTGAGGCCGATGAAGCGCTGAACAAGGCGGTAATAGACGCCTCCGGACTGGATGTGATGGATCCGCTGCAGGCCTATGCGGATATACTCGCTGAGGTCCCCGGTGAAATCGTACTGGCGGAGGAGATCGATTTTGAGGCCGATGGCAGCCCGGAGCTGCTGGTGCTGTATCTGGATGAAGGCGAATTCGGACAGTTTATTGGATTTCAAGTGTTCCGGCACGGCACAAGAATTTTATGGAGTCCTACAAGGATGTCGCTGGGCGCCGACGATAACTACGAAAGAAAGTTATCGCTGGTGGAATCCGGCGGAAGGCAGTATCTTATGGTTTATGTGGGCGGCTCGCAGTGGGAGGGACACTCCACGTTTAAAAGCGAACGGTATTCTTACGAGGGTTCGGTTGCGCAAAGCGACGGTGACAGCTCCTTCTGGGGCAGGGTAGATGGTGTTCTGTATACCGGAAGAGATGATTCCCCGCTGCGCTACCAGCGATTCAGCCAGAGCGAAAACGGACTGCGCGGGGGTCCCATGGAGGAATCCAGCGTCGAAGAATATGAGTCCGTGATCTCGCAGTATACCGAGGTGCGCGTGCTGTATAGGGGATGATGCCTGCGGGGCGGCACGTACTTTTGGCGCTGCCACGATGTTTTTGTGCAAAACGGGAGGTGTGGTGACGATATCTCCTGCTTTTGCATAGACAGGGAACTCCCGGCGGAAGCCGTGCAGTGTATGATTCGTGATAAGTGGCATAAGGGCAGAAAGGTGGACATATGGACGATACATGGAAACTGAAAGTCTGGGGAGTACGGGGTTCGGCTCCTGTGCCGGAGCCGGATTATGCCGGTTATGGCGGAAATACTTCCTGCTTTTCCGTAGAACGGGGGGATGAGCTGGTGGTGCTGGATGCGGGCAGCGGCCTTGTGGCGCTGGGGGATGAGCTGGTGCGGCGGAGGATGCGGCGGGTGGATATCCTGATCAGTCATCTGCATCTGGATCATGTGATGGGTTTGTTCATATTCCCGCTGCTCCATGATGCGACGGCGCAGATACACCTTTACGGCAGGCCGGGACTTGGGCAGGCGCTTAATGGACTGGTGGGGCCGCCTTTTTGGCCGGTGGGGCTTGCACAGTGCCGGGCGGCGGTGCAGGTGCATGAAGTCCGGGCAGACAGGCCGTTTACCCTGGCGGATGGCGGCGCGCCGGGGCTGACGATTGCCGCCCTGGAAGGGAATCACCCGGATGGGTGCTATTATTACCGACTGGACTGGGACGGCCGCAGCCTGGTGTATGCGCTGGACTGTGAACTGGAAGAGGATATGGCTGCCCGGATGGCACGGTTTGCCAAGGGGGCTGACGTGCTGGTATGGGACAGCGGCTTTTTCCCCGGTGAACTGGTTCGGGGTTGGGGCCATTCCACCTGGGAAGAAGGGCTTGCAGTGGGCCGGGCGGCGCAGGCAGGGCAGATGTTGATGACACATTATGGCAGGAAGCATTCTGACCTGTCCGTGCGGGAGCAGGAGCGGCTGGCATGCCGGACCGACAGCCGCATTCAATTTGCCAGAGAGGGTATGGTGATCGGGTTATGAGACTGGAAGATATGAGAAAGGTGCTGGAAATCGGCGTGAAGCTCTCCTCCGAGCGGGATTTGGAGCGGCTGCTGGAGGAGATACTGTCCTGCGTGATGGAGCTGGCCCGGTGCGACGCGGGGACGCTGTATCTGCTGGACGGAGATGTGCTGCGTTTCCGGATTTCCCGCAACAATACGCTGAAAAATTATTCCAACGGGGAGGGAATGCCACCGGTTCCGCTGGAGCGGGCGAATGTGTGTGCACTGGCCCTGCTGGAGGACAGGACCATCTGCGTGGAGGATGTGTATCACAGTCCGGACTACGATTTCTCTGGCCCCCGGAGGTATGACGCTCGCAACGGCTACCGCACTCGTTCTATGCTGGTGGTGCCCATGCGCAGCCGGGGCGGGGAGAAGCTGGGTGTGCTCCAGCTCATCAACGCCATGGACGGGGACGGGCAGGTGTGCCCCTTTGCCCCGGATATGGAGTTGGTGCTGGAATCGGTGGCTTCCCAAGCGGCGCTGGCCATCCAGAATGTGCGCTATATCCGCGAGATCAAGGGCTTGTTCAACTCATTTGTCCGGGTGATGTCCACCGCCATTGATGAGCGCTCCAGCTACAATGCGGATCACTCCCGACGCATGGCCAGGTGCGGTGAGCGGTTCATGGACTGGCTCAACGCACGGTCAAAGGAGCCGCTCTTTTCCCTCCGGCGCCGTGAGGAGCTGCTGATGGGCATCTGGCTCCACGATATCGGCAAGGTCACTACGCCCCTGGAGGTGATGGACAAGGCCGGGCGGTTGTCTCCGCTTCAGGAGGCGCGGCTGAAGAGCCGGCTGACGGAAATCTGGCTGACCAGACGGATCGACTGCCTGGAGGGTCGGGCGGACAGCGGCAGCCTGGAGGCTTTCCATCAGAGCATTCGAGAGGCGAAGGAACAGATCGACAGCATCAACGGAGCGGAGTTTGTCACGGACGATCAGCTGGCATGGCTGGATTGGCTGAGGAGGCGTACTTACACTGATCAGGACGGCAGGGAGCAGAGCTGGCTCACCGACGAGGAATATGAAATGCTGTCCATTCGAAAAGGCACTCTGTCCCGGCAGGAGCTGGAAAAAATGCGCAGGCACGTGGTGATGACGGACAAAATGCTGTCCCAGATCAGGTTTTCCCAGGAACTGGCCCATGTGCCGGAGTGGGCGGCGGCCCACCATGAGAAGCTCAACGGCAAAGGCTATCCCAAGGGGATGAAAGGCGATGAAATCCCATTCGAGGTGCGGATTATCACGATCCTGGACATCTTCGATGCGTTGGTGGCCAGTGACCGGCCCTATAAGAAGGCAAAGACCGTGGAGCAGGCCATCCGGATCCTGCGCTTTGGGGTGAAGGATGGAGAGCTGGATCCGGAGCTGACGGAGCAGTTTATCGAAAGCCGCTGCTGGGAAGGGGTTTACGGCCAGGCGGAGGAAAAAGAGTTTGAGGTAAACGTATGAGTAAGGCAAGACGTATCCTGTCCCTGTGGGCGGCCGCTCTGGCCATAGCAGGGGCGTTCACCCTGCTGGCAGGAATAGGGGTGCTGCGTGTCCCGGACCTGGCGGTGTCGGATGCTCTTTACCAGCGACGTATGGCATCGGACGGAGAGATTGTCCTGATCGGCATTGATCAGAAGGCGCTGGAGGAACTGGGACCCTATTCCCAGTGGGGACGGGGTATTTTGGCCCAAGCCGTAGAAGCACTGAACGTCGAGGAGGATTTCCGACCGGCTGTCATCGGCCTGGATGTGCTGTTTGTGGGAGAGACCGACCCGGCTGCCGATGCGCAGCTGGCCCAGGCTGCAAGTCGCCATGGCAATGTGATCGTGGCCTGTGCGGCGGAGTTCGGAACGGGGCTGATAGAGTACGGTGACGATTACCGGCTGGACGGATACCAGATGCTCTCCTTTGACCAACCCTTTGAGGCGTTGCGGCAGGTGACCGGGCAGGGCCATATCAACGCCATGCTGGACAGTGACGGTATCCTGCGCCACCACCTGTTGGCTTTCTCCATGCCGGACGGGACACAGGTGCCTTCCATGGCGCTGGTTTTGGCGGAACGGTACCGGGAAGTCCATGGCGGGGAGCCCGTGAACCGCCCGTTCACCGATTCCAGAGGCTTTTGGTATCTGCCCTTTTGCGGCACGCCGGGAGATTTCAGTCAGTCCATTTCCGTGGCAGATCTATTGTCCGGCAGTGTGGATCCGGCCCGTTTTGCCGGTAAGATCGTTCTCATCGGTCCCTATGCTGCAGGCCTGCAGGACGGCTATGTGACGGCGGCAGACCACGCTCAGCTTATGTACGGTGTGGAGTATCAGGCCAATGCTGTCCAGGCCCTGCTGTGGGAGGACTATAAAGCTGAGGTGGGGGACAGTGCGCAGCTGGCCCTGCTGTTTGCGTTGCTGCTTGTGGCGCTGGCCTGCTTCTGGCGAAGGCCGGTGAAGTGGGCTGCATTTTTGTGGGCAGCGCTGTGCGGGGGTTGGGTGGTGCTGTGCCTGGGCGCTTACCGGCAAGGCTTAGTGCTCCACGTTATGTGGGTTCCTGCGGGCGTCACCATACTTTTTGCGGGGTGTCTGGCGGCAAATTATACCCAGGCCGCTCTGGAACGCCAAAGGGTGACACGGACTTTCCAGCGGTATGTTGCGCCGGAAATCGTATCCGAGCTGATGGGCTCCAGTTCCGATGCCCTGAAGCTGGGCGGAAAAAAGTGTGATATCGCAGTACTGTTTGTGGACATCCGCGGCTTTACCACCATGTCGGAGGCTTTGGAGCCGGAGCGGGTGGTGGAGATCCTGAATCAGTACCTGACGCTGACCACGAAATGCGTTATGGACAACCACGGCACATTGGATAAGTTCGTGGGAGACTGCACCATGGCATTCTGGAATGCACCCCTTCCCCAGGAGGATTATGTCATGCTGGCCTGCCGCGCAGCGGCAGCTATGGCAGAGGGAGCGAAGTCATTGGAGCAGATGCTGCAAAAGGAATACGGGAATACGGTGTCTTTTGGCATTGGGGTTCATGTGGGTCCGGCAGTAGTGGGCAACATCGGCGCACCCATGCGGATGGATTACACCGCCATCGGCGATACGGTGAATACCGCCGCACGACTGGAGGCCAATGCCCCCGCAGGTACAATTTACATCTCCCGTGCCGTGGCCGATGCGCTGGCGGGCCGGATCAGGGCGACGCCGCTGAAGGAGCCGCCGCAGCTCAAAGGCAAAGCGGCGGGTTTTGAGATATTGACGCTGGACGCTGTTTTGTAGAAGCTATACAGTTAATGGAAGCGTATTAAATGTCTCACTTGGAGAAGGAAAAGATAACGAAAGAAAGGGAAAGTGCCGGAGAGCCATTTAATGAAGGTACAAGTTTCCAGATTGCAGATGATATTTTTATTATTGGTTTTCCTTTTGGGCAGATTGGTGGCTGTATGCCTGTATAGAATTGATACATACATAAGCAGCATTGGGATTGCTATATGTCATTTGCTGGAACGGGTATTTGATAATTCCCGGCGTATTGTCGCCGACACCCAATTCCAGATATAAAATGTTTAATCCTTTATGATGGCGGATAAAGTCCTGATACCGCTTAGCCGCTGTATGCCAGCCCGGTGGAAACTATTTTAATGCTTATCGATGACCGTTGGAAAGTGTTGATTATTCGTGATTTATTAGACGGTACGAAGCGATTTGGAGAAATAAGAAAATCTGTTGGGAATGTATCTCAAAAAGTTTTGACGGCAAATTTGCGCTCGATGGAAGATAGCGGGTTGCTTACCCGAAAGGTATATCCAGAAGTACCGCCACGGGTAGAATATACTTTAACGGAAACAGGATATAGCTTAAAACCTATCTTAGATGCTATGGTGGCGTGGGGGACAGAATATAAGCAAAAAAACAGTTGAAACTAAAAATACCGGGAAACAGCAATCTGCAGACTGCCATTTCCCGGCGTTCCATTATTCTCTATTTTGAGCAGGAAGGAATTGGTTCGTTTCAATAAACCGCTGATTTCATTGGCCTTTATTTAGTGCAGTCAAACCCAGGATTGAACGCATAGAAGTTCTTCTCGTTTAATCTGTCCTGTACGATTCTCAGCGCTTCATCGAAACGGGAGGATTGAAGTAAATCTATCTGTTGATTTTCTGCATTTTCTTGATAATGGACTGCCAATACATGCGGTCTTTCAAGACCCGGATTACCGTAATCGTGGAATCCTCCACAACAAAGAAGATTAAATATGTACTGTAAGGCTTGAAATAAATGCTCAATCCCTCAATTACATATCCCGTAGCTTCATAGCCTTTGGGAAAGGAATCCAGCTCCTTGATTGCCTTCTTTATCTTCTTTGAAAAGTTTTCCGCATATTCCCGATATTTGAAGGTGTCAAGAATATACTTTTTTGTTGACTTGATATCCGAGAGAGCATCTTTAGACATTACGATTTTATATTTCTTAGGTTTATCCGGCATTATATTTTGTCAATTTCCTCCCATGCTTCATCAATCGTATAAACATCGCCTTTTTTCAGACTTTCTATTCCCTTGGAGAGTTCGTCATATAATGCGCCTATGGCTGCTTTTTCGGAATATTCAGTTTTTAGGATTTCCTGATTTCTGATTGCCTGTGCTGCAGGTGCCATAGTATCACTTCCTTTCGATTGTTAATGTCCGCGAATAATGAGCCAAGCAAGGGCGTTTACGCACATATTGGGCGAATGTCGCGAGAGTAAATAATTCTGTGCTTTTATAGAATTATTTACTCCATTATACGGTATTTAGTATTGGCTTATCAACAGATTTTTATTAAATTGTTCTCAAAACTGTGTGGCTTAGACTTTCA
>CANPTH010000109.1 GCA_947576945.1 uncultured Lachnospiraceae bacterium
ACGACAAAATCACTGCTTTATATTGCAGGCTTTCCAAAGATGACGGCACGAACAACGAGAGCATGAGTATCAGCACACAGAAAACCATGCTGAAAGATTACGCAAAGCGCAACGGTTTTCTGAACTGCCAGTTCTACGTTGAAATGTAAACCGCTTAATTGATACAAAGGGAATAAACAGAATATGAGGGAAACCGCTAAAAACAAGGGATTCTGGCACGCTGGTTGTTGCTGGAATCCCTTGTTTGCTTTTGGAGCTGTGTCAGGGCAGCATGGGAGCGGCGGATGTGAACAGCCACAGTGGTAATAAATCTGACCCCTATGGCTGTGAATGTGACCCCTGTGGTCACGGTTTTGACCCCTCCCCTTTTCCAATCTGACCCCTCTGAACGTTATCGAAGAAGCCGCTCAGATACGCTTGAAATAGAGCAGATGCCTTAGTATAATGGAAGCATGGCAGAGACAGGAATCTGATAAGATGTCTGCCATTCATGAGAAAGGCGGTAGATGCCATTGAAAGCAGATACGATCACAAAGGATTATGTTAAAGATGCAGGCGTGTTTGCCGATATTTTTAATTACTATATTTACGGAGGGCGGCAGGTGATCCTGCCGGAGCAGCTTACAGAGCGTGACTCCACTAAGATCGCGCTGCCATACGGTGCGGACGGCGCAGTGGTTCCTGTCCAGAAATTCCGTGATGTGCAGAAGTTGTATGCGGCAATGACGGACGGAAAGATTGAATATGTCCTTTATGGAGCGGAGAACCAGGCCGAAATTCATTATGCCATGGCTGTGAAGAACAATCTTTATGATGCGCTGGAGTATGCAGGGCAGGTGGAAGAGGCGGCAAAGTCACATCGGAAGGAAATGAAGCAGAAAAAAGAACAGGGAAAAACATCCGCTGATGAGGATAGGAAAACACCAAGTGCAGGTGAATTTTTAGGCGGTTTTTGGAAAGAGGATAGGCTGATACCATCCATTACGGTGACTATATTTTTCGGCCCGGAAGAGTGGGATGGGCCGTTAAGCCTGTTAGAAATGATGGATGTGTCAGATCCGGATGTGCTTGCCAGCATGGATAATTACCATGTGCGAATGATAGCCCCTGCACAGATGTCTGATGAGGAGATTATGAAGTTCCAGTCCAGCCTGCGGGAGGTCATGCTGTTCATCAAATATTCAAAAGATAGTGAGAATTTAAGCAGGATATTGGAAGCCAATGCGAAGCGTTTTATGGAAGTGGAGCGAAGGGCGGCAGATGTGATTGAAGCGATCACAAATTCTGGAATAAAATATGATGAAAGTGAAGAGGTGGTTAATGTGTGTCAGGCGATTCAGGAAATAAGGAAAGAATCTGAGAAGAAAAAAGCTCAAGAAGTAGCTGGAAACTTGTACAGAATGGGACTTGATATTGAAAAGATAGCACAGGCGGTTGGTTATGCTGTGGAAACAGTAAAAGGATGGATTGGGATTGAGGGAAGTACTCCTTAAGTTGAGACGTTTTTCCTGTTAGCAGGAATAGAAGTAGTTCATTGAGAGAGGCTGATATTAATGTACATTAAGAATAGAGAAGAATACTGTAAGATTCCGATTTCTGCACTGAACTTTTCTACAAGAACGTTCAATTGTTTAAAGCGCGCTAACATTAGCACGCTTTATTTGCTTATTGAGAATATTGAAAATCTAGAAGAAATCCGCAACATGGGATCAAAGAGTATTGCTGAAATCGATGAACTTCTCCATGTAATGGAGCTAAGCAGACACCCTGGTCATGGACAGGCGGGACGAAGGAAGTTAGGACCCCACAGAAATGCGGGCGATCCTGGTAGACACGGGAGGTTCGCTGCCGTAGAAGGAAGGGTATACATAAGGCCATGTAGAACGAAAAACCAAGACGTTCTACTTCTTGTACCCAAACACCTCTATTTTCGTACCAGATACAGAGAAATGTCCATCCTCTTGGCTCATTCATCTGAGATATGAAACAAAAAATTCCTTGAAAAATAAGGAAAAAAGACTTGACTTAATAGGGAGGTCATGGGCATGGAACACACATTGAGGATCAGTGTTTCAAAAGAGCCGGCTGACGGCGGGATCGTGAGCTGCCGCAACGTCTCCGTGAGGGAGCACCTGGTTTATGATGCTGTGTCAGGCTTTAGACAGACGTTGTCAGGCAAAAAAGAAACTGAACTTGATAAATGGCTGGAAGAAACGGATTCCCTGGAAATAGATGAATTAAGCAGTTTTATAAACGGGATCAGGAGGGATATTGCGGCAGTAAAAAATGCAATTTTGCTTGATTATAATAATGGACTTGCGGAGGGAAGCGTAAATAAGCTAAAGGTTGTCAAAAGGATCATGTATGGTCGCAACAGCTTTGAGATGCTGAAAGGAAAATCTTCATTGCATTTATACTTTTCGCTCCATTTTATATGCCTTTCGTTCCATGCATCCCAAAATAACACAAAATCTGCCGATAAATTAATTAAGTGATGGCAGAAACGGAAATCAGAGGTGATGAATTTTGAATATAGCAGTGGTCGATGGTGAGGAAGCCATCAGGGAGCAGATTGGCGGATTCATAAAAAAAACGAAACCCCGATTTTAACATAAGTGATTTTGCCACGGGGAGGAATTGGTTGCGGCAGGGGAAGCCGGGAAAAGGAAGGGGCAGAAGGAGCGGCAGATATTCATACGGGCGAAGAACCAGGGGTATACACTGATATTGTCAATATTGGTTGACACTTTTTTTACAAGGATATCAATGCCTGGGCGGCAGCATCCAGAGATTCATAGTATCTCTGTCGTTTGACCATAGGAGGGAGCCCCTTATTGGCGGAGCATATCCTCCTGTTGTTCCAATTTCCGATGAAATATCTAAAGATGAGGGTCTTCACTTACCATAAGGGAGCAGGAGCAGCTCCGAATGACAGAGGGGCCGTCATTAACAATAAAAATTTTATCAAGGAGGACGAAATCATGGCAATTTCAGGTATTGGAAGCAACTACAACAATGTGTATGGGAGTACATACACGGCACAGAAAAATGAGACAGTGAAGAAAACAGGAGAATTATCGGAAGCAGTAGAAATGGAACTGTTCAAGAAGGAATTTTATGCTGAAATTGATAAGATACCAAAGGATAGAACAATAGCGAATGTTGCAATCAACATATCAGAAGAAGCATTTAAGAATATGAAAGCTGATCCAAAGTATAGGGAACAAATGTTATCTGTAATCAGACGTGATATGACTGGTTCTGTTGCTCCCGCTCCAGATTGTTCTATGGTGATTACGGTAGGAGCCACTGCTAAAGATTACAGAGCAGATAGTTGGTCTGTTAACAATGATTCGGAATTTTATGCACGTTCCCAAAACAGCTTTTATAAGAAAACGAGTGTAAAGAAAGACAGGCAGAAGGAGCTGTTGGAGGAATATTTGGAAAAGCGGGCGCAGGTTAAGAGACAGCAGCAGGAAATGTTGAATGAAAAGATTGCAAAGCAGGAGCAGGAGAGAAGCAGGCTGGCAAAGGCGTGGAGCAGTAAGCATCAGATGTCGGTGGTATCCAACGCTTATGATGCAAATGTCATGATGGAGACAGTGGCAGGTGGAGATACGCTGCCCGGTTAATGAAGGGCATCATGCCCGGACTTATTCTGACATGTATAAATATCAGTTCAAGAAGGTTCTGTAACATCGGAAGGGAAGAGCATAAAGGAGAAAGAAAGTATGCAGATTGGTATTTCAAATTATTCTGTTCATTTACAGGATGGACTTAAACCTGATAGAGAATATTTGAAATCTCAGGAAAATCAAAAGGAAGACCGGAAAGTATTTCACAGAGATTCTTTAAAAGTTTCCCAATTATCAAAAAACAGGGAAATTTTAATGGATAAAATTAAGCATACGGTGATGCAGTCGGCTGCATCATTCAGCGATATGAAGGCTGGAATATTAAAGGAAGTCAGAGAAGAAAAAGGGCAGTATGGTTATTGCGATGTAGTGAATGCCTGTGGCCTGAGTTATGCAAGACTCTATGCTGAAATCGAACAGCGTCATGAAAGGGATGCGTATAATAAGGCAGATGGGACGTCATTGACAAAGGAAGAAGAAATTGAGTGGCTGGATATACAGTATGAGCAGGAAGTAGAGTGGCAGAAGTCCTGTGCCGGAATAGCAGCCCAGGGACAGGTCATTCAGGGAAATATTCCTGAAATGCCAACAAAAGAGATGGAAGAGTTGGAGGACAGCTTTTATCAGGCAAAGGATGCATATAGGAAGCTGTACCGGGAAAGCGGGCAGGCGGGGAAGCCGCTTGTTTTGCAAAATTATATGTTTGGCAGTGGCCGGATGTATGAAGTGCTGAACAGATTAGGAAATTTAAAGGAGCGGGTGGAATAATGCAGGTTAATTCGTCCAATTCATTGCAGAACAGATATTTTTCAGGAACAGGAAGCATAGGAGGTATCCATCTGCCGGACTTCAATGATAAATATGTCTTCTCCAAAAAGAAAAGCGGTGTCAGTGATGAAGAATATCGGAAGCAGATTAGGGAACAGGCATATGAGGATTTTGCAAAGGGGCAATTCCAGAACAAATCAGAAGGATTTAACAGGCTGATGAAAAGCTACACGTCGGAAGTGTCCCCGGACAGAAAAGGAATCATCACTTCCGGCCTGAAAGCTGTTTCCAAAAACAGGCAGAATGTGCTTAAGCCCATAGATTTTGTGGCAACGCTGCTGGAAGGGAAAGTGAAATATCAGAAACTGCCATCAGGAAACAGCGATTACATAGAGTTTTACGATAAGAACGGTGAGATGGTGGCGACTTATTCCAACAATGGGTGGACGATGTATACCACCAATGTGGAGGCATCCAGACAGACGGAAATGTGCATGATCTATAATGAGGCATGGGGAAATGCCAGGAGAGGGATTGCGATGGCAGGTGAAGAATCGGCAAATGTGGATAGCCCTCAGAATCGTTTTGATGCAAAAGCATAGCAGGAAATTGGAAACATTTAAAAACCACGTGACATTATAAATCGGTACGTGTATAATTAGTGTTTGCATGGCATGAGCCGGCGGCATAGTTTGAGCCGGTGTATTATGAGTCGGCATGATGATGGCTGACGGTATAGAGCAGGAGAGGTGTTATGGGAATACTAAAGAAATTTATTGAGCCGGTGGACATGACGGAAGGTTCGCCCTGGCAGAAGATCGTGTTGTTTGCGGTTCCGATGCTGGTGGGAAATATTGCCCAGCAGCTGTACAATACGGTGGACAGCGTGGTCGTTGGAAACTATGTGGGAGACAATGCGCTGGCGGCGGTGGGAAGCGCCGGGCCGATCCTCAACCTGCTGATCGTACTTTTTGTGGGAATCAGTGTGGGAGCGGGTATCATGGTGTCGCAGTATTTCGGCGCCAGGGAACGGGAGAAGCTGTCTACTACCATCGGTAATTGCATCACGCTGACGGGGATCGCCACTTTGTTTGTCATGATAGTGGCTTCTATGGTGGCAAAGCCGCTGCTTGAACTTCTGGATACGCCGGACTCGATCATTGAATGGTGTCAGTCGTACCTGCTGATTCTGTTTATCGGTTCTGCGGGACTGGCTTTCTACAATATATTAAGCGGTGTTTTGCGGGGACTGGGGGATTCCATGTCCGCGCTGCTGTATCTGCTTGTCTCCACCATGGTCAATATCGTGCTGGATCTGTTGTTTGTGGCAAAAATGGGTATGGGCGTCAACGGTGTGGCGCTGGCGACGGTGATCGCGCAGGCGATCTCGGCGTTTCTCTGTCTGTTCCGGCTGATGCGGATGCAGGATCTGTTCGATTTAAAGCCCTGTTATCTGAAACTGCAGCGGAAGTACACCAGGAAGATCATTAAGCTGGGGCTTCCCTCCGGTATTACGCAGGCGATCTTTTCCATGGCGATGATCGTGGTGCAGTCGTTGACCAACAGCTTTGGGGAGATGTTTATTGCCGCCAATGTGATCGTCATGCGTGTGGACGGCTTTGCGATGATGCCGAACTTTTCTTTCGGAACGGCGATGACCACCTACGCGGGACAGAACGTAGGGGCAAGACGGCAGGACAGGGTAGATACGGGAGCGAAGCAGGGAACACTGATCGCGGTGGTGACTTCGGCGGTGATCACGGCTTTGATCCTGCTTTTTGGCAAGGCGTTGATGGGGATCTTTACCAGGACGCCGGAACTGGTGGATTTGAGCCGGGACATGATGGGGATCCTTGCGGTGGGCTATGTGGCCATGGCAGTGACCCAGAGTCTTTCCGGCGTTATGCGGGGCGCGGGCGATACGATGACGCCCATGTGGATTTCCATTGCGACGACGATCCTGATCCGCGTGCCCATTGCCTACGGCATTTCTTTCTTTACAAGAACGGCGCAGCTGCCGAACGGAAGGCAGGAATGCATCTTTATCTCGCTGCTGGCGTCCTGGCTGATCGGAGCGCTGATCACGTATGTCTTCTACCGGAGAGGAAAGTGGAAGGAGAAGGCGATCTGAGGACGGAGAAGATAAGGAGCGTAAATTTACAGGCAGAAGACGGAGCGGCGGCATGGAATACAACTACAGTGTGAGGGAAGGGGAACTTCTCCAGATCAACAGCAGAAAAGCGAAGATGGTCATCCGGTTTGCGGTTTTGTTCCGGTTTCTGAAAATGCTTCTGCTGTTGTTTTCGTTTGGCGTTACGGTGTATGTGACGTATCTTATTTTCAGGGAATGTATCACGGACGCTGCGCTGACGGAATGTATTCCGCTGGGTTCTATTTTTGCCACCTTCGGTTCGGCGGTGATCTCGGTGATCTCCCTCTACTGCAATAAACAGAGCAGTCTTTTTCAGGAGAATCTGCTGGCGCTGCACGAGCAGGTGCCGGGCCTGTCTTCCTGGAAAAGGTGGCCCTTTATGAAGCGCTACAGCAGGGAGCGGAGCGGGCTGTTTCGACATACTTATCATGTGCTGAGAAATCCGCAGATCACTTTTCAGGGACAGAAGCGCAGCCTGACGATTCCGCTTCCGACCTGTACTGCGGATTTTTACGATCTGCCTATCGTGGTCAATGCGGTGAAGATGCTCTTCTTTTATCAGACATTTTTAAAGGCGGGCACGTTGTTGATGTTGATCGGTTCGGAGTTTGTGCTGGCCAGCATTATTTTTTCTTTTTTTTACGGATCGATCAGTGAGCTTTTGGCATTGGCTGCGGGGTAGGGGAAGCCATGCAGACGGTTGCGGCAGAGTGGATCATAAGACAAGTGGAAACGTTCCATGCGAAAAATAGACAGGAAAATGAAAAAACGCCGCCAGCTGCCGCGTGTTTCTAAGGATGATCTTTTCGTGAGCTTAGACACCGGCAATACGGGCAAAACCGCATCCCTCCCAGGACTGGCGGCGCAAGATCATTATAACGCGAACGCGGGGAAGTGTAAAGCTGTAAGCGTTTTAGAAAAGGAAAGGAGCAGAGAAAATGTATCAGCATCATGAAGAATCTTTGAGGATCATGGAGAAGATGTTTCGGGAACGGGAGGGGGTGATCGCCCTTGTGTTCGGCGGTTCTGTGGCTAAGGGAATGGAGCGGCCGGACTCGGATCTGGACGGTATGGTTATCGTGACGGATGCCTGCTATGAAGAGCTGGCGAAGGAAAACCGGCTGGCGGAGGTGATTCCGGGGCATTGTACTTATGAAGGCGGTTATTTTGACGTGAAATATATGACGAAGGAGTATCTGAGGCAGGCGGCGGAGAAAGGCAGCGAACCCACGAGGAATTCCTTTGTGAAATCCCGGGTGCTTTTTACGCAGGATCCTGAGATCGAGGAGCTGGTGGCGGCGATTCCTGTGTTTCAGGAGAAAGAGCGGGAGGAGAAGATGCGCTCTTTTTACTGCGACATGCAGCTGAATTACGGTTATTTCTGGCTGGGATGCAGGCCGGAAGGTTATATGAAGATCCGGGTAGCGAGCGAGATCGTATACTGTATCTACCGGTTGATCCTGCAGGAAAACAGGGTGCTGTTTCCCTGCAACCGCAGGCTGGAGGAGACGGTGGAGGGTGTAGAGAAGAAGCCGGAAGGAATCGTGGAGCTGTGTCGGGAATTTTGTGACACGCTGGATGAGCAGGTATTAAAGGAGATTATGGAGCGCTACCATAAATGGACTTCCTGGGCGTATCCCACCGATCCGAGTATTTTCTGTTCTCAGTATGCGGCGGATTTTGAACAGTGGTGGATGTATCCGAGACCGTTGATCGCAGAGTGGTAATTGGTATTTACGATTTCAGGCGTTCAGGCAGGTTGCTTTTTCCGGAGAGTAGTGTTACACTTAAGAAAATACTTTAATAAAGATGTGGAGCATTGGAATGGACGGAAAGAAAGTAACCAACATGGAAGTAAAGAAGAGAAACAGAAACAGGGTTTTTCGCTACATCTGCAGGAACGGGACGGTATCAAATCCGGATATTTCTTATAATATGAAGATCAGCCTGCCCACAGCAACGCAGATCACGAAGGAACTGATAGAGGAAGGTCTGGTGGAGGAGAAAGGCGAGCTGCAGTCGACGGGCGGGAGAAGGGCGAAAGCGCTGTCGGCAGTCGTGAATGCAAGACTGGCTGTCGGCCTGGATATTACCAAGAATCATATTACGCTGATCCTCACCAATATCGCAGGAGAAATGCTGAAATATGAGCGTATCTGCTATCCTTATGCTGCGGGAGAACTTTATTATCAGGAGATAAACGAAAAGCTGGAAGGGTTTCTGACGGAAAGCGGGGCTGACAGAAGTAAGATTCTGGGGGTGGGAATCTCGTTTCCCGGGATCATAGATCTGGAGAAACAGTTGATAACCTATTCTCATATCCTGGGGGTGGAGGAGATCCCGTTTGCCTCGGTGGGCCGCTTTTTTTCCTATCCGTGTTTTTTCCTGAATGATGCGAATGCAGGAGCCTATGCGGAAGGCATCTATAATGAAGAGGCGGAGCGTTTCTTTTATCTGTCGTTGAGCAACACCGTGGGCGGAGCCTTTTTTTGCGATGATGAGTTGATGCAGGGCAAGAACTTTCGGTGTGGTGAAGTGGGGCATATGACAGTCGTAATGGATGGAGAATACTGTTATTGCGGAAAAAGAGGATGCCTTGACGCTTATTGTGCCGCCTGGCGGTTATCGGAGATGGCTGACGGAAAACTGGAGCAGTTTTTCAGCCTGTTGGATCAGGGGGATGCAGAGGCGGCAAAGATTTGGGATGCTTATACGGACTATCTGGCGATTGCAGTGAACAATGTCCATATGGTTCTGGATTGTGATATCGTTCTGGGCGGTTATGTGGGAAGCTGTATGGGCGCGCATCTCAAGGAAGTATGGGACAAGGTGGTCGGAAGGAATACTTTCGGGGAGAAAGAGCCTTACGTGAAAGTCTGTAATTATAAGGTGGCAGCGGCCGCATTGGGGGCGGCGCTGAATGTGATCGAGACATTTGTCAGCCAGATATGAAACGCAGGGTGATGCGAAGAATATAATGCGATGTTTTATACAGGCACTTGCCATAACAGCGAGTGTCTGTTTTTTTGCATTTTTTCAGGGCGCTTTGCCCGACGCATGTTTCCACAATGCAATTTTAGATACTTGTCATTGCCCATATCTCCACATATAATTGTAATGTGGCTGTAATCCCGGCATATGGATGTGTAATTTAGTGAACGGAGGAACGTCAATAATGAACAGGATTTTGATTATAGATGATGATAAGGAACTTTGTGTACTAATCAAGCAGAGTGTTTTACAGGAAAGCATAGAAGCCG
>CANPTH010000110.1 GCA_947576945.1 uncultured Lachnospiraceae bacterium
CAACCTTTTTGAAATAGTTTTGTTGCGAATCAATCTTAATTTAGTGACATTGATCTTCCAGGGGCCTTAAGAATCTGCTGCTGTCTATTTCTGAGGAGTGTGAAGTTGTGGCGGAGGTTTCTGACGGGCAGAAGGCCTTCGAACTGATCCTCTGTCTGCAGCCGGATGTAGTCTTTACGGATATCAAGATGCCGATCATGGACGGGATTTCCATGATCAAGGCGGTGCAGGCGAGGGGTGGTGTGAAGACCAGATTTGTGATTATCAGCGCCTATGAAGAATTTGAGCTGGCCAGACAGGCTATTTCATTGGGCGTTGTGGAATATCTGGTGAAGCCGCTGACGCTGGAGGATGTGCAGGCGGTGTGGAAGCGTCTGCAGGAAGGGGAAACGGCCGCATTTTGCAGGGAAAAGGGTCAGACGGACTTAAAAAGCCAGTATCCGGATGCCCATCCATTGATTCTAAAGGCATTGGATATTATTCAATGCAGCTATGCGACAAAGCTTTCCCAGAAGGATCTGGCGGAAAATCTGGGAATCAGCGCAGAATATTTCTCTTTCCTGTTCAGTCGGGATATCGGCGAGAACTATGCCAAATTCCTGCGTCGGTACCGTATCGAGAAAGCCAAGGTTCTGATCTCCACGGACGCGGTGCCAAAAGATCAGATCCCTTACAGTGTAGGATTTTCCGATCCAAAATATTTCTACAGATGTTTCAAAGAAGAAACAGGTGTCAATATGACGGAATATAGAAAGGCGAAGCGTTGAGAGCTCCGTCTTTTTGCATATTCAAAATTATAAAAGGCGAATGTAGTTCATCAATATGCACATATCATATTAAAAAAATCCACTTATCTTAAAACAATCCACTAATAATTTTCCCTTATCTAAAAAATGTCAGTTGTTAGGAATCTTCAAAAAAGTAAAATATATAGTATCCACAGAAGTTCGAAGGAAGCAGGTTCCTGCGCCCGGCGGCGGCAGATCTGCGGACAGAGAACGGAAAATGGTAAAAATCTACGAAGGAGGATGAAAGAGTAATGAAAAGAAAAATGGCGAAACTTGCAGCGGCGCTGACGATGAGTGCGATGGTTATGGGAACTTTGACCGGCTGCGGCGGATCCGGTCCTACGGGGGCGTCGGGCACAGACAGTGCAGACAGCGACACCACGGCGGAGAGTTCGGATGCTGCGGCAGACGAGGCAGAGACAGAGATTCCGGCAACAGAGACACCGGAGGACGGAACTGCGTCATCGGCGGAGGATATCGGGGAGCCAAACGGTGGTGATGAAGTCAGGGTATGGCACTATTTCGAGCATGAGGCAGCGGCTTTGAATGCGCTCTGCAAACAGTACAATGAAATGCAGTCGGATATTTATATTGTTCCTACCTTTATCTCCCGTGAAGAGCTGATGAAGCAGTATACCATCGGTGCGGTGTCAGGAGAGCTTCCGGATATCGGCATGGTAGATTCACCGGATATGGCTTCTTATATTTCTCTCGGAGTATTCGAGAATATTTCCGAGTATCTTTCGGATTGGGAAGATCTGGATCAGTTCTATGACGGTCCTATGAGCAGCTGCATGGACTCGGAAGGAAATCTTTACGGACTGCCGAACAACTCCAACTGTCTGGCGATCCTGTGTAACATGGATATGTTAAAGGAAGCAGGTTTCGAGAATCCGCCGACCACATGGGCGGAGTTCAAGGAAGTCTGCGAAGCGACATCCGATCCGGATAACGGTGTATACGGCTTTGCAATGTGCTGTATCAGTAATGAGGAAGGAACCTTCCAGTTCATTCCGTGGTTGTATGGATCAGGCGCAACGGTTGCAAGCGTTGACAGTGCAGAGGGCGCTTCCGCATTCGGATTCCTGGCTGATCTGGTGAATAATGGCTGGATGAGTAAGGAAGTAGTGAACTGGGGTCAGGGTGATGCGCTGAATGCCTGGGTTGCGGGCAAAGCAGCAATGCTGCAGTCAGGTACATGGCAGATCGCGAATCTGGACGGTGAGTTCAAGGATACGGTAACCTGGGAGTACAAGTATGCAGAATTCCCGAAGAGTGACAATGGTACACAGGCAACTGTTATCGGCGGTGAGAATTTTGGTGTGTGTGCAGGCAGTGAGCATGTTGCAGAATGTGTTGAATTCCTGAAATTTATGCAGACAGCAGAGAACAATGCCGAGTGGTGTGAAGTGGCAGGTAAACTTCCTGTCCGCGGTGATGCTGTTGGCCTGAAGGATTTCTGGACAGCGGATGAGAGATATAAGGTGTTCAATGATTCCATGGCATTCTCGGTAGCAAGAGGACCTCACGAATCCTGGCCGACCATCTCTGAAGCGCTTTACAAAGCAGAGCAGGCAGCCATTCTGGGCGAGAAGACACCTGAAGAGGCAGCGGCAGGCGCAGCGGAAGTGATCAATCCGATTCTGGAGAAAGTACCGCTTCCGGAATAAAGGAACCAACTGAATCAGGTATAGGATAATGGGGCTGTTGCTTCAAGCAACGGCCCTTGTTTTAAACTAAAGAAGGGGGTATGAAACGATGAAGCTTTCCATGGCGGCCAAGAAGAGAAGAGAAGGGTATACATTTATTCTCCCAGGCTTTATTTACATGATGATCGTATTGGGGTATCCGCTGGTTTACAATGTGATGCTGGCATTCCGGGATGTGAATGTCAAGACTTTTAAGGCGGGTACGGATGTATTTGTGGGTTTTGGCAATTTCGTTAAACTGTTCCAGGATGAGACGTTTCTGCTGGTATTTAAGAATACGTTTGTATTTACGATCGGCTGTCTGGTATTCCAGTTTACGATCGGCTTTATCTTTGCCATGTTTTTCTCTAAGAAGTTCACGCTGGCAGGACCTATTCGCGGCATGATCCTGGTCGGTTATATGATGCCGATGTCGGTGACGGCTATGCTTGGTAAGAATATATTTGATGTGTCCAGCGGCCTGATCAATGACCTTTTCATGAAGATCGGTCTGATCAACGCGCCTGTGGAGTGGCTGTTGAACGGTAAGACGGCAATGGCGGCAGTGATTGCGGTCAACTGCTGGGTAGGGATTCCTTTTAACATGCTGCTGCTCACTTCCGGGCTGACAGGCATCTCGCAGGATGTATACGAGAGTGCGGAAGTGGACGGGGCCAATCCGTTCCAGCGGTTTATCTATATCACGCTGCCGCTGATGAAGTCTGCCATCGCATCAGTGCTGATGCTGGGATTTATCTACACGTTCAAGGCTTTCGACCTGCAGTTTGTCATGACCAGCGGCGGACCGTTAAATGCGACGGATGTACTTGGAACCTATTCCTATATGCTGTCATTTACACAGTATGAGTTCTCGCTGGGATCTGCGACGGCTATGGTGCTGTTCTGCTGTCTGTTTGTCATTGGTCTGTTCTATTTGAGAATGATTTCAAAGGAGGATGATTAGTATGGCTAAGAAGGAAAAAATGCTTGCTACGAAATCAGGAAGGAAAAATGTGATCAACTGCATTATTGCTCTGATCATTGCTGTTGTTTTCCTGTTTCCGATTTACTGGATTCTGGCGATGTCTTTTAAGACTGATGCGGAGTCCTTCGGAAAAATCGTGACCTATTATCCTCACGAATTTACGATAGATCCCTGGGTGAAGAACTTAAGCGACAGGGAGTTCCTCAATTCGCTGCGTAACAGTGCTGTGATCGCCGTATTGTCGATGGTGCTGTCCATGGTATTTGGCGTACCGGCAGCTTACGGTATGGGACGATATAAGGTGCCGGGACAGAAGACCTTCATGCTGACATTTCTGGTTACCCAGATGCTGCCTGCGTCTTTGATGCTGACGCCGATGTATCTGATCTTTAATAAGCTGCATCTTCTGGGAACCTATCAGGGGCCTGCGCTGGCGATTGCATCAGGAACGGTGCCATTCATTGTGGTGACATTGCGGCCGTATTTCAAAAGCGTACCTACATCTCTCGATGACGCGGCAAGGATAGATGGATGCGGGGTGTTTCGGTCATTCTTCAAGATTATGATCCCGGCCATCAAAACGGGTATCATTACAGTAGTTGTCATTTCCTTCCTGAACGGGTGGAATGATCTGGCCTACTCCATGACGTTTAACGTGACGCCGGAGATGCGGCCGTTGACGGCGAACATCTATAAGTTCAAGAGTAAGTGGGGAACAAAGTGGAACTGTATCATGGCATATGGTGCGATCCTGGTACTGCCGGTCATTGTGCTGTTCGTGTTCCTGCAAAAGTATATTGTGGGCGGACTGACGGCCGGAGCGGTGAAGGAATAGTGGAAAAGTGATTTTGGTTGTACCTTTGTTCACTGAGGGCACGAAAAGAATATAGAACGTGAATGACAATAAAAAGGTCAGGATTTCGGTAAAATATGTTAAGAAAGATAGAGAAATTATTCTGAAAAGTAAATATAATGGTAATTATAAGAGGCCGACTGGAAGTAAAGCTTCGGAATGGAGGAAAAGGTTGAATAAATTCTCTGATGAGCAATTTAGTTCAACAAACTGAACAAGTTCAGTTAGAATTTGTGCAGAAGCGTCACAAATTCTATTGATCACAGAGCAGAATTGAAGTATTCCTTCGGAAAACTCCTGAATTCTGCTCGCGTCCTCAGCGTAAAACGCTTCGGAATGGAGGAAAAGGATGGCTAATTTTGTAAAGAGAGAGGGCGAAGAAAACACAGGGGATTTTCGCTCGGACAACAAATTCCTGTTGGGGTACTTTGAGGAGAAGGACGGTGCATTGTATTATCGATATGATGCGGAACGGATGATTGTGGAACCCTGGGGCGATAACAGCCTGCGCGTGCGTGCATCCAAGATGCCAGAGATGCCGCAGGAGTTGTGGGCGCTTAACGGAAAACCTGAGAAGAACGAGGCAAAGGTGACGATCGGGGAATATTCGGCACAGATCGTGAACGGAAAGATCAGGGCGGTGGTCAATAATATCGGGAAGCTCACCTTTTATAATCAGAAAGATGAGGTGCTGCTGGAAGAATATGTGCGTAATCGTGAGGATATGTTTGCGGATACGTGCAGTTCCCTGGAGGTGGAGGCGAGAGAATTCAAGCCCATTATTGGCGGTGACTATCAGCTGACCATGCGGTTTGAGTCCAATCCGGAAGAAAAGCTCTACGGTATGGGGCAGTACCAGCAGAAGTTCCTGAATGTGAAAGGTGCGGAACTGGAACTGGCACATAGAAATTCCCAGGCCAGTGTGCCTTTTGCGCTGTCTTCCCTGGGATATGGTTTCCTGTGGAACAATCCGGCGATCGGGCGTGTGAGCTTCAACAAGAACATTACTACATGGAAAGTGCAGTCTACGAAGAAACTGGATTACTGGATCACGGCGGGCGATACGCCGGCGGAGATTGAGGAAGCCTATGCGGATGCTACGGGTAAGGTGCCGATGATGCCGGAATACGGCATGGGATTCTGGCAGTGTAAGCTGCGTTATCAGACACAGGAAGAACTGCTGGAGGTGGCGCGGGAATACAAGAGAAGAGGTATTCCGGTGGATGTGATTGTGGTGGATTTCTTCCACTGGCCGAAGCAGGGTGACTGGCGTTTTGACGAGACCTACTGGCCGGATCCGGATGCTATGATCGCAGAGTTGAAGGAGATGGGTATTGAGCTGATGGTTTCCATCTGGCCGATGGTGGATTATAAGAGTGAGAATTTCGAGGAGATGAAGGCGAAGGGCCTGCTCACCAGAGTGGAAAAGGGTGTGCGGATCGACAATGTCTATATGGGGAATACCATTCAGTATGATCCGACCAATCCGGAGGCCAGAGAGTATGTCTGGAGCAAGGCGAAGAAGAACTATTATGACAAGGGTGTGAAAATTTTCTGGCTGGATGAGGCGGAGCCGGAATACAGTGTGTATGATTTTGAGAATTACCGTTATCATCTGGGGCCTAATGTGCAGATCGGCAATGTATATCCGGTGATGTACGCGCAGACCTTTTTCGAAGGAATGCGGGCACAGGGCCAGGAAAATATCGTAAATCTTCTGCGGTGTGCATGGGCCGGCAGCCAGAAATACGGTGCGCTTGTCTGGTCGGGTGATATCCACTCTACGTTTCACAGCCTTCAGAATCAGTTTGCGGCCGGCCTGAATATGGGCATCGCCGGGATTCCCTGGTGGACTACCGATATCGGCGGTTTCTTTGGCGCCAATATTTACGATAAGGAGTTCCATGAGGTGCTGGTGCGCTGGTTTGAATATGGAACCTTCTGCCCGGTAATGCGTCTGCATGGAAACCGTATGCCGTATCAGCCGCAGTTCGGCACTACAGGCGGCGCAGAGTGCGTGTCGGGCGCGCCCAATGAGATCTGGTCTTACGGCGAGGAAGTCTATGAGATCTGCAAAAAGTATATTGAAATCCGTGAAGGTATGCGGCCTTATGTACGCAGTCTGATGGAGGCGGCCCATGAAAAGGGAAGCCCGGTGATGCGTCCTCTGTTCTACGATTTCCCGGAAGATAAAGTGTGCTGGGATAATGAGACAGAGTACATGTTCGGGCCGGATGTACTGGTGGCGCCGGTGATGGAGAAAGGACAGACAAAGAAGGAGGTCTATCTGCCGGCAGGTGCGAAATGGACCAATGTGTGGACGAAGGAGAGCGTTGAGGGCGGACAGACTGTGACGGTGGACACACCGATCGAGCAGATTCCGTTGTTTACAAGAAATGATTTTGTATTGTATGTGTAAAATGTGTTGACGGTTTCTGTGCCATGCAAGCGCATGGCGCAGCCTTCGCAAAAACTGCTTTGGAATGGAGGAAACTATGTTAAAACAGGAAGGGAATAAACTTTACAGACGGCAGGATAAGGAACTGCTGCTGATCGAGCCATGGGGAAAGAACAGTCTGCGGGTTCGTGCGACACAGCGGCATGAATTTCTGCCGGATGGGAATGGTAACAGTGCACTGCTGGCGCCGTTGGAAGCGGAGGCAGAGATCGCCATAGACGGGAAACAGGCAACGATTACCAATGGGAAAATTACCTGTATGGTATCGGAAAACGGAGAACTGCAGTTTTGTAATCAGGACGGGGAAGTATTGTTAGAGGAATACAGCCGTGTCAGAGACACCCAGGCAGAAGGGCGCAACAGGTTTGCCAGTGCATTGGAGATCGTGCCGCGCACATTTAATCCCAGACAGAGCACGGATAATTATCGACTGGCCGTTCGCTTTGAGTCTAATGACGGTGAGAAACTGTACGGCATGGGACAGTATCAGCAGCCGTTTCTGGATCTGAAGGGCTGCGTGATCGAACTGGCCCACAGGAATTCCCAGGCCAGTGTGCCTTTCGTCCTCTCTGACAGGGGATATGGCATGTTGTGGAACAATCCGGCCATCGGACATGCCACATTTGGTAAGAATGTGACGGAATGGGTGGCGGAATCGACGAAACAGATGGATTACTGGATTACGGCAGGCGATACGCCGGCCCAGATTGAGGAAGCCTATGCGGACGCTACGGGCAAGATACCGATGATGCCGGAGTACGGTATGGGGTTCTGGCAGTGTAAGCTGCGTTATCAAACCCAGGATGAGATACTGGAGGTGGCGCGGGAATACAAGAGAAGAGGTCTGCCGATCGATGTGATCGTCGCCGATTATTTCCACTGGCCGCATCAGGGTGATTGGAAATTTGATGAAGATTACTGGCCGGATCCGGCAGCGATGGTTCGGGAACTGAAAGAGATGGGCATTGAGCTGATGGTTTCTATCTGGCCTACCGTGGATGCGGAGAGTGAGAATTATGAGGAGATGCGGGAGCTTGGCTATCTGACCCGTTCGGAGTATGGGAAAAGGATCGGACAGCTGGGAGAAGCATGTTTTATCGATGTGACCCATCCGGACGGCAGAAAATATGTCTGGGAGAAGATGAAGAAGAATTACTATGAAAAGGGCATCAAAATCTTCTGGCTGGATGAGGCGGAGCCTGAATTTACAGATTATGAGTTCGAGCATTATCGCTATTTCCTGGGGGCCGATATGGAAGTGGGCAATATTTATCCGAAGGAGTATGCGCGGATGGCTTACGAAGGAATGGAGGCTGAAGGACAGAAGAATATCCTGAATCTGCTGCGCTGCGCCTGGGCCGGCAGCCAGCGGTATGGTGCGCTGGTGTGGTCGGGCGATATTGATTCTTCGTTCCGTGCACTGCGTAATCAGCTGGCAGCAGGACTGAATATGGGACTTTCCGGGATTCCCTGGTGGACCACGGATATCGGTGGTTTCCATGGCGGCAATATTCATGATGACGCTTTTAAGGAGTGCTTTGTCAGATGGTTCGCTTTCGGTGCATTCTGTCCGGTAATGCGTCTGCACGGTTTTAGAGAGCCTTTTAAGGCGCCTCTGGGAACGACAGGCGGTGGCAAACAGATCAGCGGTGCGGAGAATGAAGTGTGGAGCTACGGTGAAGAAGTCTATGAGATCTGTAAGAAGTATATGGAGCTGCGTGAGAAGATGCGTCCTTATGTGCGCAGCCTGATGGAAGCGGCTCATGAGAAGGGCACGCCGGTAATGCGTCCACTGTTCTATGATTTCCCGGAGGATAAGAAGGCATGGGAAGTTGAGGACGAGTATATGTTCGGACCGGATGTGCTGGTGGCGCCGGTTCTGTATGAAGGTATCAGAGAGCGGGCGGTTTATCTGCCGGAAGGAAACTGGAGAAATATTAATGACGGCAGGGAATATGCAGGAGGACAGACGATTATGGCGGCGGCTCCTTATGATGCGATCCCGGTATTCGTAAAGGCCGGAACACGGCCGGAGTTATAGAAGATGGAAGGGCCCCGCATGGAAGATGCGGGGCGGATTCCTTTAAAAGCAGGAGGCGGAGATGAAGAAGAAAAGCGGGAGAAATATATGGGGATTTGACGGCAGTTTTATGAGTTTTTGTGATAAGCTGTTTGATTTGATGATATTGGGGTTTCTGTGGATCTTATGCAGCCTTCCGCTGATCACTGTGGGCGCTTCCTGCACGGCTCTGTATTATGCTGTTGTGAAATGTATCAAGAATCATGAAGGCTATGTGTCCAGAGCCTTTTTTCACTCCTTTCGGCAGAATCTGGTTCCGGCTACGATTCTGTGGGTTGTTTTTGCGGGGGTATCCTTTCTGATGCAGCTGAACATCGGTATTCTGTCTGAGAAGACAAGTGGTTATATCGGGCTTTTCTTTATTGTGCTGTATGTGCTTGTGTGCATATATGCGGTGATCACTGCCTGCTATGCCTTTCCGGCGCTATCCCGTTTTGATATGCCTGTGGGATGGATCCTGAAGATATCACTTTATATGGGAGTGCGCTATTTTCCTACCAGTCTGATGTTGATGGTCATTCTGGCATGTTTTGGCGCTTTTATCTGGAATGTGCCGCTGCTGATCCTTTTTGTGCCAGGCCCGGCGGCCTTTCTGATGTCGGAGTTTTTAGAGCGGATACTTAAGAAACATATGCCTGCCGGTTAAGGATTCTGCTGGATGGAAAACGGAAAGCGGAAATCAAAGTCAGTTTTTTGCAGTTGTAGGAAATTTACTCTTGCTAAATACCTGGAAGTATGGTATCATAGCATTCGTTGAAGTTACTTGTGAGAGAGCAAGAGCAGAATGTTATGAATATCAGGCTCCATGGTCAAGCGGTTAAGACATCGCCCTTTCACGGCGGTAACACGGGTTCGATTCCCGTTGGAGTCACTTTATGGACCTTTAGCTCAGTTGGTTAGAGCAACCGGCTCATAACCGGTCGGTCCTGGGT
>CANPTH010000111.1 GCA_947576945.1 uncultured Lachnospiraceae bacterium
ACCGTAGGACTTTCACCCACCGAATTCCAAGCCCTTAGCTGGGCGCACCCTATACCATAAAAAAGCGGCGCTTTCGCTCCTGCCAGCATCAGGCCGCGCAGAAAGGAAAATACATGAACACAGCATCCCTGTCCAATACCTTTACCGTCCGCAGATTAAACGACAATGACATAGATCTTATCTATAACCTGTGCGCAGACAATAAAATCTTCTACCAGTATCACCCGCCCTTCGTCACAAGGGAAAGTATCCTGCAGGATATGGAAGCGCTTCCGCCCGGCAGGGAACTGTCCGATAAGTTTTATGTCGGTTTTTTTGACGGGAACGCGCTGGTCGCTGTTCTTGACCTGATTATCGGTTATCCGGACAAAAACACAGACTTCATCGGCTTTTTCATGATGGATGCCAGCCGGCAGGGCCGGGGCGCCGGTTCAAAGATCATTCAGGAATGTGCCGCATACCTGTACACAACAGGCTGCAGAAAGCTCCGTCTCGGCGTTGATAAAGGCAATCCCCAGAGCAACGCCTTCTGGAGAAAAAACGGATTTTGTGTCGTCGATACAGGTGAATATATTCTTATGGAACGGACGCTCCGGGCTTCCTCCTGCGATCACCTTCTATATTGACGTGATTGGGGGCATATGATATTATGACACAGTCTTTTTTAGTTTATACGACAGAAGCATCATAACGAACGATATCAATTATTCCGAAACAGCGCTTTCCGGTGCGGACTCTCTCCATGCCGGAATGCGCTGTAATCACGGCCGGAAAGCGACCTATATGGAGGGCAGGCGTATGGATTATTCAAAAGGTTATTTTGAACCAACCGGCGAAGGAACGCCGGACAGCACGATCCACGAACAGCACAGCGGCATGCAGAGCGTCCAGAATTTAGAGTCCATCATCAACGAGGGGCTTCGTGTCGCTTTGCTGGAGGAAACTCCGGATCAATCTCTGGAAGTGCTGCTGGAACACCTGGGAAAAGCTCTGAATGGAGAGCGAACCTACATATTTGAACAGAACGAATCCGGCTGCGACGACAATACCTATGAGTGGGTGGCCGACGGGGTAGAACCGGAAAAGGACAATCTGCAGAATGTTCCGCCGGAGGTATGTGCAAGCTGGTATCAGAATTTCGTCATCGGTAAGCATATTATTATTGAAGATCTGGAAGATATCCGGGACACCGATCCCCTTCAATACGAAAATCTGAAGCGGCAGAACATCCATTCCCTTGTGGTGGTTCCTCTTTATAACGGCAAGAAGATCATCGGCTTTTACGGCGTAGACAATCCCCCCGTAAAGTCGTTGGAATATGCATCAAATATGCTCCAGACTGCAGCATACTTTATCGTCTCCTCCCTGAAACGGCGCAACCTGTTCCGTGAGCTTCAAAAGCGAAGCTATAACGTGCTTCATGCCCTCAGCGTAGACTACCTGGGCATCTATCAGGTGAACTTCGATACGGGCGAATGCGAGATCTACCGCAGCAGTGAGCAGATGGGGATGGATTGGGCCTCCCGGTTTGCAGGCGGTTATCAGGCAGCCATGGAACACTATATTACCGAGTACGTAATTGCCCGGGATCAGGAACGACTCCGGACTGTGACGAAAAGAGACTATGTACTCGCTCAGCTTATGACAAAGAAAAAGTTCTCTGTCCGCTATCAGGTGAAAGACATTGATTCCGAGCTGAAACACTTGGAAATTCATTTCTCTGCTACGGAGACGTCAGAACAATCTCACTGCGCGATTTTTGCGCTGCGGGATATCAATGCCGTGGTGGAACAGGAAGAAAAGTATAAACTGGAGGCGAGACAGAGTCTGGAAGATATTCTGGAAGGAGCAAGAACCGGTATCTGGACCATCGAACTGGAGGAAGGCTGCCTGCCGAGAATGTATCCGGACCGTACCATGCGGATCCTTCTGGGTGTATCGGAAGAGGTCGGGCCGGAAGAATGCTACCGGCGTTGGTTTGAAAATATCGAACCGGATTATGTGGAGATGGTACAGGAAGCCGTACTGGAAATATTGGAAACCGGGCGGTCTGAAGTAATCTATCCCTGGAATCATCCTTCCCTTGGGAAAATTTATGTCCGCTGCGGCGGCGTGCCGGACAGAAAATTCAAAAAACCGGGCGTCTGCCTGAACGGATACCATCAGGACATCACGGAAACCATGGTGACGAGGAAAAAACAGGAACAGTCCATTATGGAGCTGTTGGAACGGGTACGGCGCGCAAATTCGGCCAAAAGCGAATTTCTTTCCCATATGTCTCACGATCTGCGTACACCCATCAACGGAATCCTGGGAATGCTGACCATCCTGGAAAAAAGTCAGGATGACCCGGAACTGCAATGCCAGTGCCAGAAGAAAATCCGTGTATCAACAGAGCATCTGCTGTCCCTGGTGAATGATGTTCTCCAGGTCAGTAAACTGGAAAGCGGAAGCCCGACAGATGTGGCAGAACCCTATGATCTTCACGACACCCTGGAAGACTGCATTTCCATCCTGTCCCCGCTGGCAGAAGAACGCAGAATCAGCCTGGTGATGGATCAGGCCGGCCTTCAGCACACCAAAATAATCGGGAATCCGCTTCACCTGCGGCAAATCCTGATGAATGTCATCGACAATGCCCTCAAATACAACCGTCCCCACGGTTCTGTGCTTATTCAGGTTAAAGAAACTGCCTGCCAGGGCCAGAATGCCAACTACCTGTTTGTCGTCGAGGATACCGGAATCGGCATCGGGGAGGACTTCAAAGAGCACATTTTTGAACCCTTCACGCAGGAACATCAAAATGCGCGGACTCACTACAACGGCGTTGGCCTTGGCATGTCCATCGTAAAGAAACTGGTAGACCAGCATAAGGGAACCGTTGAAATAGACAGCCAGATCGGCAAAGGAAGTGTGGTGCGGATTACCCTGCCCCTTCGTATCAATGAGGCATGGATCGAACAGCCCATGACGGAAGAGCAGAATGTATCGGGCAGCATCGCCGGAATGCGCGTCCTTCTGGTGGAAGATAATGAAATCAACTGCGAGATCGTACAGTATATCCTTCAGGATGCAGGCGCTAAGGTCGTAACCGCAGGCAATGGGAAAATCGCTGTGGATGTGTTTGCATCATCCGATCCGGGAACCTTTGACTGCATACTTATGGATCTGATGATGCCAGTTATGAGCGGCTATGAAGCCGCCAGAATGATCCGCAGCCTGAACCGGCCGGATGCTCAGGTGCCCATCATAGCGTTGTCGGCCAACGCATTTGACGAGGACATCGCGCTGTCCAAGGACGCCGGAATGAATGAACATCTGGCAAAGCCGGTGGATATCCGAGAAATGTTCAAAGTCATGAACCGGCTGCACCACTGACAGAAGTGCATCCCTGTGCTTGACTCATTTTTATGGGTATAGTGCACGCTTCTGCTCTGTATCCGTAATATATTCTAAAGAATGGAGATGATAAAGGCATGAAAGACATTGCTTTACCGCGTTCCTTAAAAATCAGTATCGCAGTGATCCTTTGTTTAACTGTTTTTGTGTTTTCGTTTCTGGGAATGTCCATCAATACTATGAGTGAAAACACGATCGAAAATATAGGAACTACTTATATGTCCGGCATGAACGAACAGGTATCTCTGCATTTTGAAACGATCATCGATCTCCGTCTGACTATGGCGGAATCTATCGCGCACATTGCAGCGGATGAAGAGACTTCCGGTTACGGCTCGAAGGAGGAGATAGAATATGGGGCAAAAGCAAGGCATTTTCTATGTGCCGCCCTGTATTCGTCCGATGGCAGAATTGAAATGATCTACGGCGATCCCATAGAACTCAATCACCCTGAACTGTTTTTGGAAAGCCTGAAACGCGGGGAACGTAAAACAGCATCCGGTTTCGACAGCAGCGGAAATGATGTGATCCTGTTCGGCGTTCCCTGTGAATATCCCATGACTGACGGAAACACCAGCCTTGCCATGATCGTAGGACTTTCTTCCCGGTATATGGGCGAAGTTCTTTTCCTCGATTCAGATGAATCTCTGATTTCTTCCTATGTGATCCGTAAAGACGGCAGCTATGTTGTGCGCAGCGAAGGCAGCCCTCAGGAAAACTATTTTGACAGGATTTACAACGTCTTTGAAGGCCAGAATAAGGAAGCGGATTCTTATATCAATCAGATGACGGCGGCCATGGAGTCCGGTAAAGATTATTCCGTCATATTGCAATACGGCGATTCGCGCCGTCATCTGTATTGTACCAGCCTTCCCTACTGCGAATGGTATCTGGTGACGGTACTTCCTTTTGACGGATTGGATCACGCGATCCTGAGTATGAGCGGGCATTGGCTTGTCATCGTTTATGCCGCTTCTTTTGCGGTGATCGCCATGCTCCTCTACATATTCTTTCAATATTTAAAGGTGTTCAGAAAACAGGTAGCCAAACTGAAGTGTATGAACGCAGAGATGGCTGCGGCACAGAAAAACGCTGAAAAAGCCCGGAAAGAAGCGGAAGATGCCAATGCGGCAAAACAGGAATTTCTCTCCAGCATGAGCCATGACATACGTACCCCCATGAATGCCATAATCGGTATGACATCTCTGGCCACGGCCAATATGCACAATCCGGAACAGGTTCAGGAATACCTGCGCAAGATTGCACTGTCCAGCAAACACCTGCTGGGACTGATTAATGACGTACTGGATATCTCCAAGATCGAGAGCGGCAAAATGACATTGAATATCGGGCCAATGTCGTTAAGAGAGGTGATGGACAGCATTGTCAATATCATGCAGCCTCAGGTTAATGCAAAAAATCAACAGTTCAACGCGGCTGCATACGAAATTCTTTCAGAAACTGTGTGCGGTGACAGCGTTCGGCTGAATCAGGTACTGATCAACTTATTGGGAAATGCCGTAAAATTCACCCCGGAGAACGGCTCTGTCCAGCTCTCCGTATACCAGGAAACATTACCGGAGGATACCTCCTGTGTCCGCACCCATTTCCTGGTGCGTGATACAGGAATCGGTATGTCAGAAGAGTACCAAAAACAGATCTTTGACTCTTTCAGCAGAGAGGACAATACCCGTGTACAGAAAACAGAAGGATCCGGCCTGGGAATGGCAATCACCAAATATATTGTAGATGCGATGGGCGGTGATATTTCCGTCCGCAGCGAACAGGGCAGGGGAAGTGAATTCCACGTTATTCTTGATCTGGCGAAAGCAGCCGCTCCTGTGTACGATGTCCCGCTTCCTGACTGGCATATACTTGTGGTTGACAACGATGAACGGTTATGCAGCAATGTAGTTCGTTCTTTAGCGGCAATTGGCATCCGTTCCGAATGGTGCCTGAGCGCAGAGAAGGCGATGGAACTGATCGCCAGACACCGGCACAGCGACCATTATCATATGCTTCTTCTTGGCTGGGAATTGACGGATACAAGTGGCATTGAAGCTGCCCGGGCCATCCGCTCAGGTTATGGAGAAGACTCACCGGCTCTGCTGCTTGCTGCCTGTGACTGGAGCGAGGCGGAAGCAGAAGCCAGAGAAGCCGGAATATCCGGTTTTATCTCCAAACCGCTGTTCACATCCGTTTTGTTTGACGCTCTGAAAACATTTGCCGGTACTGCTGACGAAAAGGCTGCTCCCGCTGATCAGACCACTGCTGACGAAAAGTCGGCAGACAAGGCGCTGCGGGGAAAACATATTCTATTGGCAGAGGATAATGAACTTAACTGGGAAGTTGCACGAGGCCTGCTTGCTGATCTCGAAATGGAACTGGATTGGGTTGAAAACGGTCAGCTTTGTGTTGAAAAATTCGCCAAATCCCCGGTGGGTTATTATGATGTCGTCCTCATGGACGTACGGATGCCCGTGATGGATGGTTATGAAGCCACAAGATCCATACGGGAACTGGAACGTGAGGATAAGAATATTCCTGTTATTGCCATGACTGCCGATGCCTTTTCGGAAGATATCCAAAAGTGCCTGGAATGCGGCATGAACGATCATTTGGCAAAACCGATCGATATTCAGGACGTCACCCACAAATTAAAGAAACATCTGAACCTGGGAAGCAGCTGAGCTTCCGCCTCATTCCATATAACCAATCATCGTAAGCGCCGTTTTTGGAACCGGGCTGATATCCGCATTTTCCGCAGGCAACTGCACCTCTGCCTGAATGGCAAACTGATACTGATGCTGGCCGCTGCTATATTCCCAGGTGGCCAGCGCTTTTTTTCCGTCGTCTGAACGCTGCACCTTTACATACACGATCTGCCCGGAGACAGTACTGCCCATCCAGGTCTCCTCCAGCGCAGCATCATAAACAGTATCCGGTTCATTCAGGTTCAGCTCACCATCCCTGACCGCTGTCAGCCTGCAATCTGCCTCTGCAATCATATCCCAATAATACACTTCCACCGTATTCTCCGCCGGCTGTCTGTACTCCCTGTCACGGATCCAGTTCTCGTTGTCCGGCAGCTGCAGCGCAATCCCAAAATCATCAGACAATTCCCTGATATCAACCGTCGTCTCTTCACCTGCCTCCTTTGTCCTTGCCGTATCGTCAGACTCATCCTCTGTCCTGACAGCTTCAACCCCCAGATCCGCCTCTGCATCCACTGTCTCCACCATACCCGGTCCGCCGCCATACCCCGCCAGATCATACAGATCGTGGGGTATGGAACTAACCGCCAGCTGCTCTTCTTCCGACAGGCTGTTATACCATTCAAGCCACTCTATCGTCTCCGCAGACAGAGCGTCCCGGCTGTACCACTGATCCATGTAACGTATCTTACTGTCATCTGCCCTTTCCTTCGGATCTGTCAGAAAAAACACACCCACCGCCACGCAGACAAGCACAACCGCAGCTACAAGCCAGCCGGCCGGTTTCCTGTATTGCAGAATGCTGTTAACCCGCTCCCTGACGCCCACCTCGCCAAAAGCAAGCGGATAAGAAAACACCGTCTTTCTCTGCAGACTGCAGGCCAGCAGCGCGTGTGCATAGGCTTTCCTGCCATTTAAATCCAAACTGCCTGCAGCCTTCTCATCGCAGGCAAGTTCCAGATCCCTGCAAAAAAGCGTATACGCTGCCCACACAAGCGGATGAAACCAGTAGACCGACAAAAGCAGCCAGCCCAACGGTTTGGCACAGTGGTCCAAACGCTTTATATGAGCCTGTTCATGGGCAAGAATATAAGGTATCTGTTCCTCTTGCATGCCCGAAGGCAGATAAATACGCGGCCTGATAATTCCCAGGATAAAAGGGGATGTTACCGTGTCGCACATCTTCGGCGATGCAGCGCCCCTCGTCCCTGCATGAATTTCCAACGGCACAGCTTCCCGTACCGCAGCGTGCAGCCGCAGGCTGCATGCCAGCGCATATACCATCATCAAAGCCGCTCCCGCTATCCAGACCATCCCCGCAACAGCCATCCAGATATAAAGCGGATTCACACTGGCTCCTGGTTCCGGCGCAAAGCGCTCACCGATGATCGGATTGACTGCCTCATTCAACCCCGGAATCCCACTGTCAATGAACGGCTCCGACGCATATCTGACTACTTCTGCACGAATCGTTTCGCTGCTGGGTATCAGACTGAAGGCGCTTTCCAGGAAGAACGGGCACAAAAGCCTGACAGCCACCACCGCCCACAGCACACAAATCATCCGTCTCGGCGCTTTTCCAAGCAGAAGCCGCACGGCAATGACCGCCAGAATCAACCATCCTGCTGCAATACTCATATTAAGCACTTTTAAGAATATCCTATCCATTCCTGCCTCCTTCCCATCACTCGAATACCTTTCCGCTCACCCGGCTGTCCCCAGATACACATCCCCTATGCTTCATCGATGATCCTCCTGATCTGTGCCGCCTCCTCAGGCGTCAACGCCCTCTCCTTTGTAAAAGCAGCTACAAAAGCAGGCAGTGAACCGTCAAAAGAATCCTCCACAAATTTCCGGCTCTGTCTGGAATAGAACTGCTGACGGGTGATCAGACAGGTAACCGTCCCTTTATTATTTTCAAACAGTCCTTTGTCACACAGACGTCTGAGTACCGTGTGTGTAGTAGTCCTTTTCCACTGAAATACCTCCGCCGCCAGCTTTACCAGCTCTGAAGACCTGACCGGCTCCCGCTCCCAAATCATATCCGCAAAACGCGCCTCAATCACACCCAATTGTATCTCCGCCATACAGCTTCCTCCTTACTCCTCTATATAAACTTTGTCTGTATAAATGGAAACAGAAATTTGTTATGTCGTTTACTATATTTTATGCAGACTTTATTCATATAAATAAAGACTACCCCGTGTAGACTTTGTTCGTATAAATAAAGACTACTCTATGTAGACATTTTTGTCAATAAAGAGTAGTCCGTCAACATCGGGATTAACAGCAGTACCTGTTTTACTTTATGGATTCTTCCAATGCCCACATGGCCGCTCCTGCTGCCGCCTCCTCTGCAATATCCCGGAATCTGACCGGAAGGCCGAAAAGCCGCTCCACCTCCTGCCGCAGCAGCCTGTTTTGGCGTATACCGTTTCCGCTGGCAATAATCTCCCTTTTCCCCTGCTTCAACACCTCGGGCAGCTGCTCATACATTCGGTAAAGTTCAAGCGCCATCCCTGTCACGTAGGCCCTGACCATGTGTCCAAGCGTGAAATTCCCGGCCGTCAGCCCTGTCATGCTGCCTCCCGGTGCAGGGTTCCCGGGCGCCTGCCGCTTCGCACTTTCGCCAGACGCCTGCCTTTGCCGGCTGCCGTAGAGAAGCGGTGTGATCCGCAGATCCGTTGTATGCACCTGCGCTCCTGCTTCCTCCAGCTTCTCATAGACATCCGTCTCGATTCCCGTCACTGCATACACCGTACCTTTCACAAACTCCGCCAGCCGCTCATAAACCTTGCCGCCATTAACCGAAGCCTGCACATACAGAAAACCTTTCTCCGTAAAAGGGCGGATCTCCGCCTCCGTTCCTTCGATCAGCTCTCTATGGAACAAAGAAACCTGTGATCCGGTCCCCACGTTAACGCTCAGCGCATCCTGCTTCTCCCCTACGGCGGCATAGAAGCTCGCCTGATTGTCCCCCTGGGCGCAGGTCACCGGAATGCCCCGATACGTACCAAGAACGAATCCCGCTGCTCTCACCTGCGGATAATAAGACGTTTCCACGCCCGCTCTCTCCAGGGCATCCATAGCAAAGCGCCGCCCCCGCAGGCAAAAACCACCCAGACTGGCCGCAATGGAACTACTCATTACCGGTTTTTTTGCATCACACAGCCGCATGGCTATATAGTCCCCGATATTGGCAAGATACACCGCCTGCGCCGGAATCTGCCCCGTCCGCTGCAGATAAAAATGCGTCACGCTCCCGTAACCGGAATACATCTCACATCCTGTCACACGGGACAGATAAGAAGCGTATGTCTCCTCTCCAAAGGTCTCATTCCCTGATTCCTCCTTCCATGTATAATGAGGGCACTGAAAAAGTCTGATTCTAAGAAAAAAGAATTGGGCTTTTTTCGTG
>CANPTH010000112.1 GCA_947576945.1 uncultured Lachnospiraceae bacterium
ATATCTTTGACGGCGAAGGCCTGACGGAATCCAACAAGTCCAAAAGTTCCGTGCACGGTATGGAGCAGGCGATTGAGATTGCAGGCAGGGATTTTGAGGGGCTGTGCTTCGTGAATCTGGTGGATTTCGATGCGCTATGGGGGCATCGACGTGATGTGGCAGGATATGCCGGGGAGCTGGAGAAGTTTGATGTAAAGCTGGGAGAATTCCTGCCGCTGCTTAAGGAGGACGACCTGCTGATCATTACCGCGGACCACGGAAACGACCCGACCCACACGGGTACGGATCATACCAGGGAGAAGGTGCCGTTCCTGGCGTACTCTCCGTCCATGAAGGGCAGCGGGAGGCTGGAGGACACCCGGACCTTTGCGGTGATCGGGGCCACCATTGCCGATAATTTCGGAGTTGCCATGCCGGAAGGCACGATCGGAACTTCCCTGCTGGAGAAAATAGTGTAACGGGAGACGGAATATACAAGAACAGCCGGAGCAGATACGCAAAAGATATTTACGCAGAATGCTGTTTTAAATGTTATTATAATGAAAGAACAGAATAAGAAAAGAACAGAATAAGAGTAAGAATAAGAAGGAGAAGGTTATGGACAGGAAAGACATTTTAAAGACAGTGGACCATACGCTGCTCACGCAGACGGCTACCTGGGAGGAGATCCGAGGGATTCTGGATGACGGGATCAAATATCAGACCGCATCCGCCTGTATTCCGGCGGCTTATGTGAAGCAGGCGGCGGAGTATGTGGAAGGCAGGCTGCCGATCTGTACGGTGATCGGATTCCCGAACGGATACAGCACTACGGCCGTGAAGGTTTTTGAGACGAAGGATGCCATAGAAAACGGTGCGGAAGAGATTGACATGGTGGTCAATATCGGCTGGGTAAAAGACGGGAAATATCAGGAGATCGAGGACGAGATCCGGCAGATTCACGAAGCCTGCGGGGGAAAGATCTTAAAGGTCATTATCGAGACCTGCCTGCTCACCGAGGAGGAGAAGATCAGGATGTGCGAGACTGTTACCAGTGCCGGGGCAGAGTTCATCAAGACTTCCACGGGATTTTCCACTGCCGGGGCTACCTTTGCGGATGTGGAGCTGATGCGGAAGCATGTCGGCAAAGAAGTGAAGGTGAAAGCCGCAGGCGGCATTGCGTCGCTGGAAGATGCGGAGAAATTCATTGCGCTGGGAGCAGACAGACTTGGCACCAGCAGGATTGTTAAGATCATCAAACAGACAGATGACGGGACAGGTTATTAGGAAATGTAATCTGCTTCGTAAGTGGCCCGGCGGCCAAAAAAGAAGAGGGCATCCCCGCGTGGATGTCCTCTTCGGCTGTTCGGCAGTATTAAGTAAGTGTGTAATACTCTGCTTTCAGGGAACCGGAAAGACAGAGCTTTTCATAGGGCCTTGTTGGATAAATACTGGCAGTAATCGGTATAAGACCGTTGTCAGCCAGTACTTCCAGGATGCACTTGTCCAGGATGATCTCTATTTCTGAAGAGGCGCCTTCTTCGAGGACCCTTGGTGCGTGCGTCCGGCTATAAGCCGGATGTGCATAGGCTGCGCTGAAATCGTCCTGCCCGGCTTCTGTACGGTCAACAATGATCTCACTGTCTGTGATCCTGATCGCAAGCAATTCTCCCTGTGTATTTTTTAAGAGTATGGCTCCGGGGCCATTGGCAGTTATCTTTAAGCCGAAACTCTGAGAACGCAGTCGGTTTTCGCCTGTTGCGAGGGGGCAGGCGTGTGCACGTGCTTCCTCAATGCCCTCAAAAGAAAAAGCAAGACGAAGGCCTTTGCCGGTTTGGATCAATCTCATTCTGCGGGCGAGCGTCATTTTCCCGCGAAAACCGTCGTTATCGCTGGGAGCGAAATTGGCGTAATCCCAATTGTCAGCCCAGCCAATCATGACCTTTTCCTCCAGATTCTGGAAGGTGACGCCGGCGTAGTTGTCCGTACCGAAATCCAGGAGAAGCGGTATGTCGGATTGTTCCGTGTCATGGAACGTATCTCCGTCAAAACTGCCAATGTAGTATTGGGTGAGATGACTCATGCGGTCGTAGACGTTGTTGTTCACGCCGATCTGCTCCCGGGCAATGATCATGCTGATAATGAGGATCCATTTTTCCCCGTTTTCTGTCGGAAGGGGAAAGCAGTCCGGACATTCGCAGATTCCTTTAAGACCGTGATCGCCGGCTTTGAATTCACCGGTTTTGTCCCATTTTTTAAAATCATGGGTGGCATAGAATTCTACATGGTCGCCGGCAGCCAGTACGAGAGAGTAACACTTTCTTACAGGGTTCCAGAAAATCTTGGGGTCCCTGAAATCTTTTTGGCCGGAATTGGGAATGACGGGATTCCCATAATATTTCTCAAAATGTTCATAATCCGTGCTGTAGGCCAGACTTTGATGCTCCATGTGACTTTCGTCTGTGCTGTGATGGGTGAAAAGCGCCAGAAGGGGAGGAGTGTCCCTGGTTCCGAAGCCGGAAAGGTTCTCCCGGTCATAGACACAGGAACCGGAAAATATGCACCCGAGTTCGTCCGGATACAGTGCAATGGGAAGATGCTCCCAATGCAGAAGATCTTCGGAAACCGCATGACCCCAGTGCATAGGCCCCCAGTGAGGAGCTGTGGGGTAATGTTGATAAAAAAGATGGTACCTGCCGTCTATATATACCATACCGTTTGGATCGTTGATCCAGTTTTTGGGCGGAGTAAAGTGAACAGCCGGCCTGTAATCGTAAGTTTGTCTGGATTTTGGAATTTTATCCATGTTTTCCTCCGTTTCTGAGATGTTTTATTTTTCATACCGTTAACTGTAAAAAAGATTCGGGCAGGTCTGAAGCCCGCCCGAATGCCAGTAAGGTTATTGGTTATTTGGTGCTCCTGTCTACAGCGGTCTGATAGATCGATACGATCTCATTTACGCCGGCTGCTTCCAGTTCATTGAGATAAGCATTCCAGTTCTCGTCCGTAACACCTCCGGTTACCCACTGGTTGATATATCTGTCAACGGTATCGGAGACGGTTGAGTGGATCTGAGCCAGTCTGGTGAGCTCATCAACGGTCATCATAACACGGGGAATGGTGTCATATTCTTCCATGACTTCATCTTTACCGTTAATTCTCTGCCATTCAAGAAGCTGTACTGCATCATAGGCGTAGCCTGCGTATTTCTCGTAGTATTCATCCAGTACGATCATGGAACCACGCGCCGTAGTAGAGTTGGAACGCGCCTTGCCGAAAGTATCATAATCGGCGCCTTCCTGCTGGGCTACATAGCGGCCCTGTTCATCGAGCGGAGTTCTCAGTATTCCGTTTTCGTCTTTCTGATAGTTATATCCTTCTGCACCCCAGTTAGACTGAATGGAGATAGCGGGATCGCCTACCATGTAGTCTACGAATCTTGCGATTACGTGAGGGAATTTGCATGTTGTAGTGATGGCCGTATCGGAAGAATCCTGCAGTTCGGAGTAGTTGTTCTCAAAACCGATCTTTCCGGCTTCGCCTTCCAGACGGGGAAGGGGAACATACTCGTCATGCACATCCAGATTCGTGATTTCCTGATCGGTCCATGTACCGAAGCAGCCGATTCTTGCAACATCTTCCTTGATCATGGAAGTCTGATAAGCAGCGCTTACATCGGCTTCAAAGGAGCCGTTCCAGATCAGGTTCTCATTATAAAGCATATTGAAAAACTCAGCAGTTTTTCTGAAAGCTTCGTCCATTGCGGTGAAAGTCACTTTACCGTCGATCAGCCGTAAATGATCTGCGTATTCATTACCGCCGCAGTAGGAGTCGGCGCAGCCGAAAGCACCCGTAAAACGGTAGAACATGTTGTAGGAACCGAAGCTGTCGTCAGCGCCGAACCATGTTGCCATGGGAACCTCATCAGCTTCGCCATTACCGTTCAGGTCACCGCCGTCACGGAATGCTTTCAGACAGTCAACCCATTCATCGACAGTGGTGGGTACTTCCCTGCCTACCTTATCGAGCCAGGTTTTGTTGATCAGCAGCGGGCCACCGGTGAGTACCAGACCGTACATTTCTTCAATATAAGGGAAACCGTATGTATGACCGTTAGGAGCAGTGATCTCTGCGCGGTAATTCGGGTTGTCATCCAGAATCTTCTTAAGGTTGGGCATGTAGTCGTTGATCAGACCTTCGGTAGGAAGGAAAATATCCTGATCGGCATATTGAACTACGATATTGCCGGACTTACCGTCTCCAAAATTCCAGAATGCATCGGGAAGATCTTCGCCGGATGCCAGCATAAGATTGATCTTCTCCTGCGCACCCTCATTGGGAATGGACTGCCAGTCAAATTCCACACCGGTGTCCTCAAACCATTTTTGGCACATGGCCAGTTCGCCGACCTCGACAACACGTTCCGGATTGTTGACAAAGAGCATGGAAATCTTACCATATTTTTCCTCAAAAGCAGCAGGATCTTTGATGATGGGAAGTGATCCGTCCAGAGCGATCAGGCCGGCATCAACAGCTTCCTGCTCTTCGGGCGTAAGACCCGTATCCTCTGCCGTTGCAGCGGCATCTACCGCTTCCTGAATGTTTTCCGCATTCTCCTGAGGAATGGGACTTTCGGTGTTCCCGCCACCGCCGCAGCCTGTGAGCAGACTGGCAGTCATAGCAACGGAAAGTAAGATTGAGATAGTTTTCTTTTTCATGTAGTCCTCCTTTTGTTTTAATTGTTTTATACAAACACTCGACGGATGCTGATCCGTACGGAATGTTCTGAACATGGATAAGCTGCCGGTAAGGATATCCTTTGATATTTGACGGATCAGCCTTTCACGGCACCGATGGTAACACCTTTTGCAAAATATTTCTGCACGAAAGGATATACCACCAAAAGCGGCACTGCGGATACGACCACGATACAATATTTCAACTGTTCTGCCAGCTTTTGCTTTGTTATCATGGCATCGCCGGATGATCCCATCTGATTGGCCTGGTTCATCAGCACCAGGTTGCGGAGTACCACCTGGAGAGGCATCTTGTTGTCGTCCTGAAGATACATCAGGGCATTAAAGAATTGATTCCACATAGCCGTAGCATAGAAAAGAGCCATAACTGCGATGATCGTACTGGAGAGCGGAATGGCAATTTTGAAGAAAAAGCCGAAGTCTGAACAACCGTCTACTTTGGCTGCCTCCAACAGTTCATCAGGGATGCCGGACTCAAAGAAAGAACGGCATACGATCAGGTTGTATGCGGATACTGCCACGGGAAGCACCATAGCCCAGATGGAATTGTAAATGCCAAGGCTTCTTATGGTCAGGTACAGAGGAATGATACCGCCGCTGAAAAACATGGTAAAGGTAAATACGAAAATCAGTGCACGTCTGCCGACCAGATCTTTTCTGGAAAGAGCATAACCGGCAGGAATGGTGGCAAATAAGGAAACAAGAGTGCCGACTACGGTGTAGAGAATCGTATTTTTGTAGGAAGTCCACAAAGGCATGTATGTCAAAGTGGTTTTATAGCCTTCGAAGTATGGTTTTTCCGGATAGAAAAGCAGTTTGCCGGAATTTACGATGACCGGATCCGTCATGGATGCGATGATCACGTAATACAATGGATATACAATGATAAGGCATATGAGAAACATGACTACTATGTTGACTGTATTGAAGATCTTGTCACCGGTGGAGAGCTTCATTTTTGTTTTATGAACTGCCAGCTCTTTATTTTTGCTCATTGAAATTTCCTCCCGTCTCTCTTTTTAGAAGATACTGATATCACTGAATTTCTTTGCAACTTTATTAGCAAGAACCAGAATGATAAAATTGGCAACTGAATTGAACAGTCCGACTGCGGTAGCAAAACTGTACTGTGCAGTCTGCAGACCTACCTTATATACATAGGTAGAAATCAATTCGCTGACGATCGTGTTGGAACCGTTCTGCATCAAATAGGCTTTTTCATAACCGACGTTCATGATGTTACCGACCTGAAGAATCAGCATCAGGATGATGGTTGGCAATATCATGGGAATATCTATGAAAAGCACTCGTTGAAACCGGGAAGCGCCGTCGATTGTGGCTGCTTCATAATAGTCCGGGCTGATGGCTGTCAGGGCGGCGATAAAGATGACGGCATTAAATCCCATGGTCTGCCAGATATTGGATCCAATAAACAGTGTTCTGAACCATTCCGGAACGGAAGTAAAAAGAACCTCTTTGTTACCGCTGGAGGTGATCACCCAGTTAACGACGCCGTTTGCGGAAAAGAATACGGTGATCAGGCTGACTACGACAACATTAGACATAAAGTAAGGGGCGTAGCTGATCGTCTGGATAAGCTTGGTGGCCTTTTTGCTTCTGATCTGATTCAGGAGCAGCGCAAAAATAATCGGAATGGGAAATGCGATCACAAGGCTTTCAAGACTGACTACGATAGTGTTCTTGATCGCATTCACAGCAATACTTGTGCTGAAAAAGTCCTGGAAATACCTGAAAAACGGTGAAGCCCAGGGACTGCCCATGATTCCCTGCCGGATTTTATAATCTTTGAACGCGATGATAACACCGTACATGGGGTAGTATGCAAAAATGATCGCCCATAGCAGAGCAGGGATCAGAAGTACATACAGCTGCCAGCATTTAGATGCTTCTTTTAGATTGTACTTGAGCATTACACTCCTTTTTTGTTTCATAAAATAGTATCCTCCTCGTCTCATAATGTGGAACAAAACTTATAAGAGTATGATAATTTATCGGGGGGGGGTGTCAACGATAAAAAAATATTTCATTATTGTGAATAGTTTTCCGGGAGTTTTTTTGTTCAAAATGACGATGAGATATAGAAAACAGAGTAAAAAGAAGAGAAAACCGACGCTATCAATCTGAAGATAAATCGCATCGGTTTCTCTTTTTTATACAAAATTAAATCTTATGTTGTTCCACGTTTTTTCCAGATTACAGGGACGAGTGTCTGCATCTCTGTGACGGATGTTCCATTCAGGAGTTCCATAAGACGATCAACGCAGGCTTTGGCCAGTGCCGTACAGTCCTGCTCCACTGCGGACAAAGCCGGTTGACAGAGGCTGGTGAGTTCGGTTCCGTCATAAGCGATGATGCGAAGCTGTTCGGGAACCGGCAGCTCCATTTCCAGGGCAGTGGAAAGGCAGCTCAGGGCGGCAATGTCATTGGTCATGCACCCGTCCATTTCCCGGATCACGTTCCAGTAATCATGAATCACGCTTCTGTCATAGGAGTAACCCATAAAGTTCCATGGTGTATGGACGGAGGTGACCTGACAGCCGTTATCCCGCAGGATCTGTTCCAGAACAACGTGGCGGGGGTTGAAATTTGTAGTAAAATTTCCACCCATGAACTGAATGACTTTGCGGCAGCCGCTTTCCAGAAAAGCTTCTGCGGCTATGCGCCCGCCCTGGACATGGTCAGAATGAATCAAAGGAACATCTTCTCCCCAGTTCCTGTCCATGGCGACGATCGGTCTGCCTCTTCGTCCGGAAAAGCCGGGTGGCGGATCGTCCAGAGCGATCAGGCCGCTGATCAGGCCGTCTTCCAGTAAAGATAAGAGCTCTGTCTGGCAGGATCCTGCGTTGAAATTGTTGAAGAACAGGCATCTGCACCCTTTTTGCCGCAACTCGAGTTCGATAGCGTCCGCCATTTTTGCAAAGAAAGGATGCTGCAGCAAAGGAAGTGTGACAGCAACTGTAGCAGTCTTTGCCTGAACCTTGATTGAGGATTCGTAATCATATCCCATTTCATCAGCGGCGGCAAGAATTTTATCGCGGGTAGCTTTGGCTGTATAGCCGGTGTCACTTAAGGCTCTCGATACAGTACCCACTCCGACACCGGCTTTTTTGGCAATGTCTCTCATTGTTGCCATGTGGTGTATCCCTCTTTTCGTGTTCCATATATTAATGCCCCTAGTATAACATAAAACGGACAGCAGGAACAACTGCAAAAAGGAACAAAGAAATTCTGTTCCATATATACATTTTGCTGTATGTAATCCGGAACGGTCTCCGTAAAGGGGAGATGTAAGGTTGAAAAATCACACTGATGTAACTGCTTCGGCATGGAGGTGAAAAAGAGAATGAAGGAGACTGGTGTCCTTGTCAAAAATGCGGAGTGGGTGTAAGATTTTACATAGACAATATAAAAAGAGAAGAATCGTTTAAACGCTTCGGAATGGAGGTAAGGTTGAAAAATCACACTGATGTGCTGATTTTTCAACTGCGAGTTTGTGCCGAAGCGTCACAAATTCTGTTGATCGCAGAGCAGAATCTGAAATTCTGCTCGCGTCCTCAGCGTAAGACGCTTCGGAACGGAGGAAAAATGACCAACGAAGAATTGATCCTGGAGGCGAAAAAAGCCAGGAAACATGCATACACGCCGTATTCTCATTTTCAGGTGGGAGCGGCGCTTGTGACAAAGAGTGGTAAAATATATCACGGCTGCAATATCGAAAACGCTGCCTACACGCCCACAAACTGTGCGGAGCGGACGGCCTTTTTCCGGGCGGTTTACGAAGGGGAGCGGGAATTTACGAAGATCGCAGTGGTGGGCGGCCCGGAGGGCAGCGATGCCGACGAACTGTGCGCTCCCTGCGGTGTCTGCCGGCAGGTTATGATGGAATTCTGCGATCCGGAAACCTTTCAGATCATTCTGGCGGACGGCAGGGGCCGGTGCCTGCAGCGTACCTTAAAGGAAATGCTGCCGTTCGGGTTTGGGCCGGAAAATTTGGAGAGCCATTGATCATTTCCGATGTTCTTGCCATATCTGCTTCCGGTATTCATTCGGGGGTGAGTCTGTATTGTTCCTTGAAGATACGGTAGAAAAACTGCGGCTGGACATGCCAGGATGATCCAGCCGTTTCTCTTTTCCAGGATCATCTGAATCTGTGAAAACAGATATTCATTCTTATTTTCAAACAAAATGATTTTACGATTATTATATAAATTAACCTGTTGTGCTAGATAAAAATATAAAAGAACTTCAACAAAATGTGCT
>CANPTH010000113.1 GCA_947576945.1 uncultured Lachnospiraceae bacterium
ACAAAACACAAACCGCCGCACTATGGCCATCATCCGCCATATGCGGCGGTCTGCCGTTTCTGCAGGCAGGCCGGGCGGCCTGATAAGGGAAATCACTTGCAGACTGTCCGAAAACTTCGGAAAAACATGGAGGAAAGGTTCGTGATATGGTATAATTAAACCATTGGAACCACCAAGGAGGATGCAGGCATGGGGTACATTCAAGGAGCAGATCGACACTAGGTAATCTTATTGCCTGCTACCCTGGATGTGTAATATAGCACTCGGAGATAATAAAGCGATTCATAAGCATAAATGTTTACTGGATCATGTAAGTGTGGATGCCTATATCTTTTTCAGGTTTATCAGTCCGACAAATCTTGAATATGTAGTGGGTTTGGAAAATAAGGGTGAGTAAGATACTGTTGGAGAGCTGCTTTATAAAATATATAGGAATCAAAAAGATCCACAGGGAGGAGCAATCTATTCTGTGGATCTTTTTTGTCAGAACTTTTTCCGGTAGTAATGCTCCAGACTCTGGATCAGTTTATAGAAAGCCATGGCGATGGCGCACAGGATGATGATGGAGGTGATCACCATGTTGAGCTGGAAGACCTGCGATCCATAGATGATCAGATAGCCAAGGCCCCGTCTTGCGGCAAGAAATTCACCGATGATGACGCCCACCAGTGACAGGCCGATATTGACTTTCATATTACTTAAAATCAGTGGAATGGAAGCGGGCAGTATGACTTTGACAAAGGCATCCCGCTTATTACCGCCCAGCGTATAGATCAGTTTCAGCATCTCGGGATCTGACTGGCAGAAACCGGTATAGAGATTGATGATGGAACCGAAAACGGCTACGGAGATACCGGCCACGATAATGGTGTTTGTGCCGGTGCCGAGCCAGACGATCAACAGGGGCGCCAGTGCCGATTTGGGCAGGGAATTCAGGACGACCAGATAAGGCTCCAGAACTTCGGCGAGACTGCTCATATACCACAGGAGTGTTGCCACGAGCAGACTTAAGCATGTGACCAGCAGAAAACTGACTATGGTCTCCAGAAGCGTGATACCGGTATTGGAAAAGAAGGAATAATCTATGAGCATCTGGTACAGATACCGCATGATGCCTCTGGGGCTGCTGAAAAAGAAGACATCGATCCATTCCTTCACCGCGGCCAGTTCCCATAGCCCTAAGAAGGCGACGATCAAAAGCAGGCGGCACAGGCCGATCAGATAATGATGACGCCTGTGGGCTTTCAAAAAGCGGATCTGGTTCTCGGACACAGTTTCAGGGCGTGTGGATAACAGATTGTTCATTCGTCAGCACCTCCCATAAATGATTAAAATATTGCTGATATTCTGCTGTATTTCGGATCGCCATAGGATCGTGGCGGTCTATTTCATAGTGGATCGGCATCTCACATTTGATGATGGCAGGTCTTTTGGAAAGGACGAGCACGCGGTCAGCCAGTGTTACGGCCTCGGACAGGTCGTGGGTAATGAGAACAGCAGTCTTGTCTGTCTGCCGGATGATCTGCGCGATATCTGCGGAGACGTTTAAGCGTGTCTGGGAGTCCAATGCACTGAAGGGTTCATCCAGAAGAAGTAGATCCGGGTGGATGGCCATGGTACGGATCAGGGCGGCACGCTGCCGCATTCCGCCGGACAGTTCGGAAGGTTTTTTATCCTTAAAGGCATAAAGTCCGTAGTCTTCAAGAAGTTTTAAGACATAGTCGCGGTTAGTGCGGGTGAGTGTGTGCCGAAGCTCCAGGCCGAGGATCACATTCTGATAAATGGTGCGCCACTCAAAAAGGTGATCACGCTGCAGCATATAACCGATCGTGATCCTATCATCATCGCCGCAGTCCGCCAGGCATCTGCCCCGATAGAACAACGTACCCTGCTCCGGAGAAAGCAGACCGGCTATGATGGACAGCAGGGTAGATTTGCCGACAGCGTAATAGTGGAAACTTCTGTATACATGTTGATCGTCAAAAGCAGAATAAGAAGTACAAGATATTTTGAGACTATGCCATCAGATTTTCTGAAAGGATAGTACTAGCTTTTTACCAGGGAATTGTTCTGTTCTGCAATTCTTTCCTGGAACTCTTCCGGAGAAAATGAAAATGTTTTAATAAATACTTTCCGGAAATAGTTAACGTTTGAATAACCCAGCTGTATGGAAATCTGAGGAATTGTGAGGGAAGTATTCTTTACAAGATTGAGTGCACGATTCATACAGATATCCAATAAAAGCTCAGAAAAACCTTTTCCCGTATTCTTTTTAAGCAGCCGTATTATCTGCCGTTCACTGTAATTAAACTGAAAAGCCAGCATGCTGAGGGTGGCATTCTGGCAATGGGAAACCATATAATTGTATACAGAATGAAAGAGCTGATTGCTGTTATTAATACGTGGAGATGAAAAAATTGCTTCCGTTTCATGGTGACGCAACAGCAGAAGGAGAAACTGCCTGATCAGGATTTCCAACGGCCTGTTGCAGTATTTTTTTTGTATCCTGCCATTCGCATATAGAATTGAGTACAATTTTTTTCAGGTTTTGGTCAAAGGGACAATGCCAGACGATATAGCTGCTATCAGTCGTATATAATGCGCGCGTAAAAAGTGAAGAAAGATAATTATTATCATTTAAAAGCTGAAAAAACGGTGTCAAAAGTAGTTACGCGGATAAAATAATCGATAATAATGCTCTTGCTGTTATGTGCTTTTATATTATGTACGAGTCCGGGAGGGCAAAGAATGATATCCCCATCTTTAAGTTGAAAGCTTTCGTTTTCCATTATCATATAGCTGTCTTCACTTCTGAGTACGTAATTGAGTTCTATAAACTGATGTGAATGCAGGATTACCGGCATATAGCGAAAGTTTGATCTTACAGTGACATTTTCTTCCATAGAGAGAAAAAATCTTCTTTTAAATGGTAGGATGTCCCTTCCAGAAAAAAGGACGTACTGGAAAATACTTTTTTCCACTCAGTCTCTATCAATGTCATCAGCCGTTCGTATTTTGCTTCAGCGTTTTCTATGGATGCACTCAGGATTCCAATAGAATATTCCGGATATGTGTTCAGGAATTTTTTCAGGTACTGCTCTGTTTCATTTAATTCTGTTAAAAAGGCTGGAACTTTCATCTGACCTTTGCTCCTATTCTGAAGAGTATTGCAAAATATTTATTTTTGTGGTTCTGTAATTGTATTATGCTGATACACAAGTCTTTTGAATTAAAGAAGCTGAAACTATCAACCACTCTATCATATGCCTTGGCGACAGGAAGCGGCTACCAGATCATGGGATCACTGGTAGGTTTTTATCTCATGATTTTCCTGACAGATACTTTTGGGGTGCCGGCAGGCGCCGCAGGTGTTATTATGGTCATCGCCTCCATATGGGATGCCATTAATGATCCTATAAGGAACAATAGCAGACCGTACGAAAACCAGATGGGGAAAATTCCGCCCTTATTTTCTGTTTGTTTCTGTAATCCTGGCTGTTGTTGTCATTCTTCTTTTTACAAGCCCGAATCTCAGTACAAACGGTAAAATCATCTGGACCGCTGTGTTTTATATCCTGTTGGTTATGCTTTGCTCTTACTGAAGAGAAATATGTCGAAGAGGTAGAACAACGTCCTATATTAACGGAATTGTCCGGACTGTTTAAGGTGAAAGGATTCTTGAGCGTTATTATTGTGTGGGTAGCCTCATACATCGCATTTAACATTATGATGTCTTCCTCGGTTTATTACATCATGTATTGTGTAATGCGACCGGATCTTATTACCTATTATATGCTTGATATTTCACTGATTGGTGTTCTCGGCATTATATTCCTGATTCCGGTGTTGATGAAAACCTTTCACAGAACAGAGAAAGCGTTTGCGGTTTCCCAAGTGATTGTTATTGTCTGCTATGCTGTTATTTTGCTTTTTCACAGCAGTCTTCCGATACTTTTTATCTTCTCGGGTATCGGAGCTATGTTCGCGACTGCTTCCATGCCGTTCGCTGCTGTCACAATGTCTGAAATGACAGATCTTGAGTCTACCGGGTATATTGCCGGAGCGATTGGACAGGAAACTCCAGCAGTAATTATGGGAATTACATGTGCCAGATTCCTTGCTCCGATCATATGTGCCGTTATAGTTGTTCTTGCATTGTTAAAATATCCTGTCACACAGCAGAAGCGGAAAGGTATTCGGGAAATGTATGAAAAGGCAGAAGAAGGAATACTCAAAATTAAATAGCTTTATCTTTTGTGTGAATAAGGGCATCTATCTTCTCGTTTCCGATAAGCCGGACGGGACATTCTTACCTTACGGAGGACGGCTCACGCCGTACGAATAGAATTGTATTGACGGGACGCTCCACTTTGAGGATGGACGTATTTACTTAATCTATTCCCACAGTTTTGAAGATCCGCCGGATGCGGATATGTGCATTCAGGAACTTTCGGAAAATCTTTGGGAAACCATTTCTTCCCCGGAAGTGCTTTTTATAGCAAAAGAGGCTCCATGGGCAAGGCCTGTTCCCTTTGCTGAAGCGGAATCTGGAATGAAGGGGGATGTATACTTTGCGGATGGATCATGCGTATTTTCAATGCCGGATGACAGGCTTTACATGACCTGGTCCAGCTGGAGCAAAGGAAGTTATGCAGTAGGAGCGGCCGTTTCAGAAAGTGGATCCGTAAAAGGCCCCTGGAAACAGCAGGCAGAGCCTGTATGGTCGGAAAACGGAGGTCATGGTATGGTCTTTCAGAATGATTTCGGTGTGCGGTTCTTCATATTTCATTACCCGAATGATAAGACAAAAGAACGCCCCTGTATCAAAAAGCTGACACTGGATAACGGGATTCTGAAATTGTCAAAGGAGAAATGCGGTTATGAATTCAGAAACCAGTGCTTATATAAATAATTCCATGGGAAAAATGTTCACTGAGGGTAATCTTGCAGTTGTAAATTTACATATTATTTTTCTTGTTATTTATTTGTGGATTACATATAATAAATGCAGAAGAGATGGCGACTATGCCAGATATTAAATCAATCTGGAAGAAGGAGAGCAGTCTGCCAGAGAAGAGGGTTGGTTAACAGCGGATGAGGTAGAGACTGCGTTGGACGTGCTCTCAGTGCAAAGCGTTTCAGAATGGAGGAAAAGATGGCAGTATTTCAGTGTAATGTGATTTCTTATGTGCTGACGAGGACGGTGGATATCACCGTGATCATTCCCAGCACAACGATTCCTGAGTCCATGGCATCCCTGATGGGGAATGCGGATGCACCGGCGCCGAGCCATGTGGTGAAGGAGAAATATCCGGTGCTCTACCTGATGCACGGCATGGGGAATAACCATGCGCAGTGGCGCGGCTATACCAATGTTGAGTTGTTCGCAGAAGAGCGCAACATCGCGGTGGTGATGATTTCCGGGGAAAACAAATTTTACCGGGATGTGCCGGGCAGTGACAAATTCTTTGACTTTGTGTCAAAAGAAGTGCCGGAGTTCGTGACGAATTATTTTCCGATCTCCGATGCGCCGGAGCACAGTTATATAGCGGGTCTTTCGATGGGAGGCTACGGGGCGCTGCTACACGGTTTCTCCAACCCGGAGCGTTTCGCGGCGATCGGTTCTTTCTCCGGCGCGGTGATGCCGGCGGGCGATCCGAAGGAGATCGAAGGGCTGGTGGACGGTCCGCTGGATGTGAACTGGCTGGCGAAGACGGCGCTTGACGGGGGCAGGAAAGTGCCGCCGATCTACATAGCCTGCGGAGAGGACGATTTCCTGTTCAAACTGAACACGGAGTTTGTGGATACCTTAAAAGAGCATCACGCAGATGTCACCTGGGTGCCTGTTCCCGGATTCACGCACGAATGGCGTTTCTGGAATCAGCAGGTGGAGGCGTTCCTGGAGTGGATCCCGCGCACGGACGGCTATGCGACAGTCGGAAAACGGAAGATCTGACGACGCGTCGGCATACAGCAGGATAATATTATGGAAAGATTCTCTGTTCTGGGATAGTTCAGGACAGGGAATCTTTTTTTCGGAATCATTCCCGAAAAATTTCTGCATCCTCACTGCAAGAAAGACTTATTTATAGAAAAGAAAGCGGAAAAAGGGGAATACCCACTACATATATTGTAACAAGAACCGTATGGAGTCCTGAATGCGGAGGCATGACATAAATTGTATCACTGAGGGCGACAGAAGAAAACCAGATATACAGAATATCGTAAATGAGTTTTCTCTCATTTATATCAGGCAGGCCGTATGTGAAAGCGGTCTGTCGGAAAAAGAGCAGCTTGCGGTGTTGGATGAATTGATTCGCAAGTTAAAAGAAAGTAATCCATAACGAAAGGGGGGAATCCTGTGCGGATCGCCATCTACAGCAGAAAATCCAAATGGACCGGGAAAGGAGAAAGCGTTGAAAACCAGATCACCATGTGCAGGGAGTACATAGCCATGTTCCTGGAAGGAAGTGACAAGGCACAGATCATAGAGTATGAAGACGAAGGTTTTTCCGGCAAGAATACGCGGCGCCCCATGTTTCAGAAGATGATGCGGGATATGCAGGAGGAACATTTTGACTATCTGGTTTGCTATAAACTGGATCGCCTCGGCAGAAACCTTGCCGATCTGGCCAACCTGATGGAAGATCTGAATCGCCAGGGTACATCTTTTATCAGCATCAAAGAGAAATTTGACACAACGACACCCATCGGTAAGGCTATGCTCTATTTCTCCGGCGTGCTTGCCCAGATGGAGCGGGAACAGATTGCGGAACGGGTCAGGGATAATATGATCATGCTGGCCAGAAGCGGCCGGTGGCTGGGCGGTACTACACCGCTTGGTTATATGTCTGTCAAGGTGGAGAAGGAAGTGAGTCCCTTAAAGAAGAAATCCATGTTCTGTCTGACCCAGGATCCTGATGAGATCGGTCTGGCGAAGTTTATATTTACCTGTTTTATGGAAAAGAGATCTTTGACGAAGGTGCTCCGATCTCTCGTGGCAGGCGGCATCAGGACGCGCAGTGGAAAGGAGTTCTATATCTCCGGAATCCGGGATATTCTGGTGAATCCGGTATACTGTATCGCAGACGAAGCGGGATATCAGTACTTCTACGATCTGGGCTGTCAGGTATGTATCGATCCGGATGAACTGGATCATGAATCCGGGTTGCTGGGATATGCCCGGACGACTTCTGCTGTGTACCGGAATCAGGGGACGCCCTGTGAGTCCTGGATCATTTCCAGAGGGCGGCATCAGGGGATTGTTACCGGCAAAGAATTTGCTTACGTACAGCAGCTGCTTGCGAGTAACCGGAGCAGGGGAGATAATTTCAGGGATACCAGGAACAGCGTTGCGCTCCTGTCAGGACTGTTATACTGTACCTGCGGGCATTTGATGCGTCCCAAGAATTATCCGGCATCCAGAGTGACACAGAAGGGGGAGCGGACTTTTGCCTATCGCTGTCCCTATAAGGATCTGACCCACCGAGAGCGCTGCGATAACAGGAATGTTCACGGGAATATACTGGATGAGGCGGTTTGCAGGAAAGTGACCGGACTTGCCAGGCCGGATGTCGGGCTGGCGCCAATGCTGGAAGGACTGAAGAGGCAGATTGCGTCTGCCGATGGCAGGGAAGCATCAAAGAAACAGTTTATGGAGCAGGAATATGACAAAAAGAAAAGTGAGATCCGGAAGCTGGTAGCGTCCATCAAACAGCTGGATGCCGGCAGTGTATCCGTACAATATATCAATGAAGAGATTTGTAGACTGGACGGAGAATGCGCAGCGCTTGGTAAGCGCATGAAAGCGGTACTGGAGGAACATGAGAAAATGGAGATGACAGATCTGAGCATGGAGATTTTTGAGAAGCTGAGTGATTTTACTAAAGTGTTCGGACAATTGCCTCTGCTGCAGAAAAGAGACTTCCTGAGACAGGTCATAGAGAAGGTCGTCTGGGACGGAGAGGCCGCGCATATTTATTTATGAAAACCGGTGTATGAAAGACGCTGTGATGCTATTTATTTTTATTCAGCGCCTTCATAATGCCGAGGATATGCGAGAATGATTCGCTGTCCAGTTTTTTTGCTTCCTGAATGAATTCTTTCAACATTTTCGGATTAGAGTTTCCAGCGTCGAAAAACTCTTGCGGGGTAATGCCGAAAAATTCACAAATATAGAAAAAAGACTGCATGGAGGGCAGCGATTTCCTGTTTTCAATGGTATTGATATAATTGTTTGCCTGCCCTAATGTCAAAGACATATCGCGTGCGGAAATACCTTTTTGTATTCTTAATTCAGCCAATCTGTCGGAGAGAAAATTCTCATACATCAACGATACCCATTCCCTTTCCATAACCTTAAGGAACTGTTCAAATTTAATCTTCGCATGGCAGGACTTATCTTTCATTCCCATACAAAGTTAATTCTTAACAGATTCGAAGCGATTTATGTAATAGATTTTACAGTACATGTATACTTTGAGTGCTAAATTAAAAAAGGCTTTTTTGTTGACTTGAAAGATTTAATCTATTATAATGAAATATAACTTAATCTCCCAAAATAATTATACACAGGTTGAAGCTGAGAGCGGATCAA
>CANPTH010000114.1 GCA_947576945.1 uncultured Lachnospiraceae bacterium
TCCCGCAGAAGTTTCTGATATTTTTCCGGGGAATTCTTTTGCTGCCTCCCCGGGCCGTAATAATCGCAATCTTTCTCATCTCAGCCCTATCCCTTCTCAATTTCTGCCTTCCCATTCTCCACTTTATAGATAATATCACACTTTTCAATTGTCTGCAGTCTATGCGCAATGATAATCAATGTCTTTTTTCCATGTAGCCTGTTGATGGAATCCATGATAGCCTTTTCTGTATCATTGTCCAACGCCGAGGTCGCCTCGTCCAGCACCAGTACCTCCGGATCATGATACAATGCTCTGGCGATACCAATCCGTTGCCGCTGACCACCGGAAAGACGGATCCCCCTCTCTCCGATTCCTGTATCCAGCCCCTCTGGCAGAGTTTTGATAAATTCATCCAGCTGCGCTTCTCTCAGAACCTCCCAAATTCTGTTTTCATCTATCTTCTCCTTCGGCACTCCAAACGCTACATTGTTGCGAATGGTATCGTCCAACATAAAAATCATCTGGGGAATATAACCAATATTCTTCAGCCATCTTCTGTAATTCTGCCTTACGTCCACACCATCGGCACAGATGCTGCCCTCCCTGACCTCCAGAAGCCCCAGAAGAATATCCACCGCCGTACTTTTGCCCGCCCCCGATGTGCCTACAATGCCTACTGACTTTCCCACAGGAATCGTCATCTCCGCATGATCAAAAATAAGCTTATCGCTCCCCGGGTAGGAATACGTTATGTTCTTCAATTCAATATACCTTTTCACCGGCAACTTCTCTGCCTCATCCGACGCAAAAGATAAATCCACCTTTTCACCGGTAATTTCATCCTGCAGGTTATCGCTGACCCCCATAAAAAACGGTTCAAAGTAGGACATGGAATTCATTTGATAATTAATGCGATTCACACAGGGCAGAAGCACAAAGGCTGCAGCCGCCAGCGTAGATAGCACACTCAACATGTCACCTGTGGGAATTTCCGAAACCGCAAGAAAAAGCATATATCCCACCATAGCAGTTACACAGGCCGACTCCATTAACAGCTTTGGAATATTATTGTACAGACTGTACTTCTGCACCGCATCCACATATCCCTTACCACATTTTTTATATTCGTCTACAAAATACTGCTCCCGACCGCCCACTTTTATCTCCTTAATGCCTTGAACAGTCTGGGAAATCCACTTAAATAGGCTGCTGTAATAATCCTGATTGTCCTGTCCCGCCTTGTACATAACAGGTTTAAGCACCTTTTTTACTACAAGCATCAACATAATCAACACCACCGCCAACAGCATCGTCATGGCACCATTTGTGACAAAACAATATGTCACCACAAAGAGCGACACCACCGTGTCTGACATCAGCTGCAGCAGTGACAGAATCAATGCATACATGTTATTGACATCAGAAGTAATATTTCGCTGTACCACTGCCGTATCCGCATTCAAGTAAAACTCGTAACCTCTCCGCAGATAATTTCGCATCATGCGCTCTGAAGTTCTGAACTGATTCGTATACACAAAAGAATAAGTTAACTTCTGCTGAACATACAAGAATACATTCTTCAAAATAAACACCAGAATGAGCAACAGCATCACCGCAATGGAAAAGCTTTTATAACTGTTGCTGCCCAAAAAGTCATACAGCCAAGCCACAACAGCATTTTTTTCCCGTGCATGGGGATCAACTGCCACATTGACCACCTGCACCAACAACCCCACACCTGCCGTCTGCAAGAACGCTCCGATCACCATGAGCACCGCAAGTCCGGCCATTGCTCCTTTTTGTCTTTCATCCAGCAAAACTCCCAGTTTTTTAATAATTCGTAACACATCAACCCTCACAATTCCACTTTTGCTACTTCACATCGCTATGGATTTCAGGATCTTCATAACGATCCATAAACGGAGCCCCAAGTCTGACAATCTCATCAGCAAATCGCAGCGCCCCCATCTCCGTCCAGATGCCAACCACCTTTTTAAAATGAAGATTCGGGAAATAATTCAATACTTCCATAGGTACATTTGCGTCAAATTGAGGATATTCCGCAAAGAGCGTTTTATAATCCAGCAAATCCCTCGGATGCTGCTTAAAATATACGCTTCCCTCCCGGGAGTAAGTCTCCGCCAGATCCCTGAACAGTCTCTCCCTGACCTCCAGACTGCACAATGGCTCTGTTAGAATCAGGATCTTGTCCTGCTCGATGTCGGTGGTTTCGATCTGTCTCAACAGATCCTCCCTGTTCCTCACAAAAGCCTGAATGATCAAATCCTTATCCTTATCCTGCACCCCTCTTTCCAACTCTTCAAGCCGCACCTCAACATATTTAGGACAGGGGTACTCTATGGCTGCAATATCGTTCACCTCCATATCAATACAATATTTTGCATAGCCGTTCTGCACCAGAATCAAATTAAATCGTGAAGATAAAAAAGCCTTCAGAGCAAAACAGCCCTTGTTGTCATGCCGTGCCTCATCATAATAAACTATGGTATTGGTCGCATCCTCACAGGCATGATAAGGTATTTTATGCATATTCAGATAATATCCGATAGGATCTGCATCACAGAACACATATATATCCCTGTATCCTGTTAGATCTACCGGCACAAGAGGCTCATTCAATTTCGCCAGCTTCCTGGTATATCGAATCCGAGCAAACATATTAAAAAATATATTTCCCCTGTCCCAGCGATATTTTTCCAATTCCGGAAAATCACGGCTCTCATGATACATGACCACATTCCGGAAAATACCTATGCTTTCCGCTCTCTCTTTAAAGCTTTCAAAGTCCGTTGACATGGTACTCAGCATCAGTGTCGCCTGCCCCCGTAACTCCTCCGGAAGATTCAATTCCTTCAAAATACTCACATATGCCTGATAGTAAGTATGACAAACATATATCCTGCCCTCTTTCTTCAACTGTCTTGCTCTGTTTTTCATTGCCGCACTCACCTTCTTTTATCTTTCAGGCTGCGGCAGAAGTGCAGCAGCCTGTAATATCTCAGGAACAGTTCCGGGGACTTCAGATGCAATGCAACCAGCCTTCTGGTCTCCGCGTCACTGTCTTCCGCATAATATAAATTTGTCTGAAGATCCGGAACATACCGCAGCAGATACTCCCTCAGCTCATGCAGAAATTTTCTGTCCGGATGTCGCTCCGACTGCATATAGGAAAAGAGCGTATTGCGGTATCCCAACTCATACAATTTATAAGCGGCCTCCTGCTCATACTCCACAAGAACCCCCCGGTCATCGCACTGTTCCAGAAAAATCTCCATGGCGCGCATTCTGTCCCTGCATTTCCCGACACTGACTCCGTGCACCGTAGACGAACTATGCTGATAATAAAAGTAGAGACACTCTTCCACACGCTCAAAACGTCTCGCATACAAAAAAGGCAGAGCGGCAATGGCATTATCTTCATAAAACATTTTTTCCGGAAACCTGATATGGTGCTCCGTAAAAATGGATCTTTTGTAAATCTTCACTACCATACTGCCTGGATTCAACACCAATCTTCTGCGTTCTTTTATTCCCAATATTCCCGTCTGATCTCTCGTGTTTTCCACAACATAGCTTCCCGTCTCTCTACCGGTCTCATCTGTAGTTAACAGGTCACAGCCCACAATATCCGCTCCGGTTTCTTCCGCCCTGGAAAGCAATTTCGAATACATATCCCGAGTCACCCAGTCGTCACTATCCACAAAGCCAATCCACTCACCTGTTGCTTCCTTCAGCCCAAGGTTTCTGGCTCCGCCCTGGCGCCGATTCTCCGACGACAGAATCACCTTCATCCTGGAGCCAAACCGCATCTCAAAATCCCTCAAAATAAGTGGAGATCCATCCTGCGACCTGTCATCTACAGCAATTACTTCAAAATCATCCAACTTTTGTGCCATCAACGACTCAAGACATTTATTCAGCTTACCGCCTTCCGCCATATTATACACTGGTACAATAATACTCAACCGCATGCCGTCACTCCCCGACCACATCCAACAAATTGCTCTCATAAAGTTTTTTCACAACAGGAAGCAGTTCCGGCAACGGCACACCGATCTTCGTACTGATATCGATCACATCCCTTTTTCCGTCTGCATAAGCGATAAAATTCGTCATCTTTTTCACTTCATGATAAATACCCTTGCGGCTCTCCGTGGGATATAATCCTCTCTTTCCCAGTTGTGGCTCACACAGGCAGTTTACCCTGTAATATCGATTCCATTCCAAGGCAGTAAGCACCTGGATCATTACATGATAGGAACCCTCCAGTCCCTTTGGCGATATCAGAGACATATCATCCGCAGATGTATGATACTCCGGATATTCCCCATATTTTGAACGACAAAAATCACAGACCGGCAGATCTACTCCAGGCGCGTTATACTGTCTCTCATCTGACCCTCTCTCCAGATAGCTGTAGGCCATATATTCCGGATAGACACTCCCAAGTACATTACATATCGCGCGATCCGCAAGCGTATCCCCATTACGGGATTCCAAATAAGAATAAGTTCTGTCATCTCCCACACAGGTCAACACAAAACCTGCAATCACCTTTTTCTGCAGCTCCCTGAGATTTTTGCTTATGTAGACAATGGAACCTATAGTCTCCGGCACAAACACAATACGATAGGAAAGTCTCCTGTTCCTGCTTTTAAGCCACTTTACAAGCCATGTGGCAAGCACCGGACCAGACACCTCATTATTAGCCATAGAAGGATGACAAATATAAGTGGATAAAAGTACCTCTTTTTCAGATTCTCCCGGCAAAAGAATCTCTCCATAATTTAATTCGCCGTCAAAGTGCCTGCTGTCAATCACCATGTGATACATCCCTGGCTTCAGTGCATCCCTCTGGTTTTTTGACATGCAGAACGCAAAACGAGGCGCATAATAACTGGTTACATACGGAATTACATCCGGCTGTTCCTCCTCCACCTTCACATATTTCAGAAGTTCCTCTCTGGACACATATTGATCCACTGCTACTGAATATCCCATGACGGAGAGATTATTCAAACGATAATCCACAATCCGCTTCCCCTGCGAGTCCTCAATATAGCCCTCGCGAATCTCCCATTCTGGGGGAACCGTCCAGTCAAATACCTTTGTGCCGCTGGGCACCGACCGGATCTCCAATTCCGGCACCTGTTCCTTTATCAGCCGGAGCGTCTTCCGAACTCCTTCACCGGTAATGCTTCTCCCAATAGGAAAAAGCCGTTGCGCAAATTCATACATTTCCGTACCACTCTGTGCCAATTCCTCTCCTGACCACAATTCAGCATTCATCTTTGCTTTCACTCCATTTCACTTCTGTTTCCGGGCAAGGCTCCGGTATAAAAACCAATTCTATCATATCACAAATCCTCTGCATTGACAAAACGATAGCAAACCTTTAAATAATTTTAAGAGAAAAATCATAATTGGCAGTTCCCTGTTCCTCTGCTATAATGGGAAAGGTAACTTTTACTATCACACAGAAGGCTTTGGAGGATAGCAGGCCATGGAACATGGGCAAAAAAGAAAATTGTATAACCATACCTTTTTTTCCATTTTACTTCTTATTTATCTCGCTGTCACCCTGTTTTTATTTCATCGGCAGTCCATGAACCACAGCGGCAGTTACGTCTCCGACATCCAGCCTTATATTGCCGAGATGCAGGGCATATCCAGCGGCTATGATTTTCCTTATCCCCTGCTGTTCCTGACCGGAAGATTCTTTCTGCTCTTTACCACGCCTCAGCACGCCATGGCCTTCGCCGTGACCCTGTTAAACGGCCTCACCGCCCCGGCTTTGAAGCTTTTCTTTGATGGCGCGCTGAACACATCACAGGATCCCTGGGGCAAAAGTGCAGTCCTTTCTTCCCTGTTGGTATTTTCCCTGCTGTTTACGTCAATGCTCTATCCCCTGATCTGGCTGGGACAGTACAATCCTCTGGGTGAAAACTATTTATATCGCTACCTGGGAGTCTTCACACCCAATCCCTATCACAATGCCACCTACCTGGCCGCGCGCCCGTTTTCCGTTCTCACGTTCTTTCTGTTTGCGGATATTCTGAGCTTTTATGAAAAAGAAATGAAATGGTTCCATCCAAAGTATCTCTTCATGGGGCTTTCCCTGCTTCTCTCCACCCTGGCAAAGCCCAGCTTTACTCTGGTGTTTACTGCCGCCGCAGGGTTGATTATGCTGTATCGGCTGATCCGCAGCCGCTTCCACGGAATGAAGGCTTTTTTTCAATGCGGTATTTGGTTCCTCCCTACGTTCTGCGTGCTGTTATACCAGTTTGGCCATGTATTCCGCCCTCAATCCGGTTCCGGTGAAGAAAAAGGAATCGGCTTCGGCTTCCTGACAGCATGGTCCACGACATGCATCAACATTCCTTTTGCGCTGCTGCGCGCCGCCGCATTTCCACTGACTGTCCTTGTATTCTGCGCTGTCAGAAAAAAACTGCCCGCCGTTTTGAGATTTGCATGGCAGTTTTTCCTGGTTGCTCTGGCCACTCTGGTGTTTTTATACGAGAAGGGGGATCGGCTGCCCCATGTTAACTTTTCTTGGGGCTACATGTATGGTCTCTTCTTCCTCTATGCCGTCAGCCTGTTGGTACTGGTTCAAAACAGTCTGCGCCGCCTGCAGCCCGCCTGGCAGCTTGGAGTCCAATGGGCCGTGTATCTTCTGCATCTGATCTGTGGGCTGGACTACTTCCGCATCCTGTTTCAGGGCGGGTTATTTCATTAAAAATTACGCAAATTTCAAAATTTGAGGATTTATTATGAAAAAGAATAAGAAAATATTAACTGTATCTTTTTTAGCAGGCTTGCTCCTGCTGGCCGCCGCAATCCCGTTTGCCTGCAAAAGGCTTTCCGCCTACACCCAAAAAAGACAGGCACTGAACATTCTTGCTGTATCGGAATATCAAAGTGTTTTTTTGTCCATGTATGATATCTCTTCGTTTCCTACGGAGGCCTTCACCATAAATAAGGGAATTCCAACCTTAAAATCACACTATAGCTTTCAGAACCCTGAAGAGATAAGTGTTGCCCTCAAAACTATATTTAATTCCGGAAACGATATTACAAATGTATTCCTTGGCCTGGAACCGCTTTTCTTCAGGCAACTTGCTTCCGATGACTCCGTTAACCTGAAGGATATCGTTGAAAACCAATGGCTTCCTTATGTGGACGAACATCCTCAAACCACGTTCGATATTCTCTTTTCCTTTCCATCTATCGCCTGCTGGGATTCCCTGACAAAATCTCAGCGCAGCCACACTTTTGCCCTTTGCGAACAGCTTGTGGTTCTTCTGGGAACCAGAAAAAATATTGCGATGTATTATGTGGGCGGCGAGGATTGGCTTATCTGCAATCCGTCCAACTATATCAACTCCCATGCAGTCAGGAGCCGGATTGCTGAAAAGATTTTTCTATATACCTTTTGTGACGGTTATTATAAAATCACTCCTGAAAATGCCTCGGAAATCCTGCAAAAATCTATGGAATTGATTAACGCGGAAATCGCAGCCCCCAGGGAATATCCTGACCTCACACAATGTGAATTAATTTTTATAGGAGACAGTATTATCGCAAATGACGCAGGAATGCTCTCTATTCCGGATATCATCACAGCCCTTTCCGGAGCACCCGCCTACAATATCGCACAGGGTGGAACCTGTGCAGCCCAATCGTCACCTGGTATTTTATGTTTTCCCAAAATGGTTGAAGAATTTTTGACAGGAAAACCAGAAAACCCAGACTCTGTTTATGGTCAGGGCATTTTACAATACAATTCCTCCCGGCACTCCGGGAAAAAGACCTGCTTTATAATCACTTTTGGCCTGAATGATTATTTCACCGGAAATGTAATAGAAAACAATGAAGATATCTATGATATCCAATCCTACACCGGATCCATCCGAACCGGAATTGCAGCCTTGAAAGATGCCTTTCCTGATGCAATCTACATCCTCATGGGACCCGGACAGGTAACAATCTATAACAACGGAAAAGAACTGATAAACGGAAAAGATCAATTAATTGATTACTATGTTGCGACCACCACACTTGCCAATGAACTGGGAATAGCATATCTTGACCTTTACTACGAATTTCCGGCTGATAATGATAGCCTAACCGATGTACTGCTGCGCGACGGTACTCATTATAACCAGCACGGACGGTTCCTGCTAAGCCAAAATATTATCGCATTTCTCGAAGACTACCTGACAAGCTCATAGACCACCAGATCCTCATCCCGGCCGATCTCCCGGTATCCC
>CANPTH010000115.1 GCA_947576945.1 uncultured Lachnospiraceae bacterium
TACCATCTCTGGTATAGAGATCTTTTATCTACCTTCTTAACTTAGTGACATTGGGTTTGTCCCTTTCCTTTTATTTCACGGACGGGCGTGTACGGTTTAACTAACTGACATTGGTTCATATGCTGTCATAATTTCTGGTATCGTTACAGCGGATTAATTCAGCTTCTCGCGTCCTTGCTACGCAGATACACATTTTTCACAAATTGTACTTGCTATTATTATGCAATTATGCTAAAATATCTTTCGGTGACAGACAGATGTCTTTAAGGCGGAGACTTCTACGGACGATTGTATGCACGTTAAATACATCGAGGTGACGAAGAAGCCTTTTAAGCCGGAAATATGTGGATGGAAAGGCAAGAATGCGATATGCAGGGAAAAAACGGCTATTTTGTGGTGAAGCAGAAGGCTGTTCCGGAAGTTCTGCTGAAGGTAGTGGAAGCCAAGCGGCTGGTGGAATCCGGAAAGGCTGTATCCATACAGGAAGCGGTTGATGAAGTAGGGATCAGCCGCAGTTCTTTCTATAAATATAAAGATGATATTTTTCCTTTTCATGAAAATGCGCAGGGAACAACACTAACCCTCACATTCCAGATGAATGATGAGACAGGGCTTTTGTCCGATGTGCTTAAGATTGTGGCGGATTACGGCGCCAATATTCTGACGATTCATCAGAGTATTCCAATCAATGGAGTGGCATCGCTAAGCCTGAGCGTGCAGGTTCTTCCGACTACGGGGGATGTTTCTGAGATGATCGAAGCCATGGAGGAAAAACACGGGGTCCATAATGTAAGGATCCTGGCACAGGAGTAGCCGAAGAGACGATGAGGAACTGTCGATACTGTAATACGATAGGGAAAAGAGATTAAGGAAGGAGCAGCATTATGATTCATGTGGCGGTATTGGGATACGGAACGGTGGGGAGCGGTGTCGTGGAAGTCATCGAGACGAATAAAGAAGCGATCGATAAGCGGTCGGCGGCAAATTTGAATATCAAATATATTCTGGATCTGAGAGATTTTCCAGGGGATCCGTATGAGAATAAGGTTGTGCACGAGTATGATATTATTCTGAATGACCCGGAGGTTGCGATTATCTGTGAGACGATGGGGGGACTTCATCCTGCTTACGAATTTTCAAAGCAGGCCCTGCTTGCAGGTAAAAGCGTGTGTACTTCCAATAAGGAGCTGGTCGCCAGTCATGGCCCGGAGCTGATCAGAATTGCCAGAGAGAATCACTGCAACTATTTGTTTGAAGCAAGCGTAGGCGGCGGCATTCCGATTATAAGACCTTTAAATTATTCTTTGACAGCAGAAAAAATAGACTCGATAACCGGTATTTTAAATGGCACTACAAACTATATTTTAACTAAGATGGATAAGGAAGGCGCTGATTTTGAGGAAGTGTTGAAGGAAGCGCAGGATAAGGGATATGCGGAGAGAAATCCGGAGGCGGATGTGGAAGGGTATGACGCATGTCGTAAGATCGCGATCCTGTCATCGCTGATGTGTGGTAAGAATGTCGGATATGAAGAGATTTATACAGAAGGAATCACGAAAATATCATCACGTGATTTCCTATATGCCAAACAGATGGATAAGTCCATAAAGCTGTTGGCCATGAGCAGGGACAGGGAAGATGGATTTTTTGCAATGGTGGCTCCCTTTTTGATTCCCAGGTCGCATCCGCTCTATAGTGTAAACGGTGTGTTTAATGCAGTCTACGTACATGGAAATATGTTGGGAGATTCTATGTATTACGGGCGGGGAGCCGGCAAGCTTCCCACAGCAAGCGCGGTGGTTTCCGACGTTGTGGACTGTGCGAGACATCTGGGCAAGACGGTCATGTGCTTCTGGGAAAACGAGGATGTGCGGGTTGCCGATATTGAGACAGATCAGGGGAAATATTTTGTCAGGGTCGACAACGGTCAGAGAGAGGCGGTAATGGAAGCTTTTGGAGCGCTGGCGGAGATCAGTGTGGGAATTTCAGAGGAATTTGCTTTCATTACCCAGGTGATGACGGAAAGAGAATTCAATGAGAAGATAAAGAAAGCTGGCGGGTGCATTAACCGGATCAGGATGCTTAGTGCATAAGAGCTGTAAGATGGCATTCTGTCAGTATGACAGTGCTGATTTCCAGGAGGTAACCCGGCGTGCTTTCCGTGGAAAATATAACAGGAATTAGAGTGTGTTGAGACAGAGGAGCAGGAAATGAAGAAAGTAGTGAAATTTGGCGGCAGTTCTTTGGCCAGTGCGGAGCAGTTTAAGAAGGTAGGAGACATCATACGGGCTGATAAGGAACGTAAATTTGTAGTTCCTTCCGCTCCAGGGAAAAGGAATGTAGAAGATACGAAGGTAACAGATATGCTGTATGCCTGTTATGATCTGGCAGAGGCAGGTAAGGATTTTAAGGCGCAGATGAAGGCGATCAAAGACCGGTACCAGGAGATTATCGACGGATTGGAATTAAAGCTTTCTCTGGAAGAAGAGTTTAAGATTATTGAGAAAAATTTCAAGAATAAGTCGGGCAGCAATTATGCGGCTTCCCGTGGAGAATACTTAAATGGCATCATTATGGCAGAGTATCTTGGGTTTACATTTGTGGATGCTGCCGAGGTTATCTTTTTTGACGAAAACGGTGAGTGTAATGCGGAAATAACCAATGAGAAAATGAGAGAAAGACTGGAAAAGCTTGATGCGGCGGTGATTCCCGGTTTTTACGGCGCGTATGCGGATGGTACGGTGAAGACCTTTTCCAGAGGAGGATCCGATATCACCGGTTCGATCGTTGCACGGGCGATCAAGGCAAATGTGTATGAGAACTGGACGGATGTGTCTGGATTTCTGATTGCCGATCCTCGTATTATCTTTAAACCTGAAGGAATCGAGACGATCACCTACAAGGAACTGCGTGAGCTGGCCTATATGGGGGCTTCTGTGCTGCATGAGGACGCTATCTTTCCGGTCAGGCGTGAAGGAATTCCGATCAACATTCGTAATACGAATGCGCCGGATGATAACGGCACATGGATCGTGGAGAGTACCTGCCAGAAATCGAAGTACGTAATCACGGGTATTGCCGGCAAGAAAGGGTTCTGTGCCGTGAATATTGATAAAGACATGATGAATTCGGAGATTGGCTTTGGGCGTAAGGTGCTGCAGGCTTTTGAGGAGAACGGAATTTCTTTTGAGCATGTACCGTCTGGTATTGATACGATGACAGTGTTTGTACATCAGGATGAATTTATGCATAAGGAGCAGAGAGTTGTGTCGGCGATTCACAGGCTTGCCGATCCGGACCGCATTGATATTGAAGGGGATTTTGCGTTGATTGCCGTCGTAGGACGGGGAATGAAGTCCACCAGAGGAACGGCCGGCAGGATATTTTCTGCTCTGGCACACGCCAATGTCAATGTTAAAATGATAGACCAGGGATCCAGTGAGCTGAATATTATCATTGGTGTGTCAAACGCTGATTTTGAAACTGCAATCAAAGCGATCTATGATATTTTTGTTCTGATGCAGATTTAGCGTGAGAGGCATTCCAGCCTTGCAGAGTAAGCCGTACTCATAGCCAGCGGGCATTTTGGCAGGCAGTACCGGAGCTGTGCAGCAATGTATCCTCACATAGAGAATGACCAAAGGACGGACAATTCTCTCAGACAAGCCCGGATATCTTTGGATTTGAGATTTTATAGAGCGGAACCATAGGGATTATATAGAAAAGACCGGAAAAGAGACAGAATGCGTAATGCGTTGCTGTCTCTTCTTGGTTTTAAATGATGCACAGCTTCGTGAACAGAACAAAAGTACCGCCGCCTGCATCCTGTTTTTGTTTCTGAAAGCACTAAATCAGGCCGGACATACCTGACAGCGGGTATAAATTGGAACCTATACCATAAAATGGCATAGTCAAATCGGGGGAATCCGGTGGAATTGAATGGCAGATTAGGTTAAAATAAAAGTGCACATGGATCTGCTGTAATGTTCCGAAAATATGTGCAGGATTCTGTAAGATAATTTTGGGGATTGGCATCGGATAACGGAAGTGAGCTGTTTCGGCGGCGCTTTCAATGAACAAAGGTGTATTCCCCTGTCAATTAAAGGTATCGACCGTGTGTACCTTTAATTGACAAGGGTACGGTTGTGTAATACATAAAGGAAGAGACGGTATATGGTCAAAAGAAGTAAGGGAAGAATAAAGAAAATTCTTATTGTGACAGGAACGACAGCCCTGTTATTTATGGTATTGTACTTTATTTTGGTCTATTTTCTCGTGAGCGCAGCGCTGGTACCTTCTTTTATGGAGAAACTGCAGTCATTTGAGCGGATTACGGAAGAAAGTTATGCCGCGCAGGTACAAACCTCGGATATTCAGGTAAATCGCCAGCTGGTCTTAAATGAAACCAACAGATGGCTGGAAAACGTGGGGTCACAGACGCTTTCAGCAGTGAGCACGGATGGTTACAGGCTGGTTGCAAAAGAATTTCTTTCACTGGAGGAAAGCCATATGTGGGTGCTTATTCTGCATGGGTATACAGGATGGAAAGAGGAGATGTATCCTTTTGCATACTGGTATCACAGGGAAGGTTACCATGTCATCGTGCCGGATCTGCGGTGTCAGGGAGAGAGCGAAGGGGATTTCATAGGAATGGGATGGACCGATCATTTTGATTGTATGCTTTGGATCGATTATATTCTGTCACAGGATCAGAATGCCAGAATCATCATTCATGGACAATCCATGGGGGCAGCTACGGCCTTGATGATGACGGGTGAAGAACTGCCGGAAAACATTGTCGCAGTGATTTCGGACTGCGCTTATACGGATGCTTATGCGATGTTTGGAGAGAAGATTAAAGAATGGTTTGATCTGCCGGCTTTTCCGCTTGTGGATTCGGCCTGTGTTGTACTCAGGCTGCGCGGCGGCTATGACCTGAAAAAAGCATCGGCAATAGAGGCAGTAGCCAGAAGCAATGTGCCGATTCTGTTTATTCATGGTGAGGATGACACTATGATCGATGTGCAGATGTCCAGAGATCTGTATAAAGCTGCTGCATGCCGAAAGGAGATTCTGATTGTGGAGGGTGCGGGACATGCACAGGCACAGGATAAACAGCCTGCGGTATATTACAGAACGATCAGAGCATTTTTGGATGGCTGTGGGATATCGGAAGTTCAGCAGTGATCCGATGTCAGTTTGTTAATGCGGATTCATTTGATATGGTGCCGCCTGAAAATTCCGTTTCAGGCGGGTTTGAACAGGAGGATGTTAAACAGGCGCCATTCCAAAGCAGCGTGCCGGCAGGAACGCCGTGGCTGTCTGGATAACCGTTGGATTTTACATAGGAGGAACAGGGGAGGCTGACAGAAGTTCACCTGTTCCTCCGGAAAAGAAGGCGGTATTAAAATGATAGGCAGGCTTGCACGCACAGTGGTTGCAAATAAACAGAAAATAACAGGGAAAATATTCTAAAAATGCGATAATTTGCTGTTATTAAAAATAATTTGAAAAAATAGAGGATTTTTTGAAAAAATGTGTTGACAAAAGAAAATAAGCTGTTATAATAAAATCATAAACAAAATAAATTCAGATAGATACTATAAAGAAAAGGAGGTACGGTCCACCGAAAACATAACCTATAATCCATTTTAAGGTACAAATGAATAAGGAACCAATGACAAAGCAAAGAAACGTAGTCGAGTACATAAGAGAAAGTAACGGGTTACAGAAGAGGAAAGAAAAAACGTTACAGTATATGCATACGAAAGAGGAGTGGAAAGAGTACGAAAGAAGAAAACGGAGGTATAGGCCATTGGATAGCGTAGCATAGAAGCGGGTATTAATTCTCAGAGAGTTAGTACCCGCTTCGACGTATGCAAAGATTTCATGCGGATATCCAGGGTTGTGATCTGCAATCAACAGGCAGATATCTGCAGAAATATTTGCGGATATTGAGGCAGGTGCGCATTGAAAAACTGTTATAGAACTACAGGGTCTGATAGCGAAAAATGTAAAATCAAGTAGAATATTTCTGCAAAATAAGTTATAGTATAGTTGTTGTACGCTGTATCAGATTTTAACGAAAGATACAACAGGAGGACTAAGATGGGAAAGTTGTTTGGCAGAAGAAAAAGATATTCGGATGAAGAGTATGAAGATGAAGAATTTGATGATGAGTTTGAGGATGATGAAGAGCTGGACGAAGACGACGAGGATGACGATGAGGAGATAGACGACGAAGACGATGATGAAGAGGACGAGGAGATAGATGAGGAAGACGATGATGAAGAGACAGATGAAGAAAATGATGATGAGATAGACGAAGAAGTTGACGACGACGAGGAAGAAAATTGGGATGAAGACGAGCGTCGTGCTTTCAGGCATCGCAGAAGAGTTCGCAATCAGATTATCGCATATGCAGTGGTATTTGTTTTGCTTGTTCTTGTACTTGCTGGATGCATTTCAGCAGGAAGAAGCATTGTACGTGCTGTTAAAGCGAGAAAACAGGCAGAAGAACAGGAAAAGCTGCAGGAGCAGATGGAAGCGGAGCAGGCTGCTAAAGAAGCGCACGATGTTGTGATCGATACACCGGAGACATTAGAAGAGGAAGCGCCCGAGACGTCGGAGGAAGACTATCTGCGTGAGATTATGGATGGGTATCTTTCCGAGATGCCGTTGGAGGATAAGATAGCAGGCTTGTTTGTGGTGAGGCCGGAGGCGATCACGGGAGTTTCGACGGTCACGCAGGCAGGAGACGGAACGAGAGAAGCGCTGAATACGCATGCCGTAGGAGGACTTGTTTATTTTGAAAAAAATATTTTGGATAAAGAACAGATTACAACAATGTTAAGTAATACAGTTTCCATGAGCAGATACCCGCTCTTTCTGGCAGTGGACGAAGAAGGCGGCAGTGTCAGCCAGGTGGCTGAAAGCGGTATAGATGTGGCTAAAGTCGGTGATATGGCGGCGATTGGGGAATCGGGTGATACGACACAGGCATATGAGGCGGGAACGACCATAGGAGCTTATCTGAAAGAATTGGGATTTAATTTAGATTTTGCACCGGTGGCAGATGTGGCAGCAAGCGGAGAAGGTGGGTTGGGTGACCGGGTATTCGGATCTGATGCACAGACTGTAGGAACCATGGTTTCCAGTTTGGTGGAAGGAATTGAAGGGGTGGGCGTGAGTTCCTGCCTGAAATATTTTCCAGGAGTCGGCAGTGTGGAAGGAGATACGCATGACGGGAGAGTTGAGACGGCCAGGACATTGGAAGAGATGAGAAGTTCTGATTTTCTTTCTTTTAAGGCTGGGATAGAGGCTGGAGCGGATTTCGTAATGATTAGTCATGTGACGGCAGCGGCAGTTGACGACAATTCTTTGCCGTCTTCGCTGTCAAAAACGATTGTGACAGACATTCTGCGCAATGAACTTGGTTTTCAGGGTGTGGTTATTACCGATGCACTGGATATGAATGCGATTACACAGTATTATACATCGGAAGAAGCGGCAGTGATGGCGATAGAAGCAGGCGCAGATATGCTGCTTATGCCGGAAGACTTCCAGGCAGCTTATGATGGGCTGTTGGCAGCAGTGCAGGAGGGGACGATCTCCGAAGAGAGGATCAATGAATCTCTGGAGCGCATATATCGGGTAAAATCCAGGTGGAAAATGATGCAGATGCAAGGAGATTAAATTGTGTGAAAAATTAAAAAAATTTCAAAAGATTATTGAATTTTAAAAATTTCAAAAACTTTGTTGACAAAGTGAAAGTGATATAGTATAGTAATACTTGTCCGAGGGATACATAAGAAATTAAGTAAAGCCGGACAAGTGATATGCGCGAGTGGCTCAGTTGGTGGAGCACGACCTTGCCAAGGTCGGGGTCGCGGGTTCGAGTCCCGTCTCGCGCTCTTGAAAACTCTAGTAAATACTAGGGTTTTTCTTTTTTGTGTGATATTTCGTGTTGCATATTGTCAAAGTGGGACAGCGTCATGTTCGTAAATTTTTCTTCATAATCCTTTATCGTACCCCGATAGATCGCTTTTAAGGTCCGATCAGATCCCCAGCCGCCGCGTTGCATGATGTACTGATCCGGGACACCGATCGCGTGCATGATGCTTGCGGCGTAATGCCCATACAGTATAATAAAGACAAATCGGAGAACCCCCGTAAAATC
>CANPTH010000116.1 GCA_947576945.1 uncultured Lachnospiraceae bacterium
AGGAGAAGAGAAAACGGTATGACAGACATTCTTCTGGTGGAGGATCACGGAGAGTTGAATCAACTGATGCGGATCTTTTTGGAGCGGGAAGGATTTCTCGTGCAGAGTGTGTTTTCCGGCGAGGAGGCACTGGCTTTTCTGGAGCGGGAGCAGGCGAGACTGATCCTTCTGGATGTGGCGCTGCCGGGCATGGATGGCTTTGCGGTATGCTCCGCCGTGCGGGAGCGGAGCAATACACCGATTCTGTTTCTGAGTGCGAGAGTGGACAAGGAAGATAAGATAAACGGTTTTCTGCAGGGGGCGGATGATTATGTGGAGAAGCCGGTGGATATGGATCTTCTGAGCGCCAGGGTGAAGGCACTGCTGCGGCGCAGCTATGATATGCACAAGGAGAGCACGGTGCTCTGTTCGGGTGCGGTCTCCATCGACCAGGAGGCGCAGCGGGTTTTTCTGCAGGGGAAGGAGCTTGCGCTGACGGGAAAAGAATATGAACTTCTGCTGCTTTTTGTAAAGAATCCGGGGAAAGTACTGCGCAAGGAATATCTGTTCCATGCGGTGTGGGGAGCCGACAGCTTCAGCGAGAGCCAGACGCTGACGGTGCATGTCAAGACGCTGCGGGATAAGATCGAGGAGGATCCCAGAAAACCGCGGCGAATCGTGACGATATGGGGGACGGGGTACAAATATGAGGAGATTTGACTGTTTGCTGGCGGCTGTCGGGGCGGTTTATGTAATACTGGCGGTTATGCTGTGGCTGTGGATGAGCGATCGGCCGCTTTTGGCTCACAGGCTGTCGGGCGACAGCGGACAGGAGCGGACGGCAGAAGAGGCGGCATCCGGACAGCCGGCAGAGCGCGGCCATGGTGCGCAGGGAGGCCGGCAGAACATGGTGTATAAGGTGGAGATCAACGAGGTAATGCAGGCGCTGGAGGAAGCGGGCATGTTTTTCGAGCCGGATCTGCAGGGGATGGAAGCTGTCAGGGCGGTCTCCTATCTGCCGGCGGAGAGCATGTCAATACAGGAGACGGAGGATTTCTACCGGAACCGCAACAACATGCATATGACGGTGCTGCCGCTTCTTGTGGAAGACAGGGTGAGCGGTTACGTGAGATTCGATTATATTCCGGGAACAGAAAAAGAAAGGATGCTGTATCTGACGGAGGGCATCCTGTTTTTTTCGTGGATCATTCTGACTGCGGTCCTGTGGTATGTCAGGCAGAGGATCCTCAAGCCCTTCCATGTGCTCAGCGGCATGCCCTATGAGCTGGCAAAGGGCAATCTGCAGTGGGAGCTGAAAGAGCATAAGAGCCGGTTTTTTGGAAAATTTATATGGGGTGTGGGGATGCTGCAGGATGCGCTGCGCACTTCCAGACAGCAGGCGCTCAAGCTGGAAAAAGAGAAGAAACTACTGCTTCTGTCCATCTCCCACGATATCAAGATTCCGCTGAGCGCCATCAAACTGTACGCAAAGGCGCTGCAGGAGGGCATTTACGGGTCGGAGGAGGAGAAGATCCGCGGGGCACGGCAGATTGCGAAGAATGCGCGGGAGATCGAAGAATTTGTCAGAAAGATCATAGGCGCCGCCAGCGAAGATGTGGTCCTGTGCGGGATGGAACAGACGGGAACGGAAGGCGCTGCCGCCTGCACGGAATTTTATCTGAAAGATCTGGTGGAGAAGGTGCGGGAGTGCTATGCGCCAAAATGCCGGCTTCTGATGACGCAGTTTCGAATAGATGCCTATGAGAATAAGCTGCTCAGGGGGAATTTGGACCTGGCCTTTGAAGTGGTGGAAAATCTGATGGAGAACGCCTTTAAGTACGGGGATGGGAAGGAAATCCGGGTGACATTCGGAGAGGAAGATTACTGTCAGCTCATAGAAGTGTATAATTCGGGAGAGGCCGTGGCGGAGGAGGAAATGTCCCACCTGTTTGACAGCTTCTACCGGGGAACCAATGCAGGAGAGAAGGAGGGCAACGGACTGGGACTGTATATCGGCAGGCAGCTTATGCGGAAGATGGAGGGGGATATCTTCGCGGTGCGGGAGCAGGAGGGAATGCGGATCTGTCTGGTGTTCCGGGAAGATCTGTAGAAAAGGACAGGGCGCTGCAGTAGACTGTGAGGATATCTGTGTCTTACCGCAGTTACAGTTTATGGCCGGATGTTCGGCAGCAGGGGCAGGCACCGGGTATCGTAAGTGCCCCTCATGCGATTGTTGAATATAATTACAAGAAGTAATTGACAAATAAACATTCATCACGTATGATAAAACCATACAAATACATCGGAGAAATTCTAAACAGTGTGTTTTTCGCACATTCGGACAGTTTCTGTCAGATTTTTCTAATGATAATTGAACAGGGCAGGGACAGAAGAGGGTGCAGGCACTTGGGGAAGTGCGCAGAACAGGGAAAGGCGCAGGTGCTGTTGCATGCGGAATCCTGATCAGGTCTCCTGCCGAATACAAAAGGAGAAAGGATGAAGAGAATGCAGAAGGCGCAAAAGAAACAGGCAGCACAGAATTCATTAAAATCAAAGGAAAGAAGAGGTTTTGGCAAAGAGGCAGTACTTGAAAGGCGCGGGAGCAGGGAAGGTGTACTGATACGCGGCACGGCCGGTATCAGGCGGTTTGCCGGCAGATATATCAAATGGACCGGTTGTCGGAAGGTACGCCACAGTGCAAAGGACAGACTGTTTCGTTTCCTGTTTGACAAGGACAGGGAGGCGTTATTGCAGCTATATAACGCCCTGAACGGTACGGATTACCGGGACGCGTCCGCCCTGCAGGTTGTGACCATCGAGAGCGCGGTCTATGTGGTCATGAAGAACGATCTGGCTTTTATTCTGGCGGGGACGTTAAATCTGTATGAGCATCAGAGCACTTGTAATTCCAATATGCCGGTAAGGTTTTTGATCTATCTGGCGGAGGAGTACCAGAAACTGATCGAGCAGGCGGAGAGCAGTCTGTACGGGACAAGGCAGATCCCGCTGCCGGCGCCGCAGTGCGTTGTCTTTTATAACGGTGAGAAGCATGCGCCGGAAGAGGAGATCTTAAGGCTGTCGGATGCCTTTATCAACAGGGACAGAGAAGCAGACGTGGAATTGAAGGTGCGGATGTTGAACATCAATTACGGGCATAACTGTGAATTGATGGACAGGTGCCATGTGCTGGAGGAGTATGCACAATTCGTGGAGGTGTCCAGGCAGTATATGGCAGACGGTCTGGCAGTAAAGGAAGCGCTGGAACAGGCGATACAGTATTGCATGGAACATGGGATACTGTATGAGACATTGCGAAATTATCGGGCGGAGGTGTTGGGAATGTTGCTGGAAGAGTTTGATGTGGACAAATATGAGAGAACCATTCGAAAGGAAGGCAAGGAAGAGGGGATAGAACACGGATTAGAGCTTGGGGTGGAGCGGTCTAATCATCTGGCCAGGATCCTGATTGAGCAGAACCGTGTGGAGGATTTAAAGCGGGCCGCTTTTGATCCGGCGTATCAGAAAGAACTCTTCCGGGAGTTTGATTTGTAACGGTTTCGTGTGGCCTGCGATGGTTAGAGGAAGATTGGTATACGGGGGACGCCGTCTTACAGACAGAAATCACAGATTGAAATATGGCTCAATGTTTGGCATAATAAAAAAGACATGGGGTTTCATTCCAAAGGCATTCAGGGAATCCGTCCGTATTCTGGCATTTGTGATATGGGCTGTTCAGGGATCAAAGCATGTAATATTTGTGGTGAAGGCGGGACTGGGTGCGGGTGTGACAAAGTACGGCGGAAAGGAATGGAGCGGCAGCACAACGGGATATGCTATGGCAGCAGGTACAGGGGCAGAACAATATTAAAGGAGAAAAGCAGCATGGGAAACGTGAAGCGGGTTTATGTGGAGAAGAAGGAGCCTTTTGCGGTTAAGGCGAGGGAACTGAAGGAGGAGATCGGAAGCTATCTTGGAATCGGCGGGGTGCAGGATGTCCGCGTGTTTATCCGCTATGATGTGGAGAACCTTTCAGAGGAGGTCTATGAGAAGGCATGTAAGACGGTTTTCTCGGAACCGCCTGTGGATATTCTGTATGAAGAGACGATCGAGATCCCGGAGGACGGCAGAGTGTTCAGCGTGGAGTATCTGCCGGGGCAGTTTGACCAGCGGGCAGATTCCGCGGTACAGTGTGTGAAGTTTTTGAAAGAGGATGAAGAACCGATCATCAAAACAGCTGTTACTTATTTGATTACAGGTGTTATATCTGATGAGGAGCTTGAGCGGATCAAGGCTTACTGCATCAATCCGGTGGATTCCAGGCAGACGGATATGGTAAAACCGGATACGTTGGTGACGGACTACGAGGAGCCGGCGGATGTATCGGTATTTACGGGATTCAAGGACATGGCGGAGGCGGAACTGAGAGAGTTGTATGGGTCCCTGGGGCTGGCCATGACCTTTAAGGATTTTCAGCATATACAGCGTTACTTTCAGGCAGAGGAGCATCGGGATCCGACGATGACGGAGATTCGCGTGCTGGACACTTACTGGTCGGACCACTGCCGGCATACGACTTTTTCTACAGAATTAAAAGAGGTTACGTTCGGGGAAGGCTATTACGCGGAGCCGATCCGGAAGTCTTATGAGGACTATCTGGCTGTCAGACAGGAGATCTTCGGAGACAGACAGGACAAGTTCGTCTGTCTGATGGATCTGGCGCTGATGGCTATGCGCAAGTTGAAGAAAGACGGCAAACTGGAGGATATGGAGCAGTCTGACGAGATCAATGCCTGCTCGGTGGTGGTGCCGGTGGAGATGGATTACGGCGAGGGGCCGGTGACTGAGGAGTGGCTTGTCTTTTTTAAGAATGAGACCCATAACCATCCTACGGAGATTGAGCCTTTCGGCGGAGCGGCCACCTGTCTGGGCGGAGCGATCCGCGATCCGCTTTCCGGACGCGGTTATGTGTATCAGGCCATGCGGGTTACGGGGGCAGCTGACCCTACGGTGCCGGTGGCGGATACGTTGAAGGGCAAATTGTCCCAGAAGAAACTGGTGCGCGGGGCGGCCAGCGGATATTCTTCCTACGGGAATCAGATCGGTCTGGCGACGGGACTGGTGAAGGAGATCTACCATCCCGATTATGTGGCGAAAAGGATGGAGATCGGTGCGGTTATGGGTGCGGCGCCGCGGAAGAATGTGATCCGTGAGACTTCCGATCCGGATGATGTGATCATTCTCTTAGGCGGCAGGACGGGACGTGACGGCTGCGGCGGCGCCACGGGATCTTCCAAGGTACATACGGAAAGCTCCATCGAGACCTGCGGTGCCGAAGTGCAGAAGGGAAATGCGCCCACGGAGCGTAAGATCCAAAGATTGTTCCGTCGGGAGGAAGTGAGCAGGCTGATCAAGAAGTGTAACGATTTCGGCGCCGGCGGTGTGTCGGTGGCTATCGGGGAGCTGGCGGACGGTCTGGTGGTGGATCTGGATAAGGTGCCGAAGAAATATGCGGGTCTGGACGGCACGGAGCTGGCCATCTCCGAATCTCAGGAGCGTATGGCGGTGGTGGTTGCGCCGAAGGATGTGGAGGCCTTCCTGAGCTATGCCGCGGAGGAGAATCTGGAGGCTGTGGAAGTTGCGGTGGTGACGAAGGAGCCGCGGCTGGTGCTTAAGTGGCGCGGCAGAGAGATCGTGAATATCGCACGCGCTTTTCTGGATACCAACGGAGCCCATCAGGAGACGGCCGTCAGTGTGGATATGCCAAAGGAGAAGGAAAACTACCTGCGCAAGATCGCTGTGCCGGCGGTGGCACAGGCTGTTGCAGAGGGCGATGTGAAGAAGGCATGGCTCTCCTTATTGAGCGATTTGAATGTCTGTTCGCAAAAGGGGCTGGTGGAGATGTTCGACGCATCCATCGGAGCCGGCAGTGTTTATATGCCTTACGGCGGTAAATACCAGTTGACGGAGACCCAGGCGATGGTTGCCAAACTGCCTGTTTTAAAAGGGAAGACCGATACCGTGACGATGATGAGTTACGGTTTTGATCCCTGTCTGTCCAGCTGGAGTCCGTACCACGGTGCAATCTATGCGGTGACGGAATCCATGGCAAAGATCGTGGCAAACGGTGGGGATTATAAGAAGATCCGCTTTACTTTCCAGGAATATTTCCGGCGGATGAGTGAGGAACCCGGTCGCTGGAGCCAGCCTTTTGCAGCGCTTTTAGGTGCTTATGATGCGCAGATGGGGTATGGACTGCCTTCCATTGGCGGTAAGGATTCCATGTCCGGCACGTTCAATGATATTGATGTGCCGCCCACGCTCGTTTCCTTTGCGGTGGATATCGGCAGACAGAAAGATATAGTGACGCCGGAATTGAAGAAATCCGGGGATAAACTGGTGCGTTTTGCTATCCGGAAAGATCAGTATGACCTGCCGGTCTATGAAAATGTGATGCGGGTCTATGACAGCATCCTTAAGCTGATGGCCGAGAAGAAGATCACGGCGGCCTATGCGCTGGATGGGAAAGGCGTGGCGGCGGCGCTTGCTAAGATGGCTTTCGGCAATAAGCTTGGCGTGAAGGTGGAAAGCGGCCTTGCAGCGGAGTCACTTTTTGACAACGGTCTTGGTGAGATTCTGGCGGAGATGCCTGCGGCGGCTGTGGAAGAGTTGTCTGCGATGGCGGCTGCGGCGAAAGCAGATGCGGCATTCGATTTCGTGGTGGTCGGAACGGTCACAGAAGAACCCGTATTCCAATACGCTGGTGTACAGATCACCATGGAGGAGGCGCTGGAGGCTTGGACCGGAAAGCTGGATAAGGTATTTCCGTATACGGCCGGCAAGGATAAGAGCAGCGTGGCTTCCGATCTGTATGAAGCAAAAGATATCTATGTATGCAAACATAAAATCGCAAGACCGACTGTATTTATTCCGGTATTTCCGGGCACTAACTGTGAGTATGACAGCGCGGCAGCCTTTGAGCGGGCGGGCGCTGACGTGATCACCAAGGTGTTTAAGAATCTGACGGCAGAGGATATCCGGGAGAGTGTGGATGTGTTTGAGAAAGCTATTGCGCAGGCACAGATCATTATGTTCCCGGGCGGTTTCTCGGCGGGTGACGAGCCGGATGGTTCAGCCAAGTTCTTTGCCACTGCCTTCCAGAATGAAAAGATGAAAGAAGCTGTCACGCGTCTGCTGCAGGAACGGGACGGTCTGGCGCTGGGCATTTGTAATGGATTCCAGGCGCTCATCAAGCTGGGACTGGTGCCCTACGGCGAGATCAGAGGGCAGAAAGCGGATTCTCCGACCCTGACTTTTAATACGGTAAACCGTCATATCTCCAAGATGGTATATCTGAAAGTGGTTTCCAACAAGTCACCCTGGCTGCAGGGAGCTGTCCTGGGGAATACTTATGTAAACCCGGCATCCCATGGTGAGGGACGCTTCGTTGCACCGCAGGAGTGGATCGATAAGCTGTTTGAGACCGGACAGGTGGCGACACAGTATGCGGATCCGGAGGGGAATGTTTCCATGGACGAAGAGTGGAATATTAACGGTTCCTATGCTTCTATCGAGGGCATTACTTCTCCTGACGGACGCTGCTTTGGTAAGATGGCGCATTCTGAGAGAAGAGGAGACGGTGTGGCTGTCAATATCTATGGTGAACAGGATATGAAGATCTTTGAATCCGGAGTGGGTTATTTTAAGTAATATCTTTACAGAGGGCCTTTTGCTTTTGGAAAAGTATTCAGGGCAGGCTGAGCAGGATGAGGGTTTACTTAACTTAATAGAAGAAACAGGCAATCAGATCAGCGCACCTGCTGCGCTGATCGTGATCATTTGGAAAAGGCGTGTAGAAGAATAACTTCTCGGAATCTCAATGAATGAGATTCCAACCGAAGATTGACAACTGAA
>CANPTH010000117.1 GCA_947576945.1 uncultured Lachnospiraceae bacterium
GAAGACTGGATATGTGCCTGTCCACGTTCAACGTTTTTCTTTACACGCTTTTTTGTCACTTTTTTGGTAACTTTTTTAGCCATAATAAACTAACCTACTTTCTCTCTTTCTACATCAAGTGTTATAGCACCTGGAAATATGAACCATGCGCATACTTCCAGTTTCATGATCTTTGATCTCAAAGTCACTTTATTTCTTCTTGTTTGCCACCGTTCTCTTAGGACCTTTTCTTGTTCTCGCATTTGTTTTGGTCTTCTGTCCGCGAACCGGAAGCCCTTTCCTGTGACGGATACCTCTATAGCATCCGATTTCCTGAAGACGCTTGATATTAAGGGCGATCTCTCTTCTCAGATCACCTTCCACCATGTAATCCCTGTCGATCACTTCGGCAAGTCTCTTCACCTCATCATCAGTCAATTCTCTGACGCGGGTATCCGGATTTACATTAGCTGCCTCCAGAATCTTGTTGGCGCTTACTCTGCCAATACCATAGATATAAGTCAAGCCAATCTCCACACGTTTCTCTCTGGGTAAGTCAACACCTGCAATACGAGCCATTTATGTTTCCTCCATTTTCTTTGAGCCTGCATACGATTTCCTGCAGAATACTCATAATCTTGCAAACGATCTTATCCATAACCGGATAAATTCGCTTTTACTAATTGATTGGGGTAGGTTCTACCCAATCGGATCAGGCGCTCCGATCTATCCAAACACAATTGTTGGTATCAAAAAGTAATCTCCGATAGGCTCTTTTATCTATATTATAATCAGTACCGCTCTCTATAATAAACGTCCGGAAATTCACGACGCTTCCTGAATGTATCGCTACATACAGGATACAAAAAAACGATATCTGCAGCCGCTCATAATACAAAAATTCCTTCGAAATTATCTTTGAAACTCCTCTAAAAGAACCCCGTCTAAAACCTGGATTATTCGGGATTAACCTTGTACCTGTTTGTGTTTCGGATTTTCACAGATCACTCTGATCTTTCCTTTTCTTTTAATGATCTTGCATTTTTCGCAAATCGGTTTTACTGATGATCTAACTTTCATCTCAAACCCTCCTTTCAAAAAAGACCGTTTCATATTATATCACCAAATCCTTTATTTGGCAAGACTAATTACAACTTCTTTATAACAGTTCAGCCATAAAACAGATTGCAGGCCATGCATGGTTCCCTGCACCCGGAACGCTCAGCGTGAACCGTTATGCTTCATTACTTGTCACGCCAGATAATCCTTCCCTTGGAAAGATCGTACGGTGATAATTCTAAAGTTACACGATCCCCCGGCAGAATACGGATAAAATTCTGACGAAGCTTACCGCTTATATGTGCCAATACGACATGACCGTTCTCTAACTCAACCTGAAACATCGTATTGGGTAACTTTTCGATCACTGTTCCTTCGATTTCAATTACATCAGCCTTAGACATTTGCTTCCTCCTGATACATTTTAATTGTTCTCTTGATTTCCAGATCGCTGTAATCATCATTTGGCTTTTTTATCTGTATCCTCCTGATGACCTGAATATGCTTTTTATTCTTCTTCTTGGGCGCTGCAACGGTTCTTTTCCTGCCGTCAGCTAAATATACATATTCATTGTCTTCCCCTGTTATGACATACAACTTTCTTTTGTCATGCCCTGCTTTAGATACAGCAAGCATTCCTGTCATGGCAGCATCCATTATCCTGCTCCTTACCGCTTAAGCCAGCGTCAGTATTTCCGGCTCTCCGTCCGTAATCAGCACAGTATTCTCATAATGTGCCGAAAGGGAATGATCAAGGGAAATAACCGTCCAGCCATCTTCCAGCCATTTTACCTCCGCTGTGCCTATATTGATCATCGGTTCAATTGCCAGTGTCATACCCGGCCGCAGCTTCATGCCTCTTCTCCTCTGTGCGAAGTTTGGTATCTGCGGGTCTTCATGCAGCCTTGTGCCGATGCCATGTCCTACCAGCGCTCTGACAATTCCATATCCGAAAGAATTGACATAAGCATCGATCGCATTGGAAATGTCAAAAAGGCGGTTTCCTGCCTTAGCCATCTTAATGCCTTCAAAAAAGCTCTGCTTCGTCACGTCCATCAACCTCTTCGCTTCTGCACTGACCCGGCCCACTGCATGCGTTCTCGCCGCGTCAGAATGATATCCCTTATAGATCAGACCAGTATCCAGACTGATAATGTCACCTTCCTGTATTATACGGGACTCCCTGGGAATCCCATGCACTACTTCTTCATTTACAGAAACACATACAGACGCCGGATATCCCTGATAATGAAGAAAGTTTGGTGTGCATCCTCTCTCCCTGATCAACTTCTCACACATCCTGTCAATCTCTTTCGTAGATATACCTGGCCTGATCATCTGACCAAGTTGTTCATGTACCTGCGCAAGCAGTCTGCCCGCTTCCCGCATACATGCTATTTCTCTCGGAGACTTTATTGTTACAGCCATCTTCTCTTCTCCATGATAACTTTCCTGATATCATTTTCTCAGATCTATTTCGAACCACTCAAGATCCCTGCGATATCATCAAACACCTCTTGCATCTGCCTTGTGCCATCCACTGTCTTAAGGATACCTTTTTTATTGTAAAAATCGATCAGCGGCTGTGTCTGTTCATGATAGACATCCAGGCGTTTCTTTACTGTCTCCGGCCTGTCATCTTCCCGCAGAACCAGCTCCTTGCCGCATACATCGCAGATTCCTTCTGTTTTTGGCCTGATATACTCAATATGGTAAGTCGCTCCGCAGGAAACACAGGCGCGCCTGCCGCCCATTCTTCTGATGATGTTCTCATCCGGCACATCCACATCGATTGCATGATCGATCCCGTCATTCAATTTTGCAAGCTCCCGGTCCAATACCTCAGCCTGCGGGATATTTCTCGGAAAACCGTCCAGCACATAACCGTTACTGCAGTCCTCCTGCGCCACCCTGTCCAAAAGAATCTTTACCGTCAGTTCATCCGGCACGAGCAGTCCCTGATCCATATATCCTTTCGCTTCCATGCCAAGCGCTGTCCCGTTCTTAATATTTGCTCTGAAAATATCTCCTGTCGAAATATGCGGTATATTATATTTATCCGCAATTATTTTAGCCTGCGTTCCCTTGCCTGCACCGGGAGCACCTAACATAATAATTTTCATACTTACTCCTCTTCATATCTTTTAAGAAAGGGACGCATCAGTCACACTGCTCGTCCCTTCCACCCTGCATCGCATATCTTCCTCGATACAAATTGTTCTTACATATTTATATTCATTAGTCGTTCAAGAATCCTTTATAATTACGAACCAGCATCTGAGACTCGATCTGCTTGATCGTCTCCAGAACCACACTGACAATGATGATCAGGCTTGTTCCGCTGAATGATACGCTTGCACCAAAAATACCATTGAAGAAATACGGTACAATACATACGATCGTAAGTCCGACTGCACCAATGAAGACAATATTGTTGAGCACTTTCGTAAGATATTCACTGGTAGGTTTGCCCGGCCTGATACCCGGTATAAAACCACCCTGTTTCTTCATATTCTCTGCAATCTCTATCGGATTGAAGGTGATGGATGTATAGAAATATGCAAATAAAATAACCATCGCAATATATACAACCAGACCAATGGAATAAACCGGACGTTCCGGATTACACCAATAATTGGAATTCATTCCCATCATGATATGGCCCCATATACCCGAACCATCGATGTTGAACAAAGAGCTGGCAATACTCGGTATCTGCATCAGTGATGATGCAAAAATTACCGGGATAACTCCCGCCGTATTTACCTTAAGCGGAAGGTTCGTCGTCTGCCCGCCAACCATCTTTCTGCCCTGCACCTTCTTAGCGTACTGAACAGGAATCCTGCGCACACCGTCATTCAAAACAATAACCATAATTACCATCAACAGAATAACAGCAATGATGATGATCGCCGCTACTGCACCCTTGGCAACCGATCTGCCAATGACAAACTGCTGGAAAAGCTGTGTAATATCCTGAGGAACTGTCGACAGAATATTGATTGTCAGCACAATGGAAATACCATTGCCAACACCATTTTCCGTGATCCGCTCTCCGATCCACATCAAGAACGCACTTCCTGCTGTCAAAGCCACAATTACTGTAATAACGTTAAATGCATTGTATGTCTGTAAAAGTCCCTGCCGGCCAAAACCGATAGCCATAGCGCTGGACTCAATCAGGGCAAGAGCCACCGTAACATATCTCGTGATGGATGCAATCTTCTTCCTTCCGTCAGCGCCGTCTCGCTGCATCTCTTCCAATTTGGGGATGGCGATGGTCATAAGCTGCATAATGATCGAAGATGTAATATACGGTGTAATGCTCAATGCCAGAATAGACATACGCAGGAACGACCCACCAGTAAAAGCATCAAGGAAATTGAAAGCATCACCTGTCGACGTCTGCTGTTCGAACCAGTTTGAAAAAAAGTTCGTATTAATACCGGGAACCGGCAGCTGTGATCCTAAGCGGATCACAACTAACATCAGAAACGTAAACAAAAGCTTCTTTCGGATCTCCTTAATTTTAAACGCATTCTTTAAGGTTGTTAACATTAAATCACCTCTGCTGTTCCACCAAGTGCCTCGATCTTTTCCTTAGCGGATGCACTGAAGGCACCTACCTTCACATCGAGCTTCTTGGTAAGTTCTCCGTTTCCAAGAATCTTAACGCCATCACGCGGATGCTTAACGATTCCCTTCTCGATCAACGCATCGACATCGACGGTAGCGCCATTGTCAAATACTTCCAGTGCGCCTAAATTGATTGCCACGATCTCCTTAGAATTTCTGCATTTAAATCCTCTCTTGGGAAGACGTCTGTATAATGGCATCTGTCCACCTTCGAAGCCTGCTCTCGGTGCTCCGGAACGGGCCTTCTGGCCTTTGTGTCCCTTGCCGGCAGTCTTTCCGTTGCCTGAGCCATGTCCACGGCCTCTTCTAAAATTATCACTATGCACTGACCCGGCAGCGGGTCTTAAATTTGATAATTCCATTCTGACACCTCCTTTATTTATACTTCTTCTACTTTTACCATATGTCTGACTCTCTGGATCTGGCCTCTCGTTGACGCATTATCCGGCAGTTCCACTGTCTGATTCAGTTTGCGGAGTCCCATAGCTTCAATTGTCGCTCTGCTCTTGGGCACCTGGCCAATGGTAGATTTCACCAAAGTAATTTTTAATTTCTTATCTGTTACCTTCTTTTCTGCCATCTCTTTTTCCTCCTAAATCTTCTAAAAAACTTCCAGCAGCTCAGGCACGGACTTCATCCACAGCCTTGCCACGGTTCTTAGCTACTTCTTCAGGAGTCTTCAACTGGCTTAAACCTGCGATTGTAGCAAGTACAACGTTCTGCTTATTGTTGGAGCCCAAAGACTTCGTACGGATATTCTTGATCCCTGCAAGTTCACATACGATACGTGCAGGACCTCCTGCGATGATACCGGTACCTTCCGGAGCTCTCTTCAAAAGAACAGAAGCGGAACCGAATTTCCCGATGAAATCATGTGTGATACTGTTCTTCTCATCCAATGCAACGGGAACCAGGTTCTTGATCGCATCTTCCTTACCTTTACGAATTGCCTCAGGGATTTCAGTTGCCTTACCTAAGCCCGCACCAACATGGCCATTGCCGTCACCGACTACTACCAGTGCCGTAAAACGCATGTTACGACCACCTTTAACAACCTTAGTAACACGTTTGATCGTTACTACTTTTTCAGTCAGTTCCAACTGACTTACATCAATGATTGTACGTCTCATGTGATTTCCCTCTCCCTTCCTAGAATTCTAAGCCAGCTTCTCTGGCCGCGTCAGCTAATGCTGCAATCTTACCCTGGTATATAAAGCCGCCTCTGTCAAAGACAACCGTCTTAATGCCTTTCTCAATTGCTCTCTTAGCGATTACTGTTCCTAAATATGCCGCTGCATCAACGTTATTGGTCTTTTCCAGTTCCGCTTTTACATCTTTCTCAAGAGTAGAAGCTGCAACTAAAGTATTTCCAACTGTATCGTCAATAATCTGAGCATACATATGATTGTTGCTTCTAAACACAGAAAGGCGAGGTCTCTCGGCCGTGCCGCTGAAACGGTTACGCACTCTGTTGTGTTTTTTTACACGAACTTTTTGTCTTGATTCTTTCTTAACCATTTTTACCCATGCTCCTTTCGATTATTTCTTACCAGTCTTACCAACTTTACGTCTAATTGTCTCATCAGCATACTTAATACCCTTACCTTTATAAGGCTCCGGTCTTCTCTTATCTCTGATTTCAGCCGCAAATTGACCAACTTTTTCTTTATCAATACCTTTGACGATGATCACGTTCTGTCCTTCCATGACAGTCTCGATCCCCTCGGGATCCGTCATCTCAACCGGATAAGAATAACCAAGGTTCAGTGTCAGGACCTTGCCGGACTTGGATGCCCTGTAACCAACACCGTTTACTTCCAGCTTCTTCTCATATCCGGACGTAACACCCACCACCATATTGTTGATCAGTGTTCTGGTCAGACCGTGGAAGGATCTCATCTTCTTCAGATCGTTAGGTCTGGATACTACTACCTGATCGCCCTCAACTTTAATCTCCATCTCTGACGGAAGCACTCTCTCAAGTGTTCCCTTAGGACCTTTTACAGTCACTTTATTATTTTCTGCAACCTCCACAGTTACGCCTGCGGGAATCGCGATTGGCATTCTTCCTATACGTGACATGCCCGTACCTCCTGTTTTTATTGTGAAATCATTTATTCTTACAATGCAATAACCATTTCAATGCGGTATTTTCTGATGCTCCGGAAATTCTTGTTGTTCGAGTTTGCGAAGCAAATCTCGCAGACTACTCGAAAATTTATCTGCTGCGCAGATTCGCCGCTTCGCGGCTACTGATTTTCTCGTTGTCAGTCGCATAAAATCAAATACTCGCTTCGCTCGTGCTTGATTTTATTGCTTCCTGCCATGTTACCAGACGAACGCCAGCACCTCGCCGCCTACCTGCAGCTCTCTTGCCTTCTTATCGGTCACAACGCCCTGATTGGTCGAGATGATCGCAATGCCCAGTCCGCCCAACACTCTCGGAAGCTCTTCCTTGCCGGCATATACACGAAGTCCCGGCTTGGAGATTCTCTTGATTCCGGATATGATCTTATCGTTCTTATCCTCACCATATTTCAGCGTAATATGGATCGTCTTGAAACTGCCGTTATCGATCATATCAAATTTCCTTATATATCCTTCGTCCAGAAGAATCTGTGCAATCGCCAGTTTCATTTTGGATGAGGGTACATCTACTGTATCATGTTTTGCAGTATTTGCATTACGGATTCTTGTAAGCATATCTGCAATAGGATCGCTCATTGTCATGATTTTTCCTCCTTATATCATAATTGCCTTTCTCAGCCATCTATCCTATTTCAATATACCGGAAGAATGTATCTGCATCCCTTCTCCGGTCTGTCAATACACCGAAGAATGGGTGCGTCAGCAGCATTCTTCCCAACGAAACACCGTTTTTCCCAGATGTAGTTCTTCCACATCTTAAGTAAAACTTTTCGTTGTTTTACCAGCTTGCTTTCTTAACGCCAGGAATCTGACCTTTATATGCTAACTCACGGAAGCAAATTCTGCAAATTCCGTATTTTCTCAAATAAGCATGTGGACGACCACAAATTTTGCAACGGTTGTATTCTCTTGTGGAGAATTTCGGTTTACGCTGCTGTTTGATCTTCATTGCTGTCTTAGC
>CANPTH010000118.1 GCA_947576945.1 uncultured Lachnospiraceae bacterium
TGGCGAGATCCCATACACATTCTTAAACGCTCTGGAAAAATGCAGCTGGTTCGGATAGCCAGATTCACAGGTTATAAAACCCGCAGTTGTCGGCAGGGTAGTCATAAACGGCGGAGGTTATGAGAAAGGTTTTCCGGCTGTCTATAGAGGGCATGGAACCGTGGCTTCATTTATGTGGAATTGATAAAGTAAAAATAGAATGGGGACTGTTGGCGATTGCCCACAACATCACATCCCATCATTTCAGGATGTTGCCGTTCAAATATCTGACTTATTTAAAAATGCCTGAATATAGGGGAGGGCAGCGCCAATGGTGATGCTGTGCCGGGGCATTTTACTGATCAGAAGAAAATCCTGAGGTTCGGTAAAGGGGGTTAGCTGCTGTATTCTTTCATAAAGAAAGTTAAGGTCATCTGCACACAGATACGGGGCAATATATCCGCCAAGAATAAAATTGGTATCATAAATAAGATGCAGCATATTGACAGAATTTGCCAAATCCGTAAGGAAACGGTTCCACCGGCTGGAAAACGAAGAATCCCCGTTTCTTACATTCTGGAAAAAATCATCAAGGGTTTCATTTTCCTTCAGCAGGGATTCAAGGGAAAGCAGGGTTTCCATGCACCCTTGTCTGCCACAGTAGCACCTGGCGCCATCAGGCCGCATCTGTATGTGCTCGATCGTAGAGTTATGACCATGTTTTCCGGACAGGATTACGCGTTTGGAGATAATGGCGGCTCCCAGATGTCTGCTCAGCGAGAGGTAAAAGCCGTCCAAAAGTTCCGGTGAAACCCATAATTCTGAAAGGGCAGCACTGTCGGCATCATGAATAAAGGTGCATGGATATGGAAGATGGCAGGAAAATTCTGAAATGGACAGCCCGGTGCATGACAGGATTTTTCCGTACAGCATCGTCTGCCCGCCCGGGGCAGCCAATCCCTGCATGGCAAAGCCGATGCCAAGAATCTGTTCATCTCTGATTCCAAGCGTGTTTTTAAATTCCAGTATTTTTCCGCATACAGTTTCAAAATAGGGTTCTTTACGTTCAAAAGCGATGTCAAATGTAGCACGGTCAATTTTTTCGCCATAAAGATTGACAGCTATCATTTTAATTTCTTTTTTTAAAATTTCCACGCCGATACTGATCCGATAATCCGGGACAATGGAGTATGCAGCGGCTTTCCGGCCCACAAATTCGGTATCGATCAGCCCGTTTTTTATGACCAGCCCGTCTTTCTCCATGTCTGTCAGGTTGGCTGTGACAGTGGGACGGCTCAGATGCAGTTCGTAGGAGATTTCCTGCTGAGAGGTTTTCTTTTTTTTATAGATATAATGGTAGATCAGGCTGCGGTTGTTTTGCTTGATCTGGTTCGGTGTTATGCTCTTTGCCATAATATCCCCCCTAATTTGTAAAACCATTTTGTAAAATTATATTATATCAGATATGGAAGGAAGATACTATTGGATAATTTATATAAAAAACATTCTTATATTATATGAATTAATACATATTGACGAATCGTATTCCGGATGATATTATGCAATTACATTTTGAAAAATGATTTTACAAAATAACTTTTATGAAAGGAGAACATTATGGGTATTATTGAGAAAATGAAACTGGACGGGAAAAAAGGATTTGTGACAGGTGCAGCAAGGGGGATCGGAAAAAGCACTGCAAAGGCGTTTGCTGAAGCAGGTGCAGATGTGGCGATTGTGGATCTGGATTATGACGAGGCGCAAAAAACGGCGGTGGAACTGGCAGAGAATACAGGCAGGAAAGTGATTGCCATCCGCACAGACTGCACGGACAAGAAGCAGGTAGATGAAATGGTCGCAGAAGTGGTAAAGGAGCTGGGAGGGCTTGATTTCTGCCATAACAATGCCGGTATCTGCATCAATGCCCCTGCGGAGGAAATGACCTATGAACAGTGGAATAAAGTAATCAACATCAACCTGAACGGCATTTTCCTGACAGATATTGCGGCAGGGAAATACATGCTGGAGCATGGGGGCGGCTCTATCATCAACACAGCGTCTATGTCGGCGCATATTGTCAACGTGCCGCAGCCGCAGTGCGCATATAACGCGTCAAAGGCGGGTGTTATTCAGCTTACGAAATCACTGGCTATCGAATGGGCAAAGCGGGGCGTGCGTGTTAACAGCATCAGCCCGGGATATATCGGGACAGAACTGACACTCAATTCTCCGACGCTGGTTCCGCTGATTGAGAAATGGAATGCAATGGCGCCCATTGGCAGGATGGGAACGCCGGAGGAACTGGAATCCATCTGTGTATACCTGGCTGGTGATACGAGTACCTTTACGACAGGCTCGGATTTCATTATTGACGGTGCATTTACCTGTTTCTAATTACTATGAAAGTCTTCGACTTTCACAGCATGGATGGCCATGCGGCCCGCCCGGCGGCAGGCTGAGCATGATGTAAGTTTACTGAAGATACATGACGCGTTATGTATTTCGGAATGCCGCATAGAAAAGGCTGTAATTGATGTAATGAACTGGTAGAGGAAGGAGAATGATATGGGAAAATGGGGAAAGCGCATAGGCTATGGGATAGGGGATCTTGGCTGCAATCTGGTATTTAGCACGATGGCGTCTTATCTTATGGTTTTTTATACGGATGTGTTTGGGATTACGGCTGCGGCGGCCGGAACAATGATGCTGGTGACAAAATTTATTGATGCATTAACAGATACCGGAATGGGTCTGATTGTAGACAGAACCCATACGAAATGGGGACAGGGCAGGCCTTATTTTTTGGTGGGAGCCGTGCCGTTTGCTGTTTTTACATTCCTGACTTTTTATATTCCGGGTTTTGGGAGCAGCGGGAAACTGATATGGGCTTACGTGACATACTGCCTTCTCTGTACGGCATATACAGTTGTAAACATACCGCTTAATACAATTGTGCCAAGGCTTACTTCCGATATCCATGAAAGGGATATCCTGGTTTCCACAAGAATGGTTTGCGCAATGGCCGGGACGGCGGTCGTAATGACCATTACGGAACCATTGGTGCGTTTTTTTGGCGGGAACAATGAGGCGAGAGGGTATCTTGTCACAATGACCATATATGGAATTGTTGCAATGTTTATCTTTTTTCTGACGTTTGCGAGTACGGAGGAAGTGGTGCCTCCGACCGTCAGCCGGAGGCACTCTTCTTTGAAAGAAGAGCTAAAAGGTCTTACCGGACAGGCATGGATATTGTTTTTATTGAATTTGTTTTACTTTTCCCTTTATGTGGTAAGGAGCACGACGGTTATTTATTATTTCAAGTATAATCTGGGAAGGACAGGGTGGCTGTCGCTTGTTGGAATCCTGGGAATTTTATCCGGATTGCCGATGCTGCTTTTGCTTCCTGCTCTGGAAAAAAAGTACAGTAAGAGAAGCCTGATGTTTTTCAGCATTATTTTGTACATAGCGGGAGATCTGCTTATATACATCGGGCGTAACCAGACGGTATGCCTGCTGGCCGGACTGGTCATTACAGGATTAGGGATCTATGGCACTTTTGGGATTACCTTTGCAATGCAGCCGGATGTCATTGATTATTCAGAATATAAGAAAAATGCAAGCGTGGCGGGATTGATTGCGGCATTCCAGGGATTTTTTGTAAAAGGCGGTATGGGATTGACAAGCTTTATCATTGGCGCATTTTTAAAATACGGAGGATATGCAGCCAATGCAGCTCAGACGAAAAAAGCCCTTTCTTACATTGAAATATGTTTTATCTGGATACCGGTCGTTTTGTGTATATTGATTGCGGCGCTTACCTGTTTTTATAAGCTGGACAGACTGCGTGAGGAAATGACGCATGAGCTGGAAGCTCGGAGGATGAATCAGGAAAATGAGATATAGAGGTGCAATTTTTGATATGGACGGTCTGCTGCTTGATACAGAGCGTATTTATCAGCAAATATGGCAGGAGATTGCCGAAGAAAGAGGCGTGATGCTTGATTCCTGTTTTGTGAATGCTGTTTCCGGTACAAACGGGCAGCATATGTGCAGGGTGATCGAGAGATATTACCATGTTACTGATGGAACAGCCATAAGGGATGAGTGTATGGGACGGATCAGGGAAAGACTGTCCGTCCATGTGCCTGTGAAACAGGGCGTGCAGGAAATACTGGATTTTTTTCATGAAAAGAATATGCGGATGGCAGTGGCAAGCAGTACGGTGGCAGAGCAGATTGAATCCAATCTGGAATTGGCGGGCATACGCGGGTATTTTGCGGCGGTGGTAAGCGGAGCGGAAGTCAGAAGAGGGAAACCCGAACCTGATATTTTCCTTCTGGCTGCGGACCGCATTGGCTGCAGGCCGGCAGAGTGCTTTGTGTTTGAAGACAGCGAAAATGGAATCCGGGCGGGTCATGCAGCCGGATGTATGACGGTTATGGTTCCGGACATTGTCACGGCATCTCCCGATATCGTGCCCTATTGCACAAAAATATGTCAGAGCCTTCTGCATGCACGAAAAGAAATAGAAAAAATTATGGCTGACAGCAGGAAACAGGGATAGGATCACTTCGCCACATGCTCATTGCGCCACTGTCTTGGCGAGATCCCATACACATTCTTAAACGCTCTGGAAAAATGCAGCTGGTTCGGATAGCCCACTGCATTTCCGGTATCCGCGATGGACAGGTCAGTGAGCCGCAACAGCTCGGTGGCCTTGGACATGCGGTAGGAGATCAGAAAATCCTGGGGCGACTTTCCCATATTTTCATGGAAGATCTTACCGAAATAGCTTCTGTTCAGACCGCAGGCGGCCGCGATATCCTCCACGGAGATATCGTTCTGGAAGTTCTGCTCGATGAAGGAAATAGCCTCTTTGATGTAGAAATCGCGCAGGCTGTTTCCTCTGCTGACTTCGGAGGAGGAAGCGGAACGTATAAAACTGTCGATAAAGAGAAAGAGGTGCCCGATCAGGTGGAAGGGGGACTCATTCTTATGGTTGACGATATAAAGCATTTCTGATTTCATCGTGTCTGCGATGTCTTTATAGCGCGCTCTGTAGACAGGCTGGCTCGGGCTTAAGCCGGTCAGCTCCACAGCTTCCTTGGCGCGCAGCCCGTCGAATTCGATCCAGACATACTCCCACGGAATTTCATGATCCGCTATGTAGGTACAGACCTGGTGGGGAAAGATCATGAATCCCTGGCCGCTTTTTATCTGATAAGTGATGGATTTGCCGGATGTGTTCTCTGCAAAGAGCGTGCCGGTGCCGGACAGGCAGTAATGGAAGAGATAATGGTTTCTGGCAGCAGGGCCGAAGGAGTGGGAGGGATCGCACTGCTCCCATCCGAACTGATACAGACCGAGATCGACAAAATTTTCACTGGGAAAAACCGAGAAGATCACTTCACTCATACATTCCTCCGTTCCGGGGCATTATGCGCCGCTCATCTGTGGACGTTATTCAGGGTAACATCAATATTCAGCTTAAAGAGATTACGGTAAAAAGTAATCTGAACTGTTTCTTAACCTGATTATATACCAAAATGCTACTAAACTTCAATTAATTGGCATAAAAACAGCATTAAGGTATATAACATATAAAATAAGGCTATTTATGGATAGCAAAATGGTATGTTACAATGCAAATATCAAATCAGGGAAGGAGATATGCTATGTTAAGGAGGAAAGTAAAATACCTTGGCGCGGCGGTTTGCAGTGTTGCTGCAATGGCGGTTGCCGGGGGATGTGGAAACTCGGCTGGCGATGGTAAGGTTGAAGTTGAGATCGTTCAGTACAAGCCTGAGGCGGCCAACTATTTCACTGCTGTGGAAGAGGAATTCAACGCAACACATGATGACATCCGTTTAAAGATCAGTTCTCCCAATGATGCGATGACGATCTTGAAGACGAGATTCATCAGAGAGGATTATCCCGACATCATAGGAATCGGCGGAGACATCAACTATTCTTATTTCATGGATGCGCAGATCCTGGAGGATATTTCTGATTATGAAGGACTTGCGAATATTAATCAGGGATATCTGGAAATCGACGAGGCGCTTAAGTTTGTGCCCATTGAGGGAACTTATGCAGTGCCTTACGTGGCCAACGCGGCAGGAATTTTGTACAACAGGGATATGTTCGAGGAGCATGGCTGGACAATCCCGACAACCTGGGACGAATTACTTACTTTGTGTGACACCATTCAGGGAGAAGGAATCCAGCCTTTCTATTTCGGCTTCAAGGATACCTGGACCTGCCTTGCACCGTGGAATGCGATGGCGGTAGATCTGGCTCCGGCGGATGCATCCAAGCAGGTAAACCGCGGGGAGACCACATTTGCCAAAGAGTACCGGGAAGTGTCAGAGAAATATCTGGAACTGCTGCAGTACGGACCGGAGGATCCGTTTGCGTATGGCTACAATGACGCATGTACGGCGTTTGCAAGAGGCGAATCCGCCATGTATCCCATCGGAAGCTATGCGGCTCCGCAGATTCTGTCCGTGAACCCGGACTTAAATCTGGACTCTTTCGTTATGCCGGCCAATGACGCGGCGGACGGCAATACCCTGAATTCCGGTATTGACCTGCAGTTCTGCGTGACGGCAGGATGCAAGAACAAGGAAGCGGTCTATGAGGTGCTGGATTTCCTTTATGAAGATGAGAACATCCAGAAATACATAGACGCGCAGACAGCTATCCCCTGTAAGGACGGAGACTTCACGCTTCCTTCCATTCTGGACGGCATGACAGATTATATCACATCCGGCAATATGACGGACTATCAGGATCACTATTATCCGTCAGAGATGGCAGTGGATGCGCAGATTCAGACCTTCCTGTTAAATCAGGATGTGGACGCTTTCCTGGAGAAGTTTGATAAGGACTGGCTGCGGTACAACAGGGATATCATCCGGCTGGTACAGGATTATGAAAAGCAGCACGGAAACGCGAATTGACCGCGAATTAGTGAGAAAGGAGAGCATGCATAATGAAATTAGGAAAAAATGAGAGAAAAACAACATTTTTATTGATCACCATTCCGATTCTTGCCCTGTTTATCTGCTTCAATACCATTCCGCTGATCCGCGGTGTGATATACAGTTTTACGAATTTTAAGGGCTTCGGAAAGTATGACTGGGTAGGCTTTAGAAACTATATCGATCTGTTTTCGGATGTTCGTGTGGGCAAGTCCTACTGGTTTACGTTTAAGCTGGCGATCGTGACGACCGTTGTGGTTAATGTTTTAAGCCTGTTGCTGGCGCTGGCGCTTAACAGCTCCATCAAGGCCAAGAGCTTTTTCCGCGGCGCGTACTTCCTGCCCAATATCCTGGGTGCGCTGGTTGTAGGTTACATTTTCAATTACTTCTTTACTTATATCCTGCCGGCTCTGGCAGACATGATCGGAATCGACGCGCTGCGCACCTCCATCCTGTCCAATCCGAGTGCGGCGTGGATCGGTATCATGGTTGTCTGTGCATGGCAGGCGATCGCCATGAATACGATCATCTATATTTCCGGCCTGCAGACGGTGCCGGAAGATGTGTATGAGGCAGGCGGCCTCGACGGTGCGACAGGCTGGAAGCAGTTTAAATACCTGACTTTCCCGCTGATCATTCCCTTTTTCTCCATCAACATGGTTCTGTGCGTGAAGAACTTCCTGATGGTGTTTGATCAGATCATGGCTTTGACCAAGGGCGGCCCGGCGCAGAGTACGGAGTCTATCTCCTACCTGATCTACAACAACGGTATGTCGGGCGGACAGTTCGGCTTCCAGAGCGCCAACGCGGTTGTATTCT
>CANPTH010000119.1 GCA_947576945.1 uncultured Lachnospiraceae bacterium
CACTCTTTCTCCTGAATATTACCGCACCAATTCCGCACCATTTTAACATGGATATTTAGAAATCAGCATAAGCTTTTATGAAACCTCAAATCCCACAAAGCATTGAAAACACTATGTTTTATAGACATTTATGAGACTCTATGGAAATATAAAACCAGCCTCGCGTATTACGATGCCTAATTTCATATTATCTGATTCCTCCGTGTTTGCTCATTTTATTTTCTACGTACCATTACGATACAATCATTTCTCTATACCAAAATGCTCTAAATCAAAAAGCTCTAACAGCTATGATAGTATAGCACCTCCAAAACCTGTTCCAATCTCATAAAGACAAATAACGTTATGACGATGCTGACCAAAATCTTTGCACCTCTGCCCACCTTATATCCCATCCTTCTTTGTGAAATATCGCAGTCCATGCCGCTCCATTTGAGAAGGAACAATACGCCGATGTTCATGAAGACCAGCACTGCCAGAACCGCCTTTCTTCCTGCCTTACTCTTCTCCATTTTTCCTATTTTGAACGCGAAGATATGTAACAACTGTCTTCTTTCAATTTCATCCTGCCCGCGCGGAGATCCCGAATAAGATCAGTATCATCAATCAGCCGTTTTACTGCTATATTCACTAACAGTTCTACCGATATTTTCATACATTCAGACACTATTATCAAATCACAGAATTGAAACCCGTCTCTTTCCGGCCGCTGCCGGTCATCACTGCTTTTTATGTCAAGACAGAAAAATCCCCATGCCGTTATGGCACAGGGATTCACTTGAAATCTTCTGCTTATCTCTATCGACGCCGGTCTGTTCCACAGCATCTTTGCCGTATAAATCTTACATGTCCAATCTGCTCTTTTCAAGCGGCATAATACTAACTATGCAACAGACAATTTCTTCCTCAAAAACGTTTCCGATTTTTCAGCTCCTGATACAATATCCTGTAATTATCATAACGCACCCGGCTGATCTTCCCTGTCTCAACAGCCTCCTTCACGCCGCAGGAAGGTTCGCTGATATGTGCACATCCGCTGAATTTGCAGTACGGTTCATACTGCACGAATTCCGGATAATAGAAGCCCAGTTCTTCTTTCGTGATCTCGGAGATGTCCAACGATGTAAAGCCCGGTGTATCTACTATATAAGTTCCTTCGCCGAGGGCGATGATCTCCGAATGGCGGGTGGTATGTCTGCCCCGCGCGATCTTAGCGCTGATAGCGCCGGTCTCCATATTAGCCTGCGGCGCCAGCTTATTGATCAGAGACGACTTCCCCACGCCACTGGGTCCCGCCACCGTTGTGGTCCTGCCGCTTAACAGCTCCCTCACTTCCTCAAGCCCTTCCTCCTCCAGCACGCTGATGAACAGGACACGGCAGCCGCAGGTCTCATATGCCTGCCGCAGCGCCTCCTTCTCCTCTCTGGACGCGATCTCCTGCTTATTAAAGCAGATAATGGTCTGCAGATGCTGCTGTTCCATCCGGATCAGCAGTCTGTCCAGAAGATTAAAGTTTGGATCCGGTTTCACGACAGCAAACAAGATAAGCGCCTGATCCACATTGGCAACAGCCGGCCTGATCAAAGCGCTCTTTCTTGGCAGTATTTCTCTGATATTGCCAAGCATCTCTTCCTCGTCCAGTATATCCGTCAACACATTGTCCCCTACAAGAGGTTTCACATGATCTTTTCTGAAAATTCCTTTGGCCTTGCATTCATAGATTCCTCTGCCCTCCACATGTACATAGTAGAATCCTGCAATTCCCTTGATAATCTTGCCCTGCATACGCTTATCCTACTCCTGCGTAAAGCTGACTTCTCTGCTTACTGTCCTGTCTTCCGAGACGGCCTCGCTGGTCACGGTCTCCCCTGTATTTGGATCCGTCGTTGTAGCCGCTTCCTTCTCTACCCGAAAGGTGAAAGTGATGGTCCCGGTAGGTGATTTGATGCCGGTATAGTTAGTCGCTACCGGAAAAGTCGTAGTCTGTGTGCTCAGAAGCTGCGTGCCGTCCGCCGTCATGACTGTAACATTCACTGCCATTCCGTTCTGATAATCCGGATCCTCCGTCGGCGCCGTAATTCCTTCCGAATACCGATAAGTGGCCGCCTCCGGCCCGGTACTGATGGAAATATCAATGGCTGTTCCCTTATCTACATAGGAACCCACAGAATAACTCTGATAGCACACCTTTCCTGACAGTGAGGCATCCTCATTGGCCGCAGATGTCACATTTCCCACCTCCAGTCCAAGCTCCGTCAGGGTAACGGTGGCATCCATCTCCTCCATGCCCACCAAATTGGGTACTCTTACCTTATTCTCATCCGCCCCCTGACTGATTCGTATCGTGACTGAGGATCCCGGCGTCGCCGTAGTGCCTGCCTCCGGTGACTGGGAAATAACATACCCATTCTGCACCGTATGGTCATATCCTTCCGTCACATTGACTACAAATCCCTCTTTCTCCAGGATAGAAGTCGCCTCTTCTTTGGATTTACCGGTCGCTGCCGGAACTTTGACTCCCTCCGCGCTTTCCGCCACTGTCAGAATGATCACCGTACCTTTATTGAGCATCAGTTTCTCCTGATCAGTGCTCGTCGCAGCGCCGCCCTGCACGCTGGCCCGAAGAACAGTCCCTGCCTCGTGCGTAGCGCTTGCCTCATAGCGGATCTCCGGTGTCAGCCCGATCTCCAGCAGAGCGCGCTTAGCCTCCTCCACATTCATTCCGGCCACCTTGATCATCTCTACCTGCTCTGTAGATTCTTCCTGCACCGGTTCCTTCTCAGGCACCGTGCCGAACTGGAACACACCCATAGCCCTGCCGACCAGGAAGATAACGATACATCCCACGAGGAGCGCTGCCACAACAGCCAGGATCGTTGTTATTCTTTCCATCCTGGGATCATAATCCTCTTCGTCTTCGTCCCACTCCTCCTCATCTTCTTCCTCTTCTTCGTCCTCCTCTTCATAGACGCGCAGATTGTTCTTTTTCAGGCGCATCACTTCATCCATGGAATCATGCCTGTCGGACTGCCGCTTGATCTGCGCCATATCCCTGTCCGTGATCATTCTCGTGGAAGCTTCCTCGTCCGGATCCATCAATTTGACAAAATCCTCATCCGGATTGATCAGGGACTGCTTCAGATCGGCGATCAGTTCCTGCATGGACTGATATCTTCTGTCCGGACTCTTCTGACAGCATTTACACACAATCTGCTCCACGCTGATCGGAATCTCCGGCACATATTCCCTGGGGGACGGCATTTCTTCCTGAATGTGTTTGATCGCGATCGCCACCGTCGTCTCCCCGTTAAAAGGCACTCTGCCGGTCAGCATCTCAAACATAGTGATACCCAGCGAATAAATATCGCTCTTCTCGTCACTGTATCCACCCCTGGCCTGTTCGGGTGACGTATAGTGTACCGAACCCATCACATTGGACGTGATCGTATTGCTGGTAGCCGCCTTGGCAATGCCGAAATCCGTTACCTTGACCTTGCCTTCTTTTGATATGATTATATTCTGCGGCTTAATATCCCGATGGATAATGTGATTATTGTGCGCCGCTTCCAATCCCATAGATACCTGGATCGCAATGCTTACCGCTTCCTTGACAGATAATCTCGCTTTCCTCTCAATATATTTCTTTAAGGTGATGCCTTCTACCAATTCCATTACGATATAGTAGATGCCGCCCTCTTCACCCACATCATACACATTGACTATATTGGGATGCATAAGTCCGGCTGCCGCCTGCGCCTCAACCCTGAACTTCGAGACGAAATTGGCGTTCTCACTGAATTCCTGCTTTAATACCTTAACTGCTACAAATCGGTTCAGTTTATAATCTTTCGCTTTATATACATCTGACATACCGCCGGTACCGATCCGCTCCAGGATCTCATACCGTTCTCCTATCATCATACCTATCTTAATCATGTTCCACCTCGTCTGCAGACAGCTCAATAACGATTACTGAAATATTATCCTTGCCGCCGTTTTGATTGGCTACCCTCACCAATTCTTCTACCCTGTCCTTAAGACTGCCACCTCTCCTTAAGATAAAGTGGATCGTCTCGTCGTCCATCATATTCGTCAATCCGTCAGAACAAAGTAAAACCATATCCTCCGCCTGTAACTCCAGATTAAAGAAATCCGCCTCAACATGATCTCTGGCGCCGATCGCTCTGGTAATGATATTCTTATCCGGATGATTTCTCGCAGAAGCCCTGTCGATTCCTCCCATACGAACCATCTCCTCCACAAGAGAATGATCCTTCGTGATCTGCCTGATCCTCTCATTGACAACATAAAGCCGGCTGTCCCCTACATTGGCTACCTCCAGATATCTGCCTATAAAAGTAGCAATGACAATCGTCGTTCCCATGCCGCTGTAAGATACGTCCTCCCTGGCCCGCTTACGGATCACGGCATTTGCCTTCTCGATGGCCCTGCCCAGGATCTTCACCGGATTCTTTTCAAAAGAGGCTTCTATCTCTTCCGCCACTGTCTCCACCGCGTAGCGCGAAGCAAAATCTCCTGCATTATGGCCGCCCATACCATCCGCCACAATAAAAACATTGGGCAGATTCCCGATAGGACCCTCTGACAGATAGATAAAATCCTGATTCAGTTGTCTTTTTTGTCCGATATCTGTTGTCGCATAGGACCTAAGCACTGTACTGTTCCCCCTGTTACTTTGGACCGGCTCTCGCTGTCTTGCCGCACCCGATCCAAAAGACTATTCTATATATCTGCGCCGCAACTGACCACACGCACCGTCAATATCCCGACCCATTTCCCTTCTAATAGTAACATTTATTCCATTTTTTTCAAGTTTATTTTTAAACGACTCCACCGCATGACGCTCAGACTGCACATAATTCCGCTCCCTGATGGGATTCACGGGTATCAGATTTACGTGGCAGTTCAAACCTTTTATCAGTTTCGTCAGCTGCATAACATCCTCATTTGTATCATTGACATCTTTTACCAGACTATACTCAAAAGTGATTCTTCTGCCTGTCTTCTCGAAATAATACGTGCAGGCCCCCATCAGCTCCTGCAGCGAATACCGATCGGCCACCGGCATCAGCTCCCGTCTCTTCTCATCCGTCGCCGCATGTAAGGATAATGCCAGCGTGATCTGCAGCTGCCTGTCGGCAAGCTGGTACATCCTGGGCACAATGCCGCAGGTGGAAACGGTAATATTCCGCTGGCTGATATGCAGCCCGTTCTCATCCGTCAGCAGCATGATAAACTGCAGAAGATTGTCAAAGTTATCCATTGGCTCACCGGTCCCCATCACCACCACATTGGATACTCTCTCTCCGGTCTGCCTCGTGATCGCATAAATCTGCTCTAACATCTCCGAAGGCAGGAGATTCCTCTCCAGCCCGTCCAGGGTAGAAGCGCAGAACCGGCAGCCCATCCGGCAGCCTACCTGGGAAGAAATACATACGGCATTGCCATGCTTATAACGCATCCACACACTTTCCACCAGATTACCGTCCGGAAGCGCAAAGAGATATTTTCTCGTGCCATCCAGTCTGGATTCCTGCATCTGAACCGTCTTAAGCGTCGTATACTCATAGCGCAGTGCACACTGCTCTGCCAGCCTGCGGGGAATATTCGTCATCTCCTCGTATCCCTCCGCCAGCTTGCCATGCATCCACTCGTACAGCTGTCCGGCCCGGAAGCTTTTCTCTCCCAAAGCTTCCATCTCTTCCTTTAATTGCGACAAAGTAAGCGACTTAATGTCTTTTCTATCTACATTCTTCATCTGTTTCGTCCTGCTATATCGCCTGCTGTATCAGCAGATCCGTATTCCTGCTGCCTGCTCCCTGCAGGCAACATCCTCTTACTCAGCCTGTCCCCGCCTGCGCAATCTGGCAATAAAGAAGCCGTCCGTCTCATGGATCCCCGGCAGCAATTGAAGAAATCCCTTTTCTCCCAATGACTTTAGCGCATCCGGCAATTCCGCCTGCATCCCCACCGTCTCCATGGCAAATTCGCGGCAGATCCACTCAACCATCTTCTCGTTTTCTTCCGGGTTCATGGTACAGGTACTGTACATCATGAACCCTTCCGGTTTTAGATACTGTACCACATTGCGCACGATCTCTCTCTGCAGTCTGACGATATCCTGCAGGGACTGCCCGGTCACCCGGTACTTGATATCCTGCTTCTTGCCGATCACCCCTAACCCTGAGCAGGGCACATCCACCAAAAGCACATCTGCCCGCCCTACCAGCTTCTCGTCTCTCTCTCTGGCATCCTGTATTACAACTGACAGATTGTTAATCTGCATTCTATCCCTGTTCGCTTCGATCTTCGCCGTCTTATAGGCAGTCAGGTCACAGGCGATCACCTGTCCTGTTCCCGCCAGTTTCCCGGCTGCGTGAATGGCCTTGCCGCCGGGAGCCGCACACACATCGATGACTGTATCGCCTGCCTTGATACCGGCCGCCTCCACCACCAGCATCGAGCTGACATCCTGTACCGCAAATGCGCCCTCTTCATATCCTGCCAGACTCCTGATGCCCTCTGATTTTACTACCTCCACAGCATAAGGAAGATACGGGTTTCTACGTACTTCCACTTTTGCCTCCCGCCACGCCTCAAAAAGCCGCTCCTGCTCTTCCGCAGGCAGACTCTCTTTCATGCGGAGGCAGACCGGTCTTCTCTGTAAAAAGGACTGCAGGATCCTTTCACACTGCTCCCTCCCATACGCATCGCACAAATGCCGCACCAGCCATACCGGGACAGAATAATAAACAGACAGATAGGCATCGATATCCTGCTGCCTGTCGGGATATCGTATCTCATCCTTCCCGCGGGAAACCGCCCGCAATACGCCGTTCACAAATCCCTGCAGAGACTGAAACTTCCGTTTCTTCGCCAGTTTAACGGCTTCGTTGCAGACAGCAGCATCGGGAATGTGCTCCATAAACAAAAGCTGGTACACACTCATACGCAGCAGTTCTCTGATCAGCGGCTTCATCTTCCTCACAGACACCCTGGAAAACTGATCCAATATATAGTCGATCTGAATCCGCCGCTCTACCGTTCCTTCACATACCCGCTTGACGAAAGCCTTTTCTTTCCCGTCAAGATAATCATATTTATCCAAAACCCCCAGGAGCAGGATATTCAAATACTCGTCCTGTCTTTCAAACTCCATCAAAATATCCAATACGAGTTCCCGTACATTCATCTTTTCCTCCATGCCGAAGCGTTTTACGCTGAGGACGCGAGCAGAATTTCAAATTCTGCTCTGCGATC
>CANPTH010000120.1 GCA_947576945.1 uncultured Lachnospiraceae bacterium
CTAATGTGTTCGCCTTCCTTCTTCAACTTTTCTGTTATCTTGGGCGCACCATAATTATGATGCGATTCTTCATAAATGTCCTTTATCCTGTCTTTTATCTGCTCCCTGTGTTTTTCAGAATCAGAAGGCCCCCGCTTTTTCCATGCATAATATCCAGACCGCGAAACACCCAATAATTTCAGTATCCTGCTGACAGAAACCCGGTGTTTCTCAGATCCCTGTCCACATGCTGTGACATATTCATAAGCTGCCCTGTAGAGGGACTTTGTCATCTTCCCAGGATACTGATTGCTTTTTTTAGGATCTCAAGGGCATCCTTTGTATCCCGTAATTCTTTCTGCAGGCGGGCGATCTCCTTTGCCTCATCGCTGCTGAAGTTCCCTGTTCCCCTGGTAGGGACAGCGCCTTCATTCTCTTTTGCCACTGTCAGCCAGTGCTTCAGCGCTGACATACTAATCCCAAGATTAGATGCGGCCTGTTGAAGCGTCAGTTCTGGATGCTCCCTCCTGTAACGGACTGCATCCTCCTTAAATTCTTTTGTAAATGATCTTCCTTTTGCCATGACCTGTTCCTCCTAATCTCTAATCATACATTATTTATGAGAAAAAGGTCTTTCTTGTTTTGTACTATTTATATTCTAGCACCAGTACCCGACTTCAGAACAAAGTCTTAGGACATAATCTGTGTATGGCATTCAACAGAATATTCCTGGAACCCTGTGACATAGGAAAAATCAAACAACTGATATTCTAAAAAATTTTCCGAAAATGCATAGGGACTTTTTGGCTTTTTCAGTGTTTAGGCAAAGTATGCGATATTAGTTATTTAAGTAGCACAACGAGTTAATATAATTCTGCACCTTGTCCTTTATGTTCGCAAGCAGAGAACTGTCATCTTCACATACTGCCACATGCAGCATTCTTACTCACTCCTGTCTGACCCGTATTCTATCATGATATGGCTGCGCTCTTTTCCAGATAACAGTATTTGCGCTGAGCGAATCGCTCCATCAACGAATCACCTCATAACGTAACCGCAAATAGGAATTCTCCAACATCACACATTCCTGCAGTTTCAGAACTCCTAATTGTGACAATTCACTTTGTGAAACCAGCGATTTACCATCAATTAGGGTAGATGTGTCTTTGCCGCCAATCAAAACCGGCGCAACGACAATATCCACATAATCAAATAGTTTTTCACGAAGAAATAAACCATTTAGTGTACCGCCGGTTTGTATTGTTATCCTCTCGCAGCCATATTCTGATTTAAGGGTTATAAGTGCATCTTTCAGCGATAATTCTTTTTGATAGACAATATGCAGATTACTCTCCTCCATGCTGAATGCCGGATGCTTATCATTCGACGTGACCAGCACAAAGTTTTTTGATAAAGCACAGAAATACCGTATCCCATTCTCGTTCAAATGGCTGTTATCCAGTACCACGAAAGATACGGGCGTTTTATTTGGCATTTCCTTTGTATTGACACCGATCTTGGCTTGAACCCGCCCGGAATTGAACGACCACAAATCTGTCGTCTGCTCTATTTCATAATATTGATGCAGGCCTTCGGTAAGCCCTGCAATTTTTGGAAAATCTTTATCTACATCCAGATCGTCCGTTGCGCCGGTGCTTATTTTTCCGTCAACCGACATCAGCATAAACAATGTTGTAACAGGTCTGTCCATAGTATCCTCCTGATCTTTCATTTGCCGCCTTCTCTATTAAAACTGCTCTGTTATAACTGTTCCATGATAACTGTTCCCTTCCAAAAGTCTTCCCTGTAAAACTGCGGCCGTGTATTTACCTGAAAATTCTGTCTCTAAAGTTACCTCTGCACTTTCTTTCTGACCGACAGGGAAATCAGCATTGCCGCCATTCCCAAGGCAAGATAGACCGCCGCGTACATAATAAATGCCGGCTCCCCCATATGAAAGAAAATCCATGTGCCGGCCAAAAACAGCACCGGCGGGATTACCGGAAGGCTCCATAAACGCCTGACGTCTTTTCCCGCACAGGCGCCGATGATCACAGAATATAAGGGATCAACTGCAAAGAATAAAAGAAAAGATACCGCCATTCCTGCATCACTTTTAACGAAAGTAACCGACAGCCACGGCAGCGCCAGCATGACCAGCGCTGAAACGGCCAGCCATAAAATAATGTACTTTTTCATGTCACACCTCCTCAAAGGTCTTCTCTGCCTGACCTCCAGGGTATGTATCGGAAAAAATCCGGCCTTCTATTACCCTGAAGATGATGCAGATTTGTGCGGTATTCCCGCAGGTCATCTTCTTTGACAGTTGCAGGAATCCTGTCGATCGCCGTAGTAAAGACCCCGGCATCCCGGAACAGTCGCTTTTCCATAGTCCACTCCCTTCCGGCTTTCCCTGTCACACTATGCCATGCAGTATTCCAACCGCACCCGCGCCCAGCATGACATAAATGGGATTTACTTTCCATTTCCTTAAAACAAAAAAACCAACCGCAAAAATGATTACGGAGATCACATTGATTTCACTCAGATCAGCCGGCAAAACTCTTTCTCCGTAAAAAGCCATGGTCACTAAGGTAATGCCGGCAGACGCAATCATGGCTACAACAGCAGGACGGATGCCTGCAAGCACTCCCTGTACCATTTTCAACTCTCGAAAGCGATAATAAATAGAGGCAAGCGTCATTACGACCACGCAAGACGGGAGAATACAGCCTGAGGTGGCAATCACTGCACCCGGAATCCCTGCAACCTGAATTCCCACAAAGGTTGCTGAATTGACAGCGATCGGTCCCGGTGTCATTTCCGCGATCGTCATAATATCTGCAAACTGACTCATAGTCAGCCACGGATGAATATCGACAACCTGACTTTGAATCAACGGCATGGCAGCATATCCACCGCCTATACTGAACAACCCGATCTGAAAAAAGCTCCAAAACAGTTCAAGATAAATCATAATGTCTTCCCTCCTTTCCTGCCAAGGTACAGAGTATCAGCCGCGCCAATTACAGCACAGATCAGAATAATCAGTATAATATTAATTTTCATAAAACGAACAGCGATAAAAGACGCAGACAAAACAGCGATCGGCAGAACCCGTTTTTTCTGGAAAATACTTTTTCCCATTTTCATTACTACATCACAGATTACGGCCGCTACTCCTGCAAGCATACCTGTCATAGCCATGTTGACAATCGCATTATCACGAAAAGCAGCATAGAAAAAGGAGATGACAGAGATAATGATGAGCGGCGGCAGCACTGTTCCCAATACCGTTATCAAAGCCCCTGCCATCCCTGCTACATGATAACCCACAAGAATAGAGGCATTGACAGCGATCGCACCAGGTGAGGATTGCGCGATTGCTGTCAGATCCATCATTTCCTGTTCTTCTATCCAGTGCAGCTCATCCACAAACTTTTTCTGCATTAAGGGGATAATAACAAATCCACCGCCGAACGTACAGGCGCTCAACTGAAAAGTCGATAAAAATAACTTGATGAATATTTTTTGTTTCAATGTGCTTCCCTCCTTATGTGCATAAGTATATCACTTGCTTTTCGATATGGGAAATAATATAAAGGTCATAAAACAACCATACCGCCGTTGGCGCTGCCATTCTTGAAAAGTGAGACGTATTGCGGAAAGCAGGTGACACTTTTGACAACAGAAGAACAAAAACGCCAGAATGATTTACAGCGTTTGCGCGGCTTGCGGCCGATAGACGATGATTTTATGCGTTGTCTATTCAAAGATAATATTCCTTTGGCTGAATTGGTATTGCGAATCATCACAGGCAAGCCGGATTTGACGATTACCGACTGTCAGACACAGAAAGATATGAAACGACTGGCCGGGGCGTTGTCAATTAAGACCTTGATAACTCATCACCGGAGGTGCAGCCATGAATTTTTCCATCTTATCAGATTGCCATAAGAAATGGCAGGATATTCTCGTCATCGGCAAAACCATAGAACGGGACGGCAGGAAATACCACCTCGTCGGCATGACCTTATCCGACGAGGCAAAACTCTATATCATCGAACCCTACGATAAACAGGAACCCGCACACCTGAAAGGCATCCGCAATCACAGACAGATATTAAAAGAACATAAGAAGGAAAGCTGTTGCTACCTGCATTGCAGCAGCTTTTATCTTGGTGATAAAAAACTGCCGGTACAGGGCGGCACAGGCGGTTCCTTGGAATATTCCGTAGAGGATCCCGGAATGATCCAGCTTTTTCTTGACATGATGAGTGCCGGATGGACGGTTCCGGAATGGCTTCAGGATACTGACTGGACCGACCTGCAGTTGGTGACATTAACCATTGCTGATATGGAAAAACTGCCCGACTATTCGCCGGATATGCCTATCACCATAACCCACAGACCGGATTCTGCCCAGCATATACTCGAAAAGACCGTCACGCTGAATGTGGGAAAAAGCCGCTCGTTTTATTTCACAGATGAGCATGGTGACAACGTACAGTGCCACATCAACAACGTAACCCTGATAGACGTGTGGAAAAGTACGGAAGAAAAATTCCGTGACCCTAAACTGTCGGAGAGATTTACCCCGGAACAGTTAGCACAGGCCAGAAAACACAGTTATGACGCATTGGAGCAGTGCTGCCCGAAGGGAATGTGCTATGTCGGCATAGAATATGAATGCAGTAAAGACTACGGTCTGGTATTCCACTCCAGACAATATTTAAAGTCCCGCCCGGAAACGCACCAGGGCAGCTCCCATTTTCTTATGATGCGCTTAAAGCCCGATCAGGAAACAGGAACTCACGGTCTTCCGTTAAAAGGCTGTGTGATAGAGACACCCTTCTCCCCGGACACCGCCAAAATCCCCACGGAGTTGTTTCTGTATTATGAGAAAATAGATGAGTGGACTGAAACGGTTTCTGATGAATAAGTGCATTTTACAGGAAAAGGCAGATGCTTTGAGATCTTAAGCTTCTTTTACTGTACCAGAGCACCCAGCTTTTCCAAAAATGACTGATAGAATGCCCGTTCCTTCATCTGCTGCCGCTGCACATCTATACTGTTTAAATTCGCCGTAGAACGCGGGTGGTCTAAATCATACAGCGCCTGCTCTGTCACCCTGATTGCCGACTGCACCGTGCTTCCGAGCAGATCATTTGAATCGCTGATTCCTTTCATCCATTTATCTGCCCTCTGTACCATCATCTTTGAAATATGTGTCAGCATACCGTTCCCGGACATTCCAAGACCGTTCACGCCTGCTTCTTTAGCCGCATCCATCCACGCCTGCTTCACCTCCCCCGGCGCGTGAGCGCCGACTGATGCAAAGGCTTTCTCCTCAGAATTATTTCTCTCTTCCGCGGCCTTCTCTGCCACGGTTTCTTTGAATGACAAAGTTTCTGAGACCATACTCTGATCTGCTTTCTTTGTTCCGTACCATGCCGGACTTCCCATCGCTCCTATTCCATTAACGCTCATTTCCAAATGTCCTCCATTATTTAATTTATGTGCTGCCGTCATTTATTTTATCGGAAGATTTTTAAGTATTTTAGGATACATGGAACGAAAAGCATATAAAATGGAATGAAAAATCTTCATCCTTTTCTTCAACATAAGGCAGGAACCGTCTGTCATCTTGAACTATAAAGAAATGGATTTTGAATTCTTAAGATATTACCGGTGCCGCTTTTCTTCCTGTAGAAAACATGTGGATCATGAAAATCAGGCAGCTGGATCCCGCCTATACTGCCTGTTCCTGAAAAACACCTGTTGTGCAAAGAACAGCGAACCGAATTGACCTGCATTATTTCACTTCTTCTGGTAAGTTACCTGCTAATATCTCAATACAGTAACTTTG
>CANPTH010000121.1 GCA_947576945.1 uncultured Lachnospiraceae bacterium
CCTTGCCGATATTCAGTTTCCATATCTGAAAATCAGCAAGGTTTTCTTTATGCCATTGATGTAATTATTTAGTGCGTGATGTGAAAAATGTTGCCAAATCGTTGCCACTACTTAAATAAATTTGTTTGGAAGCCGCATAAATACTAGCTTCATAAAGCCCATTTCATCACTCGAACTCTATCGTCGCTGGCGGCTTCGGACTCATATCATAACAAACCCGATTCACATTCCCCACTTCCGCCAGAATCCTCCCGGTAACCTTCTCCAACACATCCCAGTCAACCTTCTCGATCGACGCCGTCATCGCGTCTATCGTGTTAATGGCACGGATGATCACCATATACTCAAACACTCTGGCGTTATTCTTCATGCCCACCGACTTAAAGTCCGGAACCACAGTAAAATACTGCCAAACTTTCTTATCCAGCCCTGCCTTCGCGAATTCCTCCCGCAGAATCGCATCTGACTCCCTGACCGCTTCCAGCCTGTCTCTGGTAATCGCCCCCAGGCATCGCACACCGAGTCCAGGTCCCGGGAACGGCTGTCTGTACACCATATCATGGGGCAGTCCAAGCTCCACGCCGCAGGCGCGCACCTCGTCCTTGAAAAGCTGCTTCAACGGCTCTACCAGCTCGAATTTCAAATCCTCCGGCAGACCGCCTACATTGTGATGGGATTTTACCATCTTCGCTGTCTTCGTACCGCTCTCGATGATATCCGGATAAATGGTTCCCTGGCCTAAGAAATCGATTCCTTCCAGTTTCCTTGCTTCTTCTTCAAACACACGGATGAACTCGCCGCCGATGATCTTCCGCTTCTGCTCCGGATCTGCCACGTTTTCCAGTTTCCCCAGGAAGCGCTCGGAGGCATCCACATAGATCAGGTTCGCATGAAGCTCGTCGCGGAACACTTTGACTACACTTTCGGATTCGTTCTTACGCATCAGACCATGGTTGACATGCACGCACACCAGCTGCTGCCCGATAGCCTTGATCAGCATCGCCGCCACCACGGAAGAGTCCACGCCGCCTGATAATGCCAGCAGCACTTTTCTGTCACTTACCTGCTGCCTGATCAGCTCCACCTGATCCTCGATAAAATTCTTCATATTCCAGTTGGCTTCTGCGCCGCACTCCTCGAAGATAAATTTCTTCAAAGTTTCCTGATTCGGAAGACTTCTCAACTTATTCTCACATTCAGACTGCGGATAATCTATGGAAAGCATGGGAATTCCCAGATTGTAGAGATCAGGGCTGATTTCCACTTCCTGCCCATCCACAACACGGTTTTCCCCGCCGTTTAATACAATACCTTTTACATTCTGTAAGGCCTTTACCTCATCAACGGTAATATCATGCGGGTGAATCTCGCTGTATACCCCCAGGTCACGGATTTCACGGGCGATCACGGTATTCTGCGTACTGCCCAGATCCAAAATTACGATCAGATCTTGTTTCATAAAAACAGCCTCCTTATCCTTCCTCTTGCCTTTTCTCCTGTTGCATAAATTGAACTTTACTTTTCTTTGATAAGTATTATATAGTAATTCACAACCCTCGGTCAAGCTGTCATATCACATCCGCTGAAAGAGCATTCCTACATAGTATTAAAAACTACCAAAAACAGTTTTTGCACTCCAAAATGATTGCATTTCATATTCAAACGTAGTATTCTATATAGCAGCCATAGTAAACAACATAATAAATTTCTGCTTCCGCCTCCTGCCAAAGCCATATACGGAAGCTTTTGCACAGCGGAAAGCGAAAATCCTAATATCGTTAACTATATAACAGCATTGCATAATGACAGACATGGGATCTCACAACTATAAGAAACTCCGTGAAGATTCCTCTGATTCCATGCAAATTCCCGAAAACCAGCACAGCCCCATACCAAGGGATCTGCGCTACCCTGCAAGCAAAGAAGGTTTCAGAACATGACAGAAGCATTTCATATTATCAGCGACGGTTCCTGCGATCTGCCGACAGATCTTGTACAGGAAAAGAACATCACCGTAGTACCATTTTACGTATCCTTCGACGATACACATTATTTTAAGGAAAATGTAGAGATCGGCATCCGGGACTTCTATCGACAGATGGTAGAGAAAAAGGGCGTATACCCCAAGTCCTCCATGCCTTCCATTCAGGATTATGAGGAGGCCTTCCTGCCCTTTGCCGAGGCAGGCACGCCGGTGATCTGCATCTGCATCACCACGAAATTCAGCGGCTCCATGCAGTCCGCTCTCAACGCAAAGGCCCTTATTCTGGAAAAATATCCACTGGCACAGATCACCGTCATCGATGCCACTATCAATACCGTCCTGCAGGGACAGTATGTTCTGGAAGCGGCAGCGCTTCGGGATCACGGCGTCAGTTATCATGACACCATTGCGCGGCTGGAAGAGATCAAAAGTACCGGAAGAATCTTTTTTACAGTGGGAAACATGGAATACTTAAAACACGGCGGGCGCATCGGCAAAGTAGCCGCTCTTGCAGGCGGAGCGCTGGATATCCGTCCCGTGATCACATTAAAACAGGGCGAGATCTTCCCCTCCGGTATCGACAGGGGAAGAAAACGCACTACCAGAAAAGCGCTGAACCTGCTGTTGGAATATCTGCAGGAAAGCAGTCTTGGAATCGAATGCTACAGCCTCGCAGTGGGCTATGGCTATGATCAGGAAGAAGGCCTGACCTTCCGCGACCAGGCCCTGTCTGTTCTGCAGGAAAAAGGCTATGCCATCACCGAAATGCCCGTTTACCAGATCGGGGCGACGATTGGCGTGCATACCGGCCCATACCCGTTGGGCTTCGGCATCATCGAGCGCGGTATTCACGATTAACCCACTCTTTTCAGGACCAGTGACTGCATGGCCCAACCACGGACAGCGCAACAGATAGGTCACACTGACTGCCCACGCGTTCCCCCAATCTGCCCGGTCAGGCAAACGGCAAATGACCTGTCCTTGAACTTACGCCACGAAAATACACACGCTGCGTGCTCCCACCGTGACCTTATTCTCCGGCAGTCTGTTCATGCCCTGCTGGCCCGGTATATAGTGGGGCAGGTATCTGCCGCTGGTGTCCGCCGCCACATACCAGACTTTTCCGCCCTGCAGGTTCGGCAGCCAGAATTCCTGATCCTCCCAGAAAACATTGACCGCCAGACAGACGATATCGTCATGACCGTTGCCCCGGTCGTCCACCTCTACCCTGCCGGCATAGATCACACGCAGCACCTTCGTCTCGGCATCGGCTCCCAACACCTGAATCTCCGGAAAACCGCACCAGCTGTTGCCCGCAAATTTACGCAGCACCGGATGTGCTTTTCTGAACGCCGCCATATATTTGCAGAATTCGAAATGTGCTCTGTTTTTCTCCAGATCTTTCCAGTCCAGCCACGAAATCTCATTGTCCTGACAGTAGGCATTGTTATTGCCGAACTGGGAATTCAAAAACTCATCGCCGGAAAAGAACATGGGCGTTCCGCGGCTGCACATCAGCACGGCAAAGGCATTCATGGCCAGCCGCCTGCGCAGCGTGAGAATCCCTTCATCTGCCGTATCCCCTTCCGCGCCGCAGTTCCAGCTGCGATTATCGTCGCATCCGTCCGTATTGCCCCAGCCGTTGGCCTCATTATGCTTTTCGTTGTAGGAATACAGATCCCAGAGAGTAAAGCCGTCATGACAGGTCAGGAAATTCACGGACGCATTGTTCCCTCTCCATTCTGGATTGTAAATATCCCGGGAACCGGTGATTCTGCGTGCAGCAACCTCCCACATGCCAAAATCCCCTTTCAGGAAATTGCGCATGTCATCCCGATATCTGCCGTTCCATTCCGCCCAGCGGCTCCAAGAGGGGAAACTGCCCACCTGATAGAGGCCGCCCGCATCCCACGCCTCGGCGATCAGCTTCACATTCCCCAGGATCGGATCGAAAGCCAGACTCTGCAGAAGCGGCGGCTTGCTCATGGGCGAACCGTCCTCGTTCCGCCCCAGGATGGTAGCAAGATCGAAACGGAAGCCGTCCACATGATAGGCCGTCGTCCAGTAGCGCAGGCATTCCAGAATCATCTGATGCACAATGGGATGGTTGCAGTTTAAAGTATTGCCGCAGCCGCTGAAATTATAGTAATTCCCGTCCGGTGTCAGCATATAGTATATGTTATTGTCAAATCCTTTGAAGGAAAAGCAGGGTCCGCGCTCATCTCCCTCCGCAGTATGGTTAAATACCACATCCAGAATGCACTCAATTCCGTTTTCATGGAGAGCGCTGATCAACTCCTTCAATTCCGTTCCTTCCTTATTATATTCCACCTTCGCCGTGTAGCTGGTGTTGGGCGCGAAGAAGCAGACCGTGTTGTATCCCCAGTAATTCATCACCGGTTTGTTGTCCACCACCCGGTAATCCCGCATCTCGTCAAACTCAAAGATCGGCATCAGCTCCACCGCATTGATTCCCAGCTCTTTTAAATAAGGAATCTTCTCCCTGAGTCCCGCAAAAGTGCCCGGATGCGCAACCCCGGAGGAATCATGCTTCGTAAAGCCCCTCACATGCATCTCATAGATGATCAGGTCTTCCATGGGAATCAGGGGCTGTCCGGAATCTTTCCAGTCGAAATCGTCCTTTACCACTCTTGCCCGGTAAACATCCCCTTCCATCTGCGGTATGCCCCACAGCCGCTGTCCCGCCACAGCTTTGGCATAGATATCCAGAAGCGTATTATTCTTGTTGAACAAAAGCCCTTCCTTCGGATCATATGGCCCGTCCATCCGGTAGGCATACTCAAAGTCATGTACATTCAGTCCGAACACGATCATGGAATATACTTTCCCGATCTTATAATTCTCCGGGAACTTCAATACGGCATAGGGCTCCGCCTCCATACGCTTGAATAAAAGCAGTTCGCAGGACGTGGCGCCGTAAGAGTACACCGTAAAATTCACCCCGCAGGGAATCGCGGTGGCCCCGTTCACCTCATACATGCCGGGCCGAACCTCAAATCCGTTGATCACATCCATCGGCTCCATATGAATTCTGCTGATCGGCGCCTCAAGTAATCCCTTCGTTTCCATTAGTCATTCCCCCTGTCGTTATTTTTCACAAATATTCTTTTCCATTTTACCAAAAATATGCCATTTTATCCACATATTTTCATTAATAAAAAT
>CANPTH010000122.1 GCA_947576945.1 uncultured Lachnospiraceae bacterium
CGGGCGGATTGGGGACTTTCACCCGTTAGAACGTGTGCCCACCGGGCACACATAGAAGGAGTACACATCAATTGATGTGTACTCCTCTTCTTAATACCTGTTCTTTATAATTCAAACATGGACATGGTTTCATCCATCTGGTTCGAGATGTTCTTCAACTCATAAGCTTCATCTGCAATCTCATTGATAATACCGCTTATCTCAGTAACAGAAGCAGATGTCTCTTCTGTACTTGCTGCATTCTCTTCTGCAATTGCTGACAGATTCTGTACTGTATCTACAACACTGCTTCTTGCTTCATTGACCTTGGCAGTTCTGTTCGATACCTCGTCGATCACGCCGATAGACTGCTCTACATCCTGGATCAACTGTGCAACCTGCTCATTTGTATTCGTAACGTTCTGACTCTGCTGCTCCATCATTTCTTTCACTTCGTTCATAGTAACAACAGACTTGTCGGAATCCTCAATCAGAGACAGGATAATTCTCTCAATCTGTCTTGCAGACTCATTAGACTGCTCTGCAAGTTTCTGAATCTGTGCTGCAACTACCGCAAAGCCTCTGCCCTGCTCACCTGCACGTGCTGCCTCAATTGACGCATTCAGGGACAACAGATTCGTCTCTTCCGCAATATTGGTAATAAGCGCCGTAGCTTCCTTAATCTTCTGTGCGGATTCGTTCGTAACATTGGTCTGCTCATAGATAATATCAATGGACTCACTCGTCTTGGCATTGCTCTCCTGCAGCTCACGGATTGCTTCAATAACAGTCTGACCGCCTTCCTTCATCTGCTGCGCCTTATGATTCAGATTATCCAATTCGCTGGCCATCTCTTCGATCATATTACCCATAAGAATAATATTCTCGGTCGCGCTCTGCGTCTCCTCCGCCTGGGATCCTGCACCAATCGCAATCTCGTTGACTGCCTTCTCCATCTGCTCAACATGTTCGCTCGTAATGCTCGTTCTGTTGCGCATATTGTCTGATGCCTCTAACAGTTCCTTGCTTCCCTGAATAACATTCCTGATAATATCTGCCAGATTCTCTTCCAGCTTCTTGATCGCTCTGCAAATCTCGCCCACTTCATCCGACTGCCTTAAGGATTCGTCATCAAACTTAAAGTTAAGCTTGCCTTGTGCAACCTCTTCCAGAGCGCTCACACCGATATTCAGTCTCTTCGACATCTTGCCTACAATAACGATCGTAATAGCTGTACAGAAAATCATAAGTACAGCCGCCAGAATCACTATGATCATAGTGATCTGTCTGATCTGGGAATCAACAATTTCTTTCTTCATGCCGGCAAAAACCATACCAACAGTCTCGTTCGTCTCAAAATCAAACAACGGTATGTAATATCCAAAATACGACAAGCCGGACACCAGCACATGATCGGTAAAGTATTCCTGTCCCTGTCCTAACACCGTGTCCAGCACTTCCTTATCTGTCAATGTTCCCAAAACACGCTGTCCGTTAGCATCCTTAGCAGAGGTCATATATCTGGTATCCCCATAATAGATGGACACATCAATATTAGCGGCCTCCTTGATGTCATCTGCCATATCAACCTGCTGAGAGATGTTAAAATCACCTTTCACCAGCTCATTGTTCTCATTCAGCCTGTATGACTCACTGTTCATCTTCCTGAATGTACTGCGCACTGCAGTCGCGGTGCCACGCAGACCATCAGAAATAGTCTCTGTCATTGCATCATTGATCTTCTTATTGCTGACTACTGTAATCGCTACTCCAAGTACCAGTAACGGCAAAAGTGCAATCAATAAGATTTTTTGCTTTAATTTCATCTTCTTGTTCCTCCATGCCCCTTTTTAATCAAAATGCTATATCCATTGTAGCATATTTATAAAGAAAATCCATCCCTAATTTTTAAAAATTTCACTGGGATAACTTTCCGATTGTGAAATTCGCCGCTCAAACTCAAATATGCTGTGTCATTTGATCTGCCATAAAAAAATAAACCCTGCAGTCATAGCAGCAGGGTCTATCTTCCTATTCACTTATCTTATACCAGCTCAAGAACTACTTCCATCGCTGCATCGCCCTTACGAGGGCCGATCTTAATGATTCGTGTATAACCGCCGTTACGGTTTGCATATTTAGCGCCGTACTCATCAAAGAGCTTAGCCACCAGATCCACTTCCTTCGTGTTCTTCTTTCTGCCGGCCGGTGTCTTAGGCACTTCCGTTACCGGATATAAAACCTTCAGCATCTGTCTTCTGGCATGCAGTCTGGAGGGCAGATCTTTCCTGATCTCTTTCTCTACCATATCATATACGGTAACCTTCTTGCCATCCACCACTTCTTTAACTCTCTTGCCATCTTTATCCTTGCGCGGTACCTTGGCGGTAACTTTAACATTCTCGAAATTATCTTTCTCTTTCACCGCCAGTGCGATAAGGCCTTCCGCTATTTTGCGTACCTCTTTCGCCCTTGCCTCTGTAGTAACGATCTTTCCGTTATACAGAAGCGCTGTTACCTGATTTCTAAGTAATGCTTTTCTCTGGTCAGATGTTCTGCCGAGTTTTCTGTATTTTGCCATAACCGGCTCCTTTCTCATTGGGGAGTTCTCTCCCACATCATGGTGTACATCCGGCCACGCACTTTGGACTTACTTACCGAATGCTTTAACAGTTTCCATTCATGAGCAAAGCTTACGGGCGCTCTTCGGACTTATCCCTTATGCCTTCTTATTTACTGATACAGGCTCTTACGATCAAACCTCATCGCTGGGGTTCAACTGTAATCCCAACTCCTTTAACTTCGCTAATACTTCCTCCAAAGATTTACGTCCAAGATTGCGAACCTTCATCATATCCTCGGAAGTTTTGTTTGTCAGCTCCTCCACCGTATTGATACCGGCTCTCTTTAAGCAGTTGTATGAGCGGACTGACAACTCCAGTTCGTCAATGCCCATCTCAAGAACTTTCTCTTTCTCGTCGTCTTCTTTCTCTACCATGACCTCCGCAGTCTTGGCATTCTCAGACAGATCGATGAAAAGACTTAAATGTTCGCTCAGTACTTTCGCTGCAAGGCTGACAGCCTCATCAGGCTCTAATGTTCCATTCGTAAAGACATCCAATGTCAGTTTGTCATAATCTGTGATCTGGCCGACACGTGTATTCTCCACCGTCACATTGACTCTCTCTACAGGTGTATAAATAGAATCAACGGCAATCACACCGATTGGCAGATCCTCTGTCTTATTTCGATCAGAGCTTACATAACCCCTGCCTCTGGTAATCGTCAACTCCATATACAATTTGGTGTCTTTGCCACTTAATGTCGCAATCACTAAATCCGGATTCAGTATTTCGATATCCTGATCAACCTGAATATCTGATGCTCTGACAACTCCTTCGCCCTCATACTCAATGTACGCGGTTTTAGGCTCATTGGTATCGCTGCTATTCTTTATTGCAAGGCTCTTGATGTTCATGACAATCTCAGTAACATCTTCCTTCACACCGGGAATAGAACTAAATTCATGTAAAACACCTTCGATTTTAACCTGGCTTACTGCGGCACCCGGTAAAGAAGAAAGCATAATTCTTCTAAGAGAATTTCCCAGAGTAATTCCGTAACCTCTTTCCAAGGGCTCAACTACGAATTTACCATACTTTTTATCTTCTGAGATTTCTGTAACCTCAATATTCGGTCTCTCAAAATCAAACACGCAAATACCCTCCTTTGCGAACAATGCTATTGTTATGAAAGCCAAAGACTTTCATAACATGGATGGCCATGCGGCCCGCCAGGCGGCAGGCTGAGCATGATGGATGATTACTTGGAATACAACTCGACAATAAGCATCTCATTAACCGGAACGTCAATCATCTCTCTTGTCGGAAGGTATTTTACCGTTCCCTTTAATGCTTCCTGGTCCACTTCGATCCATTCCGGAACAAGTCTTCCTCCTGTCACCTCCAAGATATCTTTATATCTCTGCAGAGATCTGGACTTCTCTCTTACCTCGATCACATCGCCGGCCTTAACCAGATAGGACGGAATCCGTACCGGCTTGCCATTTACCAGAAAATGCTTGTGGCCAACGATCTGTCTTGCCTCTCTTCTTGTTCTTGCAAACCCCATTCTGAACACGATGCTGTCCAGTCTGCTCTCGAGCATGACCATAAGATTCTCACCGGTCATTCCCTTCATTCTCTCAGCCTTCTTATAATAATTTCTGAAAGGCTTCTCCAGTACGCCATAGATAAATTTTGCTTTCTGTTTCTCTCTCAGCTGCAGACCATACTCACTGATCTTCTTGCCTGCTCTCGCTGATGTTCTGTTGGACTTCTTGTCATATCCTAAAAAAACAGGATCTAAATCAAGGGATCTGCATCTTTTCAATACAGGAACTCTGTTTACTGCCATTGTCTTCGGCTCCTCTCATTTAATTTTGTTTACAGTGTCCATATTCTGCTTCTGGAATATAACACCTTCTTCCAAATCCTTACTATGAAAGTCTTCGACTTTCACAGCATGGATGGCCATGCGGCCCGCCAGGCGGCAGGCTGAGCATGCTGTAAGTTTACTATACTTTCCAAACACTATCTCACTGCACTATACACGGCGGCGCTTCGGCGGGCGGCATCCATTATGCGGCACAGGTGTCACATCACGGATACTTGTCACTTCCAAACCACATGCCTGCAGTGCACGGATCGCTGCTTCACGTCCTGAACCAGGACCTTTCACCATAACATCCACAGTCTTTAAGCCATGGATCAAAGCAGCCTTTGCTGCTGTCTCTGCAGCCATCTGCGCTGCATAGGGAGTAGATTTCCTTGAACCTCTAAAACCAAGACCACCTGCACTTGCCCAGCTTAATGCGTTACCCTCTGTATCCGTCAGAGTAACGATCGTATTGTTAAAGGAAGACTGGATATGTGCCTGTCCACGTTCAACGTTTTTCTTTACACGCTTTTTTG
>CANPTH010000123.1 GCA_947576945.1 uncultured Lachnospiraceae bacterium
TGAAATGTAAATTTTCTATGAATTTGATTAAAAAGTCCTTTACAAAACGTCACTGGAAATAGAAACAAAGCCGTTTTATACGAATGCTTCAAAACAAATGAAATTGGTTTCGGATTTTAGCTGGATTCCGTTTGAAGAATTAAAATACTTAAAAGATGATATAAGGGAAATTTTTGTGCCGACAAAATTTATTGATGAGGAACGTATAGAGGTATTGCTGGATGCTGTAACCGGCAGAGTGGAAGAATTGCAGGATATGGCGATGGGACAGAAAAAGCAATATACTTTAGGGGGTTTGTAACAGTGAGCATAATCTGAATGTAAGAAAAGGCGCTCAGGGGATGTTAAAGCAACGGCAGCAGACCGTAAATCCTTCGGACTGCTGCCGCAATATTTTTCCTAAAGGGAATATCCCGCCTTGCGAAAACGTTGTATCACATAAGTCAGACTTTCCAGATATTCCGCGTCGCTTTCCAGATGTTCGATGATTACCGGCATGTCCGGATCCAGATGCTCGATCAGTTGTGCGTATTTCTCCAGATGTAGGTCGCCTTTCTCGCAGGCTGTCTCCTGCAGCTGCAGGGTAAATGCCTGTGAAAGATGAACATTTTTCAGATGGCAGCTTTTAATGTGGGTTCCCAGTTTGGTAAAGCATTCTTCCATGAATTCCTCGTGGAAGAAATACCTTTGGGCGGAGGTGATCCAGTTGAATACGTCCATGTGAACGGCAAAGCGTTCCCGGTTAACGTCCCGGATCATTTTGAGATATTCGTCCGGTCCCATGGGATACATCCAGGGCATGGGTTCTATGGTATAGAAGGTATTCCGGGGATTCACATCGTCGATGATCTCCTGAATGCTCCGGATCATATCCTGCCACGTGTCTTCGGTTATATTTTCCCGATAGGGTCCATCCCACCGGGAGCCTTTGGAGCCTGAGACGTTGACGCAGCACCGCGCATGGAGGCGGTCAGCAAGACGCAGCTGCTCTTTACAGCGAAGCAGGGCGGCCGCTTTTGTTTCCGGGTCAGGAGAAATGGGATTGCACCAGGCGCCCACTTCCGCGATCACAAGATCATGCGCCTGTGCTGCCCTGGCATATCTGTCCAGAAGGGCGGGATCGCAGGTATAGTCTGCGGGAAAGTTTACGGCACGGCATCCAAGTGCGGACAGGCGGCCGGCCCATTCTTCCGGGGTCTGATGTGTGAGAGAGCTTGATAGTCCTAATCGCATAGATAATCTCCTTCTTTGCAGGTTTGCAGTATATTTTGAGTGTCAGAGTTTTCACCGTCATTTTAAGCAGGACAGCGCTGAAATACGCTGCCCTGCTTTCTCGTTCTTACTTTCATTTCAAAGCGATTTGCGCTGGGGACGCGAGCAGAATTTCAGATTCTTCTCTGCGATCAACAGAATTTGTGTCGATTATTTATCGCTTTCCAGAAGTTCAACGATGCATTTCAGGTCTTTGTATGCGTTCATATACACATATCTGCCGGATGCGTCGCCATACTCACCCTTCTGCTCCAATGTCATACCGAAATCTTCACATCTCTTTACGGCCTCAGGCATCTTCATGCCCTGAATATTGAAAGCAACGTGATGGATTCCTTCACCGTGCTCGTTCAGGTAATTTCTCCAGGTGGAAGATGCTTCGTTGGGCTGGATCAGCTCTAACTGCAGACCCGGGCCCACATCAAAGAAAGCAAGATAGCTGTTTGCTTCCGGCGCCGGCGCTCCCATAAACTGGGTCTGCATGATCTCATATTCTCCACACAGATTTGCTTCCGGTTCTTCTACACCGAGAAACTCCGCCCATTTTTTCTTGGTTGCCTGGATATCCTTTACGATAAATCCTACCTGGCATACTAAATTTGTTCCTACTACTCCGTTCATATTCTTTTCCTCTCTTTCGTTAATATAAAAATTGCTTCGCTTATTCGAGTCTGCCAAAGGCAGATCTCGTAAACGAGCTATGCTCGTTTCTTATATTTCTCCCGGTGCCATGCCCATGTGCAGCGCATCAGGGACGACACAGGCAGTTTTCATGTTATAGATTTCGTGACTTTCGGCAGATCTCATCATACCGGTAATCGCCTCGATCACATGGCATGCGAGAGCGCCGGATGCTCTGGGCAGACGGCCTTCACGGATGGCATAAGCCAGATCCAGGATACCTGCGCCTCTCGTATATTCTCCGATGTTCGGGAAAAGTTCCGGTACTTCTGCACTGACATGCTGTTTCGCCTTTGATTCTTCGCTGTCACAGTAGAGGGTATCCAGCGTTCTTTCCTTCCGGTAAACTTTCGGCCGCCCGCCGGACATATTGGGATCAGGCACTTCCAATGTACCCTCTGTGCCGTAGATCTCCAGCATGGGCAGATTGGAATGCCAGATATCGAAACTGAAATTCATGCTTACGATCACACCGCTCTCCAGCTGCGCCATGCCGGAATAATGGGTAGGCGTCTCCACCGGTACTGTTGTACCCTTATCAGGGCCGGTATAGACTCTGCGGTTGGAAAAGCCGGTTCCGGAAAAGGCACATACACTTTTGAGGGGGCCCAGTAAAGTGGTCAGAGCCGTGAAATAGTATGGACCCATATCATATAGCGGTCCGGCGCCTTCCTTATAGAAATTGGCCGGGGCAGGATGCCATGTTTCCACATCGCCGGACATCATATTGGCCGTTGCGTACAGCGGTTTGCCGATCCAGCCGTCCCGCAGGAGTTTGTTACAGGTCTGCAGAGAAGATCCCATAAAGGTGTCCGGGGCGCTGCCGACGGCCAGTCCCTTTTCACGGGCCAGCTGCAGGATCTCCTCCGCATCTTCCACCGTCAGCGCAAAAGGCTTTTCACAGAAAAGATGCTTGCCCGCGAGAAGAATCTTTCTGTTGATCTCCGTGTGGAATTGCGGCGGAGTGAGATTGACTACGATCTCGATCTCGTCCATGGAGAGTAATTCGTCTACGGAACAGCCTGCCGGGATATGATATTTGGCAGCGTGCTGCGCAGCCAGTGTGGTGTTAACGTCCGCACAGGCGCAGATGCACAGCTTATCATAGAATCTCTGGATATCCCGGATATACGTGTTGCTGATCACGCCGCAGCCTATGATTCCGATCTTTGTTTGTTCCATTTTAGTTGCTCCTTCCTGATTTGTAAATACGGCAGCTGCTTTCAACAGGCCGTCCGTCCGGCTTACGGCCTCTCAATAAGGCATGGGTTCCCCTTTGTAATTAATGAAGGGAACATCCATGGGTGGAATGTATGTTTTCTGTTCCAGAATATCGAAGAGGCCTTCGGCGGATTCCCGTGGATGAATCTGAGCGTTTTCTTTGCCCATGATTGTGTCCAGGCGTCCCGGATGTACCATGTAGATCCGGATGTTTTTGTCTGCTTTTTCCTCTGTCAGATAGTTGCGGATTTTCTGGGTGTACATATTGGCTCCATGTTTGGAGACCGAGTAGGCCAGATAGTTATAGCCTTCAGGACTCAGGTGTCCTGCTTCCGAGGTGATATTCATAATACAGGGATCCGTTGACGCATAGAGCAGACGGATGAAATATTTCAGTACGATGGCCGTGCCTGTAATGTTTACATCCAGTGTTTCCCGGAATCTGTCTACATCCAGGTCGGCGATGGCATCTCCCGGCATGACCATTTTCTCAAAAAGCACACCGGCGTTGTTGAACAGGAAATCCAGGCGGCCGTATTGCCGGCTGACTTCTTCGGCAGCCTGTGCAGCCTGTGTTTCATTTACCACATTAAGCGGCATGATCCTGATTCTGTCACCATACTGTTCCTGCAGCAGGTAGAGATCTGCGGCGGATGCAGGATCTGTCTTTCGACAGGATGCCAGCATTGTGTGGCCTCTTTGCAGTCCTTCCTTTACAAGCTCGTAACCCAGTCCTCTGTTAGCGCCTGTTACAAAACCGATCATAGCAAATTGCCTCCCTTCATGGACTGCTCAGGTCTGAGCAGTAATCAATAATCGGATTCTCCAAAACGGAAAACCTTAAACAGTACAAGAATGATTGCCAGAGCGATCAACAGCAGTACCCATGCCATAGCGGAAGCATATCCCATCTTGAAATAGGAGAATGCGTTCTGGTACAGGTACAGAGAGTAGAACATAGTCTGGTTGTCCGGACCGCCGTTGGTCATGATATAGGGTTCTGCGAACCACTGGAACACGCCGATAATCAGCGTTACCATGTTGTAGAGCAGGGTAGAACGCAGAAGCGGTATGGTCACGGAGATTGTCTGCCTGATAAAACCTGCGCCGTCCAGGGCGGCAGATTCGTAAAGGCTGTCCGGTATATCCTGCAGGCCGGCCAGATAGATGATAATGGCGTTTCCGCACGTCCAGATCATCATCAGGATCAGCGCCGGTTTCGACCAGAACATGCTGGAGAGCCAGCCGGGGCCTTTGATGCCGATATAACCCAGAAGCTTATTGACAATACCGGTGTCGGGCTGCATCACCCAGATCCACAACAGGCAGGCTACCACGGTGGGCACCAGTGTCGGGATGAAGAAGACGATCCGGAACGGCCCGGTACAGTGAAGCTTCTTATTGTTCAGCATGATCGACACTGTTACGGCGATAAAGGTGGTGATTGGGACACCCAGGATCACCATATAGAATGTGTTGCTCATGGCTTTCAGGAATGTTTTATCCTGGAATAACGTCTTGTAATTGTCAAACCCTGTAAATACGGGATCTTTGATCACCTGGTATTCACACAGAGAGTAGTACAGCGAAGAACAGATCGGGTACAGTGTAAATATCAGAAATCCAATGACCCAGGGTGAAATAAACAGCAGTCCGTGGATGGTTTCCTTTTGCCGGATATTCATTTTATTTTTGGTGTTAGTCCGTAAATGTGTTGGTAATCTGTTTGAGTCCGTTTTATGGGTC
>CANPTH010000124.1 GCA_947576945.1 uncultured Lachnospiraceae bacterium
GCTTCCCGCTCTATGATGCTGATCTCGGACAGATCCATCGTCAGCAGGGTGGACATATTACGGTGGTGGGCGCTTAGGGTGGAGCGGACTGCCTGCAGGTGGGTAATGCGAAGGTCAAGCTCCGCGATCTTGTCTTCCAGCAGGTCTTTTAAACTGCCGGCAGAGCGGTTTTGCATGAAATCCTGTATCTCCTGAATGGAAACGTCCAGTTCCCGGAGCAGCAGGATCGTCTCCAGAACGGGACTTTGGTGGTAGTTATAGCAGCGGTAGCCGTTTTCGGGATTGATGGCGGCGGGCTTGAACAGACCGATCTCATCGTACCACATCAGTGTTTTTTTGTTGATTCCGTGCATGGCGGCGAACTGGCCTATGGTGAGCAGCCTGCTTTTTCTGTCCATAATGATCTGCCTCCTTCGCTGGTTTCCCGTGAAAAGTTTTTCATGTGATTTTGGTAAGATTGTCTTGACCGTACAGTTACTGTACGGCTTATGATACCTGATACAGGAAGAAAATACAAGATGATCGGAGGAAAAACATATGGAAAACAAAAATGTATATGAAAAACCTGTAACGCTGAAAAATATTTTGAAATTTGCCGTGCCGACCATTGCCATGACGGTATTCATGTCTTTTTATACGATGGTAGACGGCCTGTTTGTATCGAATCTGATCGGTACGGATGCGCTTTCGGCCATCAATCTGACGGCTCCTGTCATCCAGCTTGTGACGGCAGTCTCTACCATGCTCGCCACCGGAGGGAGCGCGGTGATCATGAAAAAGATGGGAGAGCAGAAAACAGAGGAGGCAAAGCAGGATTTTACTTTTCTGATTCTGGTAAATGTAGTGGTGGGTATTGTTATGTGCGGGGCCGGATATGTGGCGATGGAGCATATTTTCGCCGGCATGAATCTTTCGGCGGTCGTAGAAGGATACTGTGTGGAATATCTGAGCCGCTATCTGGTGTTCACCGTGCCGATCCTGCTGATGAACAACTTTACTCTCTATATGATTGCCAGTGAGAAGGCGACGCTGTCTTTAATCTGTTCCGTGACAGGCGGCGTCCTCAATATGGTGCTCGACTACGTGTTTATCGCAGGGTTTTCGATGGGAATCAGCGGTGCGGCGGTGGCAACAGGGCTGGGGTATTCTGTGACGGCGATTGCCGGCCTGTTTGTTTTCAGCCGCAAAAAGAGCCTGCTGCATTTTACGAAACCGGTATGCCGCTTCAAGGTTCTCGCCGGTGCGGCCACAAACGGATGCTCGGAGATGGCTACCGCGCTTGTCACCGGGATCATCACGATGATGTTTAACTGGACGATGCTTCATTATGTCGGGGAGGACGGGGTTGCGGCCGTCACCATCATCATGTATGTGCTGATGTTTGCCAGCTCCCTTTATACGGGGTATTCGTACGGTGTGGCGCCTATGCTGAGTTATTACTACGGGGAACAAAATCACCAAAAACTGAAAAAGCTGGTTTCCATGAGCCTGAAAGTGATCGCATCTATCTGTCTGGTCACAGTTGCCGCCTCCTTTATGCTGACAAGGCCGTTGGTATCGGTATTTGCACGGCCGGACAATCCGGTGCACGAACTGGCGGTGACGGGGAACCAGATCTGTACGGTGGCGCTTTTCTTTATCGGATTTAATATTTTTGCCAGTGGAATGTTTACCGCATTGTCCAACGGGATCGTTTCAGCCGTACTTGCATTTTCCAGATCGTTTGTATTTATGCTGATGACCATGATCGCGCTTCCGCTGCTCCTTGGTGTAAACGGTATCTGGCTGGCGACTCCGGCGGCGGAGCTGATGGCGCTTATGTTGTCCGCATTTATGTTCCTTAAATATAGAAAAAGGTATGGATATTAAGCAAAAGCAAAACTATACGTCGCGCATATAATTTATTATACCCTTCGGGAAGCATGATATGGAACGCTTCGGAATGGAGGTAAATGTGATACAGGTAACAGCGATCAATACCGGAATGAGGTTGTTTTAATGAGTAACTTTAATTGGATGTTTAATCCGCCGAATCTGTTTGGGATGGGGAGAAATTACAACAGAAATTATGATCAGAATACAGACACCACAAAACCGGGTGAATGTGATGCTTTATGCTATGATGGAACCGATTATTGTGAATTCGGAGAGATGGATCCGGCAGAGGAAGTGAATCTGACAGGCTGTCCTGGAGAATGCAGAGGATGTGACCGTTCCGGCTGCTGTGGTGAATGTGGAGAACCCGGCCCGCAGGGACCAAGAGGTGAACGGGGGCCGCAGGGATATCCCGGTGAACCGGGAGAGCCGGGGCCGCAGGGGCCAAGAGGAGAAGCCGGTCCGCCCGGCTGTCCGGGGGAACGTGGTGAGGCGGGACCGCAGGGCGTCACAGGCCCTCAAGGACCGCAGGGCGAACCAGGGCCGCAGGGACCGAGAGGGGAACCAGGTGCGCGCGGTCCGGCAGGCCCTCCCGGTCATCCGCAAAACAGTATAGTGGCATCCTTTTTGGGAGAGAGGCTTGTCTTATCGGAGAATACCAGACTTCCGCTTAAAATGGATATAGCGGATATGACCGGCAGCATCTTACTTTGCGAGGATGCTTCCGTGCTGCTGAGCCCAGGCTGTTATGTTATTTACTATTATATTTCAGCAGAGATCAAGCGGCATGGATTTATGAAACTTACGCCGGTCGTGAACGACTGTGCACAGACAGTATACAGTGCATACGCCGAAACAGAAAAAAGAAATAAAATGTCCGTGCTGTCAAGATATTTTATTATTGAATTGCCAGGCGTGTCCACATTGTTCTTCGTATGGGATTCTTCGGCAGGGAATGTGCAGGTCGATATGAATCTGATCATAGAAAAACTTGGCAGACAATGAACCGGAGGAGAGGAAGAGTAATATGCCGACAATAAGTCTTTGCATGATCGTCAGAAATGAAGAAATGCACATTGCGCGCTGTCTTGAGAGTGCAGCGCAGCTTGTAGATGAAATAATTGTTGTGGATACCGGCTCCGTAGACAGGACGGTGGATATTGTATCCAACTATACCTCCAGGATATATTCTTATCAATGGAAAGATGATTTCTCTGCTGCCAGAAATTTTTCGTTTTCCAAGGCATCTATGGATTACTGTATGTGGATGGATGCGGATGATATTCTGGAAGAAAAGGAAAAGGATAAATTTTTGCAGTTAAAGCAGACTTTGTCATCGGATATAGATTTTGTGATGATGAAATATCATACTTCTTTTGATGAAGCCGGAAAACCATCTTTTTCTTATTTCCGGGAAAGATGGATCAGAAACTGTCCTCAATACCGCTGGGTCGGTGCGGTACATGAAGTGATCCCTCCGGAGGGCAATGTGGTGTATTCCGATATTGCAGTCAGCCATAAAAAAATAAATGCCGGCGACCCGGATCGGAATCTGAACATCTATCGGAAGCTGCTTGCAGAGGGAAAACAATTAGATCCGCGGCAGCAATATTACTATGGCCGGGAGCTGTATTATCATAAACAATACGAAGAGGCTGTTTCAGTGCTGGAACGATTTCTGCTCTCGGAGGAAGGATGGATCGAGAATAAGATAGAGGCATGTTCTATTTGTGCCGATTGCTACCGCGGTCTGGGGCGTGAGCAGTCTGCGCTTGATACGCTGCTGCGCAGTATGAGTTTTGACCAGCCGAGAGCAGAATTGTGCTGCGAGATCGGGAAATATTTTTTGGAACATGGAAATTACCCTACGGCTGCTTATTGGTATGAAACTGCGTTGAACCGACCGAGGAATGAACAGGCAAACGGGTTTGTTCTTCCTGATTGCTATGATTATGTACCTCTTTTACAGCTGTGTGTCTGCTTTGATAAAATGGGTGACTTAAAAAGAGCAAAAGAATACAATGAAAGAGCAGGGAACCTTAAACCCTACTCTAAAGCATATCTTTATAATAAACAGTATTTTGACAGCCGGCAGATTTTTTAGAGCGTGTTTTCGACACGCTCTATTATTTTTCTACAATATGTAACAGAAATTTCGGGTAAGCATAAATTATTTGTAGAAAAAGATACTTAAATGTATTTTTTAAACTCATTGAGTAGAAAGGATACGGATTTTATGGATAATAAGAATTCATGCAGCAATTCATGTAACAGTTCCGGTAACAACTCATGTAACAGCTCTGGTAACGGTTCAGGCAGCAATTCGTGTAACAATTATCAAATGCATTGTCAGAATCATTGTTGTTCACCCTGCTGTGAACGTGGGCCTGCCGGGCCTAAGGGCGATCAGGGAATGATGGGTCCTCAGGGAATAAAAGGGGATACCGGCTGTCCGGGGCCAAGGGGTGACAGAGGTGAACCGGGGCCTATGGGTCCACAGGGTATTCCTGGCGCTCCCGGGGCGAGAGGACCCAGGGGAAATACAGGTCCGGTAGGACCTACCGGAAACACGGGACCGAGAGGGTATGCCGGTCCAAGAGGGTATGCCGGTCCGCAGGGTATTCAGGGTGTTCAGGGTGTTCGTGGTGATGTTGGCCCGAAAGGCGATCCGGGATGCGAGGGTCCCAAAGGAGACGCCGGACCGCAGGGGCCGGCAGGTCCGACTGGACCGACAGGACCTATAGGTCCGCAGGGAGATGTTGGGCCGCAGGGACCCAGGGGAATTCCAGGTCCGACGGGAGCCACAGGACCAACGGGTGCCATGGGTCCACAGGGGGTTACTGGCCCGCAAGGCGTTCAGGGTGTGACAGGCCCGATTGGACCACAGGGGCCGAAGGGGTGTCCGGGTGATGATGGTCCGATGGGAGCAACTGGTGCTACAGGCCCGACAGGCGCAACGGGAGCCACAGGCCCGACAGGCGCAACGGGAGCCGATGGCGC
>CANPTH010000125.1 GCA_947576945.1 uncultured Lachnospiraceae bacterium
ATAAAAATTTTTAATCTGATTACTGGATAAAAAAGAATAGCTGTGTAGATACCTTTATGATATGATATTTAGCAGAAGACTATAAAATGAAGTCAAAAAAGTCTCCCAATAACAGGAGGAGACAGGAAAGCATAAGATTGAAAATCAAAATTTTCAATCGCGGGATTTGTGTCCGCGCGTTGCTTGCCACAAACTCGTTTAATGCGGCATCTCAACATAGTTGAGACAAAAGCAGCGCAGAAATGGAGAAAACTATGAAAAAGATAATCGCCGGGATAGGATTTGAAATTACAGGCGTACTGATGATGTTATTTTCGTCTTTGATCGCAAGTATGAGTCTGGAATATACCACTGGGTGGGATACCCAGCTGGGCAGATACTGGCAGACGGTATATGATCTGGGTTTACTCCCGATACAGATCACGGGAGGCGTGCTGTTGATCGCCGGCATCGCATTTTCCGTGTGGGGCGCACTTGCAAAATCATGAGAGGCCGCCACGGCCTCTCTGTAAATTCTATTTTGCCTTAACTCAGTCTTTTGGTTTCCTGTGTTCACGGATATAAATATTGCATACCTGTATGATCTTAATCCCGACATAAATAAGAAAAATACTCGCCAAAGTCACTGCTGCTAAAGATATTATTTGAAAAACAGGAAGCAGGCCTGTACTCATTTTGTATGTATATGTATTTAATACGTCCATTATTTTTTCCTGCCTTTCTTCTCTTATTCGAGTTCTACCGTTGCCGGCGGTTTCCCGGTGCAGTCATACAGCACACGATTGACTCCCTTCACCTCATTCACGATCCGGTTCGTCACCTTCCCCAGCACCTCCCAGGGAATCTGCGCCGCCTCCGCCGTCATGAAATCGCTGGTCTCCACCGCCCGCAACGCCACCGCATAGTCATAGGTTCTCTCATCTCCCATCACCCCCACGGAACGCATATTAGTCAGGGCCGCAAAATACTGTCCCAGTCCTTGATCCACGCCTGCCTTTGCGATCTCTTCACGATAAATATAGTCTGCCTCCTGTACCATTCTTACCTTCTCAGCCGTCACCTCACCGATAATACGGATACCAAGTCCCGGCCCTGGGAAAGGCTGCCGGAATACGAGATGCTCCGGTATCCCCAGTTCCAGCCCCGCCTTCCTGACCTCGTCTTTGAAAAGCATTCTGAGCGGTTCTATGATCTCCTTGAAATCCACATAGTCCGGCAGGCCGCCCACATTGTGGTGAGACTTGATCACAGCCGATTTGCCAAGCCCCGACTCGATCACATCCGGGTAGATCGTTCCCTGCACAAGAAAATCCACCGCACCGATCTTCTTCGCCTCTTCCTCAAAGACACGGATAAATTCCTCACCGATAATCTTCCGCTTCTGCTCCGGTTCCATTACCCCGGCCAGTTTCTCATAGAAACGTTCCTGCGCATTGACCCGAATGAAATTAAGATCATATGGTCCAGCCGGCCCGAATACGGCCTCCACCTCGTCCCCTTCATTTTTACGCAGCAGGCCATGATCTACGAAGACACAGGTCAGCTGTTTTCCTACCGCCCTGGCCAGAAGCACAGCCGCCACGGAAGAATCCACTCCGCCGGAGAGCGCACACAGCACCCTGCCCGTTCCAACCTTGGCACGAATGGCCTGAATGGTCGTTTCTACAAAAGCGTCCATCTTCCAGTCGCCTCTGCAGCCGCATATATTCAGCACAAAATTCCGCAGCATGGTCATCCCTTCCACGGTATGCATCACTTCCGGATGAAACTGTACCGCATACAGCTTTCTCTCAGGACATTCCATGGCCGCAGCGGGACAGACCGGCGTATGCGCCGTCACCGTAAAATCTGCCGGAACTTTTTCTATATAATCGGTATGGCTCATCCAGCAGATTGTTTTCCCGGATACCCCCGCGAACAGAGCAGCATTCTGATCCACTATAACCTCTGTCTTCCCGTATTCACTGACCGGTGCGCTCGTCACCCTGCCGCCCAGCAGATGTGCCATAAGCTGAGAGCCGTAGCAGATTCCCAGAACAGGAATCCCAAGATCGAAAATCTCTTTCTCACAAAGCACGGCCCCTTCCCCGTACACACTGTTTGGACCACCGGTAAAAATAATACCCCTGGGGTTCATTTCCCTGATCTGCTCCAGACTCAGATCATACGGATGCACCTCACAATAGACATTGCATTCTCTGACCCTTCTTGCAATCAGCTGATTGTACTGTCCGCCGAAATCCAATACGATAACCGTTTCTCTTTCCATGTATACTCTCCGTTTCCTGTACCTGTTTTTTCTACACTTTCTGTGTCTTTCTGTGCTTTCTCTGTCTTTTATCTTTGTCGTATCTTTAACCTTTACTTCCTGTCTTTTATCTTTGCCGCATCTTTGGCCTTTACTTCCTGTCTTTTATCTTTGACCTTTTCTTCCTGTCCTTTACTTTACGCACGCCGTACTTCGCCTTATCTTTTGCCCTTCATTGCCCGTTCCCACTTACCGCTGCGGAACCTGAGCCAATAGCAGCAACCGCGGAACATCCAGTCAATCGTCATGGCGATCCAGATGCCGATCAGCCCCAGCTGGAACACATTACTGAAAAAGTACGCCGTGCCGATTCGAAACACCCACATGGATACAATGGAGATTCCCATCGTCCATATCACATCCCCCGCCGCCCGCAGGGTATTGGGCAGGGTGAACGACGGCACCCATGCAAACATGCACATAAAAGCATGGAAGCGGATGACCTGTACTGCCAGCGCTTCTGTCTCCGGCGTTAAATGGTAGAGCAAAAGCATGATCCGACATAAAAGAATCATCGCCACCGACACTGCAATCATGCACACATTCGTTAAACGCATCAGCTTTTTCGTATAGATTCTGGTCTGTTCATAGTCTCCTGCACCGATACAATAAGAGACCACTGACAAAAGCGCCAGATTGATCGCCATCCCCGGCAGAATATTGAAGTTTGCAATCGTGCCGCAGACTGCATTGGCGGCGATCGCCGACGTACCAAATGTGGATACCAGACTTAAGAGCAGTATTTTCCCCAGCTGAAAAAGACTGTTCTCCAGACCGTTGGGCACTCCGATGTAAAGAATCCTTTTGATCAGCCCGAAGTTCATCCTTGCAGTTACCCGATTCCTGAAATGAATCACCCTGTCTTCCTGAAAAAGCAGATAAAAGATCAGAAGCGCCGCAACTGTTCTCGACACCGTAGTAGAGATAGCCGCCCCCGCTACACCCATCTTGAAGACAAAGATCAGCGTTGCATTACCGACCAGATTCAGCAAATTCATGAGCAATGATATGTACATCGTGATTTTAGAATTCCCCATGGCCCGGAAAAGCGCGGCGCAGCCATTATAAAGCGCCAGAGGACAGATGGAAAGTCCCGTGATGATCAGATATGTGGTGGCGCTCGCCATGACTCCGGCCTCCACCTGACCAAAAATCGCCCGCAGGATCGCCTTGTGTGCACCGATCAACACCACCGTCGTCGCTGCAGAAGCATAGAGCAGGAAAAGGACCATCTGCCACGCAGACCGTCCTGCCTCTTCTTCTCTGCGCTGCCCCAGAGCATGTCCGGCCACCACGGCGCCGCCGGTGGCGAGTGCCGAGAAAACCTGGATGACCAGGATGTTGATATTATCCACCAACGAAACACCCGACACCGCCGCCTCTCCCACGCCGGAAATCATAACAGTATCCAGCATACCGACCAAGATAGCCAGAAGCTGTTCCATAATCAATGGCAGGATCAGTTTCCTGAGATCTGCATTACTGTATATAGTCCCCTGTGCTTCTTTTCCCTTTTCCTTCGTATACATCACCCATCAACGTCCTTGTTCAGAATAAAAATGATTCTTAACCTATTCTATGCTCATCCGGTCTTAATGTAAAGTGGAAACGAAAGTCTTTATGTCTTTTCCTTTATTAACATGCATGCTGATGCAAATATTTTTCTCTCGTCGCCAGTCCACCGCGGATGTGCCTCTCCGACTTGTTAACATCGAGTACTTTTCTCGCTTCTGCCGCCAGTGACGGGTTCAGCTGCGCAAGACGATCCGTGACGTCTTTATGTACCGTAGACTTGGAGATTCCGAATTCTTTCGCCGTCTGTCTCACCGTAGCGTTATTCTCAATAATATAATTGGCAATCTGAATTGCACGCTCCTCAATATACTCTTTCAAAAGGAAACCCCTCAGAACACTTTTTTACATTGTATGAAGTGTTATGAGGGGTTATGACTACATAAAAACAGTATATGATATTTGCTTTTGATACAACAGCGCTTCCATATTTTGCTTTAACGTCGGAATATCCTCCAGTAAGGTATTCCAGACGATTTCCATATCAACATTTTCGTAATCATGCGCATGCAAATTTCTCATTCCTCTGATCGCCAGCCATGGAATGTCTGAGCTGCTTTCTTTAGTTTCATCCGACAATCTGTTAGCAAGCTTACAATGCTTCTTCAGAAAATTTACAACAGGATTTATTTTGGAAAAAGACATATCTGAAAATTAAAGTCAAAGCAAAAACCTTGGATGAAGTAATTCACCGATTAGAATCCCAATACAACCTTAGTCTGTAAAAATGTGTTGTGGCTGAAATCCTATGATTCCAACGACCTCTATCAATATTTTATATTACACAAAGTTCGTTTGATGGAAATTGCTTCAATGATTCAATTTTCCATCATCTATGCCATCAAATCACTACTTTCTAATAACCTATTGTATCACCGCTCACAATACTTTGTACCCACCTTAAAATCTCATCAGAAC
>CANPTH010000126.1 GCA_947576945.1 uncultured Lachnospiraceae bacterium
TTAAGCATTTACATTCACATTCCTTTTTGTGTCAGGAAATGCCTCTACTGTGATTTCCTGTCTTTTCCTGTATCTGTGCGTAAATTTGGCCGGGGATTGTGTGATAACGGTATCGCAGGGGCACAATCCGGGGAGTGTCAGCCATGGGTTGACAGCAGTCTGCCGGCGGCATCGCAGCAGGAATACAGGAAGAAAGAAGTGCGCGACGGCAGCAGCCCGGCGAAGAGATCGGCGACAGATGACCGGGAGGGCAAACCGGCAGGAAAAATTCTGGAGGCTCAGGCAGCGGAGAATATTGAGAGTTATGTAAAGCTGCTGCGGCGTGAGATCATACAGGAAGCAGGCCATTACGAAAACCATCAGGTTATTTCTATCTTCTGGGGAGGTGGGACGCCGTCGCTGCTTGGGGCGGATTTTGTGTCTGAAATCATGGAGACGCTGCGGAGATGCTATCATATCGCAGAAGATGCAGAGATTACGATAGAGGCCAATCCGGGGACTGTGACTGCAGCGAAGCTGCGAGGATACATAACGGCTGGTATTAATCGTATCAGCATTGGACTGCAGTCTACAGATGACAGGGAACTGGCACGGATCGGAAGGATTCATGACTATGGGGCTTTTCTGGAGACTTATGGACTGGCGCGGGAGGCTGGTTTCCGGAATGTCAATATCGATCTGATGGCAGCGCTGCCGGGACAGAGTGTGTCATCATATCAGAGGACACTGCAGCGGGTGGCTGCGCTGATGCCGGAACATATTTCCGCATACAGCCTCATATTGGAAGAGGGAACTCCCTTGTATGAACGGCAGGGACAATATCGATTTCCCACGGAGGAGGAAGATCGGGAAATGTATCTGTTGACAAATGCCTGTCTTGCTTCCTGCGGCTATCATCGATATGAAATATCGAATTATGCCAGGGAAGGGTACGAGTGCAGACATAATAAAGTATACTGGCAGCGGGGAGATTACGCGGGATTTGGCCTGGGAGCGGCTTCCATGGTGGAAAATATCCGGTGGAGCAATCCTGTAGAGCCTGAGAATTATGCGGCATATATTGCCGGCCTGGAATCGGGATCCGGTAAGCCGGCAGGGCAGAAACCGGCTGAGGAGACAGGCTGCTTTCCGGTACGGCAGCGCCTGACCGGAAACGAACAGATGGAGGAATTTATGTTTCTGGGGCTTCGCATGATGTGCGGTGTGAGCAGGCAGGCGTTCCGGAACCAGTTCGGACGGCAGATTGAAGAGGTATACGGAGAAGTACTGTGTAATATGTACAGGCAGAAGCTGCTTGTGTGCGAATCGGATCACATTAAACTGACAGATCCTGGAATCGACGTAAGCAATCGTGTTATGGCGGAATTTCTGTTTGACTGAAACTGTTCCGGAAACGACTGCGCCAGGATCAGGCAGCGTCACATCGCATGAGGGCCTGGGCTATTTTCAGGTGGAAAGGCACTTAAGATGCCGCCGGTTCATAGAATAGAGTAAATGGACTTTGGGGGCTTCTTTTGAAAACATTTAAGCAACCATTAACTGCGAAGGAAGAGGCCATATACTTAAACAGGATGGAGACAGGCAGCGAAGCGGAGCGTGCAGAGGCCAAGGAAGCTCTGATCGAACATAATCTTCGTCTGGTTGCCCACATAGCTAAGAAGTATCAGAATGTAGAGGAAGAGACAGAGGATATGATTTCGATCGGTACGATCGGGCTGATCAAGGCGATTGACTCGTTTGATTCCGGTAAAGGAAAGCTGAGCACTTATGCGTCACGGTGTATCGACAATGAACTGTTGATGTTTCTGCGTGCCAGAAAGAAAACCTCCAGAGAAGTCTCGCTCTATGAACCGATTGGGACAGACCGGGAAGGAAATGAAATCAACCTGCTGGATATTATGGAACAGGAGCAGATCGATGTGGTCGACAGAATGGAGGCGGAGAACAAGTTAAGCAGATTGTCAGGGCTGATCCGCGAAAGACTGAATGAAAGGGAGCGGGAGATCATCATTCTGCGGTACGGATTGACAAGTGAGTATGAGGTGACCCAGCGGGAAATCGGGCGCAAGCTTGGAATTTCTAGGAGTTATGTATCCAGGATTGAGAAAAGAGCATTGGAGAAGCTGCGGGAGGCATATGAGATGTCGTAAAGGACACAAGGGATATGTGAGAAAGGGAAACCGGTGGACATGAAATTCGAAAGGACCTCGCTGCTGGCAGTAGTGAATAGGAGGTTCTTCCGGAATGTGTTCCGCTGGGGTCCGGACGGAGCGGTATAAGCCAGGCCTGAAAATATGCACAATACAAGATATTGTGTTTTTTTATTGCCTTTTTTGAAAGGAGACTATATATAGCACAGGGGTAAAATTCTATGGCTGCCTGCTGGAAGGAAAGTTCTATGGCAGATGTATTGATTGAGGATTGCGTATCTGAATTATGTATGATATAAAAAGGATGGCGGCGGCAAATACACGGAGCTGCTGCCATACACAGGTGTTCTTTTTTATTCTTTCAGGATCTTACGATCATTTCAGGGTTATTCGCCGCAAAGATCACGGAGAGTTCCATATAAAATACAACAACCGTTTTGGGAGGAAGGAGGAGGCGTATTGTTTAGTACGATAACATCAGGGACGGTCTGCGGCATCGGCAGCTGTCTGGTGCAGGTGGAAGTTGATCTGTCGAAGGGACTGCCCTGTTTTCAGATGGTAGGACTCTTAAGTTCGGAGGTGCGGGAGGCGAGAGAACGGGTGCGCGTCGCATTGAAGAATTCGGGCATCGCGCTGCCGCCCATGTGCATCAATGTGAATTTGTCTCCGGCGGACCTGCGTAAAGAAGGGACGATGTTTGACCTGCCGGTAGCGGTGGGGATCCTGACTTGTCTGGGGGAGCTTTCGAAGGAAGGTACGACGGGAACGGTTTTACTGGGTGAATTGGGACTGAGCGGAGAGATTAAGCCTGTTCGGGGCGTTCTGCCCATTGTTACACGGGCGAAAGAAAGCGGGATGCGAAGATGTATCCTGCCCCGTGATAACGCAATGGAAGGGGCAGTGGTGGATGGCATCGAGATCATCGGTGTGAGCAGTATAACAGAGACGCTGGCGTATCTGCAGGGCCTGGAGAAAGGAAGGAAAGGAATGATCGAGCCTGCGCAGATTGATGTAATGTCCTTATGGAAGGAAAGCAGCAAAGACAGTATGCCTGATTTTAAGGATATCAGCGGCCAGGAGACTGTAAAGAGAGCGGCGGAGGTGGCAGCGGCAGGATTTCATCATTTGCTGATGATCGGGCCTCCGGGTTCCGGTAAGACAATGCTTGCGAAAAGAATTCCTTCAATTCTGCCGCCTCTGTCACTGCAGGAAAGCTTAGAAGTTTCGACGGTCTATAGTGTGTCGGGATTGCTGCGTTCGGCGGATAAGGCGTTGATTACGAGACGGCCGTTTCTGAATCCTCACCATACGGTAACAGGGCAGGCGCTGGCGGGAGGCGGCAGGGTTCCGGTTCCGGGGATGATCAGTCTTTCCCATCGCGGCGTCCTTTTTCTTGACGAGCTGACGGAGTTTAGGAGGGAGACGCTGGATGTTCTGCGGCAGCCCCTGGAGGACAGGATGATACAGATTGCAAGAAGCAGCGGCGTCTATACTTTTCCGGCGGATTTTATGCTGGTGGGCGCTATGAATCCGTGTCCTTGCGGTTATTATCCGGACATGGCAAGATGCCGCTGTACGCCCTGCGAAGTAAGAAGATATCTGAGCAGGGTGTCCGGGCCGATTCTGGATCGGATCGATATCTGCGTAGAGGTGGAACCTTTGAAATTTCAGGATATTATGGAGAAACCGGCAGGAGAGAGCAGTGCACAGATCAGGGAGCGGGTCCTGTATGCAAGAAAGATGCAGGCTGAACGCTTTCAAGGTACAAATTTACGCTTTAATACTGATATGGGAACTGCAGATGTGGAGAAATACTGTGGATTGGGAGAGAAGGAAAGAAACTATATGGAGCGTATGTTCTCGATTATGCATCTGTCAGCCAGAGGCTGTCACAGGATTCTTAAAGTGGCGCGCACGATAGCGGATCTGGAGGGTAGTAACGGGATCAGGGAAGAGCATCTGGCAGAAGCTATCTGCTACCGGTATAACGGCGGCCGGGACATCTGGGAATAAGGGAAAGGCAGGGGAGACAGGATGACAGGTGATCAGACAGAGAAGGCTTATATGCATTGGCTGTATCAGGCGGCAGGAATGAACAGCAGAGTCTTCCTGCGGGGGCTGGAGCAGATCGGGACAGCACGGACGATCTATGAAACAGCGAAGAAAGGGGCATTGGAGGTAAAGGTACATGCCAGATATCAGGACAGGGCAAGAAAGCTGCAGGAAGCGGCAGGGAGATGGGATATTCACGACATTGCTGAAGAATATGAGAAGATGCTTTCCAGGGGGATTTCTTTTGTTACGTTTGAGGAAGCTGCATATCCGCGTAAG
>CANPTH010000127.1 GCA_947576945.1 uncultured Lachnospiraceae bacterium
ATATCTTATCACATAGCACAGGAATGTACAATTAATTAGAATGTATTATACTAGTCCTGACTTCTTTGAATATTATGATAATGCAATTAGTTTTTTTAATTTTTTCAACGGACATGAAAACTGGTATGAAGAAATAAATAGGGATGGCATTAGCGATATTATTGACTATTATAAAAAGACTGAGGAATGGTTTAAATCTGTTACATAACTTTGCACATTATGAAATGAGCCGGAAATCAATAGAATATTTCCGGCTCATAAATTATAATCTCTTTACATCTGCTGTATCTCATTTTTCCCTCCATGCCGAAGCAGTTTTTTTGCGGAGGCTGCGAGCAGAATTTCAGATTCTGCTCTGCGATCAACAGAATTTGTGACGCTTCGGCACAAATTCCTGGTTGAATAAATTGCTCATCAGAGAATTTATTCAACCTTCAGCATACGCTTGATTTTGTCGCTCATGGTTTCCATACTGGTCTTATTGAAATGAACCCGCACAATATAGGTAGTCCGGTCAATCTCCTTCACCAGTGCAGGAGCGTCCTTAGCCGGTGCTGTGGTGGTAGTGTCCTCTGTGATTTTCTCATTATTCATAAATTCTCCTTTTCATACAATCAGATTTTGTTATCCTTCATCACAATCTCCTTCGCCGCCGCTTTGGTCGCCCTGGTTCCTTCTTCCCGGAAATTCTTTCCGGTAAAAATAACCGGCGCACACCGTCGCAAATGAGAGCATAAAAAGAAGACACCAGCATTGACTGTCATCCAAGCGGAAAGACTTATCCAGAACCGGAAGGTCCTGCCATCTTAAATGATAAGTGTACGTGCTCAAAGTCCCAATTGTCTGTGCTAAAAAAGGATGACGGCACATATAAGGTTTCGGGATAAGATGGGCTTATGCTCTCCCGGCATTATCTTCTTCTCCTTCCTCATCTGATTCATCTACAAGACAGTTTAACTGATCTGCAAGATTCCGTGACTGATCCGGGCACAAATGGGAATATGTATCCAGTGTTGTCTGTATTTTTTCATGCCCAAGCCGCTTCGATACAAGTTTGGGCTGTACACCCAGCTTTGAAATCAGCAGGGAAGCGTGGCTGTGCCCGAGATCATGCAGGCGTATCTTCTTTACGCCGGACAATTCTGTCCCGGTTTCCATCTGAGTGGAGCTGTTTGTAGATGAGCTGATTTTATAAAAGCCAGGGTAAATGAGTTAGATTGACTGATTTTAAGAATAACTGTTCTTTTTGACTGAAATTGATGCATATAAGCCGTTGAAACAAACTAAAATGGTTTAAAACAGTCATAAACATTCAAGTTTAAGCAAAATAAACAAAATGAAAAGTGAATTTTTGTGAATAAATATGATTGATTTTGACTGAGTATGAATGTATAATGCAACTATAGTAAATGATACAAACTAAGAAAGGGGAGGGCAAGAGATGATTTATACGGTTACTTTTAATCCGTCGCTGGACTATATCGTTTCGGTCGAGGACTTTAAGCTGGGATTGACGAACCGGACCAGTTCGGAGCTGATGCTTCCCGGCGGGAAGGGATTAAATGTTTCCATGGTGCTTGGCAATCTGGGCATTGAGAATACGGCGCTTGGGTTCGTGGCGGGATTTACGGGAGAGGAGATCGTCCGCCGGATAGAGCAGATGGGGGTAAGGGCGGATCTGATCCGGATAAACAACGGCATATCACGGATCAATGTGAAGCTGCAATCCATCGACGGGACGGAGATCAACGGCTGCGGGCCGCAGATCAGTGAGCGGCATGTACAGGAGCTGTTGGAGAAACTCGACATTCTGGGAGACGGTGACGTGCTGATCCTTGCCGGAAGCATTCCCAGTTCCATGCCGGACGATATGTACAGAAGGATCATGGAGCGGCTGGAAGGCCGGGGTGTGATGATCGCAGTGGATGCCACGAAAGATCTGCTGGTTAATGTACTGGCGTATCATCCTTTTCTGGTTAAACCGAACAACCATGAGCTGGGTGAGATCTTCGGCGCAGAGCCTAAGACAAGGGAAGAAGTGATGCCTTATGCGAAGAAGATGCAGGAGATGGGGGCGGTGAACGTGCTTGTTTCCATGGCCGGTGAAGGCGCCGTGCTGGCAGCCGGAGACGGCAGCATCCATGAAGCGCCGGCGCCGGAAGGACGGCTGATCAACGGCGTGGGGGCAGGAGACTCCATGGTGGCCGGTTTTCTCGCAGGCTGGATGGAGCAGAAAGATTATAGCCATGCTTTTGCCATGGGAATAGCGGCGGGAAGCGCCAGCGCTTTCTCCGAACAACTGGCGACGAAGGAAGAGGTGGAAGCCGTCTACCGGCAGGTGAGGAAACGGCAGGCGAACGCAAAGCAGTAAATTAAGTGAGCCAGCCAATCGAAACATGCGGGTAAATGGAAGACAGGGAAAATAGGAGGAGTAGTACGATGAGAATTACAGAACTTCTGGATAAGAGAAGCATTTCTCTTGCCGGAGCGCCGGCGAACAAGGAAGAGGCGCTGGATCAGGTCGTGGAGCTGATGGTGCGAAGCGGCAGGATCAATGACAAAGAAGCGTACCGCAGACAGGTGTATGCGAGAGAGGAAGAGAGTACCACCGGAATCGGGGAAGGCATAGCGATTCCGCACGGTAAATGTGATGCGGTGACAAGCCCCGGCCTGGCGGCGATGGTAGTAAAAGACGGCGTGGACTTTGATGCGCTGGATGGTGAACCGGTGACACTGATTTTCCTGATCGCGGCGCCGAACACAGAAGATAACGTGCATCTGGACGTATTGAGCAAACTGTCCGTATTGATGATGGATGAGGACTTTTCCGACAGTCTGCGGAATGCCGCGTCGGTGGAGGAATTTCTGGCGATCATCGACAAGGCGGATGACGAGAAGGCCAGCATAGACGAGCGGTTGGCGGATACCGGTTCGGCCGATGCGGGTCAGGTGAAGATTCTGGCGGTGACCTCCTGCCCGACCGGGATTGCCCACACCTATATGGCGGCGGAAGGAATCGAGAAGGCGGCAAAAGAGAGAAACTGTTTTGTCAAGATTGAGACAAGAGGTTCCGGTGGAGCCAAAAATGTCCTTACGGCAAAAGAAATTGAAGAGGCTGACTGCATTATTGTCGCGGCCGACGCGCAGGTGCCCATGGATCGTTTTGCCGGCAAGAAAGTTATCGAATGTCAGGTTTCGGACGGAATCAGCAAGGCAGGGGAGCTTTTGGACCGCGCTATTCGCGGCGATGTGCCGGTTTACGTGGCAGCGGCCGGAGCACGGCCTGCGGCTCAGACTTCCGGGAAAAGCGGCAGTGCAGGACACCAGATCTACACGCAGCTGATGAACGGCGTTTCACATATGCTTCCGTTCGTGGTGGGCGGTGGTATCCTGATCGCGATCGCCTTTTTGATTGACGGTCTGAGCGTGGATATGAATACCCTTGATGTGGCGGAGAGAGCGAATTTCGGTACGATCACGCCTGCGGCCGCATGGTTCAAACAGTTGGGGGATACGGCATTCGGCTTTATGCTTCCGGTACTGGCGGGCTTCATCGCCATGGCGATCGGTGACAGACCGGCGCTGGCTCTTGGATTTGTGGGCGGCATGATCGCTGCCGGCGGAAAGTCCGGTTTTCTGGGTGCACTGGCGGCCGGTTTCCTGGCGGGTTACACGATCGTAGTGCTGCGCAGAATCTGTGATAAACTGCCCGATTTTCTGGAAAAAATCGCTCCGGTACTGATCTACCCGCTGGTTGGACTTCTGATCATGGGTCTGATCATGTCTTTTCTGGTAGAGCCGGTGATGGGCGGCCTCAATACGGCACTGAACAACGGACTGACCAGCATGGGCGGAACGAGCAAAGTCATCCTCGGGCTGATCCTGGGCGGCATGATGGCCATTGATATGGGCGGTCCCTTCAACAAAGCGGCATATGTGTTCGGTACGGCGGCCATCGCGGCAGGAAATTATGACATCATGGCGGCAGTTATGATCGGTGGTATGACACCGCCCTGTGCCATCGCGCTGGCAACCCTTTTCTTCAAGAAGAAGTTTACGAAAGAAGAAAGAGAATCCGGCCCTACCAACTTCATCATGGGTCTGGCTTTCATCACGGAAGGAGCGATTCCCTTTGCGGCATCCGATCCGCTGCACGTTCTGCCGGCCTGCATCGCAGGTTCGGGTGTGGCCGGAGCGCTGTCCATGGTATTCGGCTGTACGCTGATGGCGCCTCACGGCGGAATCTTCGTATTCCCGGTAGTAGGCAGCCCGCTGATGTACGTGGTGGCGCTGATCGTGGGAACACTGGTCTCGACGGTACTGCTGGGCGTGCTGAAGAAAAATGTGGAATGATCATGAAAAGCATCTGTAAAAAGTGATGGCAGTTCAAAACAAGGCGGAGTAAGATTGTTTTGGCAGATTGGCAGATTGGCAGATTGGCAGATTGGCAGATTGGCAGATTGGCAG
>CANPTH010000128.1 GCA_947576945.1 uncultured Lachnospiraceae bacterium
GGATGGCCATGCGGCCCGCCCGACGGCAGGCTGAGCATGATGTAAGTTTACTGTATCATAACGCCTTCACTGCCTGTCGCCACCTCACCTGCCAGATAAGCCTGTTCGCCTGCCTCCTGCAGCGCATCCACTGTCTGCTGCGCATCCGCCGCATCCACTGCCAGCACCATGCCCAGGCCCATATTGTAGGTATTATACATCATCTTCTCTTCCAGTCCGCCCTTCTTCTGCAGCAGCCCAAAGATCGGCGGCACCGGATAACTGTCCTTATGTACTACCGCCGTCATGCCCTCCGGCAGCATGCGCGGAATGTTCTCATAGAATCCGCCGCCGGTGATATGGCTGCATCCCTTAATGGTCACGCCCGCACCGCGCACGGCTTCCAACGCTTTTACATAAATCTTCGTAGGCGTCAGAAGCGTCTCTCCCAGAGTAGCCCCCAGTTCTTCATAATACGTGTCCAGGCTCTCCTTCGTCATCTCAAATACCTTACGCACAAGCGAGAAACCGTTGCTGTGAACACCGGAAGACGCAATACCGATCAGCGCATCTCCTGGTTTGATCCGCTCCCCCGTGATCAGATCCTTCTGATCCACCACGCCGACCGCAAATCCTGCCAGATCGTACTCTTCCTCCGGCATCAGCCCCGGATGTTCCGCCGTCTCGCCGCCCACAAGAGCCGCTCCGGCCTGCTTACAGCCCTCGGCCACACCACTCACAATCGTCGCAATCTTCTCCGGATAGTTCTTACCGCAGGCAATATAGTCCAGGAAGAACAACGGCTCACCGCCGGCACACACCACATCGTTGACACACATGGCTACACAGTCAATACCCACCGTATCGTGCTTATCCATCAGAAATGCCAGCTTGATCTTCGTCCCCACACCGTCCGTACCGGACAAAAGCACCGGATGTTCCATTTCTTTGATCTTATCCAGGCAAAAGGCGCCCGAAAATCCGCCAAGACCTCCCAGCACCTCCGGCCGCATCGTCTCCCTGACATGCTTCTTCAACAACTCCACCGACTGGTAACCGGCCTCAATATCAACTCCTGCCGACTTGTAGTCCATAGTTTTCTCCATTTCTCCATGCTCCTTTCTCCGCGTGCGGATCTGTTCCTGGTCATGCATAATTCCGGTAGCCGGCTTCCTGCAGCCGGGCATCCTTCTTCTTAACGCTCTCTCCCAGCTCATGCGTATAATCCTTCAGTCTCTGTAAAAGCGCCGCATCGGAAACAGCCAGGATCTTCGCCGCCAGGATACCAGCATTCTGGCCGCCGCCGATGGCTACCGTAGCCACCGGTATGCCGGAGGGCATCTGCACAATAGAGTATAAAGAGTCTACACCGCCCAGATCGGAAGTTTTCATGGGAACGCCGATGACCGGCATCGGAAAGATCGCCGCACACATCCCAGGCAGATGTGCTGCCTTCCCCGCTCCCGCGATAATCACCTTGAATCCCTTCTCCTCCGCACTCTTCGCATACTCAAAGAATACATCCGGCTCCCTGTGAGCCGAGATAATCCGCATCTCATAAGAGATCCCCAGCTCCTCCAGAATATCCGCCGCCTTCGCCATAACAGGCATATCGGAATCACTTCCCATTACAATACCTACCTGTGCCATCCGTGTGTCCTCCTGAAATTATTCATCTATAGTTAACAATATTAGAAATTTCCCTTTCCCATAACGCAATCAGTATACCATAATCGCGGCACGAAGTCCATCATAACCGATTCACGCGGCAGACGGCCGGGAACCGTAAGGAATCTACTCTCCGTCAAACGCTCTGTTCAGCTCCTCACAGCCTTCCAGTACAAATCGTCCGTTGCGGATGATCGGTATGGTCTCGCCTGCCTGCGTCAGCACAGCCAGCTCTCCCAGCTCATCGTAGGGGATCGTGATATCCGTATGGCAGTGGAAGTAAGCTTTGCTGACATCACTGTCACGTAAAACCGACACTTCATTATCCTTCGCGATAATCTCTTTCCCGTCCTGATTATATACCCGCACATTCTCCGCGTGAGAGTAACATGTATCCCCCACTGCAAAGTGCGGCCCTGTCTTCTCCGCGATCAGGATCGGCATCTTATCCTCGATCCCGTATTTGCGCGCTGTCACGTAAGCGGCAGTATTCGTGCCGATGGCAAACTCACCCAGCGGCAGCGTATCGTGGTGGAACAGCACATTGTCCTTAATATATTTGCGGTTTTCCTCCTCGGAAGCAAAGTTGGCGCAGCCGTAATCCACGATCATACCATCTGCAAATTTCAGCCAGATATCCTTATACTCCAGTTCATTTAAGAATACCCTTGTCACGTGCAGAATCCCGTCCGTCCCGGCCAGCACCGGGGAAGTAAACACTTCTCCCACCGGGATGTTCACATCCGCCACACAGTTTTCAAAGTTCGTCTCTTTGTCCGGCTCTTTCAGCTCATGCAGGCTGACTTTTAAATCTGTCCGATTGGCGCCGCAGCCTTTAACTATTACAGTCACACCCTGGTCCAGCACGTCGATAATCTTCTGCTGAATTCCCTGATACAGCTCATAGTCCAGCGTGTTAATGCGCACGATATCATCGAAAATCTCCTCATAACGTTCACCGATATCCGGCACCGGAAAGGCGATAATCGTAAAGCTGCGTTCCTCCCCGGGAATATACTCATTCTGTATGGATCCAGCCTTCGAGGCATACTCTACCGAGAGTTTCTGCTGCTTCTCCGACAGCCTGCAGGCCGCCTGCCTGGTCTTCGGCACAAAGGGTCTCTCCCCGAAGATCTCCAGCACGGCCGGTCCGCCGTGTACCTTCGCCTGCTCTTTATACTGCTCGAAAGCGCCGCGCAGGCATTCCAGCCGACGTTCCACAAGAAGCTTATCCAGCACCAGCGCCAGATCCTCTCTGTGGTCATAATCGAACTGCTTGTTGGGATTTGCCCCGAAATAACCGTTCTTATTGACGCTCCTGCCCTGGAAGATATTCGCCCCCGAACGATAGATCGTAGATTGTAAACCAATACGGTCAAAATTATGGACCGCCCGCCGTATCATCCGCTCAAACCCCAGACAATACCGCACATTTACCGTTTTCTTGATGGAAATATCCTTATTCCCCGTCTGAAACCCGATCCGATAGCCTTCCGTGTAAGTATCGGCCATCAAAGCGATCCGCTCCTCCGACATCTGATTTAAGCGCTGTGCCGTACGCAGTTCATTTTCTGTCACATACTCACCGTAATAATAAAGATAACGCAAATCACTCAGATCACTTTCCATCACGATACGCAGGGCAAAATCTCTCTCCGGACAGACAAGCTGCGCTATCTTCTCACAGCTCTCCGGCTCATAATAGTCGCTCACATACCAATACAGGATCTGACGTATCTGCTCTGCATCCGGCGTCCCATCTTTGTCCGTCTGTGCCGCACACAGACACGCCTGATAGACCTCCAGCAGCAGTTCCATCCGAATCACCATGGCAAACCTGTTCTGCTCGAAGGCCGCCGGGATCAGGCTCCGCAGTTCCGCGTACAGAAAGGACAGCATCTGCCCCATTGACTCTCCCAGGCAATTTACGGCATATTCCGGATTGGCATAGCTTTCCTCATAGTGTTCCGGCAGAATATCCTCGTACAACTTCCTGTTTAAATCCTGGAGCTCTTCCAACGTCATCTGACGCAGCCGTCCGTCCGCCACCTCCTTCCGGACTTCGTCTATAGAAAGGACGAACGCCGCCATACTGTGAAAATACTTCTGCAGTCTTTCGCTGCAGGCCTGCTCTGCCGGTATCTCCCTGATCCGCTCTACCGCCAGCACATACCGCTCCTGTTCCAGATCATGCCTGTCCTCTTCTGACATATATAAATCTTCCATAATTTACCTCCATGCCGAAGCAATTCTTTTGCGAAGGCCGCGAGCAGAATTTCAAATTCTGCTCTGCGATCAATAGAATTTGTGACGCTTCTGCACAAATTCCTGGTTGAATAAATTGCTCATCAGAGAATTTATTCAACCTTACCTCCCTATTAAGTCAAGTCTTTTTTCCTTATTTTTCAAGGAATTTTTTGTT
>CANPTH010000129.1 GCA_947576945.1 uncultured Lachnospiraceae bacterium
CAGTGGTGTGGGAGGTCGGCTGCTCAACTAATGGGTAGCCTCCTACCCGATAATGAGGTTACCGTTAACGTACACGGAAATATCACGAAGATGTTTCCAGACAAAATAATCAGGCAGAAGTATAAAATTTAACCAAAATCGAAAGGAGCAAACACATGAGAGCAACCAAAGAATATCGTCTTTCCATGACAGATGAAGCGCAGAAACTGGTGGACAAGCTGACGCTGGAGCAGAAGGTATGGCTGATGAGTGGCAATATTGATCTTATCACCAGTTCCGAAGAGGCACTGGCGGCCCTTGCAGAAGCGATGGAGAGTGAAGAGAATCACTATAATGTGACACCTTACGCGGCGGGCGGCCTGGAGGAATACAACCTGCCGCCGATGCTGTTTGCGGACGGCCCGCGGGGCGTGGTATGCGGCAACTGGCAGACTACGTGCTTCCCGGTTTCCATGGCAAGGGGAGCTACCTTTGACACGGCTCTGGAGGAGAAGGTGGGACACTGCATCGGCAAAGAAGTGCGGGCTTTTGGCGGCAATCTTTTTGCGGGAGTATGCATCAATATGCCTTATAATCCGGGCTGGGGCAGAAGCCAGGAGACTTACGGCGAAGAAACATATCAGATCGGCCAGATGGGCGCCGCACTGGTGCGGGGCGTGCAGGATGAGGATATTATGGCGTGCGTGAAGCACTATGCCTTCAACGACATGGAAAATGCGCGTTTTAAGTGCAGCGTGACCTGTGACCAGCGGACAGAGCAGGAGGTATATCTGCCGCACTTTAAGGACTGTGTGGACGCAGGGGCGGCCAGTATCATGAGTTCTTATAACCGGTATAACGGCGTGCACTGCGGCCATCACAACTATCTGCTGCGTCAGGTATTGAAGAAAGAATGGGATTTCGACGGTTTCGTGATGTCCGATTTCTGCTGGGGCGTCCGGGATACGGTGGAGGCGGCCAACGGCGGCCAGGATATGGAGATGATGTGGACGCAGTTTTTCGGGAAGCGTCTGGTGCAGGCGGTACAGGACGGATTCGTACCGGAGGAGCGGATCAATGAGGCTGCGCTGCGCATCGTGCGGACGATCCTTGCTTTTGATAAAGATCACAAAGAATACGACATGTCTGTGGTGGGCTGTGCGGAGCATATCGCGGTGGCGAAGGAAGCGGCGCAGAAGGGCATTACCCTGATCAAGAATGATAAGGTGCTTCCGCTGAAAAAGAGTGAGACGAAGAAGATTGCCCTGATTGGCAAGCTGGCAGACACGGCAGTCATCGGCGACCATGGTTCCAGCTGGGTGCGCCCGCCTTACGTGGTGACGCCGAAGGAAGGGCTGGAGAAGGCGAACCCGGACTGTGAAGTGCTGTTTCATGACGGTGTCGATGTGGAGAGTGCGAAGAAACTGGCGGCCAGCGTCGATGCGGTCATCTTCGTGGTGGGCTATGATCATGACGACGAAGGTGAATTTATCTCCGAGAATGAGGCGGAGAATTATACAGGTTCCATAGGCGGCGACCGGAAGTCAGGCCTGGGGCTGCACAAAGAAGACATCGAGCTGGTGAAGCAGGCAGGACCGGTGAATGAGAAATCTGCGGTTGTCCTCGTGGGCGGCAATATGATCATGATGACAGAGTGGTATGACTGTGTGAATGCCGTGATCATGGCTTATTATCCCGGTATGGAGGGCGGCGCCGCGCTGGCGGAGATCCTTTACGGGGATGTGAATCCGTCGGGTAAGCTCCCCTATGTGGTTCCTTATGCGGAAGAGGATCTGCCGCATGTGGACTGGGAGGCAACAGACCAGTACTATGAGTATTACCACGGCTATACCCGTCTGGAGAAAAACGGCGTGAAGCCTCTGGTCCCTTACGGTTTCGGTTTAAGTTATACCACTTTTGATATTTCTGACCCGAAGGCAGCAGTGGAAGGAGATTGCCTGAAAGTGACGGCCAGGGTTAAGAATACCGGTGACAGGGATGGCGACGAGGTAGTGCAGCTCTATGTGGGCTTCCAGAATTCCGCAGTAGACAGGCCGGTGAAACAGTTGCGCGGCTTTACCCGCGTATCTTTGAAGGCGGGTGAAGAGAAGACGGTGGAGATCGTCACGCCTGTTGAAAAGCTGAAATGGTATAATCCGGTTTACCGCGAGTGGCAGTTAGAGCATATGGACTATCCGATCTATGTAGGTTCCAGCTCCGCACAGGAAGATCTCACAGAGACGGTGATCAGCCTGTAGAGCGGCAATAGAGACTGTTTTGATACAGGCAGGTTGAGAATGGATACACCCGAATCGGCCCGGCGGTTGGTTTTCGTCATATGCCGCAGAAAATAAAGATAATATAATAATTTCATCAAATATATGTTTGCATCTGCTGCACGGCAGCGGATGCACCGGCGCTAAGAAAGGAGTCAGAAAACGCATGGGAGACAAAAGATATTTGAAATGGTATAACAAGATAGGCTACGGCTCGGGAGATCTGGCCGCAAACTGTATCTATGGACTGCTGACCAGCTTTGTGCTGATCTATCTGACAGATACGGTAGGGCTGAATGCCGGGATCGTCGGCACGTTGATTATGTTTTCAAAGTTTGCGGACGGTATCACGGACGTATTCTTCGGCAATCTGATCGACAAGACACACACTAAGCTGGGCAAGGCGCGTCCCTGGATGCTCTGGTCACAGATCGGCAACTGTATTCTGCTGGTAGCGGTTTTTGCGATTCCGGAAAGTCTGGGTGAAACGGCTAAATATGCCTATTTCTTCATCACCTACACACTGTTGAACGCAATCTTCTACACGGCCAATAATATTGCCTATGCGTCGCTTACTTCCCTGATCACGAAGAACGGCAATGAGCGTGTGCAGATGGGATCCATCCGCTTTATGTTCTCTCTGGCGACAAACCTGACAGTGGCTTCGGTCACGGTAGGACTGGTGGGGAAATTCGGCGGCGGCGCCACGGGATGGAGAACGGTAGCCTTTCTCTATGCGGTGATCGCTCTGATCGTGAATACGATCTCCGTCTTCTCGGTAAAAGAGCTGTCGGAGGAAGAATTGACAGAAGGCGTAGAAGTTACGGAATCAGAGCCGCAGGAGAAGATTTCCTTTGGAGAATCCCTGAAACTCCTGATCGCCAATAAATATTTCCTGATGATCGCAGCTTTCTATATTTTGATGTATATTCAGACAGGTATCGCCGGTATCGGTATCTATTACATGACGTATGTGATCGGCAATCCGGCAATGCTGGGAACTTTCTCTATGGCGCAGATGCTGCCGATGGTTATCGGTCTGGCGTTTACACCGGCGCTGGTAAAGAAGTTCAAAGGCATGTACAAGGTTAACCTTTACGGCTATGTGATGGCGGGTATATTCCGCATCGGCTTTATCATCGGCGGCTATCTGGGGATCATCCCGCTGATGCTTATCAGTTCTGCGCTGGCAGGTCTGTGCACCAGCCCGGTTACGGGAGATATCAACGCGGTGATCTCGGCGGCTTCCGAGTACACGGTGCGCACGAAGGGCAAGCATATTGAAGGAGCCATGTTCTCCTGTTCCTCACTGGGAATCAAGGTGGGAGGCGGACTCGGCTCGGCGATCTCCGGTATGCTTCTGGCAGCCAGCGGTTATGTGCCGAACGCGGCGCAGCAGTCGGCGTCCACGCTCAACATGCTGAACTTCATGTATCTGTGGTTCCCGATGATCTCGATCATCCTGATCAGTATTATCATGTATAATCTGAAGGTTGAGAAGGCCAATGCGGACTGGGATGCAGAGCATGGAGTACGATAGAATGATCTGAAAACTGCATAAAGATTGATACAGGGGGAAGCGGCTGCGCCAGGACGTGCAGCCGCTTCCCTTTTTATGTGTGCCCGGTGGGCACACGTTCTAACGGGTGAAAGTCCCCAATCCGC
>CANPTH010000130.1 GCA_947576945.1 uncultured Lachnospiraceae bacterium
TGTATCACTTAATAGCTTAAACCAGTGTATAATCAGGCTGGGATTTTAGGATATAATGTTAGTTTATATTTAGTAAAATGCTGATTTTAAGCATAATTTATGGAAAAAGGTTGAATAAATTCTCTGATGAGTAATTTAGCTGAACAAGTTCAGTTAGAATTTGTGAAGCTTCGGAATGGAAAACAAATGAAAAAATTTATCGACATTCATTCTCATATTTTACCCGGCGTGGACGACGGGGCGGACAGTTTTGAAATGAGCATGCAGATGCTCAGATATGCGGCAGCAGACGGCATAACCGGCATTATATGTACACCGCATAATAAGCCGGACCGTCGGCATGTGCCATTTTCCAAACTGATGTCCGGAGTAGAGAAATTGCGGGAAATGATGGCGGAAGAAGCTGTCAGTATGGAATTACATATAGGAAGTGAACTGTATTACCGAAGCGGGATCATAGAGGAAATGAGAAATGATATGGCTAAAACTATGGCCGGTTCCCAATATGTGCTTGTGGAGTTTAATCCTCTGGCGGATTATGAGTATCTGCGCAATGGGATTTATACGTTTTTAATGAGCGGTCATCATCCGATCCTGGCTCATGCGGAACGGTATCGGAATATCATTTCCAGAAAACGCGGCATAGACGATCTGATCGATATGGGATGCTATATTCAGGTAAATGCCGGCAGCATTACAGGTAATTCCGGCGCAGGAGCCAAACGGTTTGTCAGGAGACTGTTGAAACAGCGGCAGGTTCATTTCATTGCTACGGACGCACATGATATGAAGAAAAGGCTGCCGTGCCTTTCAGACTGTGCGGATTTTGTCAGCAAAAAGTATGGGGAAGATTACTGCAGGGAATTGTTTTATGACAATCCTTTGTATGTGATCCGGAATGAAGAGATCGCTCTGTATTGACAGGGCAGGAAGAAGAACGGGATGGAGAACCAAAGAGAAAACAATAATGAAGTCGAATTTGACCTGCTTGTATTGATCCATATACTGCTTGGCCGGTTTTGGATCGTTTTGTGCGCCGGTTTTATGACAGCGCTTATCTGCTTTGTGATCAGCGCTTATGTTCTGGCGCCGGTGTATGAATCGACTACCAAAATATATATTTTGAATAAAACGGACGACACGTCAGTTACCTATACCGATGTCCAGATGGGAACGCAGTTGACAAAAGACTATGCGGAGCTGATCAACAGCAGATATGTGTTGGAGAAAGTGATAGAGCAGCTTGCCCTGGAGGGGATGGAATATGAAGAGCTGATGGACGCGGTGTCCGTGAATACCCCTGTGGATACACGCATTGTGTCTATCACGGTAGAACATACGAGTCCGGAGATGGCCAGGAACATCGCAAATTGTATCAGAGAGGTGGCAGGAGCACATATTCAGAATGTAATGGATATCGAAGCGGTCAATGTGGTCGAGACAGCCAATATGCCGCTGGAGAAATCAGGCCCCAGTGTTGTGAAATGGTCAATGATCGGCGGTGTGGCCGGTGCGTTTCTGGCTGGAGCAGTCATTATGTTGCTTTTTTTACTGAATGATACCGTCAAATCATCGGAGGATGTGGAAAGATATCTGGGGCTTAGTACGTTGGCGATGATACCGGCCATTTCAGAGGATGAAACTGCAAAAAAGAGAAAGAGTAAGAGGAAGTAACGATGCAGGAGGTAAAGCTGTACTTTCAGAGGAAGAATGGCTTTTATATAAAAGAAGCCTTTAAGACACTGCGCAGCAACATAGAGTTCTGCGGTGATGATATCAAAGTGATCGCAGTTACCAGCTGCATGGCTCATGAAGGAAAATCCAGCGTTGCCATGGAGCTGGCGAAATCCTTTGCGGAAGCCGGCAATATGACGCTGCTGATTGATGCGGATATGCGTAAATCGGTATTGATCGGACGTTATAAGACAGGAGAGGTGAAATTCGGCCTGAGTCATTGTCTGACCGGGAAGAATCAATATATGGATGCAGTATGTGAAACGGACATCTCAAATCTCCATGTGCTTTTTTCCGGCCCCGTGCCGCCGAATCCGAGCGAACTTCTCGGGAGCAGTAAATTTGCAGAGATGCTTGCCCTCATGAAGAAAACATTTACTTATATCATTATTGACACTCCCCCTCTTGGAAGTGTTATAGATGCAGCGGTAGTGGCAAAAAACTGTGATGGAGCCGTGCTGGTGGTAGAGAATAATGCAGTCAGCTATCGCTTTGTGCAGAAGGTCAAAGATCAGTTGGACAAGACAGGAAGCCGTATTTTAGGAGTGGTCCTGAATAAGGTCGATATGAACAGTAAGGGGTATTACGGCAAATACTACAGCAAATATTACGGTAAGTATTATGGTAAATATTACGGCGAGTATGGAGCGGACGCCAGATCCATAGAGAAACAGGAGAAGGAAGAGCAGCAGATGAAAAAGCTGCAGAAGGAACTCTATGAGACGCAGAAACGGGAAGAAAAGGAGAAAAGAGAAAAGGAGAAGAAAGAACGAAGAGAAATAAGAAAGAAAAAGGTAAAGGCAGCTGCCAAAAAAACTGCCAAATATATTCTGGCAGCGATCGTCATTCTTCAACTTGTCTGTGCCGTGCTTCTGGGAGGATTTGAAACCGTTAAGGCCATGGGGAAAAGAGGTCTGTCCCGTGCAGCAGACAGCGCGCAGCCGAAGCTGCAGACAGCGATAGGTACAGCCGGGCTGATGAAGGAGGAGGAAGCCAGGTGGCAGGACGGATGGGTGAAGTATGAGGATACTATCTATCAATATAATCAGGATATTCTCACGTTTCTCATAATGGGCATTGACAAGGACAGCGATGTGGCAGCGGCGGCGGAAGGAACAGAAGGCGGACAGGCAGACGCCCTGTTTCTGGCAGCCATGAATCCGAAAGACAGCAGCATTAAAATTATAGGGATCAACCGTAATACGATGACGGATATTGATATCTATAATGGCGAGGGAGCATATATCACTACGACAAAAGCACAGATCGCAGTGCAGCACGGGTTTGGTGACGGAATGGAGAAGAGCTGTGAATATCAGAAGAAAGCGGTGGAGAAGCTGTTTTACAATCTTCCCATACATGGATATGCCGCCATTAATATGAGTGCCATTCCCACGATCAATGATACGGTGGGAGGCATAGATGTGACGGTATTGGAGGATCTGACTAAAGTTGATGAAAGTCTTGTGAAGGACAGTATGGTACATTTAGATGGCGAAAGCGCTTTTTGGTATGTGAAATACAGGGATACGGATATTTTTGCTTCTGCAGACAGGAGGCTGGAAAGGCAGCAGCAATATCTGACAGGTCTGATTGATAAGGCGGGGCAGGAGATCAGCAGAGATATTTCCGTAGCCTTGAATCTGTATCAGACAATATCGCCACAGATGGTCACTGACATTTCTTTGCATGAAGCGGCTTATCTGGCATCCATTCTGCCAAAGTACAAATTTGAAGCGGGCAATTTCTATACAATGACGGGGGAGACTGTGATGGGAGAAGAATTTGAAGAATTCTATCCGGATGAGGACGCCCTGTATGAGATGATCCTGGATATATTCTATGAAAAAATTGAGTAGGAGCTGAACGCCGGATGAGGTGAAAGGATGCGAAGTATGATGAAAAAAGCAGGTAAGGCGACATTCCTGCTGTTGCTTCTTGCAATGGCCTGTGTGGGTGTGGGGATGTATGCAGAAATACGCGGAAGAGCGGCGTCTGAAGAGGATTTTGCGGAAAGTACAGACAGTGATCCCGGAACGCAGCAGATACGAGGGCACTGAAAAACTCCCACTTTTTTGCGGGAGCTTTTTCTTTTCAACATAT
>CANPTH010000131.1 GCA_947576945.1 uncultured Lachnospiraceae bacterium
ATTATTTCACTTCTTCTGGTAAGTTACCTGCTAATATCTCAATACAGTAACTTTGTAACGATACCCGTTATTTTCCAGAAATTCTTCACCCCAGAATACCACTGCCTGATCACTTACAATCTTTATCCCGTTCATGCTTTCATAATTATCGTTATACAGGACGACGGGCTGGCCATCGACTTTCCCGTCCACAATGCGCACACCGCTGATCTGATACATGGAATAATTGACCCATTCCATCAAAAACATGTGATCTCCGTTTGCGCATACACAGACGAAGGGATCATAAGCGCCCGCGTTACCCGATATCAGTTTTGTTTTTACCGGCTGCGAACGGATATCCTTGATCAGATAAACATCCCCGCTCTCCTCCTGGACGAACAGACCCGCCTGCGTATACCTGACAGGACAGACCGGCGTCTTTGAATATTCCGGCAGCGTTTCCACAGTGGCAGTAGCCGGCAGGAGCAGCCAATTACAAGACATCGTATTGTCAAAAGTACCAAGCTGCTCCCGCACATAGATCTCCGTGCCGTCAGCATTGGGACAGACATTCCTCCATGCAGATCCATTTCCCTTCATCTGAAACGAAACGACTGTATAGCCAAAGCCATCCTCCGGCTCAGTTTCCATCTCATAGCGGGTCACCTGCCATTCCTTGTAAGCGTCTCCGCTGTCGCCGTTCTGCCAGGAAAAAAGCATAGTGCCGTCATCACTCCAGATATAGGAAAAGCTCTCCGCCGGCTCCCGCCATCTGTGCAGAATCTGCCTGGTCCCCTGACTCGGACAAAGAACGACCAGCGTCATCTCCTCCCCATCCTGCACTTCATAAGAAAGATATTCTCCACCCGGGGCGATCGATACATTTGCCAGAGAACGGTCATCCACAAACACACTGCTTAAGACAGTATCTTCCCTTGTGTCAATAACCTGATAGACATATCTGCCATCTTCTTTTTTCACCAGGCAGAGCATATCTGTCCCCACATCTCCCCAGGCCAGACTGATCACATTCTCTGCATAACCGCTGTCAATGTACTGCTGGATACGATCGAAACGAAATTTTTCCGAATCCATTACCTGATTTTCCAAAGGAGGAAGGACAATGGTCTTATCCTGCTCTCCCACGCCGCAACTGCTTAAAACTGCCGCTGTCAGAATCCCTCCCCAAAAAACAATACAGCGTTTACGTTTTCTTCGCTTCATATCTCCATTCCTTTCGCCCCGCTTTTAGACTTTCTCATGCTGATCCACCGCCGGAAAACAGATGGTAAATATAGTTTCTTTACCGGGAATACTGGCCGCCTTAATGTATCCCTGATGCTCCTCCATGATCCTGGCGGCAATGGAAAGTCCAAGGCCGGCACTTCCCAGCTCTCTTGATAACCCCTTATCCGCCCGGTAAAACGGTTCAAAAATCGTTTCCAGATCTTCTTTTCGGATTCCCTGCCCCTGATTAGATACCGTGGCCTGAACCTGCCCGCCTCGTCCTGTGAGCTGAATATGGATCGGCTTTCCCGGTTCTCCGTATTTGATGGCATTGTCGATCACATTGATCAGTACCTGTCGGATCTTGTCTTCCTTTCCGACCACAGGGAGGCATTCTTTTGTCCCTTTCAGTGTCAGCGTATTATCATAACGGTTGGCTTTGATCTTCATGGTTTCCGTGACACTCTCTACAATCTCTGCCAGATCAAGCCGCCTCACATCCTCTGTATCCGCCTTATCCTGCAGCTCCAACAGCTGTACCACCATTCGGTGAAGCCGGGTACTCTCCTTCAATATGTGTCCTGTTCCGGTATAAAACAGCGCTTCATCCCCGGGTCCGTTTTTCTCCATCAGCTGCGCATACCCGGAAATCGTGGTAAGGGGCGTCTTCAATTCATGGGTTACATTATTGTAAAATTCCTGACGGCTGCTCCACAGCTTGAGAATGCGGTTCTTGTCCTCCCGGATCTTTTGAAACTGTTCCTCTGTTACCTGAAGCATTTCCATATAATTGGAACACAATTCCCCGATCTCATCCCTGCGCCCCTGAAGCTGCAGCCTGCTCAGAATCATGCTTCCCTGTCTGCCGTCGGCCAGATGGGTGGAAATCTCACCGGCCGCCTGACTCAGCCTGCGGATGGGCAGCAGTATCCGATAGACTGTAAACCAGATGATCAGACAGATCAGGGTGAAGACCGCCACCATGATCCAGACCATCCGTTGGATCATATCCGACTGTCCCCTATAGAATTCCCCATAATCAAAAAAGCTGCTGATAATCCCGATAAACTGCCCATTGAGATTCACGGGCATGGAAAAATACACCTCACATTGACCACCCTTTCCATAGCGGATCACAAAAGCGCTCTCCTGTTCTCCGGCTCTTGCAAAATCCTCCTGCTCCTTCCGTAATGCAAAAGCCCTGGCATCTCCTGCCAGCAGCGCTCCCTCAGGACTGCAGAGAAAAATCCCATCATATCCGGCATTCCTTAACTGCTCTTCGATCTCGTTCTTATACAGTTGAAAACTGACGACGTCCATCCTGCTGTCATTTAACAGCAGCGTCTGCTGCACATAGAGCAGACTGTTATCACGCACCCGCTGCATCTCCTCCGTGATCTGCTTTTCAATCTGATACCGCATCTGTATTCCTACAAAGTAAGCGGCCAAAAACATCCCGGCAATCCCGGGCAGCACAATCCAAAGGCTGCTGCGAAATAAAATACTGTGAAAAAAGCTACGTTTCTTCCGGTGCATACTTATACCCCACTCCAAATACTGTGACAATGGCTTCTCCCGCACGGAGCTTCTTCCGCAGACGCTGTATATGCATATCTACCGTTCTGGTATCCCCCGCATATTCATAGCCCCAGACAGCATCCAGCAGCCTTTCCCTGGTAAAAACCTGCCTTGGATGGCGGGCCATCCACACTAACAGATCAAATTCCTTCGGCGTCAGTTCCACCGGCTCCCCGTCCTGGACAACAGCCCGCTCATTTTCATAAATCTGACCACCCGGAATGCTGATCTGCTCTCTCTTTTCCGGCCCAAGAGTCTTCTGAAAGCGCCGCAGAACCGCCCGGATGCGGATATTGACCTCCCTTAAGTCAAAAGGCTTGGTGATATAGTCATCGGCTCCGCAGGACATCCCGTACACCTTATCTTCAATCGCTCCCCGTGCAGTCAGCATAATCACAGGGATATCGTATTTGTCCATCATCAGTTTTAACAGATCCACTCCGCCTAAGTCGGGAAGCATCCAGTCCAAAAGCACCAGATGCGGTTTAAACTCTTCCATCGCCAGCATTCCCTGTGCCCCGGTATAAGCACATTTTACGGTAAATCCTTCCCGGCACAGGTCATATTTTAAAAGATCCGCAATGGGTTTTTCATCTTCTATGATGAGTATCCGCGTCGCACCAACATCCATTTCTCCCACTCGTTCCATCCTTACACCTTCCTGCCCGCCCTGACGGGTCTTTCG
>CANPTH010000132.1 GCA_947576945.1 uncultured Lachnospiraceae bacterium
TGCAACCGCTATTTTAAGTGAAAAGCACTTCCCGTATTCTAAATGTGCGCCATAAAGGACGTAAATATTGACATCATTCTCAAAAAGTGATAGTATTACTATCATAAAATAAGAAAGACAGGAGATGTTCCTTATGGGCGAATCCAAGATTCGGAAACAGCAGATGGAGCAACGTACACAGCAGATACTCCATACTGCCCTGAAGCTATTCTGCGAAAAAGGGATTGAAGATACATCCGTGGAGGAGATTGCCAAAGCAGTCGGTGTCGGCCCTGCCACAATCTACCGCTATTTTGAAACCAAAGCAGAGCTTGCGATCTCGGCAGGAATTGCCTACTGGCAGATGGTCGCCGGAAAATATCTGGATTCCCTGTCCCAGGAAGCATATCAGAAGCTGAACGGCATTCGGCAGATAAAATATATTTTCCAGATCTTTACAAAGATTTTTCGGGAAGAATTCTTGTTTCTAAAATTTCTCCAGGAATTCGATATCTTTGTCCAAAGATATCATATTTCAAAGGAACGGCTGGAAGAATATGAAGAATATATCCTGAATCTGAAACCTTATATGACAAATGCTCTGGAAAAAGGCCTTAAGGACAAAAGTCTGGCCTTTTCATACACCATAGATGAAGTATACTTTTCCGTAACACACACACTTCTGAGTCTGATGCAGAAACTGGCCTGCAATGGACACATTCTTTCATCAGACGAACGAGTCGGTCTGGCCTTACAGGTAGAGATTGCAGGCGATCTCCTCCTTAACGGGCTTAACAGCAAAGAATCAAAAAGAGCATAACAGAAAAGAAACAGCAGGGAGGATGCATATGAAATCACTATCTACAGGTAAAATATGGCTATTCGCGGCCGGACAGTTCGGATGGTCCTTATTGTCAGGTCTGATTTCTAACTGGCTCGTATACTTTTATCAGCCGGATGAAGCCTCTGTCGCACAGGGGCAGACACTGTTTATTCCCCAGGGACTGGTTATTCTCGGAATCTTTACGGTCATCGGCGGCATTACCGCCTTCGGACGGCTTTTTGACGCGTTCACAGATCCCTTAATTGCATCCCTGTCGGACCGCTGTACCTCTGAAAATGGCCGGCGTATCCCGTTTTTAAAATGGGCCGCCCTGCCCCTTTCTCTGTCTACCGTGCTTATATTCTGGTCTCCGGTCAATCAGAACAGTTGGATCAATGCCGTTTTCCTGTTCGTGATGGTAATGGTATACTATTTGTCAATCACGGCTTACTGTACGCCCTATAATGCCCTGATTCCGGAATTAGGGCACAACCAGCAGGAACGCCTGAATATTTCCACAATCATTTCTTTTACTTTTATTGCCGGAACCGCAGTTGCCTATCTGGCGCCGGTAATCTGGGGAGCTTTCATCCCGGTATTGGGTCGTGTAGGCGCAATCCGCGCGACGTTCACGGTTATGGCTGTCATCGCATTTTTCTGTATGCAGGTGCCGGTCTGGTCAATCCGTGAAAAAGAATATGTGGATACTGTTCCCTCGCAGGATACCGCGTTTTCCTCCCTCGCTTCCACATTCCGGAATCGGGAATTCCTGAAATTCGTCGGGTCGGACATCCTGTACTGGATTGCCATTACGATGTTCCAGACAGGTCTTCCGTTCTTCGTCACCAGCCTGCTGAAACTTCCGGAAACGATGACCACACTTTATTTTGTCGGTATGACCGCTTTGTCACTGGTATTTTATATTCCGATCAATAAGCTGGCGCCGAAACTTGGCAAGAAAAAGCTGATATTAACGGCCTTCGTGATTTTTTCGTTCTCATATCTCTATACCGGCTTTCTTGGAAGGATCTCTGTAATCTCTGCAAATGTACAGGGTCTGGTTCTTATGGTTACGGCTTCCTTACCTATGGCGGTCTTTGGGATCCTTCCTCAGGCAGTGGTTGCCGATATTGCCCAGAGCGATGCGAAGCGCACCGGAAGCAACCGTGAAGGGATGTTCTATGCTGCAAGGACTTTTGCCTTTAAGCTGGGCCAGAGCCTCTCCATGCTCCTGTTTACAGCGGTTTCCACAGTTGGGGATTCCTCGGGAACGGGTTACCGCATTGCAGCGTTTACGGCGGCATGCTTCTGCTTTTTAGGCGGGATTATCTTCCTGTTTTATGACGAACACAAAATCAGCCGGGATATACGGTAGAAGCTTGCCATACATGATCATGACTGTTGTAACCTGTATGGACCGCCATGTCCCGTCAAGGAAATGAAAGGAGAACCCTTACATGGACAGAAGAACCATTCACAATCTGATCATACCGGCAGAAGGATATGCGGAAATAATGGAGTCGGCCGTTCTGCCTTATCTTGCAGAGAGGAAAACGGAAAAATACTGTGAGCGGGAACAGGGAAAAAAGATCTTCTATCTGCGCTGCCTTGCAGACCAGCCTCAGGGCATTGTCATCCTGTCCCACGGTTATACGGAAACAGCCGACAAGCACCTGGAAAATATCTATTATTTTCTTCGCGGGGGATACCATGTCTTCATGCCGGAACACTGCGGACACGGCCGCAGCTACAGGCTGTGCAGTGATACCGGGGATCTCTCTCTGGTACATATTGATGATTATCAAAGATATGTAGATGACTTGCTGTTTGTAAGCCGCCTTGCGGCACAGGAATTCCCGGAGCTTCCCATATGCCTGTATGGCCATTCTATGGGCGGCGGGATTGCGGCCTGTGCAGCGGCACAAGAGCCCCGGATCTATTCGAGGCTGATCCTCTCATCCCCAATGATACGCCCAAACAGCGCTCCCATTCCCTGGCCGCTGGCATATCTCGTTGCAAAGACTTTCTGCATAGCAGGCGGGGAAGAACACTATCTGCCGGGAAACCATCCCTATGACGGAATGGAACAATATGCCGACAGTGCTTCTGCTTCCGAATGTCGATTCCTATATTATCAGGATAAACGCTGCAAAGAGCCCTTATTCCAGATGAACGCCGCCTCCTATGGATGGTTTTGGCAGACGTATCGGTTAAACCATGCTCTCCAAAAGAAAGCGTGGCGCCAGATTTCCTGTCCTACCCGGATCTTCCAGGCAGAATACGAAACATATGTTTCCAAAAGGGAACAGGAACGATTTGTGAAGAAATTATGCAGGAGGAAAAATATAGACGCAAAGCTTATCCGGGTAAAAGGGAGTAAACACGAAATCTTCAATTCCGATAATAAAATATTAGAATCCTATTGGCAAAAAATCTTATCATAGAGCAAAGCATAACAAGCCGCCCCGTTTTTGCAGAATGAGGGGCGGTTTTTACATGGCATTTCTAATTTCTCTTTGATAAAATAA
>CANPTH010000133.1 GCA_947576945.1 uncultured Lachnospiraceae bacterium
GCGCGCCGGGAGAAGTATCCGAGATTCCCTATAAATTGCTGTCTGTTGGCTTTGAGGACGACGAGGCGCTGGTTATCTCGGATTTCCAGGGAATGTGTAAGATTACTTTCAACCCAGCCGCAACAAATACTCCGGATGCATTGGGAGAGACATTTACGCTGGCTTATCTGCAGAATGCGGTCAGGAGAAATCAGCGCAAGAATATAAAGGCTTTCTTAATCGATCAGAGCATCGTAAAGGGAATCGGCAATGCATATGCGGACGAAATTCTCTGGAAGGCGAATATTTCTCCGAAGTCAACGGCAGGGAAGATTCCGGAGGACAGATTGACAGCGCTGTACACAGCCATATCCGATGTGCTGAAAGATGCCATCGCAAACATTGAAAGGATATCGCCGGACATTATCAGCGGCGAGGAGAGAAGCTTTTTAAGGGTACATAATTCCAGAAAAACGTATACTGACGAAGGCGACAGAATCCTCATCCAGAAGATTGCCGCCAAGACTACTTACTATACGGAGAGACAGCAGCTGTTCTTATAAGGGTAGTTGCTGTCTTATTCTGCGCAGGCCCGCATATGGAAGATTGCTGCTGACGTTCAATAAGAGAGGAAATTTTGATGAATCAATATGTAAAAAACCTGAATCGGATAGAATTTGTGATAACTTATGGGTGCACCGGCCGCTGTAAACATTGCTCGGAGGGAGATCACAACAGTGCCGGACAGTTTATAGAGGCTGAGGCGGCAGGAAATTCTGGAGGAATTCGAAGCCATGGGAATTTCGCAGTCTGAGGGGAATGTGATTATTCCCACCGGAAATGCGCGCAGGTATTTAAGCGAATATTATGACATGAGCAGAGAATATATCAGCCCTTATGAGGAAGACCCCAGAGATATTCGGGCAATCTGTGTGGATCCCAACGGGGATGTGCTGGGCGGGAATATCTATGAGACAGGGATTCTGGAGATATTGGAGAGATACGATGCAGGTTCTTTTTCCTGAAGCATGCAGATAGATATGGTAAGGCGGGCCATATCATGGAGAAGCGATATGGCCCACCTTACCGAAATCTGTTGTGGGTGTGCTGAAAGCAGAAAATCGAGAAGTATCATGTCTGTGACGCTCGATAATGTGTTAATACTTTCTTCACCACAGCCCGGTTCTCCGTACCTTTTCCCTGTGTCCATGTGAGATCCGTTCTCCAGGGCACCGAGTAAGGGCCGTCGGGATTTGCCTTTAACTGCATAAAAATGGCTCTGCGCTGTTCTGTCCGCAGAGCAGCGTCCGGATCTCCGCTCTGCCTGCGCCAGGCTTCGTAACCGTCCAGGTAACTTTCCGCCATCTCATCCCAGGAGTGAAACTGCTGTTGGATGACCCTGCCGACCCGGCTGAATTCCTGGTCCAGTTCCTCCCTGTCGATCATTTTCACCAGATACATCATACCCAGCAGCTGGGTGGCACGGCACAGATCCCAGCCCGCGTACATGGTAGTCAGTTGCCCGGCATGCCGTTCCGTCAGCTCATGCACTGTCTGAAGCCCATCCTGTCTGTTTCGAATATCCCACTGTTCTCCCAGGGCTACTTTTCGGAAGTTGGAAACAGCTTTCCGTTTCCCGTGTACACCTGTAATCAGAGGCCAGCCCTCCAGCATGGAGAAAGAATGCGCCCAGATGGCGAAGGTGGAAGCACACCAGCACTCCAGGTCATTGCGGGGAAGGAGGGGATCCCTTTTCCAGAAAAGCGCCGGTGCAAAACGCCGGCTGCGCACACCGATCACACGGTAAAGCAGCACAAAGACCACGTAAATCCATGCGGAAGCACTGCGGCCCAGCAATCTACCGTAATCTGACTCTTCCAGTACCGGCACATAATCCCCGTACATGTCTATGTAATGGTCTGTCAGTGTCATATTATCTTCAAATACCATAACTTCATCCGGCGGCGTCCATTCTTTCCATACGCCTGTGGGCATGCGGTATTCGCCGGGCGTATCTGTCTCCTGGATTGCCTTTTTATTGATATGGGCGATCACTTTTTCACCGCTGGGCAGCTGTATGTAGTGGTAGAGCGTAAAGGTATCCAGATTCTCCATATCAGCTATGGACTGTGCAAGGGAAACTTCCGCTCCGGCTTCGGTACCGGCTGCGCCTTCTTCCAGAGTAACATTCTTCTGATAGATTTTGTAAAAAAGGGGTCCCAGAAGGAACTCCACAGACAGTGACAGCGCTATCAGGGCAGGAAGCCACAGAAGCATCTGGTACATATTTGTGTTGAAACCGTATATATTTTTGTTAGAGAGTTTGTATTGGGTTGCGCTCATGGGATATTACCTCATTTAAAAAATGCTTTATCTGCTCATCACCAGCACTTCAATTATACAGAAGAACACTCGCTTTTACAATAAAATTCTGCTTGTGTATTGCGGAGTTGAAATATTATGTTTTTCAGATAGCGTTTGCGTCGCTTTTCCCATACACCGATAGGCTTTGTCGCTTTTTCGACTGGTTTCCTCATAAATGTACTTGTCCACTAAAAAATCCTCCGTTATAATATATTCGCACATACATCACAGTTCTCCGATTTACCGGGGATTTCCGTGAACATGGCATTGTCGGAAGAAATGACAGGTTTGAACGTATGGTACGGAAATTCTACATACCAGCGGACACGCATATGTGGAAACAATTGTGAAGCTGAGATAGTCCTTTGGCCTTTTTTAAATATAATAACTTTTTGATGATGAATATTCCCCAATATGATATGATAGATTTGCAACTGATTATTTACAAAATAGGAAATGAAGTTGTTATGAAAACTTTGATATTAAATGGTTCTCCAAGAATAAATGGTGATACGAGCAGTCTGATTAAGAAATTTACCGAAAAAAAGATAGATGAATATAAAATTGTTGATGCATAT